>NZ_JBYTAI010000001.1:441171-1285827 GCF_058788035.1 Ideonella sp. FW305-24 | reverse complement strand
TTGGTGAAGATGATGTACCACGAGCCCATGGACATGATGATCATGATGATCAGCGTGCCGCGGGCGACGAAGTCACCCTGGCTCCACAGCGCTTCGAGGCCGTAGGGGTTGTCGATGGTTTCCTTCTTGACCTCGGGCACGACCGGGGCCGGAGCCGGGTCGGTCGAAGCGGTGGCAGCAGGGGCAGAGGCTTCCTGGGCGAGGGCGGCTTGCGGCAGCAGGGTGGCAATGCCAGCCAGGCCGACCAGGCCGGCCGTGGCGAGGGTGACCGCCAGCAGCGGCGCGCGCAGTTGTTTCAGAAAGGACATGGACTCACTCCAGGGAACAAAACAGGGACAAATGCCTTGCCCGGCGGGCCGTTGCGGCCACGAAAGGGGCAGGGCGACTGAGGATGACTGTCGCGCGGCAGATCTGATGTCTTTCTCGCGGCAGTGAAAGCTTGATTGGCGACAGCCTCTTGCCAGGACCGCCACCCAACGACTAGCGGACTTTCAGTTGCTGGAAGTTCACTCCAGCTTCCAGACGTACTCGACTTCGAAAGTGCCGCCCGTGGGCTGGCCGTTTTCGTCAGCACCAGCCTTGAAGACGCAACCGCTGAGCTTGTCGAGTGCGATGCGGTCCAGCAGCTTGTGCTCGCGGCTGGGGCCAGCGGCCTTCACCACTTCAGCCTTGGCCAGCTTGCCTTGGGCATCCACTGTGAAGCGAATGCGGGTCGTGCCAGTGGCTTCAGCCCGGGTCGCAGCGGCAGGGTAGTCAGCGCCCGTGGGGGCGCACGCGGAAATGTTGCCAATGGCGGGCCGGGCGGCTGCACGCGGCGGTGCTGGCGGTGCGGGTGGCGCCGGTGCCGCTGGGGTGATGGTGACCGGCGCAGGCGGCGGTGCCACCGTCGTCGTCGTGATGGTCGGCGCGACCGGCTGCGGTGCCACCTGCACTTCCGGCGGTGGCACGAAGGCTGGCGGCGGCGGCAGGTTCTTGGGCGGCGGCGGCAGGTTCTCCGGCGGCGGCGGTGGCGGCGGCTTGATCTCTTCGATCAGCTTGGTCTCCACCGGCTTGATGGCGACCTCCACCACCCGACGTGCCAAGCCACTCACCAGGGCGTAGCCCAGCAAAACGTGCAGCACGATCACCACCATCAGCCCCACAGGGTGCTTGCGGGGGCTGCGCTGCGATTCAGCGAAATCCACTCATTCCTCCAGTCGCCCTCGAAGGACGCTGTCTTTCTCATCGGCAACGGCCTTTTGGGCCGCGAAAAACGCCACTATAGCGGGCAATTTCTGCCTGCCATTACAGGCTTGACCCTAATGATTCACGGCAAAACCGGCTTCAGCCCTTGTAACCAGCCGGTTGAAAGGGCTGTTTGCCGAGTGTTGCAGTGCTTCAGTCGCGGTCAGCCGCAGCACTTGGACAAAGCGGATCCTGGAAGCGATTTTTGTGCCAGTGCTCCTTCCCAACCGGGCACCAACTTGGCGCATTTGCCGCTTTGACTCGGGACAAGAGGCAAACCGCGTGCCGCGGCGCGTGGCGCAGAAAGGGAATTCCCCCTGCAGGTGCAAGGAGGCGTGACCAGACGCGGCTGCGCGCTAAATTGCCTGATCGTCGCCAACGGCGCCGGAAGAGTTTGACAGCCTCGAACCACAGCAGGCCCGGCCTGGCCATGCAGGCTGCCGCCAGCAGCGCCGCAGTAGCGGGCGCCGAGAACGAGAGTGGTCCGCTGTAGGCGGTAATGGGCATACGGTACCCAGTACCGCGAGCGTGCCCGTCACGACCCGGCCGAACCGGCGCTTGGACGCGGCGTTGCCGAGCATGGCACGCGCACCCAGACCCTGGCGCCCGCATGCACCGCGAGCAAGGGCAGCCACATCGGTTCAGATGCCACCTCGCGTGCCGGCTTCAGCACGCTGCGCAGCTTGCGCACCGCTGATTCGTTCGGCCCGTCGCGGGCCAGGCGCAGGCGAGCCTTGGCCTCCCTCAGCCGGTCGTCACCGACGGGCCAGTTGCCGCCTGCGTTCGGGATCGGCGGCGAAGACGCGGCGGGTCACTTCACAAGCACGACAGGCATTTCGGCGGTCGCCAGCACGCGCTGCGCGGCCGAGCCGAGCAGCAGGTCGGCGACGGCACCGCGGCCTTTTGCGCCAAGCGCAATCAGGTCGAACTTGCCCGCCATCGCGCAATGCACGATTTCCTGTGCGACGTGGCCGGTGCGCACTTCCATGTCGTGCTTGATGCCGGCCGCATCGAGCAGCTTCCTGGCCGGCTTGAGTTCCTTCTCGCTGAGTTCACGCAAGTAGTCGGCCACGGCCTCCTTGCCCACGAAGGCCTTGGCATGCCGCAGCCCGACATCGTCGTGCACGCTGATCAGGGTGACGGTGTTGCTGGTGGACGAGAGCGACTGCAGCAACTTGATGGCGTACTTGACGGCATGCAAGGCGGGCTTCGAGCCATCGGTGGCGACGAGAATTTTCATGCGGGCATCCTGTCTGATGCGGCACCGTCCTGCTCATCGAGGGGGGCGTGCGCCGCAAGGGCTTGTTGGACAACGTGGTGAGGAAGCAGCCCTGGCTGGCAAACGGGTCGGCAGGCAGCCAGTGCTGTGTCGACCCGAGTTCAACACCGCCGCACCGGCGGTCGCTTGATCCAACGCAAACCAGCCGGCTGGTTGCGCGCAGACGCGCGAACCGCCCAAATAGCGGATGCGTCGGTCTTGGTTTCGACAGGTAGCTGGACCCTGGTGGTTGGGCCCAGACGGGACACACGGGCCGGCCATGACGGCGCCTCGGTGGTTCCAGGGGGCTTGCCGGATTCACGCTGAATCCTGGCGGAGCAGTGGTGGAGATGAGGAGGATCGAACTCCTGACCTTCGCATTGCGAACGCGACGCTCTCCCAGCTGAGCTACACCCCCACTGCAATTCAGTATAGCAGCGCGAAATTGGGCCGCAGAGGCGTGAATCTCAGCACTTTCACCGGGTCAGGCGCGAATCGAGCGCAGGTAGTCCAGCACCCTGGCGGTGCGCCATTCGGCGTCAAGCTGACAGCTCGCTGCACGGGCGCGCCGGCAGGCTTGCACGGCCTCTTGCCGCGTGTCCGTGGTCCAGGGGCGCAGGTCGGCCGGGAGGTCTGGCAACTGCAGTTCCGGTGGTGGCGCCGGGCCATCGCGCAGCCAGGCTTCGGCCTGCTGGAAAGCGTCGCGGCGCATCAGGTCGATCATGTAGTCGCAGGCCGACTGCAGCCCTGGCCGCAGCTTGCCGGCGCTGACCGTGATGATGGGCAGCAAGGGGGCGAGCGTCGGCACCAGGTGGTTGGCGTAGACCGTCGCGTGCCAGTAGCGCTCGGCCGTCTGGCGGAAGTGCGCCAGGTCGCGCACCGGCACCAAACCGGACTGTTCGATGGGCAGGATCTCGATCTGCGGTTTGGTGACGAACACCGTGTCGTTGGACACGTCCACGTACAGCGCGCCGAACTGGATCGCGTTCTGGAAATACTGCTCGCGCAGCACGCCCCAGATGCTGCGCACCACGCCCCCTTGGGCGACGAAGTCGTGCAATGCCTGCGTGACCGGATCGGCCGGCTTTGCCAGGCGTTGCGCCAGCCGGGCGTACAGGTCCTGCGTGATCTCCTCGCAGCGGCCGTATGGGTAGGCCTTGCCGCCGGCCGGCGGGAGGCGCTGCGCCAGCACCGCGTCCGTTTCGGCACGCAGGGCCAGGAAGTAAGGCATCAACTGATCGGTCAACGGTCCCAGGCATTGGGCGGTCAGCGCCACCTGGGCGGCGTCCACGGGCACGATTTCCTGGGGCAGGCATGGCTTCACACAGTCGATTCTGCAACGCATCCGCGCCGCCGGGCCGATGGGCGGTCGCCAGAGACAGAGGTGTTTCGCCCCGCTTCTGTGCACCCTTGCTTGCGCCCAGCCTTCCTATGCTGCGAGCTCGGTCTCACACGCTTTGCGCACGGCCCTGCGGCGCTTCGAACTTCCTACAAGAATCACCATGCTTGCATTTGCCAAGACCTTGCTCGTGGCTGCCGCGGCGCTCGCCCTGAGTGCCTGCGCCTCGCTGCAGCCGCAGCCGCTGGCCGGCGCCGAGATCAGCGACATCACCCAGGCCGACAAGCTCGCGCTGCAGCAGAACGCCGCGCCGTTGGACGGCCCGTTGAGCCTCGAAGCCGCCATTGCCCGGGCCCTCAAGTACAACGCCGAGCGCCGCGTGCGCCGCATGGAAGAGGTGGTGGCCTTTGGCGGGCTGGACGTGGCCAACCTGGACATGCTGCCGCGCCTGGTGGCTTCGGCCGGCTACCGCAACCGCGACAACGACCTGCTGGTGCTCAGCAAGGACCTGGCCACCGGCACCGTGATTGGCGGCCAGACGATTTCCTCCAGCCGCGAAGCCACCGGCGTGGACCTCTCCTTCTCGTGGAGCTTGCTGGACTTCGGCCAGAGCTACTACGCGGCCCGCCAGAGCGCGGACCGTTTCCTGATCGCCACCGAACGCAGCCGCCGCGCCCAGCACCTGCTGGTGCAGGACGTGCGCACCGCGTTCTGGCGCGTCGCCGCGGCGCAGAAGCTCAGCGGCGAACTGCAGGCCACCACGCAGGTGGCCGAGCAGGCGCTGGCAGACGCCCGCAAGATCGAGCAGGAAGGCCTGCGCTCGCCGCTGGAGCCGCTGCGCTACCAGCGCCAGTTGCTGGAGAACCTGCGCCTGCTGGAACTGGTGGACCAGGAACTGAACAGCGCGCGCATCGAACTCGCGCAGCTGATCGGCGCGCCCGGCGGCCAGGCCATCACCGTGGTCGAGCCGGCTGCTGCACCGGCCACTGCCTGGCTGAACCAGCCGGTGGAGCAACTGGAAACCTACGCGCTGTCGCAGAACGCCGAGCTGCGCGAGAGCATCTACAGCAGCCGCATCGCCCAGGCCGAAACCCGCAAGGCCATGCTGAAGATGTTCCCCGGCCTGTCGTTCAACTACGCGCTGCGCTCCAGCAATGACCAGTACCTGATCAACCAGTCCTGGAACGAGACCGGGCTGCAGCTGTCGTTCAACCTGCTGGGCGTGCTCTCGGCGATCTCGCAAACCAGGATGGCCGAAGCCGGCGTGCAACTGGCCGACCAGAAGCGCATGAGCACGCAGATGGCGGTGATCTCGCAGCTGCACCTGGCGCGCCTGCAATACGGCAACGCGGTGCGCCAGTACGAGCGCGCCGACGCCATCGCCCAGGTCGACAGCCGCATTGCCAAGCATGTGGCGAACCAGGAGGCCGCCGCGCGCCAGACTCAGCAGGAACGCGTGGCCCAGCAGACGGCCGCCATCCTCTCGCAGCTGCGCCGTTACCAGGCCTTGTCCAACGTGCAGGCCGCCGCCTCGAAGCTGCAGGCCACGCTGGGTCTGGAGCCGCGCCTCACCGCACCTGAAGCCATGTCGTTGACCGACCTGACGCTGGCCGTCGCGGGCGTGCTGAAAGCCTGGGATGTCGGCACGCTGCCCGCAGAACCGGCCGTGTCGGCTGAGACCCCCAAGGCGGTGCCGTGATGCGCGCGATTGTTTTCTGCACCACCATTGCCACGCTGTCGTTTGCAGCGCTGGTCAGCTTCGGCACCGAAGCCGCCGAGCCCGCGCGGCCCGAACTGCGCGAGGTCCGCGCCCAGCTCACGCCCAAGCGCTTCACCACGCTGGCGGCCGAAGTCGGTGCCAAGGTCCAGAGCCTGCCGGTGCCCGAAGGTGGCGCCTTCAAGGCCGGACAGACGCTGGTGCAGTTCGATTGCTCGCTGCAGCAGGCGCAGCTGCAGAAGTCCAAGGCCGTGCTCGCCGCGGCCGACGCGACGCTGCAGTCCACCACGCGGCTCTCCGAGCTGAACTCGGCCGGCAAGCTGGAGCTGGAGATCGCGGGGACCGAAGCCGCCAAGGCCCGGGCCGACCTCTCGTACAACAACATCCTGCTCGGCAAATGCCACATCGCCGCGCCGTTTGCCGGCCGCGTCTCGGAGCAGAAGGTGCGCGAGCAGCAGTACGTGCAGCCCGGCCAGACGCTGCTGGAGATCATGGACGACTCCACGCTGGAGCTGGAGTTCATTGCGCCCTCGCACTGGATGGCCTTCCTGAAGGTCAACTCGCCGTTCGAGATTCGCATTGACGAGACCGGCAAGACCTACCCGGCAGGCGTGGTGCGCACGGCGGCCAAGGTTGACCCGGTCAGCCAGTCGGTCAAGTTCACCGCGCAGATCCGCGGGCGTTTTCCCGAGCTGGTCGCCGGCATGAGCGGGCGCGTCATCGTCGACGTGCCAGCTCGCTGAGCGTCTCAGTCTTTCCTCTTTCGGCAGCGCCTGTGCTGCCTCCGGGCCACCGCTCGCCGAACCGACATCACGCCGCATGAACCGCTTTCCCCGCAGCATCTGGAATGACGTCGTTCGCCGACTTGGCGCATTGACGGGTAGCAGGCTTGAAGCACCGCCGCCGCCACGCGCCATCGTGCGCCCGATGGTGTTGGAGCCTCGGCTGATGTTCGACGCCGCCGCGGTCACCGCCGCCGCCGAAGCGCTGCATCACGAGGCGCCTGCCGCCATGCCAGAGGCCAGCCACGGCGCCGCGTTGGCCGACGCCGCTGCGCGGCTTGCAGACGCCGTTCCCACCGCCGTCGCCGTGCACGAACAGGACAAGTCGACCAAGCACGACATCGTCTTCATCGACACCAGCATCCAAGGTTGGCAGGCGCTGCGCGACGGCGTGCTGCCGGGCGCGGAAGTCGTGCTGCTGGACCCGGCGCAGGACGGCCTGACGCAAATGCTCAGCGCACTGCAAGGCCGCAGTGGACTGGACTCTATCCAGGTGCTGAGCCACGGCGCCGAAGGCCAGGTGTACCTGGGTTCGCTCACGCTGGACGCGAGCACCGTTGCCAGCCGGTCCGCCGATCTCGCAACGCTCGGCGCCGCCCTGAACACTGGTGGCGACCTGCTGCTCTACGGCTGCCGCGTCGCCAGCGGCACCGGCGAAAACTTCATCCACGCGCTGGCCACCGCGACCGGCGCCGACGTCGCCGCGTCCAACGACAACACAGGCTCGGCCCAAGGCGGCAGCGACTGGACGCTGGAGGTCTCGACCGGCACCATCGAAAGCCGCCTGGCGCTGAGCAGCGCCGCCCAGCAAGCCTTCTCCGGTCACCTGGCCACGCTGATCGTCACCACCAGCGAAGACACCAGCGGCGGCGCCGACACCAGCTTCGGCGCCAACCTGGCCGACGACGAAAACGACGGCACCGGCCTGTCGCTGCGCGAGGCCATGCACTGGGCCCAGGACGGCGACACGCTGCAGTTCGGCAGCGTCGGCACGCCCAACCTGCTCGGTGGGCAGACGATTGCGCTGAGCAGCAACCTCACGGTGCTCGACGGCATCGTTTTCGACATCGACCCGACCGATACGCTGACCATCACCGGCGCTGACCTTGAACTCAACGGCGCGCTGAACGTGGCCGGCGGCGGCGGTGACAGCCTGGCCATCGCATCCAACATCAGCGGCGCCAGCGGCAGCCTCACGGTAGACAACGTCACGTTGACGCTCTCGGGCGCCAACACCTACGCCGCGGGCACGATGGTGCGCAACGCCCTGCTGACGGTGTACGACGGCAGCCAGCTTGGCGGCGGCACGCTGTCTCTGAACGGCGGCACGCTGAGCGTCACAGCGGGCGGTGCGGACATTGCCAACGACCTCGACATCGTCGCGCAGTACGGCGAAGTCTCGGTGGCCAACGGCGTCAGCATCGCGCTGACCGGCCAGTTGAGTGGCGCCGACATGCTGCTGAAATTCGGCGACGGCACGCTGGTGCTGGCCAACGCCGGCAATGCCGGCAGCTTCAGTGGCGACACGCTGTTACGCGAAGGCACGATTGCCATCGACCAGAACGGCGAACTGGGCAGCGGCGCGCTGTCGCTCAACGGCGGCACGCTGTCCCTCACCGGCACCAGCACCATCGGCCACGACATCAGCCTGGGCGGCAATGGCGGCACGGTCGACAACAGCGGTGCCGTCACGCTGTCCGGTGCGATTTCCGGCAGCGGCGACCTGGTCAAGACCGGTGCTGGTCAGGTCACGCTCAGCGGCAGCAACAGCTTCACCGGCGCTGTCACCGTCGCCGAGGGCACGCTGGCGCTGTCCGGCGGCGCGGCGCTTGCCGACAGCGTCGCGGTCACGATCAACGACGGCACGCTGAGCCTGATCGCGGACGAAACCATCGGCTCGCTGGCCGGCAGCGCCAACGTGGCACTGGACTCCTACACGCTGACCACCGGCGGCAACAACGCCTCCACCACCTTCAGCGGCGTGATCTATGGCAGCGGCGGCCTGGTCAAGGCCGGCAGCGGCACGCTGTCGCTCTCTGGCGCCAATACGCACACCGGGGCGACCACGATCTCGGCCGGCGGCCTCAGCCTCAGTGGCGGCAGCTCGATTGCCAACACTGGCGCTGTGACCGTGGCCAGCGGCGCCACCCTCACGCTGGCTGGCGGCAACGAGACCATCGGCTCGCTGGCCGGCGCCGGCAACGTTGTGCTCGGCTACAGGCTGACCACTGGCGGCGACAACACAAGCACCACTTTCTCAGGCGTCATCTCGTCCAGCGGCAGCAACGGCATCACCAAGGCCGGCAGCGGCACGTTCACGCTCAGCGGCGCCAACACCTACACCGGCAGCACCACTGTTTCGGCCGGCACGCTGGCGCTTGCCGGCGGCCTGGCGCTGGCCGACACCAGTGCCGTCACCGTCTCGTCTGGCGCCACCCTCAGCCTGGCTGCCAGCGAAGCCATCGGCTCGCTGGCCGGCAGCGGCAGCGTGGCCATGGGCAGCTTCTCGCTGACCACCGGCGGCGCCAACACCAGCACCAACTTCTCCGGCACGCTCAGCGGCAGCGGCCAGCTGTACAAAACCGGCAGCGGCAGCTTCACGCTCTCGGGCAGCAATTCGGGCAGCTTCAGCGGTGGCATCCGGGTCTACGTCGGCACGCTCAGCGTGGCGGGCGACGCCAATCTTGGCGCCGGCACGCTGACGCTGAACGGCGGCGCGCTGAGCGTCACCGGCAGCACCACGATAGACAACGCCATCGCGCTCAACACCAGTGGCAACCTGACCGTCAGCAGCGGCAGCGTGACGCTCAGCGGCGCACTCTCCGGCAGCGCCACGCTGAGCAAGTTCGGCAGCGGCACGCTGGTGCTGGCCAACAGCGGCAACTCCGGCACGCACAGCGGCCAGACGCGCCTCTACGAAGGCACCCTCAGCGTCGCCAGCGACAGCAACCTGGGCAGTGGCACCGTCACGCTCAACGGCGGCAGCCTCAGCATCACCGGCGCGACGACGATAGACAACGCAATCTCGCTGGCCATCGACTCCGCCATCAGCAGCAGCGCGGCGGCCACGCTCAGCGGCGTGATCAGCGGTGGCGGCGCCTTGAGCACCCAAGGCAGCGGCAAGCTCACGCTGAGCAACACCAACACCTACAGCGGCAGCACGACGGTGGCCGGCGGCACGCTGAACCTCACCGGCAACCTGGCCAACACCAGCGTGCTGACGGTCGCCAGCGGCGGCACCCTGGCCGGCACCGGCACCGTCGCGGGCGTGGTCGTCGTGAATTCCGGCGGCACCATTGCTCCCGGCACCAGCGCTGGCAACGGCGCCGGCACGCTGACGCTGAACAGCGGCCTGGTGATGCAGGACGGCAGCACTTATGCGGCCGACGTGGCCGGTGTCACGCCAGGCAGCGGGCACGACCAGATCGTGGTGCACGGCAGCGTCACGCTCAATGGCGGCTCGCTCAGCCTGGCAGTGGTCAACGGGGCCGTGTCGGCGGGTGACAACCTCGTGCTGATCGCCAACGACGCCGCAGACGCCATCAACGGCAGCTTCGCCAACCTGGCCGACGGCGCCCGCTTCACCACCACCGACGGCCACCCGCTGCAGCTGGCGCAGGCCGGCGGCGACGGCAACGACCTGACGCTGGCCGCGCTGAACGCAGCGCCCACCGCCACCGGCATTGCCGCGCAAAACGCCACCGAAGGCAGCGCCTTCAGCTTCACGCTGCCGGGCAACAGCTTTGCCGACGTGGACGTGGGCGACAACCTCACGCTCAGCGCCACGCTGGCCAGCGGTTCTCCGCTGCCGAGCTGGCTCAGCTTCAATGCCGGCACCGGCCAGTTCAGCGGCACGCCGGGGCAGGCCGATGCCGGCGCCATCAGCGTGCGTGTGACGGCCACCGACGGCAGTGGCGCCAGCGTCAGCAGCGACTTCAGCCTGGCCGTCGCCGGGTTGCACCACGCGCCGGTGCTCGCCGCGCCCGGCAGCATCCAGCTCGCCGACACGGCGGCCAGCGACAGCTTCGCCAATGTCAGCGGCCAGCTCTCGGCCAGCGGTGACCTTGGCCTCACGCTGCAGTTCAGCATGGCCGGCGGCAGTGCCGGCTCGGCCACCGTGGGCGGCCACAGTTACGACAGCTACAAAACCGGCAGCTTCGGCACGCTGTGGCTGAACAGCGCCAGCGGCTTGTACGTCTACGTGCCCGATGCCGCCGCGGTCAACGCCACGGCCGGCACCACGCAGGAAAGCTTCGCACTCACCGTGTCCGACGGCAGCCTGGCCGCGCACAGCAGCCTGGCGGTGCACATCGCCGGTGTGGACGACGCGCCGCAGGGCAGCGTCGCCCTCAGCGGCAACGTGGTCGTCGGCCAGGTGCTGACCGCTGCGCCCGCGCTGACCGATGCCGAAGGCGTGGCCGGCACCACGCTGCGCTGGCAGGTTCGGGATGGCAACGGCCAGTGGACCGACGTGGCAGGCGCAAGCGGCAGCACGCTGCTGCTCAGCGACGCGATGGCCGGCCTCGCAGTGCGTGCCGTCGCCACCGTCACTGACTCTCATGGCGCGGTGGTCGACGTGGCCTCGGATGCGTCCGCCACCGTCGTCGCGCCGCCACCCCCGCCACCCGCACCCGCACCCGCACCCGAGCCGGCGCCAGCACCTGAGCCAGCGCCCGCACCCGCACCGGAACCAGCGCCTGCGCCCGAGCCCCCTGCACCGGCGCCGGCACCCGAGCCGCCGGCGCCCGCACCCGCGCCGGAACCGCCCGCACCCGCACCCGAGCCGGCACCTGCACCGGCACCAACGCCCGCACCGACGCCTGAGCCGCCGCCCCCGCCACCCGCGCCGGCACCTGTGCCCACACCGGCACCATCGCCCGCACCCGCACCCGCACCCATCGCGCGGCCACCACAGCTGGTGAACCCCGACGCCGCGCCGGCCGTGCCGGTGACCTCACCTGCACCGGCGCCGGTCCCCATGCACGACGGGGCCTCGCTGATGCCCTTGCCGGCGGTCACCGCGCCGCCACGCGATTCGGCTACGGGTCTGTCCGCGCTTGCTTCGCGCGCCGGCACGGCATTCGAAGTCGCTGCCGTCGCCGAACCGGCTTCGCCCACGCCCCTGGCGGCCACGGTCGAGGTCGGCCGAGACGGCCTGGTGCAGTTCGCCATGCCGCCCGCCGCCGGAGATGCCAGCGCGGTGCAGGCCGCGCGCCTGGTGGATGGCCGGCCGCTGCCCGCATGGTTGAAGTTCGACCCGGTCAAAGGCACGCTGAGCGGTCAGGCGCCGCCCGGCTTCAAAGGCCTGCACGTCGTGCTGACCACGCGGGACGCCAACGGCAACGTGGTGCAGACGACAGTCGACATCGATGCAGCCGAGCCCGTTGCCGAGTCCGCGCCGGCCGGTCCTTCCTCCGAAGCCCCGCAAGGCGATGCCGCACCGCGCCTGGCCGCGCGCCCGGCGCTCAGCGAGCAACTGAAATCTGCTGGCCAACGCCACACGCTTGCAGCGCATGACACCCGCTTGCCCGGAGCCCGCAGTTGAACGACACCGCCAGCCCGCTGATTCCGCTGCTGTCGCTTGCCCACCAGGCACGCGAGGCATGCAGCAGCGAGGAGCTGGTGTTCCTGCTGGTCAACGACAGCCGCTCGCTGCTGCACTACCGGCAGGCCGCGCTGTGGCTGGCTGGCACCGGCGTGCGCGGGCTGTCCGGCGTCGTCGAGCCGGACCGCAACGCGCCGTATGCGCTGTGGGTGCAGCGCCTGTGCGCGCACCTGGCCGCGAATGCAGGGCAGGGCGTCGTGGACCGCGCGGCGCTGCCGGCCGGTCTCGCGGCCGAATGGTCCGAATGGCTGCCGGCGCAGGCGCTGTGGCTGCCATTGCCTGGCGCTGCGGCCGGTGGCTTGCTGCTGGCGTCTGACGAGCCCGTTTCCGAAGCCGCGTTGCCGCTGCTGCAGGAATGGCTGCATGTGTGGGCACACGCCTGGCAGGCGCTGCATCCGGCGCGCCGTTGGTGGCGCACTGCGAGTTCGCCCGAAGCCGCACCGCATGCCTGGTGGCGCCGCCGCACTGTGCAGGTCGCTGCGGCGCTGTTATTGCTGCTGATGGTGCCCGTGAGGCTCTCGGTGCTGGCGCCGGCCGAACTGGTCGCGGCAGACGCTTTGGTGGTGCGTGCGCCGCTGGACGGCGTGGTCGAGCGTTTCCAGGTCCAGCCCAACCAGGCCGTGACCGCCGGCCAACCGCTGTTCAGCTTCGACCAGGCGCCGATTGCCAGCCGGCTGGACGTGGCGCGCCAGGCGCTGGCCACCGCCGAAACCGAATACCGCCAGGCCGCGCAGCTCGCGCTGGCCGATCCGCATGCCAAAGGCCAGCTCGCTGCGGCGATGGGCAAGATCGAGGAAAAGCGCGCCGAGGCCGCCTTCCTCGAAGACCAGTTCGCTCGCTCGCGCGTGCTGTCGCCACGCGCCGGCATTGCCATCTTCGACGACCCTTCCGAATGGGAAGGCCGCCCCGTGCGCACCGGCGAGCGCATCCTGCGCGTGGTGGACCCGAAGCAGGTCGAAGTCGAAGCCTGGCTGCCGGTGGGTGACGCCTTGCCGCTGCCCGCGGGCGCCGAGCTGCGCCTCTACCTCGCCGCCACGCCGCTGGACCCGGTGCCCGCGACGCTGCGCTACCTCGCGCACGATCCGGTGCAGCGCCCCGACGGCAACTACGCCTACCGCGTGCGCGCCCAGCTCAGCGAGGCGACCGAACACCGCATCGGCCTCAAGGGCACCGCGCGACTGCAGGCCGGCTGGGTGCCGCTGGGCTACTGGGTGCTGCGCCGCCCACTGGCCATGGCCAGGCAGTACATGGCGCTATGACCAGCCTGGCTGTCCTGCGCGAAGAGTTGGGCCTGTACCCGGCACCGCGGTTGGCTGACGGCCAGCCGGCCTGGACGCTGCACGACCCGGTCAAGAACCAGTTTTTCCAGCTCGACTGGCCCAGCTTCGAGATCCTCAGCCGCTGGCACTTGCGCCAGCCGGCCGAGATTGCCGCGGCCGTGTCGCAAGACACCACGCTCACGCTGGCCGAGGCCGACGTGCTGCGACTGCAGGACTTCCTGCAGCAGAACCAGCTGCTGCAACCCGCCGCAGGCCAGGCGCGCGAACTGGCCGCCCGGCTGCAGCGCCAGCGCGGCAGCGTGTGGACCTGGCTGCTGCACCACTACCTGTTTTTCCGCGTGCCGCTGCTGCGGGCCGACCGCCTGCTGGGCTGGCTCGCCCCGCGCCTTTCCGCGCTGTTCTCGCGCCGTTTCCTGGGGCTGACGCTCATCGTCGGCCTGCTGGGCCTGGCCGGCGTGCTGCGCAATGCCGAGGCCTACGCCGGCACGCTGGTCGACCTGTTCAGCTGGCAAGGCCTGGCCGCCTACGGGCTGACGCTGGCCGCCGTGAAGCTGGCCCACGAGCTGTCGCACGGGCTGGTGGCCAAGCGCTTCGGCTGCCGCGTGCCCACCATGGGCGTGGCGCTGATGGTGCTGTGGCCGGTGGCCTACACCGACACGACGGAGGTCTGGAAACTGCCGCATGCGCGCCAGCGCCTGGCCGTGGCCGGCGCCGGCATTGGCGCCGAGCTGGTGATCGCCGCCTGGGCCACCGCGGCCTGGCTGTGGCTGCCCGAGGGCGGTTTGAAGACGGCCGCCTTCCTGCTCTCCAGCACCACCTGGATCTCGACGCTGCTGGTCAACGCCAGCCCCTTCATGCGCTTCGACGGCTACTTCCTGCTGTCCGACGCCGTCAACATGCCCAACCTGCACGCACGCGCGTTTGCGCTGGCACGCTGGCATTTGCGCGAGATGCTGTTCGCCTTGAGCGAGCCGGCGCCCGAAGCCTTCTCGCGCCGCAAGACGCTGGCGCTGGTCGCCTTTGCCTGGGGCACCTGGCTGTACCGCCTAGGCCTGTTCCTGGGCGTGGCGCTGCTGGTCTATCACTTCTTCATCAAGGCGGTCGGCATCGCCTTGTTCGGCATCGAGCTGGTGTGGTTCATTGCCGCGCCGGTGGCCAGCGAGCTGAAGGTCTGGTGGGCGTGGCGCGAGCGCATTCGCCCTCGGCGCGGCCTGCTGCTGGCCTTGCCGCTGCTGGCGCTGGTGTCGCTGTTCGTGCTGCCCTTGCCGGGCCGTGTCACCGGCATGGGCCTGCTGCAGCCCGCAGAGCAGCTGACGCTGTACGCGCCAGCTGGCGCGCGGGTCACGGCCTTGCCGCACCGGCATGGCGACGCAGTGCGCCAGGGCGAGCCGCTGTTCGCCATCGAGTCGCCCGCGCTGCAACTGCGCGCGCTGCAGGCCCAGGCCCGCGCCGCTGGCGTGCAAGGCCTCGCGGCAGCCTCTGCTTTCGACGCGCAGCAGCGCCGTGACTGGCAACTGGCGGCAGAGCAGATGCAGGCCACGAAGGCCGAGGCCCGCACCGTCTCGGCGGATGCACAACGCTACGCACCCACCGCGCCGTTCACCGGCCGCTTCTACGACCTGGACCCGGACCTGCACGAGGGTGACTGGGTGGCGCAGAACGAAGTGCTGGGCCGGCTGGTCGCCACCGGCCCACGCCAGGTCGTCACCTATGCAGACGAGCAGGAAGTGCGGCGCCTCGCAGTGGGCGACGAAGGCCTGTTCATCGTCGACGCGCTGCGCGGCCCCGCGCTGCAGTTGAAAGTTCGCAGCATCGAGCGCGACGCCGCCCGCACGCTGAACGAAAAGCTGCTCGCCAGCCCGATGGGCGGCCAATTGCAGGTGCGCCAGCAAGGCGAAGTGTTCTACCCCGAAACGGCGCTGTACCGCGTGACGCTGGACGTGGCCGGCGGCAATGACGATCCAGAGCAGAGCTGGCGCGGCCTGGTCAGCATCCATGCGCGCGCCGAGCCACTCGCCAAGCGCATGGCGCGGCACGTGCTCAGCGTTTTTTGGCGCGAAGCCGGCTTTTGAAGGCCCAAGGACAGGTTTCCGTGGCGGACCTATCTGTGGGCTGTACGTCGCCGGCTGTGAGTCAGCAACTTGGCGGCCATCGGCGAGCCGACGCTGAGCCTGCTTTTCATCCAAAGCTGATCTTTTGGCCGTTTGTTTCATTCAAGACTGAACTTTTCCCGTGGGAAACCGCTTCAGTTGGGTGGCCGCTTGGCCGGATGCGGCCGGTCAAATTTCTGAGGCGAATGTCGGCGGGTGCCGAAACCTGCCGCTCAATGTTCGCCGCGCCGGTCGGCTGCTTCGCTCAGAAAGCCGGAGATCGTGGGGCTTCCCGTGCCTGAGCGAGAGCCAGCTAGATCGAGCGTGACCGTATGGCTCCGCATAGGATGAGGGGTCAACTTCGCGGATAGTGCTGCAGAGCCGCGAGGCATCGTCCGTTGCTGGCCTGCTCCCGAGGACGGGGCCGCATCACGGATGCGCTGTATGGGGTAGCATTTCCAAGTACATCGTCGCGATCCACCGCGATGGAGAGGAGATCATGGACCAGTCAATTTCGATGAAGTGTCGGTTTTGCGGCTTCTTCGCCGAGCAGGCGTCGGAGTCGGTTGATTCTCCGTGGCTCAAGGAGGATGCGTATTGCGCGATGGCTTCCAAAGGCGCAATGGTGCCGGGTTGGTCGCTTGTCTGTCCCCTTGAGCATGGTTACAGTCTATCCGAGCACTACAAGCACGCTGAATTTTGGGCGTTCGCCGAGCGTGCTGCGTCACTTGTCGGCAAACGGTATGGGAACGTTGCCGTGTTTGAGCATGGAGCAGGGTACGCTGGCTCACCGACGGGCTGCGGCACTGATCACGCGCACATGCACCTAGTGCCGTTGGACTTCAGTCTGACAACGGAAGCATTGAGGTTCGATTCTGAGTTGACCTGGAGCAGGTGTTCCGTTGCAGAAATTGCGGATCTTGCGCATGGCCGCGAATACCTCTTTGCTGCGGACAAATTGGAAGGTCTCGAAACCGGCGGCCTTGTCTGCGTCCTGAAGAAGCCGATGTCGCAGTTCTTCCGCCGCGTGATCGCGTCGCGGATTGGGCTGCGTGAGTTCTTTGACTACAAGACTCACCCAATGCTCGAAATTGCGTCGAGCACTGCGCGTACTCTGCGAGCTGATGCCATTGCGGGAGCTGGCGTTGGCGGCCGCTGATACGGAGAGCGTAGCAGGCGATTCGTCGACAAGTGCTGGAGCGACCACGCTGGGTCCGCAGACTCCGGCGCATGGGTCGTCATCGGCACTTGATGCCGAAAACGTGGCTGTGGTACCGAAGGTCGAGACGCCCAACGAAGTGGATGGCGTCAACACAGATGGCCGTCTTCGTCATGATTGGATGACGAAGTACCAAGATGGCGCGCCGAAACTGATTCGCCAAGACGCTTGGTACGTTGCGATCCTGCTTGGGCTGGCGTTGGGATTGATATTCCTGACTTGGCGTGGGACTACATTCCTGGTGCTGACAGACGGCTGCACCTCCTGCAACGAAGTTGTGTTCAAGAAGTACTCCTACTTTTTCCTAGGGGGCTTTCTCGGGGGGGTGCTGTTCGCGATCAAGTACTTGTACAAGGTCGTAGCTCGCGGCTACTGGAATGTTGATCGGCGGCTATGGCGAATCTTCTCGCCATTCCTGTCGGGGGGCCTAGCGCTCGTAGTCGGGGCGATGATCGACTCGGGCGTGCTGGGTCTCACGACCAAAATTGCGTCCGGTGCCGCCTATTTCTCGTACGGCTTCATTACAGGCTATTTTGCTGATCGCGCAATCGACAAGATGCAAGAGGTTGCCGAAACCGTCTTTGGTGCGCCGGGACGAAAAGACGCAATCAAAGCCCCCGCGAAAGGCGCCAAGCCTAGCGAAGACGCAGTTGACGCTTCCGTGATGACGTAGGCCGTCGGTCAGGCGACAGCTTAGACGGAAAGGTTGAATCAGCGAGATGGGAACGCGTGCGAAGGCATCGAAGCGCATGATGCGCCCGCTTCAACCGGACTCCCCTGTCGTGGTTGTTGATGGAGACAGCGCTACTGAGCTTCTTGCGCATCTTGTGACTACGCAAAACGTGGGCCACAAGGCGTTCGGCCTGGCCTCGTTGCCTAGTGCTTGGACGAAGCCGTTCTTCGTTGTCAGTGGCGATTCGGTGCCGCCGCAGGCGCTGCTGCAAAGAGCTTTATCAATGCGCGGTATCCCAGTGCATACTAGGCTTTTTGTACGCTCAAGTGGCGCCTCCGAAACGATTGAAAGTCGCGGCGAACTGCAGTCAGCGGAATGCAGCGTTGAGGGACTGCGCGCTGAACTGGAGCGACTTCAAAGCGAAACGCGCACTGAGGAAGTTGTCCATTGGGTCATACAAGAATTTGCTCCTGTTAGCCTCAAGGGGCACCTGTCGAATGAGCGCCGTGTAGCGGAAGACAAGCGGGACTGGATGTCTGAAATCGAGGCCGGCGCGTCTCGTGCATCAGAGATTCATCGAATCCCGCTGAGGGATTGGCGGGACAAGAGACTGCCTCATGAGACGTCGTTGGTCTGCGCGCATAGGGAGGCAATCGTCGATCGCCTTGCTGAGGTTGCGAGGTGGACCTACGAGCGACTGCTGCGCGTGCACTTTGAGTGGGTCTGGGACGGCCAGGCCGTTTACCTTGTCCAGGCAGATCCGTGCGAGTCCCTACAAGTAGGTAGAGCGCCGCATACGTTAGTAAAGGCGGTGACAGCCGATCCTGTCAACATTAGTGAACTCGAGATTTTTAGGACTGCGACGACAGACGATTTCGCGCGCTATCGAAAACTTGCGAACGTCAAGGTTTATGGGGCGTTGGGGTATGAGGTTGTACCGTTCTTCGTTTTGGATCTTGAGGGTGTTCTGAGAGAAATCGTAGAGGCAGGTGCATGCAGTGATGCGCTCCAGCGCGACCTGGAACGATTGACACATCAACCATTGGTAATTCGGACTGATGGCGCTGATGTTCCGTCGCACTTGAGGGAAATGCTTCCTCGGAGTGACGAGCTACGTTCCGGAAGCGCTGCTGTGGCGTGGTTGTTAGGTGACTTCAAGAAGAAGGTTTGTGAGCGTACTGAAGATGGCGAATCGTTGTCGGGTTCGAAGCTTTGCCTCATCGCTCACCACTTCGTTCCCGCCTGTGCCGCCGCCTGGTGCCAAGCTTCTCCCAATCAACGTAAGGTACGCATTGAGTCGCTGTGGGGCATTCCGGAGGGGCTGTATTGGTATGCGTACGACGTCTTCGATGTCGATACGCAATCACCGTCAAATCCTCAGATCGAATCTATGCCCACGGACATTTCGTTTCGCGAGAAGCGCCGCTATAAAGAGCACTTCATAGCCCCTGACGAGTACGGCGCGTGGGTGGTTCATCGAACGTCTGACGCGGCTGATTGGGTAAGAAGCATCAAGCGCAAGGAATGGATTTATGAAATCGCATGGACGTCGCGATGCATCGCGGCGGCTGAAGGGAAGCCCGTCGTCGTGATGTGGCTCATCGATACCGCTCGCGGCGCGACATCACATCATGTGCTTCCCTGGTTTCATATGGAGTGGAAACAGGAAGGGCCAGTCCACAAAGCCGCTCCACGTAAGAAACTCCGAGAGTCGGCGGAGGTGGTACTACGCACTCGGAGAGACTGGGACGACCTGAAGGCGGCGGTGGCCGGAGGGAGCTCAGTGGCGAGGATTCGGGTGGATCCTCGCGAGCCAGAAATGGTCCGAGATCAGAAGTTTGTTGAGGATCTCGGCAGCGTCGCCAAACATCACGGCATCGTCGTTGAGCTAAGCGGCGGCATCCTGTCGCACGCCTACTACATGCTTTCCAGGGCAGGCTGTGACGTCGAATGCGCCGACCTAGACGACTTCGCGGTCGACGACGAGGCTGTTGAATTCAACAAGTTGGTTCGGGATGGCATTCCCGCGGCAATCGTCGCGAGAGGCGAGAGCGTAGCTCTCATGCAAGTGAAGGGCGAAGCGCTTATCGCTTCGCTTCGTCGCAAGCTTGTAGAAGAGGCACTGGAGGTTCTTGATGCTAGGTCGAACGATCAAATTGCGGAAGAACTGGCAGATGTCGCGGAGGTAGTTCGGGCGTTGATGACGGAGTTGGGCATCGCCGAATCTACAGTGGAGACTGCGAGGCGGGAGAAGTCGAAGAAGAGAGGGGCCTTCAAGAGCGGCATCATGCTGGGCAAAACTGCAATTGCGTCGCCGCTAAGCGCACGCTTGAGTCATGGCTGCGAATTGCTTCCGCCGACGTTGGATATGCCGACGAAGACGATCACGAGGTCGATCGAAATTCCATCCACGGTGCCGAACGACATACATGTGGATCTGCGGCACGATGCCCAGGGAGCAGCCGAGCGACAGCTCACAGTGCAACTCCCCGTCCACGCCGAAGGACTCGCGCCTCCTCGTGTCGCTTTCAATCTTCCGACGCTGCAGGGCGAACCGCACGAGATGTCTGTTGAAGTCAACCTGGAACGAACAAATGGGGATCTCCGTGTCCGCCTTAGGCTTCGGAACGCGCCCGAACAACTGAGTCTGGATTTCGACGACCCAGCTTAGGGCTGTGGTTGGGCCGCGTTACGCGCCTGTCAAAAGCTCCGAACGGATCTTCAACCCAGGTCGAGCAAAGATCAGTTCGCGCCCTTTCCGGGTTGAACTGGCGCTGTAGCGCAGCATGTAGCTAGTTCTGTGCGTGGCGCTGTAGAGACGTCTAATCTGAGGAACGTCGTCGTATGAGACGAGCCAGGGCAGACGCAGTTCGTTCCGCACGACGTGGGCTAAGGTGGCATGGTCGCCTTCTTCGTAAGCATTCATGTAGAGCTCTTGTCCCTTCACGAAGTACGGAGGGTCGAGGTACACGAGGCTCTTCGTGGGAGGCAGCGTCGAGCTACGGCGCCTCGTGAACGTCAGTGCATCGAGACGTGTCACATGAATTTGCGACCGATGCCTTGCGACCCGCTGCAGACGTTCAATCAAATTGGCCTTGTTGAAGCGTGCATCAAGCTTCCAAGGGCCAAGCTGATCTTTGCCACCAATCACACCAGCTGTAAGAATTCCGCTTCGATTCGTTCTGTTCAGAAAGAACGTGGAGAAGCCAAGATCAACGATTGACGCGGTTTTCTTTTGCGCCTGAACATCGCGCTGAGCCTTCCATTCGTCAATCGTGAGCTTGGCCGCGCGGACTCGCTCGATCAACTCTGCAGAGTGTTCGGTGGCGCATTTCCAGAACGCCCATACAGACCGATCGAAGTCGTTGAGATGGATCTCTGAGACTGAGCCGCGGTACATCAACGAAAGCGCCAGGCTGGCTCCGCCCGCATACGGCTCGGCGTAGTGTCCAGTTGCGAGACAATTGTCTTGAAGCAGCGCCTCGACGAAGCCATCGAGGCGCCACTTTGCTCCGGGGTATCTCAGCGGGCTGACTGCGTACATTTCATTCAAGCGTGTAACCGTTTGGCGCGAAAGACTGTGCGCGCCGAATCAACTTTGACCACCCCTACCGATTGATTGTTGACCAGAGGCGGAAGGCCGGACTGACGCCGGCCAAGTGTGGATAAGTCTACGTCGTTGACCCGGGCTCCTGAGAGGATGGTTGTGGTTTTCGGGAGTTCTCCCGCGCCTTGATCCTGGTCTTGGCTGTCTCGGTGCTGTGCCGGGAGCGGTAGCTTTCGTAGCAGGTTTCGCGATCAGTTGCGACCCCATAGGGTCGACTCGTGCCAGCCAGGCTCAGGAGCACCGGTCGCTCGCGGTCCGCCGTTGTACGGCAGCGTCACGTTTATCAGGATTGCCAACGCAATGCTGACGTTCACGGGCTCGATGGCCACTGAGCCGAATGGCAGCTTCATGGCGATGAGCAGGCATCCGTGGGTCACCGACGACCGGCTGTTCACGCTGCAAAGCGTTCTGTCAGCGAGGGCGCGGGCAAGCCTGGGCGCTGCGCTTTGCTGAGGCCATGGGTCGAGTGCAAGCTTGAGTGAAAAAAGTTCAGCCTTGAATGAAAACCGGCATGCCGTCTCAGACCGCCTGCAGCCGCACCTGCCGCCGTTGCCACAGCGTCTCGGCGCTGTACAGCATCAGCGCCCCCCAGATCAGCGCAAAGCCGATCAGGCGGGCCGGTTGCATGGGCTCGCGGAAGATCAGCACGCCGAGCAGGAACTGCAGGCTGGGGCTGACGTATTGCAGCAGGCCCAGCGTGGCCATCGAGATGCGCTGCGCGCCGTAGCTGAACAGCAGCAGCGGCACGGCGGTGATGGGGCCGGCCAGCAGCAGCCAGACCCAGGTCATCGCGTCGGCCTGCGCGGTGTCGCCGCCGTGTGTGCCCAGCCACAGCAGGGCCGGGATGGCGACCGGGGCCATCAGCAGGGTCTCGGTCGTCAGCCCTTCGAGCGCACCCAGTGGCGCGGTTTTCTTCAGCAGGCCGTAGGCACCGAAGCTGGCGGCCAGGCCGAGTGCGATCCACGGCAGCGAGCCGGCCACCGCGCCCAGCCAGGCCACGCCTGCGGCGGCTACCGCCAGCGCGGCCCACTGCAGGCGCCGCGGCCGCTCGTGCAGCACCAGCACGCCCAGCAGCACATTGACCAGCGGGTTGATGAAATAGCCCAGCGCCGCCTCGACCACGTGGCCGTTGTGCACCGACCAGACGTACAGCACCCAGTTGATGGACAGCAGGAAGGCGCTGGCCGCGTAGGTCGCCACGGTGCGCGGCGAGCGCAGTGCAGGCCCCAGCCAGGCCCACTGGCGCCGCACGCCGAGCACCAGCAGCATGCACAGCAGCGCCCAGACCGAGCGGTGGAAGATCAGCTCGACGGCGCTAATCTGCGACAGGCGGTGGAAGTACAGCGGAAACAGGCCCCAGCAGACATAGGCCAGGCCGGCGGCGTAGACGCCAGGATTCATGGAGCGCTTGGGTTTGGCAGGTCGCCGGGCTGGCGATTGTCCCCAGCCTGCAATCCCCCCATGGCCCCGATGGCACGCACTGCCTCCGAGCCTTCGTCCCACTGCCACTCGCCACGCGCGAACAGCGCTTGCCAGGCCGCATCCGGCGGCGCGTGCAAGGCCAGCGGCTGGCCGGTGCTCGGGTGCGGCAGCGTCAGGTCCAGCGCATGCAGCCACAGCCGGCCGTGGCCCAGCCACTGCGCCACCGCGCGGTTGTGCGGGCCCTTGCCATGTGTTGCATCGCCGACGATGGGGTGGCCCAGGTGCTTCAGGTGGCGGCGGATCTGATGGCGCCGGCCTTGCTGCGGTTGGGCCTCGACCAGCGCATAGCGGCTGCTGGCATGCCGGCCGTCGACCTGAAACGGCCACTCGATGCGCGCCAGCCGGCGGAATTCGGTGCAGGCCGGCAACTGCGGCTGGCCGGTGCTGGGCAGCTCGGGGTCGCGTGCCAGCGGGTGTTCGCAGCGCTGCTCGGGCGCAGGCCAGCCGCGCACCAGTGCGAGGTAGCGCTTTTCCACCAAGCCCTGCTCGAAGGCCGCCGCCAGCGCTTGCGCCGCCTCGGTCTGGCAGGCGAAGACCAGCAGACCAGAGGTGCCCTTGTCCAGCCGGTGCGCGGGTGCCAGCAGCGCCGGTGCGTCAGCGCCGAGTTGCGCAGGCAGTTGCTGGCGCAGGCGCTCGACGACGGTGTCGAACTCGTGCGCGTCCAGCGCGGTGCGGTGCACCAGCAGGCCGGGTGGCTTGTCGACCACGAGCAGTGAAGCGTCGCGGTACAGCAGCACCAGCGGCGCTGTGTCGAAGGTGTCGGTCATGCAGGGGAGGGCGAAGGCGGCGGTTTGCCGCATCGTCAGCTGTGAGGAAGGGATGAGCGTGTCGCCCCCCAAAGAGGGAATGACGGCGGGCGGGCTGTGCCCAACAATGTGAATTCTTGCCGCCCTGCTCGCGCCACCTCCTGGCGCCGTACGCATCGGGCGTCTTCAGACCCCCGAAAGCCTCCGAAAGCACGCCGTGCAGCAAATCCATTATCTGGGAAGTCATTCGCGTTCCCGCTTCGTCACGCTCACTTCGTGGCTGTGCATCGTCGTCGCGGCCTGCCTGTGCAGCCTGGGCCTGATGCCCGAGGAGCTGGACGCGCAGTCCGCCCCTTCGTGGCTGGCCGGCCCGTTGCCAGGCGTGGTCGGCTCGCGGGTGTTGGGCGGCATGCTGCTGCTGGCCGTGTGCGCATTGACCGGCGCCGTGGGCCTGCTGCTGCGTCAGGAATGGGCGCGCCGGGTCTTCATCGGCCTGCTGGGTCTGGTGATGCTGGCCAGCGTGGCGGGGCTGTGGTTGCAGCACCTGGTGCTGCAGTCGCTGCTGCAGTCCATGGCCCAGGCTGCGCCGCGCCAGCCGCTGCCGGCTGAGCTGACCGGGCTGGCCACCGTGGCGCAAGTGATGGCGGGCCTGGTCACGCTGCTGATCTGCGCCGGACTGGGCTGGATGATCGTGCGGTTGCGCTCACCCGTGGTGCGCCAGGAATTCGCGAATTGACCCCGGCCGCGGCTCAGTCCGCCAAGGCGTCCATGTAGAACCAGCGTCCCGCCGCGCCGCGTTCGAAGCGGCTTTTTTCATGCAGGCGCTGCGCGCGCCCGTTCAGCTTGCAGCGGGCGACGAACTCGACCATCGCGTGCGTCTCGTCCAGCGCTCGGTGCTGTCGCACCTCCAGCCCCAGCCATTGCAGGCCGGGCTCGTCAGGCGCAAGTTCGGCCGGTCGGGTGTCGGGGTGCCAGGTCTGCAGCAGGTAGTCGTGCAGGCCCAGCACAAACCCGCTGTAGCGCGAGCGCATCAGGCTTTCTGCATCCGGCGCCTGCAGGTGCAGCGGGCCGGCGTGCCAGCGGCCGCAGCAGTCGCCGTAAGCCAGGGGCTTCGGCGGCTTGCGGACTGCCGCCGCAGCGGTCCGGCCGCAAGGGCAGGGCGCGGCGGCGTGCATGGTTTCAGCCGTTCCCGCGTGCCACGCGGCGGATCTCGTCCAGCACCAGGCAGATGGCGCCCAGCGTGATGGCGCTGTCGGCCAGGTTGAAGGACGGGAAGGCCCGGCCGTCGTAGTGCACCTGGATGAAGTCGACCACGTAGCCGTGCATCAACCGGTCGATCACGTTGCCCAGCGCACCGCCCAGGATCATCGAGACCGAGAAGCAGAACAGCGTCTGCTTCGGGTAGCGGCGCAGCATCCAGACGATGAAGCCGGATGCCACGATGCCCAGCACCACGAAGAACCAGCGCTGCCAGCCCGAGGCACCGGCCAGGAACGAGAACGCCGCGCCGGTGTTGTGCACACGGACCACGTTGAAAAACGAGGTCACGAACTTGCTGTCACCGAGCTGGAAGTTGCCCAGGATCAGCACCTTGGTGAACTGGTCCAGCAGGATGACCACGACGGCCAGGCCCAGCCAGACGGCCAGGCCGGCACCGGGGGACGAGGAGCTGAGCGCGCCGAAGCGGCGTTGGTTTGCACGGGCCATGTTGTGGGGGGTCTCAGGCAATCAGCCGGGTTTCGCCCGCGCCGTAAAGGTTGCTCTCGCAGCGGCCGCACAGGCCGGCGTGTTCCGGGTTGATGCCCACGTCGTCGCGGTAGTGCCAGCAGCGCTCGCACTTGGTCGCGCTGCTGGGCGTCACGGCAACGGCCAGCTCGGCGCCGTCCACCACGGCCGCTGCCGAGGTGATGGTGACGAACTTCAGGTCCTCGCCCAGCGAGCGCAGCAGCGCGGCGTCGTCCAGCCCTGCGGTGATCAGCACGGTGGCCTGCAGCGAGGCGCCGACCTGGCCGGCCGTGCGCACCGCTTCGATCTCCTTGTTGACCACGTCGCGGATGGCGCGCACGCGGCCCCACTTGGCCAGCAGCGCTTCGTCCGGCACGGCCGAGACCTCGGGGAAGGTCCAGTAGTGTTCGGTGAACAGCGTGCCGCTGGTGGTCTTCGCGGCGAACACGGCCCAGGCTTCCTCGGCGGTGAAGCTGAGGAAAGGCGCCATCCAGCGCAGCATCGCGTTCGTGATGTGCCACAGCGCGGTCTGCGCCGAGCGTCGGGCCAGGCTGTTCTCGGCTGTTGTGTACAGCCTGTCCTTCAGCACGTCCAGGTAGAACGCGCCCAGGTCTTCCGAGCAATACACCTGCAGCTTGGCGACGACCGGGTGGAACTCGTAGGCCGTGAAGTGCTTCAGGATGTCGGCCTGCAACTCGGCGGCGCGGGCCAGCGCGTAACGGTCCACTTCCAGCATCTGCTCGAACGGCACGGCCTGCGTGGCCGGGTCGAAGTCCGAGGTGTTGGCCATCAGGAAGCGCAGCGTGTTGCGGATGCGGCGGTAGGCATCCACCACGCGGGCGAGGATCTTGTCGTCGATGTTCAGGTCGCCCGAATAGTCGGTGGACGCGACCCACAGGCGCACGATCTCCGCACCGAGCTTGTTCGTGACCGACTGCGGCTCGACCGTGTTGCCCAGGCTCTTGCTCATCTTGCGGCCCTGGCCGTCGGTGGCGAAGCCGTGGGTCAGCAGGCCGCGGTAAGGCGCGCGGTCATACAGCGCGCAGCCCAGCAGCAGCGAGCTGTGGAACCAGCCGCGGTGCTGGTCATGGCCTTCCAGGTACAGGTCGGCCTCCGGGCCTTCCGAATGGAAGTCGCCGTTTGCATAAGCGTGCGCATGGCTGCCGCGCAGCACGTGCTGGAAGGTGGAGCCGGAGTCGAACCACACCTCCAGGATGTCGGTGCTCTTGGTGTAGAGCGGCGCGTCCGTAGCGCCAAGGATCTCCTCGGTCGTCACGCGGCTCCAGGCCTCGATGCCGCCCTTCTCGACGATGTCGGCCGCCTGGTCCAGGATCTCCATCGTGCGCGGGTGCAGCTCGCCCGAATCCACGTGCAGGAAAAACGGGATGGGCACGCCCCAGCTGCGCTGGCGCGAGATGCACCAGTCCGGCCGGTTGGCGATCATGTCGCGCAGCCGGGCCTTGCCGTTCTCCGGGTAGAACTGGGTGTGGTCGATCGCGTCCAGCGCGAGCTGGCGCAGCGTCTTGCCGGCCTTGTCCTTCGTGAAGACGCCTTCGCCCTCGTCCATGCGCACGAACCACTGCGCCGCGGCGCGGTAGATCACCGGCGTCTTGTGGCGCCAGCAGTGCGGGTAGCTGTGGGTGATGGTCTTGGTGGCCATCAGCCGGCCGGCGTTGCTCAGCGCCTCCAGGATGACCGGCACGGCCTTCCAGATGTGCAGGCCGCCGAACAGCGGGAAGTCCGCCGCGTAGGTGCCGTTGCCGGTGACCGGGTTCAGGATGTCCTTCAGCGGCAGGCCGTGGGCCACGCAGGAGTTGAAGTCGTCCAGGCCGTAGGCGGGAGACGAGTGCACGAGGCCGGTGCCGTCTGTTGCGCTCACGTAGTCGGCCAGGTAGACCGGCGACAGGCGGCGGTAGCCGGCGTCCACGTCGTACAGCGGGTGGCGGAACTCAAGCCCGCCGAGCTGCTTGCCGGGCGCGGTGGCGATGACAGTGCCTTCCAGGCCGAAGCGCTGCAGGCAGCTCTCCACCAGGTCTTCGGCCAGCACCAGGCAGCCCTTGGGCGTGTCGACCAGCGCGTAGCTCAGCTCCGGGTTGGCGTTCAGCGCCTGGTTGGCCGGGATGGTCCAGGCGGTGGTGGTCCAGATGACGGCGAAGCCGGTCTTGCCTGCGGGCAGCGAAGCCAAGCCGAAGGCCGTGGCGAGCGCGCCGGCGTCGTTGGCCTCGAAGGCCACGTCCAGCGTGTCGCTCTTCTTGTCGGCGTATTCGATCTCGAACTCGGCCAGCGAGGAGGCGCAGTCGAAGCACCAGTAGACGGGTTTGAGGCCACGGTAGACGAAGCCACGCTCGATCACGCGCTTGAAGGCGCGGATCTCGCCCGCCTCGTTGGCCGGGTCCATCGTGCGGTACGGGCGCTCCCAGTCGCCCAGCACGCCCAGGCGCTTGAAGTCCTCGCGCTGCTGGACGATCTGCTCGGTCGCGTAGGCGCGGCTCTTGGCCTGCATCTCGTCACGGCTCAGGTTGCGGCCGAACAGCTTCTCGATCGCGTTTTCGATCGGCAGGCCGTGGCAGTCCCAGCCGGGGATGTACTGCGCATCGAACCCGCCCAGCTGCTTGGACTTGACGATCATGTCCTTGAGCACCTTGTTCAGCGCGTGGCCGATGTGCAGCTTGCCGTTGGCGTACGGCGGGCCGTCGTGCAGCACAAACAGCGGTGCGCCGTGGCGCGCGTCGCGCAGGCGCTTGTACAGGCCGCCGTCGGCGCGGCTGGTGTCGTTCCAGTCCTTGATCCAGGCCGGCTCGCGCTTGGGCAGGTCGCCGCGCATCGCGAACGGCGTGTCGGGCATGTTCAGCGTGTCGCGGTAGGCGCTGGGGGCCGGCGTCTTGGAGGTCGGGGCAGTCGAATCGGTCATGGCGTTGGGCGCCGCATCGGCGAGCGCGTCCGAAAGTTCAGGCAGAGGGGTGGCGGCGCGCGCAGGAAGAGGCGAGGCGCCGCGGCGGCTGGCAGGCGTGCCTTGTTTCAGGCAGCGCCGAGCTGAATTCGATCGCGCGTGGTCTGGCGGCGCGTGGCGACGAGGTCGCCGCGCGCTGCGCCGGTGGGGAGGGTAGGCAGCCGCATCCCGTCGATTCTACCGGTCTGCCCCGGCGCAGGCCCTGGGCAGGGTCACCGGCGAAGCCCGCGGCCGTCCGCCGTGCTGTCCGGGTGTCCGGCCGGCTGTCCACGCGGCTGTCCGCGGACACCGCCGGTGAGCCCGGTCTTCTTGGCAAGTCATTGATGTAAAAGGGATTTTACCGAAATCAAGGCGTGGCACGGCGGTTGCAAATGTCAACGCATTGCTTCTGAGTGCCCCTGCGTTTTCTTGAGAAAGCCGACCCGATGATCCGTGACACCGCCGCCCAAGACCGCATGCTCGCCACCGAGTTGCCCACCCGCCGCCGCCCGCTGTGGTGGGCCGCCGCAGGGCTGCTGCTGGTCGGCGCCGGCCTCTGGCTGTTTGGCGGCAAGCTGGCCGGCATGTGGCGCGAAGGCAGCGGCGGCGTGGCGTCCGTCAGCATGAGCCGGCTGACGCTGGCCGACGTGCAGCGCGGCCCGCTGGTGCGGGACCTGGCCGCCGAAGGCAAGGTCGTCGCCGCGCAAAGCCCCACGCTGTACGCGCCGGGCACCGGCACCGTGACGCTGAAGGTGCACGCGGGTGATGCGGTGCAGAAGGGCCAGGTGCTGGCCAGCATCGACAGCCCGGCGCTGGCCAGCCGCGTGGCGCAGGAACAGTCCCAGGCCGACGCATTGCAGGCCGACGCCAAGCGCGCCGAGGTGCAGCTGCGCCAGCAGCGCTCGGTGCTGCAAAGCGCCTGGGAAAACGCCCGCATTGACGCGCAGACGGCCGAGAACGACCTGGTGCGCCAGCAAAAGGCCTTCGAGGCCGGCGCCGCCTCGGGCATGCAGGTCGAACATGCCAAGGACACGCTGGACAAGGCCAGGATCACGCTGTCGCATGCCAGGGAAGGCATGGGCCTGAACGACGACAGCCTGCAGTTCGACCTCAAGGCCAAGCAGCTCGCCTTCGAGCGCCAGCGCCTGATGGTGACCGAGCTGCAGCGCCAGCAGAGCGAGCTGCAGGTGCGCTCGCCGGTGGACGGCCAGGTCGGCCAGCTTTTCGTGGCCGAGCGCGCCACCGTGGCGCAGGACGCGCAGCTGCTGTCGGTGATCGACCTCTCGGCGCTGGAAGTGCAGATGCAGGTCGCCGAGAGTTATGCGCGTGAACTGTCGGTTGGCATGCCGGGCGAGGTCGCCGGCAACGGCAAGACCTGGCGCGCCGAGGTCAGCGCGGTGTCGCCCGAAGTCGTCAACAACGAGGTCGCCGCGCGGCTGCGTTTCGTCGGCGAGCCGCCCAGCGCGCTGCGCCAGAACCAGCGCCTGTCGGTGCGCGTGCTGCTGGACAAGCGCGACAGCGTGCTCACCGTGCGCCGCGGCAATTTCGTCGAACAGCTCGGCGGCCAGTTTGCCTACGTGGTGCGCGACGGCGTGGCCATCAAGCAGCCGGTGCGCCTGGGCGCGCGCGGCATCGACCAGATCGAGATCACGCAGGGCCTGAACGTGGGCGACCGCGTGATCGTCTCCGGCACCGACGCGCTGCAAGGCGCCGAGCGCGTGCCACTTTCTCCCTGATTCCTTTCACCCTTTTCCTTCAATCCCATCAGGAGCCCGCATGCTGAAGATGACTGGTTTGTCCAAGGTCTATCGCACCGACATGGTCGAGACCTATGCCCTGCGTGACTTCAACCTCGAGGTCAAGGCCGGCGAGTTCGTCGCCGTCACCGGTCCGTCCGGCTCGGGCAAGACCACCTTCCTGACGATTGCCGGCCTGCTGGAAGCCTTCAGCGGCGGCCGCTACGAGCTGGACGGCGTGGACGTGAGCAAGATGGGCGACGATGCCCGCTCGCAGATCCGCAACCAGAAGATCGGCTTCATCTTCCAGGCCTTCAACCTGATCCCGGACCTGCGCGTGGCGGACAACGTGGAAGTGCCGCTGCGCTACCGCGGCCTGCCCGCGGCCGAGCGCAAGCAGCGTGTGATGCAGGCACTGGAGCGCGTGGGCCTGGCCTCTCGCGCCCGCCACTACCCGGCCGAACTTTCCGGCGGCCAGCAGCAGCGCGTGGCGATTGCCCGTGCGCTGGCCGGCAGCCCGCGCCTGTTGCTGGCCGACGAGCCCACCGGCAACCTCGACAGCCAGATGGCCCGCGGCGTGATGGAGTTGCTCGAAGAACTGCACCGCGAGGGCGCCACCATCGTGATGGTCACCCACGACCCGCAGCTCGCCGCCCGCGCTCAGCGCCATGTGCACGTGATGGACGGCCAGGTGCTGGACCTGACGCTGGCGCGCGAGGCAGGCCTGGAGCCCGGCCGCGCCGCCGCGGCATTGGCTTGAACGGACACCACAATGCCTCGTTCGTTTCGCCTCGCTGCCGTCTGCCTGGCCGCCTGGGCGCTGACCACCGCAGCGCTGCCAGCCTCGGCCGCCGACCTGCTGGCGATCTACCAGCAGGCGCTGGCGGCCGACCCGACGCTGTCTGCCGCGCAGGCCCACCTCGGCGCGGTGCAGGAGGGCGTGGCCCAGGCCCAGGCGCCGCTGCTGCCGCAGCTGGCCGCCACCGGCAGCCTCACGCATGACGACGCCGCCGGCCAGCCGCGGGGCCGCGTGCAGAGCTGGGGCGCCAGCCTGAACCAGGTGCTGTTCGACGGCAGCCAGTTCGCCACGCTGCAGAAAGCCCAGGCCGAGGCCGGCGCCGAAGCCGCTCGGCTGCAGGCCGCGCAGCAGGCGCTGTGCGTGCGCGTGGCGCAGGCCTATTTCGGCGTGCTGGGCGCGGTGGACGCGCTGGCCAATGCGCGGGCCAACCAGCAGGCTTTCGAGCTGCAGGTCAGCCAGTCCGAGCACCGCGTGCGCCAGGGCCTGATCGCCCAGCTGGACCTGGACCAGGCACGTGCGTATGCGGGGGCCGCCGTCACGCAGACGCTGGCCGCCGAGAGCGCACTGGAAGACGCCCGCGAAGCGCTGCGCCAGCTCACCGGCCAGCCGGTGCCGGCGCTGCAGCCGCTGGTCACGCCGCTGCCGCTGGCGCTGCCCGAGCCGGCCGATGCGCAGGCCTGGGTGCAGGCCGCGCTGGCGCGCAACCCGCTGTTGGCCGCGCAGTCCGGCTCGCTGGAAGCGGCCGAGCAGGCCATCACCAGCGCCCGCCGCCAGCACTGGCCCACGCTGTCGGCCGGCGTGGACCTGGCGCGCACCCGCGAGCCCGGTGCCGACGCCGCGACCGAACACACCTGGGCGTTGACGCTGAAGGTGCCGCTGTTCAGCGGCGGCATCACCCAGTCCCAGGTGCGCCAGGCGGCCTACCAGCGCGACGAGGCGCGCGACGGCCTCGAAGCCCTGCGCCGCCAGCTGGCCCGCGACACGCTGGCTCACTACCGCGGCGTGGTCGCCGGGGCTGCGCAAGTGCGCGCCGCCGAACTGGCGCGTGACGCAGCCGAGCGTGCGCTGGCGGCCACCCGCGTCGGCCAGGAACTGGGCACTCGCACGATGACCGACCTGCTGCTGGCCATCCAGACGCAAACCTCCACCCAGGGCAGCTACTCGCAGCTGCGCCACCAGTTCGTGCTGGAGCACCTGCTGCTCAAGCAGGCCGGTGGGGCATTGAGCGAAGCCGACCTGGGCGCGCTGAACACCTTGCTGGCCCCGCTCGCGGCGGCCAGTGCGCGCTGACTGTTCCTCCCCTTTTCAGGAGACCCACGATGTTTGCCTATTACCTCGCCCTGGCGCTGCGCGGCATGCGCCGCAGCCGGGTGCTGACCGGCCTGATGGTGCTGGCCCTCGGGCTGGGCATTGGCGCCTGCATGACCACGCTGACGGTCTACCGCGTGATGTCCGGCGACCCGATCCCCGGCAAGAGCCACAAGCTGTTCACGCCGCAGCTCGACAGTGACCCAATGAAGGGCTACACGCCCGACGATGAGCTGCCCGAACAGGTGACCCGCTTCGATGCCGAGGCCTTGCTGCGCGAGCACCACGGCGTGCAGCAGGCGGTGATGACCGGGGGTGGCGTGGCCATCGTGCCGGACCAGCCCGACCTGCTGCCGTTTTATGTCGACGCGCGCTACACCTCGGCCGACTTCTTCAGCATGTTCGACGCGCCGTTCGCCGCCGGCCAGGGCTGGACTGCGGCCGACGACGAGGCCCGCGGCCGCGTGGCCGTCATCACCGCCGAGCTGGCCGATAAAGTGTTTGGCAAGCAGCCGGCCGTGGGCCGCGACATCCGCATCGACGAGCAGGTCTACCGCGTGGCCGGGGTGCTGAAGCCGTGGCAGCTCACGCCGCACTTCTACGACCTCAACACCAGCCGTTTCGGCAACAGCGAGCAGGTTTACCTGCCGTTTTCGACTTCGCGCGAACTCAAGCTCGGCCGAAATGGTTCGATGACCTGCCACTCCGAAAAATCCGCCGATCAGGCTTCTCTGGCCTCGATGTGCACCTGGGTGCAGTACTGGGTGCAACTGGACACGGCAGCCCAGGTGAGCGACTACCGCCAGTACCTGCAGGGCTATGCGGAGCGCCAGCATGCCGCAGGGCGTTTCGAGCGCCCGGCCCGCACTGCGCTGCACGACGTGATGGGTTGGTTGACCTTGAAGAAAGTCGTGCCCACCGATGCCGAGTTGGAGGTCCGCGTGGCCTTTGCGTTCCTGTTGCTGTGCCTCGTCAACACCATCGGCCTGCTGCTGGCCAAGTGCCTCCGGCGTGCGCCGGAGATCGGCGTGCGGCGGGCGCTGGGCGCCTCGCGGCGGTCCATCTTCCTGCAGTTCCTGGTCGAGGCCGGTGTCATCGGCCTGCTGGGCGGCGCGCTCGGCTTGCTGCTGTCGATCGGCGGGCTGGCGCTGGTGCGCAACAGCCCCAGCGGCGTGGCCAAGCTGGCCGAGCTGGACATGACGATGCTGGCGCTGAACTTCGGCCTGGGCCTGGCCGCCAGCGTGCTGGCCGGGCTGCTGCCCGCCTGGCGCGCCTGCCAGATCACGCCCGCGCTGCAACTCAAATCCTCTTGAAAGCACACACCATGTCGAACTTCTGGATGGACCTTCGCCCGGTGCTGTCGTCGCTGAGCCGGCACAAGACCGCGGCCTTCCTGATCGTGCTGGAGATCGCGCTGAGCTGCGCGCTGATCTGCAACGCGGTATTCGTGATCGGCCAGCGGCGCGAGCTGATGAACGTGTCGACCGCGGTGGCAGAAAACGAGCTGGTGCGGGTGCAGACCATCGGCCTGCGCAAGGACGAGAACCCGGATGTGCGCACCCGCGAGGACATGGTCCTGCTGCGCAGCATTGCCGGCGTGCGCGATGTGACCATTTCCAGCCAGGTGCCGTTCGGCAACTCGGCCTGGAACACCGGCTACTCGCTGCGCAAGGACCAGGAAAAGCCCACCGCGCACCTGTCGCTCTACATGGTCGGCGAGCGCTTCCTGGAGACCACGGGGCTGCGCCTGATCGAAGGGCGGGACTTCCTGCCCGAGGAATACCAGTCGATGGCCGTGCTGTCCAAGATCGAGGGCGACACGCCGATGCCGTCGGTGCTGATGAACCACGCTGCGGCCGAAAAGTTGTTCCCGGGCGAATCCGCGCTGGGCAAGGAGGTCTGGAACAGCGATGTCGCCAGCCGTGTCGTTGGCATCGTCGACGACATCCTGCCGCCCAACCCTCGCCAGGGCAACAAGCCAGCGGTGCTGCAGCCCATCCGTTTCAACTACGCCAACGGTGGCAGCTACCTGCTGCGCGTGGCGCCCGAGGACCGTGACCGTGTGCTGAAGGAAGCCGGCGTGCTGCTGGACAAGGCCATGCACGAGCGCATCATCTTCAAGCTTGAGCGCATGGACGAGATGCGCAGCAAGTACTTCCGCGAAGACCGCGCGCTGGCCTGGCTGCTGGGCATCGTCAGCGTGGCGATGCTGCTGATCACGGCGCTGGGCATCGTCGGCCTGGCCAGCTTCTGGGTGCAGCAGCGCACGCAGATGATCGGCGTGCGCCGCGCGCTGGGTGCCACGCGGCACCAGATCCTGCGCTACTTCCAGCTGGAAAACCTGCTGCTGTCCAGCGCCGGCATTGCGCTGGGCATGCTGGCCGCCTATGCGATCAACTACGTGCTGATGAAGCAGCACGAGCTGGCGCCGATGCCGCTGTGGTACCTGCCGGTGGGCACGCTGGGGCTGTGGGCGCTGGGCCAGCTGGCGGTGCTCGGGCCGGCCATGCGCGCAGCCGCGGTACCGCCTGTCGTGGCCACTCGTGGGCTAGCATGAGCGCCCGCTGAGACCACCTGCCATGCGCCGCGTCCTGATCATTGACGACCACCCCGCCGTTGGCGAAGCCTTGTCGCTGCTGCTGTCGCTGCACGACATCGCCCCGCGCGTGGCCCACGGCCCGGCCGAAGGCCTGGCCTGGCTGGCGCGCGAGCCGGTGGACCTGGTGATCCAGGACATGAACTTCAGCGCCGACACCACCTCCGGCCAGGAAGGCCAGGCGCTGTTCCGGGCGCTGCGCGAGGCCCAGCCCGACCTGCCGGTGATCCTGCTCACCGCATGGACCCGGCTGGAGAGCGCGGTCGAGCTGGTGAAGGCGGGTGCCGCGGACTACCTCGCCAAGCCCTGGGACGATGCCAAGCTGCTGGCCACGGTGGAGAACCTGCTGGAGCTGGCCGAGTCGCAGCGCGAGCTGGGCGAGGCGCGCCAGGCGCGGGCCCGGCGCCGCGCGGCGCTGGCCGAGAAGGTGGACCTGCGCGGCGCGGTGTTCGCGTCGGACGCGATGGCCCAGGTGCTGGAAATGGCTGGCCAGGTCGCGCGCTCTGCGGTGCCGGTGCTGATCACCGGCCCGAACGGCGCCGGCAAGGAACGCGTGGCCGAGATCATCCATGCCAACTCGGCCGTGCGCGATGGGCCGCTGATCGCGGTCAACTGCGGCGCGCTGCCGGGCGAGCTGATTGAGGCCGAGCTGTTTGGGGCCGACAGCGGCGCCTACACCGGGGCCACCAAGGCCCGCGAAGGCCGCTTCGAACAGGCCGACGGCGGCACGCTGTTCCTCGACGAGATCGGCAACCTGCCGCTGGCTGGCCAGGTCAAGCTGCTGCGGGTGCTGGAGACTGGCCGATTCGAGCGCCTGGGCGGTGGCCGCACGCGGCAGGTGGCGGTGCGCGTGCTGAGCGCCACCAATTCGGACCTCGCGGCGATGGTGCGTGCCGGCAGCTTTCGAGAAGACTTGTACTACCGGCTCAACGTGATCGAGCTGCGGCTGCCGCCGCTGGCCGAGCGGCGAGACGACATCCTGCCGCTGGCCGAATTTTTCCTGCAGCGCCGCGCCCGCCTCAGCGAGCCTGCGCGCGAAGCGCTGCTGGCACATGCCTGGCCGGGCAATGTGCGCGAGCTGAAAAACGCCATCGAGCGTGCGGTGCTGATGGCGGCCGACAGTGGTGCCGCCATCCAGCCGGCGCAGCTTGGCCTGGGGCCTGCGCAGGTCGGTGCCGCGCTCGCCGCCGCGCACCGCAACCTGGACGAACCCAGCCGTGAAGCGGTGGTCGCAGCGCTGGAGCGGGCCGACGGCGTGGTCAGCCGTGCCGCGCAGTCGCTGGGCCTGTCGCGCCAGGCCTTGTACCGGCGCATGGAGCGCTATGGATTGGCGGCGCCGTGATGGCCGAGCAGGACACCGCTTCAACACGGCCCGCGCCGCCGCGGCTGCAACACCGTCTGATTGCCGCCGGCATGGTCTGCGCCGTCGGCGGTGCCTTGATCTACCACGGCCTGACCGACTGGCCTTTGCCGCTGTTGCTGGAAGAAGGCCAGGATTTGCTGGAGCTGGAGGAGGCCGACCGCATCGTTGGCCCTGCGCCGGGCAGCCTGCTGGCACTGGTCGCCAGCGCGGTGCTGCTGCTGCCCTTGATCGCCTGGCTGGCCGCCTGGGCGCTGGCACCGCTGCGCACGCTGAACCGCGCGCTGGACAACCTGGTGCAAAGCTACCGCGACGGCGACTTCAGCCGCGCGCTGGCGGCCGACGACGTGTTCGCCAACTCGCTGCGCGAAGGCGAGGGCAAGCGCGGCCCGTTCCAGGGCTATGGCGAGCTGGCCGAACTGGTCAAGCAGCACCAGGTGCTGGGCCAGGCCCTGCGCGAACAGCGCCAGCACCTGGTGCAGCGCGAGCTGCTTCTGGACACCGTGTTGCAGCACAGTCCGCTGGCGCTGGTGCTGACGAGCGTGCATCCGGTGGCTCATGAAAGGGTGGTGCTGGCCAACCTGGCGGCGCGCCAGCTGCTGGGCGAAGGCCGCAGCCTGCAGGACCAGGACTTCCAGGTGCTGCTGGCCGCTGCACCCGTTGCACTGCAAGAGGCCGTGGCCGCGGGTGAAGACGCCTTGTTCACGCTGGTGCAGGAAGGTGGCGACGAGACCTTCCACCTGTCGCAGCGCCATGTGCAACTGCAGGGCCGGCCGCACCGGCTGCGGCTGTTCCGCCGCATGACGCGCGAACTTTCGCGCCAGGAAGTGGCGACCTGGAAACGCGTGATCCGCGTGCTGAGCCACGAGCTGAACAACTCGCTGGCACCGATCTCGTCGCTGGCCCATTCGGGTGCCGAACTGGCCCGGCGCGGCGAGCTGGCCCGCCTGCCGGCCGTGTTCGCCAGCCTCGGGGAGCGAGCGCGCCACCTGCACGAATTCCTGGAGGGATATGCGCGTTTTGCGCGCCTGCCGGCACCGCGGCCGGCGCCGGTCGTCTGGTCGCTGTGGGCCGAAAGCCTGGCCGCGCACTGCAGCTTCGCGCTGCTCGGCGAGCTGCCCACCGCGCCCGGCGTGTTCGATGCCGGCCAGATGGAACAGGCGCTGATCAACCTGCTGAAAAACGCCCACGAAGCCGGCGGCCCGCCCGAGGCCGTGACGCTGAGCATCCAGGAAGTGCCGCTGCTGCTGCCCGCCGAAGGCGCGGAGCCGGCGGTTGCGCAGCCAGGCTGGCGCATCGACGTGGCAGACCGTGGCCCAGGCATGAGCGACACCGTGCTGTCGCAAGCCTTGCTGCCGTTCTATTCCACCAAGCGCGCCGGCACCGGCCTGGGCCTGGCGCTGGCCCGCGAAATCGCCGAAGCCCACGGCGGCCGCATCACGCTGGCCAACCGCGAAGGTGGTGGCTTGCGGGTCAGCATCCAGTTGCCGGGGGCGAGGGCCGGCTGAGCGTGGCCCTCGCCTTGCCCGAACTGTCTACACGCGCATACCCATTTGGGTAGCTGGTCGGCCTGCAAGCATGCAGATAGCATCGGCGCCTTGACCATTGTCCGATCAGGAGTCTTTGATGAAATTCTCCCGTGCGCTTGCCCCATTGTTGGCATCGGTGTTCTTGTCAAGCTGGTTGCCGGGCGTCGCCTCTGCGGCATCCGCGCCTCAGGGCTACTCGGGCATCTTCGGCGGCGGCCCGCTGTACATCACCTCCAAGGGCGCCTCCCAGAACATCACCGAGCTGGCGAACTCCGGCTTCACCGAGATCATCGTCTGGAGTGTGGAGGTCAAACCCAATGGCGACCTCAACCTGAACGGCGAGTTCCCGTTGACCTCCGAGGGGGTCTACATCGGCGACCAGACCTACCCTGACTTTGCATCCGACATGGCCCGGCTCAAGCAGGGCAAGGTCAAGCGCGTGACCTTCAGCATCGGCTCGTCCAACTTCGGGGACTGGCAGGACATCGCCGCGCTCGTGCAGAGCCAGGGCACCGGCCCCGACAGCATCCTCTATAAGACCTTCGCAGCACTCAAGGCCGCGATCCCGGCGATCGACGCCATCGATTTCGACGACGAGAACAGCTTCGATCTGGCCAGCACGGTGAAGTTCGGCGTCATGCTGGGCAAGCTGGGCTTCCATGTGGTGCCCGACCCTTACTTCAACGCCTCGTACTGGACGCAGGTCGCCGCGAAGATCAACAAGCAACTGCCCGGCACCGTGGACGGCGTGCACCTGCAAGCGTATGCAGGCGGCACCGGCAACAGCCCCTGCGAGGGCTGGGACTTCGGCGACGTGCCCGTCTTCCCGTTCCTGTGGGACGCCGACGACAGCCCGCGGCAAGTGGGCCGCCAGATGCAAAGCTGGCACACCGAGTGCGGCATCGTCGGCGGCGGCCTCTGGCTGTATGACGACCTCGTCGGTACCGGGAAAACCGCGAAGTACGCCAGGGCCATCAACGCCAGCGTGAAGTAGCGGCGTTACCTGCTGGCCCCATCGAGGGTCAGGCGCGCATCTGTGCGTGCTTGACCCATCAATTTGGCGGCCGGTGTTGGTGAGGTGGCAAACCGGCATGCACCGCTGTGACTTGCGCATGCAGGCGAGGCAGGTCGCTGTGAATCGTCTTCCAGACGATTTCAAAATCCACCTTGAAGTAGCCGTGTGCCACGGCGTTGCGCATCTGGTACGCAAATGCCAGGGGCAGTTCAGGGTGTTCCGCCGCGAACTTGGGGTAGTGCTTCTCGATGTTGTTGCTGGCCTCGCCGATGATCTCGAAGTTTCGAATCACGGCGTCTTGTACCAATTGGCTGGCCAGGAATTGCAGTTCGGCCATGTCTTCGGTGTAGCGGTCAATCCGCTCGATGGCTTCGAGGATGTGCGCGAGGTAGTCGGCAAGCCGTTGCTGTTCGTGGCTCATACCGGGCGGGCCTCGGCGAGCACTAACGCCCTGAACTTGTCCGGCAAAGCGTTGGGTGTCAGCACATCCACCGGCACACCGAGCAGCTTGCGCAGTTCGTGACGGATCGCGCCGATGTCGAACAGCGTGGTCTCCGGCGTCGGGTCGATCAAGATGTCCAAGTCGCTGGTATCCGTGTCCCGGCCGTGCAGCACCGAGCCGAACACCCGGGCGTTGCAGGCCCGGTGAGACTCGACCACCAGTCGGATTGCAGCCCGGTTCGAGAGCAGTGCTTCAGAAGGTTTCATGCGCCTGTCCCATAGTGAAATCCGGTTGGATGCGGCCGTGCTGGAGATGCATGGCGTCAGCGATGCGCCAACCACCAGGCCTTGGCGTCGACCACGTCCTGCTCAATGCCCGCCCGTAGCGCGTCCAGCGACTCGTACTTGCGTTCGTCGTGCAGCTTGTGCATCAGGTCGACCTGCAGGATGCGGGCGTAGCCGCCTTCGATGGCGACGTCGGCGGGCCAGTCCAGGCAGTGGACCTCAAGCAGCACGCGGCCGGCGTCTTCAATGGTGGGGCGCACGCCCAGGCTGGCCACGCCGGGCAGCGGCTGGGCGCCCAGGCCGTGCACGCGCACGACGAAGATGCCTTGGGCTGCGGGGCGGTGCGACGGGAAGCGCAGGTTCAGGGTGCGAAAGCCCAGGTCGCGGCCGAGCTTGCGGCCGTGCACCACATGGCCGCTGATGCTGTAGGGCCGGCCCAGCAGCGCGGCGGCGCGCTCCATCGCGCCTTCGGACAAGGCTTCGCGCACGGCCGAGCTGGACACCCGCATGCCGTGCACTTCGTAGCTGAGCATGCGGGCCACGTCGAAGCCCAGCGCGTTACCGGCGTTGTCCAGCATCGCGTAGTCGCCGGCGCGCTTGGCGCCGAAGCGGAAATCGTCGCCCACCAGCACGTAGCGGGCGTTCAGCTGCTGGACCAGCACCTGCTCGATGAAGTCCTGAGGCGTCTGGCTGGCAAGGCGGCGGTCGAAGCGCATCAGCACCACGTCGTCCACGCCGCAGCGCTCCAGTTCCTGCAGCTTGTCGCGCAGCGTGGCAATGCGCAGCGGGGCCAGTTCGGGCTTGCCGGCCTGTTGGGCAAACCAGTCGCGCGGGTGGGGTTCGAAGGTCATCACGCAGCTGCGCAAGCCCCGGTGCTTCGCTTCGTTGTTGAGCAGCGCCAGCATGGCCTGGTGGCCCCGGTGCACGCCGTCGAAGTTGCCGATGGTCAGCGCGCAGCCTTGCGGGCCCTGGGCAGACGGAGGAATGTGGCCGCGGAAGACTCTCATGAGGAAAACGATTATCCGGCCTGTGCCGGCAGGTCCTGGTGCGGCCGGCCCAGTTCGGTCAGCGACCAGCCGTCGATCCAGCACCATTGGCCGGCCGCCAGGGTCCCGGGGATGTGCAGCGGGCCAAACGAACTGCGGTGCAGCGTCTCGACCCGGTTGCCCACCGCAGCCAGCATGCGCTTGACCTGGTGGTACTTGCCTTCGGTCAACGTGAGCCGCAGGTGGGTTTCGCTGACGGCCTCGCAGGCGGCGGCGCGCACGGGGGCAGGGTCGTCATCCAGCACCACGCCAGCCAGCAGGCGTTCGACCTGGCTGGCATCGACGGGATGCTTGCACCCCACCTCGTAGACCTTGGGCACATGGTGCTTGGGCGAGGTCAGGCGGTGGATCAGCGTGCCGTCGTCGGTCAGCAGCAGCAGGCCGGTGGTGTCTTCGTCCAGCCGGCCAATGGGCTGGACCTCGCGCTGGCGCAGCGGCGCCGGCAGCAGCGTCATGACGCTGGGGTGGTGCTTGGGCTTGCGCGAGCATTCGTAGCCCGCAGGCTTGTGCAGCAGCACCAGGGCCTTGGCGTGGTAAGGCCAGCGCTTGCCTTCGACCGTCAGCACCAGGCCTTCGGTCGGCAGGTCTTCGTTCGGGTCGTCCAGCTCGCGCCCATCCAGGTGTACCAACCCCGCATCGACCATGCCGGCGCAGACGCGCCGGGTGCCGAAGCCTTGGGAAAACAGGATCTGGCTGAGTTTCATGGGGGCCGATTGTCCGTCAGCGCGTGCGCGCCGCGATCTCCGTGCTCAACCAGGCGTTGCTGCACCCGGCCGCGCCCGGCACTGCGCTCAGTCACTGGCGCCTGGCCACGCAAGGGCTGGACTACGCCTCGCGCGGCGCCTGCCCTGCGCTGCAGGCGGACGGCCTGTGCCGCGTGCACGTCGAGCGCCAGCCCGGCGCATGCTGCGCGGTGCCGCTGGAGCCGCTGTGGCCGGACCGGCTGCAGCAGGTGGTGGTGCTGCAGCGGCGCGAAGAAGCCGGTTTCCTCGGCGCCGACTGCCTGACGCTGGCCGATGAAGGCCTGCGCGAGGACTTGCTGTGCGACGGCCAGTCCTTGCCCCGCGACGCCGACCGCCGCGCGCTCGCCGACCAGCGCGCCGACTTGCTGGCTGACCGGCTGCATTGGGGCGACGCGGTGTTCGCCGACCTGGGGCCGGCACTGGGCCGGCAAGGTGCACCCACGGCCGGCTACCTCACCTTGCCGATGGTGCCTGTGCTGATGGCGCTGGCTGTTGTTTCGCCGCGCTGCCGCGCGCGTTGCCAGCGCTATGCGCGGCGCCAGCGGGTGCTGATCGAAACGCAGGTGACGCTGGCACTGGCGTGCCGCTGCAGCGAGGACCGCGCGACCACCGAGGAACTGCGCCGCTTCGTGCGAGCCTACGAGGCCTTCGGCGCCTGGGCCAGCCAGTCTCGGGACACGGCAGGTGTGAACGCTGCCGCCACCGAGGCCTATCTCGGGCTGGCGGTCTGAAGCGGACCGCTGCTCACTGCCGGGCGACCGTCATGCCGCTGGCTTCCCATTCGGGCAGGCCGCCGCGGAACCAGTACACCGTTTTCATGCCCTTGCTGATCGCCGCGCGGCTGGCCTTGTACGACTTCCAGCATTCCGGGCCGTTGCAGGCGAAGATGGTGGGCTTGCTCAGGTCCAGCTTGGCCAGGCCGGAGAAGTCGTCCTGCTTGGCGTCGAAGGCAATGTCCTTCAGGCTTTTCTCGACATAGGGAATCAGCACCGCGCCGGGGATGTGCTTGGCGCCGTATTCCTTGTCGTTGCGGGCGTCCACCAGCACGGCGCCCTGGGCCACCAATTCCTGTACCTCATTGGCGTGCACCAGCGTTGCGCCGGGCAGCGACAGCGGCGTGAACACGCCCAGCTCGGCCACCGATTTGTATTCCCTCAGGTCGTCATGCACGGTGACCGGCTTCAGCCCCATGGCCGGCGCGCTGTTCGCAAACCAGGCCGTCATCTTGGTGCGCATCTCCGGCGGCAGCTCCTTCTTCACCACCACCGACAGGCCGCCGGGCACCGGCGTCGAGGTGGCCAGCACCTTGGCCATGCCGGGGTTGCCATTGGCCCATTCGTCCCAGTCGCTCTGGCGCACCACCGTCAGGTCGGACGCGCCGATGGCCAGCGCCGTCAGCCCTGCCTGCGGATAGCGCTCGTAGCGCACGTCGGACAGGTCCTTCAGCGACAGGCCGTTGGCATTCAGCATGCCGCGCGCCATGTAGGTGTAGATCGAATCCTGCTGCGGCAGGTAGATGCGGGCGCCGCGCGCGTTCTTGGCAGAGGCCAGGCTGTTGCGGCCGACCAGCAGGTACTGCTCGGCCCGGTCGGTCGAGCCAACCAGCTCGTAGCCATGCTGCAGCGCCGACGCCGCAACCTGCGGCGGCGCGACGAAGACGTCGTAGCCGGCGCTGCGCGTGGCGCGCATCACGTCGGCCAGGTCTTCGCTGGCGCTGACCGTCACGGGGCTGCCGACCAGCTTGCCCAGGCTGGTTGCCATGCCGGTGCGCGACAGCATCATGCCGTCCTTCTTCGACGTGGGCTCCAGGGCAATGATGGCGGTGAGAGCAGGGGATTCAGCGGCCCTGACGGCGCCCGACAGGGCCAGCACGCAGACCGCAACCAACGACAGGATCTTGTTCATTCTTGAGTCACTTCCAGTGTCATGAGGGACGGCCCGGACCGGACTTCGCGGCGTTCCGTTCAGGCCGTGGCGATGAAACTCATATTCATAGGCGGAAGGATGTTAAGCGTAAGTTCCGTGTCATATTTCACGGAACCTAGGGGGCCGTGTCGGGATGAGGTGTTGGCGCCACGCCGGGCCCTTCAGGCCCGCAGGCGCCGGGTGCACGAGCCGCGCGGCCGGCCTGCTAGCATCGCCGACCGCCCTTGCGCCAGGCCGTGACCCGGCTGCGTGGGGTCAGAGGCCGGCTGCGACAGCCCGCCGACAAAAAGACAGGTGAGGCGGCCCATGAGGTCCTGGTGGAACAACTTTCGCGAGCGCCTGCGACTCGCGCCCGACGACTTGCTGCGAGACCGGATCTACCGCCGGCTCTGGTCCTCGATCCTGATCAGCTCGCTGGGCGGCCAGGTCACGATGCTGGCCCTGCCGCTGACGGCGGCGGTGCTGCTGCACGCCACGCCGACCCAGATGGGCACGCTGACGACGATGGAGCTGTTGCCCTTCATCCTGTTTTCGCTGCCCTCGGGCGTGTGGCTGGACCGGGTGCGCAAGCTGCCGGTCTACATCGCGGGTGAACTGACGCTGGCGGCCGCCGTGGCCACCGTGCCCATCGCCTGGTGGCTGGGCTGGCTGGGCATGCCCTGGATGTACATGGTGGGGTTTTTCATCGGCCTGGTGCACACGACGGCGGGCTCGGCCTCGCAGATCGTGCTGACCCAGGTCGTGCCGCGCGAGCGCCTGGTCGAAGCGCACGCCAAGAACGCGCTGGCCAGCTCAGGCGCCGAAGTCGCGGGACCGGGCGTGGCGGGGGCCTTGATCCGCGTGCTGGGCGCGCCGGTGGCCTTGCTGGTGGACGCCGTGCTGCTGGTCGGCTCGTCGTGGATCCTGCGGGGCCTGAAGGTCGAGGAGCAGCGCGGCAGCACGCCGCCTGGCCGCTTCTGGGCCGACCTGCGCGCCGGCCTGCAGTTCGTCTGGCGCCAGCGTTTGCTGATCACGCTGGCCAGCTGCGTGGGCCTGTGGCAGATGTGCCATCAGGCGGCGACGGTGGTGCAGATCCTGTTCGCCACCCGCACGCTGGGCATGAGCGAGCATGCGGTGGGCCTGAGCTACGTGGGCCTGGGCGTGGGCACGGTCACCGCCAGCCTGCTGGGCGGGCGCATCAGCCAGAAGCTGGGGCCTGGGCCCTGCCTGGTGACCGGTTTTGCCGGCACCGCGGCCGGCTGGCTGCTGCTGGCGGTGGCACCGGTCGGGCCCTGGGGCGTGGCGTGTTTCGCGCTGATGCTGAGCTGCTTTGGCGTCGGCGCGATCCTGATCTTCATCAACTTCATCTCGCTGCGCCAGGCCGTGACGCCCGAGCCGCTGCTGGGCCGCATGACCAGCACCATGCGCTGGCTGATCCTGCTGCCCGCAGCACCGGGCGCAATGATCGGCGGCTGGCTGGGCGAGCACATGGGTTTGCGCTGGTCGCTGGGCTTTGCCGGCATCGGCTGCTCGCTGCTGGCGCTGGTCGCCTGGCAGCTGCCCATCATCCGCGGCGTGCGGGAGCTGCCGCGGGCGGTGCACGTGTCAGGCACCGAGGCGGTGGAGGAGGGCACCGTCTGAAGGCGGCGCCCTCGCTCGTCACGGCACGATGCGGAACACCGTGCCGGAGGTGCCGGCCGGGCCGTGCCAGGTGGTGCCGTAGAGGCTGCCATCGGGCGCGGGGGTAAGCCGGTCGTAAGGGGCGTAGCCGGCCGGGCTGGTGGTGTCGAAGCTGTGCAGCTGGGTGAAGCTGCCGTCCAGCGCCACGCGGTAGACCGTGCCCACGTCGGCGCTGCCACCTGTGCCGCCGTGCAGCGTGACGCCGTACAGCGCGCCGTCTGCCCCTTGCGCCAGCCCACCGTTGGGCCAGGCGCCGTCGCTCGCCGCGCCCGAGAAGGCATGCAGCAGCGTGAACTGGCCGGCCGGCGTGTAGCGGTAGACGGTGCCGCCGCCCAGCGGCCCGCCCTGCGTGGTCACGCCGTAGAAGTTGCCGTCGGCCGCCAGCAGCAGTTCGCCGGTCGGGAACGCACCGTGCGTGGCGCGCTGGAAGCCCAGCAGGCGCTGGTAGCCGCTGCCGTCCTGCCGGATGCGAAACAGCGTGCCTTCGTTGCCGGCGGTGTCCGAGCTGATGCCGCTGTTGGCGGTGCCGTAGAGCAGGCCGTCGGCGCCCAGCGTGAGGCCGGCGGTGGGGAAGACAGCGTCGCGCGGGCTGCGGAAGGTGATGACCTTGACCAGGCCGGCGCCGGCGCCGTAGCGGAACAGCGTGCCGCGGCCGCCCCGGCCGCCGCCCTGGTTGGTGATGCCGTAGAAGCTGCCGTCGGCGGTCTGCAGCAGCGGGCTGGGAAAGACGCCGGTGGCATCGGCGCTGAAGACGGCGTTGAGCTGGAAGCCGCTGCCGTCGGTGCCGATGCTGTAGAGCGCGCCGCTGCTGTTTTCGCCGCCGCCGCCGCTGGCGCTGCCCCAGATCCGGCCATCACTGGCCAGCATGGGGCCCGGGCCGGGCTCGGAGGCGTCGGTCGCGCTGACGTAGCCGAACTCGTGCAGCAGGCTGAAAGCCCCATCCGGTGCCAACCGGTAGAGGATGCCGGCGCGGTTGGCGCCGCCGCTGAAGCAGGTGCCGTAGAGGCTGCCGTCAGCGGTGCGCAGCAGCGAGCCTTGCGGCAGGTTGCACTGGCCTGCGTCGAAGCTGTGGGCCACGCTGAGCGTGGCGGCCGGCGCTGCGGCCGAGCACAGCACGGCGAGCATGGCCGCGCCGAATTTGAAGCAAGCGTGAGACATGGGGTCTCTCAAGGGACGATGCGGAAGATCGCGCCACCGGCGTATTCGTCGCTGGCTGAGTGGTTGGTGACGCCGTACAAGGCGCCATCAGCCCCCAGCGTCAACCCGCCGGTGGGCTCGAAGCCCACCGCATCGGTGGCGTTGAAACTGCGCACCAGGCTGAAGCTGCCGTCCAGCGCCATGCGGTAGACGGTGCCGCCGTTGCTGGTGCGGTTGGTGCCGCCGAAGCGGCTGGTGCCGTAGAGCGCGCCGTCGGCGCCCTGTGTCAGCGAGCTGTTGGCTTGTTCGGCATCGCCGGTGCCGCCGGTGAAGGTGTGCATCACCGTCAGCCCGTCGCTGCTGCGCCAGCGGTAGATCACGCCTTTGCCGGCCGCGCCGTCGGTGGTGTTGACGCCATAGACCGTGCCGTCGGCCAGCACCGTGACGCCATAGCGCGGCTGTGCGCCCGAGGTGGTGCGCTTGAACAGGGCCAGCTGCTCGAAGCCGCTGCCGTCGCGGTTCATGCGGAAAAGCTCGCCGTTGCCGCCGCGGTGCGGGTCGGCAGCCGCACCATACAGCATGCCGTCCGGGCCCAGGGTCAGGCCGTTGGTGGGGCTGATCGGGCCCAGCGCGGTGGTGTAGCGCGCCAGCGTGGTCTGCGTGCCGCTGCTGGTGCTGAAGCTGTACGCGGTGCCGTGGCTCTTGCCTCCGCCGCCTTCGTAGTTGTTGCCATAGAGCACGCCAGCGCTGTCGATCGCCAGGTTACCCTCCGGGCCGCTGCCTGTGGTCGGCGTGTCGAAGCTGAAAGCCAGCGCGAAAGTGCCGCCGGTGGTGAGTGAGTAGACCGTCCCGACGCCCAGTTCGCCGCCTTCGTGGGTGGCGCCCCACAGCTTGCCATCCGGCGCCATCACCAGGGTGCTGATGGGCAGCTTGCCGTCCTCCGACTGAAACGAATTGTCGAACTCGTGCAGGAGGATGAACTGGCCATCCGGGTTGAGCCGGTAGGCGATGCCGGAGCCATTCACGCCGCCGCCGTAGCAGGTGCCATACAGCGTGCCGTCTGGTTGCCGCAGCGGGTTGCCCAAGGGCTGGTTGCAGGTGCCTGGCACGAATGCGTGCAGGACCTCGATGGTGGCCGCCTGGGCCAGCGGCGCGGTGAGCACAGCGCACAGCGCGGCCACGGCTGTCAGGGGAGATGCGAGGCGGAGCGTTGGAGTCTTGGACATGTTGCCTTCCTGGGGCTTGGGTGCGGACGCCGAGGGCGTCTCAAGGAAGGCCGCGCAGGCAAGGCGGTTGCAGGGCGGCCGAAGGGGGCTGCTGCCGGCCTGAACAAGCGCGTGGCATTGGCGGTGAGTCAATGCGCAGGCTTGTGTTTGTCTCCTGGCGCATTTGGTTATGAGCTTGATGCTCGCAAGCTTGCGCCGCGCCCGCAAGCGCCCTGCGGCCTTCAGTCAGGGGATTGCGCGTCGGGATTCGTCAATCGGATTGACGATCTTTCGGGCCCAAACGGTCGACCGCATCCGTCACCAGGCTGTCCAGCCCCACAGCAAAAAGCTCGGACGCACGCGCCGCGTCGTTCACCGTGTAGACCATTGCCGCCCAGCCGGCTTCGTGCAGCTGCGCGACCAGGGCTGGCGTCATCAGCTTGTGGTTGATGATGACGGCGCAGCAGCCCAGCGCGCGGGCGGTGTCGGCCCAGCCGGCCCAGAGTTCATCCAGCAGCAGGCCACGCGGCAGGTGTGGAGCGGTTTGCATCGCACCTTCCAGCGCGGGCACCTCGAACGAGCTGAGCAGAAGCTGGCCCGGGTGCGCGGCCCACAGCTTGGTGGCCTCGGCGGCCACGGCGCGGCCGGTGGCCAGCTCGGTACCGGGGCTGGGCTTGATCTCCAGGTCCAGCCATGCGCCATGCGCCTGCAGCAGCGTGGCGACCTGGGCCAGCGTGGGCAGCGGCTCACCGGCGAAGGGCGCGCTGTGCCAGCTGCCGGCGTCCAGCGCCTGCAGTTGTGCCCAGGGCAGTTCGCCGGCCACGCCGCGGCCGTTGCTGGTGCGTTCCAGCGTGTCGTCGTGCAGCAGGAAGGCGGTTCCGTCAGAGGAAAGCTTGACGTCGCATTCGAAGGCCCGCCAGCCGTGCGCCAGGCCGTCGCGGAAGGCGGCCAGTGTGTTCTCGGGCGCCAGCTTGCCGGCACCGCGGTGGGCAATCCAGCGGGGGAAGGCGGGAAAACGGGGCAGGGCGGCTGGGTCTGCAGGGTGTGGCATGGGGCGCCAGCATGCCATGGCCAGGCAAGCAGCCATGCGCAAACGACGAAGGCTGGGGCGGTTTGCCGCGCCCGTGTCGCCCCTGCGGCTTCTGTTGGACTGCAATAATCCGGTTCCACGTGCCCCAGCCAGGCGCGGGGCGGCCCGCCGGTCGCTTCGCGATGCCTGCCCGCCATGAACGCGCCGCTCCCCCTTTCCTCAGTTCCTACCGTGCCTGCCGCGCATCATCCCGATGCGGCCGCCCCCCGCCTGCGCGAGATCCCGTACAACTACACCTCGCTGTCCGACCGGGAAATCGTCTTGCGCCTGCTGGGCGCCCGCGCCTGGGAGGTGCTCAACAGGCTGCGCGAAGAGCGCCGCACCGGCCGCTCCGCCCGCATGCTGTACGAGGTGCTGGGCGACATCTGGGTGGTGCAGCGCAACCCCTACCTGGAAGACGACCTGCTGGACAACGCCAAGCGGCGGGGCCTGCTGATCGCGGCCCTGCACCACCGGCTGACCGAGGTCGAAAAGCGCCGCACGCCGGACGCGGACGCGACGCGCGATGCCTTTGTCGGCGAACTGCTGGCGCAGGCGCGCGAGGCGGTGGACCGGTTCGCGCAGCGCTTCGACCATGTCGGCGCCTTGCGCATCCGCAGCCGCAAGCTGTTGGGCCGCCACACCGCCAAGGACAACATCAAGTTCGATGGCCTGTCGCGCGTGTCCCATGTGACCGACGCGACCGACTGGCGCGTCGAATATCCGTTCGTGGTGCTGACGCCTGACACCGAGGCCGAAATGGCCGGGCTGGTGGCCAGCTGCGTCGAACTGGGCCTGACCATCATCCCGCGCGGCGGTGGCACAGGCTACACCGGCGGTGCCGTGCCGCTGACCTGGAAGAGCGCGGTGATCAACACCGAGAAGCTCGAACAGATGACCGAGGTCGAGCTGGTGCCGCTGCCCGGGCTGGCGCAGCCGGTGGCCACCGTCTGGACCGGGGCCGGCGTGGTCACGCAGCGCGTGGCCGATGCGGCCGAGCGCGCGGGCTATGTGTTCGCGGTCGACCCGACCTCGGCCGAGGCCTCCTGCGTGGGCGGCAACGTGGCGATGAACGCCGGCGGCAAGAAGGCCGTGCTGTGGGGCACTGCGCTGGACAACCTGGCCTCCTGGCGCATGGTCACGCCGGACGCCAAGTGGCTGGAAGTGATCCGCCTGGACCACAACCTCGGCAAGATCCACGACGTGCCGGTCGCGCGCTTCGAGCTGCGTTATTTCGAGGCCGACGGCAAGACGCCGATCCGCACCGAGCTGCTGGAAATTCCCGGCCGCATCTTCCGCAAGGAAGGCCTGGGCAAGGACGTCACCGACAAGTTCCTGGCCGGCCTGCCCGGCATCCAGAAGGAAGGCTGCGACGGCCTGATCACCAGCGCGCGCTGGATCGTGCACCGCATGCCGGCGCATGTGCGCACCGTCTGCCTGGAGTTCTTCGGCAACCCGATCCAATGCGTGCCGTCCATCGTCGAGATCAAGGACTTCATGTTCGGCGAGATGGCGCGCCCGGGTGGGGCCATCCTGGCGGGCCTGGAGCACCTGGACGACCGCTACCTGAAGGCGGTGGGCTACGCCACCAAGAGCAAGCGCGGCGGCCTGCCGAAGATGGTGCTGGTCGGCGACATCGTCGGCGACGACGCGGACGCCGTGGCGCGTGCCACCAGCGAGGTGATCCGCCTGGCCAACGGCCGTTCGGGCGAAGGCTTCGTCGCGGTGAGCGCCGATGCACGCAAGAAGTTCTGGCTGGACCGCAAGCGCACGGCCGCCATCTCCAAGCACACCAACGCGTTCAAGGTGAACGAGGACGTGGTGATTCCGCTGGAGCGCATGGGCGAATACACGCTGGGCATCGAGCGCATCAACATCGAGCTCAGCCTGCGCAACAAGATCGCGCTGGCCGACAAGCTCGAAGACTTCTTCGCCGCCGGCAACCTGCCGCTGGGCAAGACCGACGACGCCAGCGAGATCCCCAGCGCCGAGTTGCTGGAAGACCGCGTGCAGCAGGCGCTGACGCTGATCCGCGAAGTGCGCGCGCAGTGGGCGCACTGGATGCAGAACCTGGACGCGCCGCAGGAAGGCGGCCGCTCGTTTTTCGACCAGCTGCAGGATCATTCGCTGCGCGCTTCGTGGAAGACGCAGATCTTCAAGCCATTGCAAGACGCCTTCGGCGGTGCGGCCTTTGGCGCCATCCTCGACGAGTGCAAGCGCATCCACAAGGAAGTGCTGCGCGGCCGCACCTGGGTGGCCCTGCACATGCATGCCGGCGACGGCAATGTGCACACCAACATCCCCGTCAACTCCGACAACTACGAGATGCTGCAGACCGCGCATGAGGCGGTGGCCCGCATCATGGTGCTGGCGCGCAGCCTCAATGGTGTGATCTCGGGTGAACATGGCATCGGCATCACCAAGCTGGAGTTCCTGACCGACGACGAGCTGGCCAATTTCACCGCTTACAAGCAGCGCGTGGACCCGGAAGGCCGCTTCAACAAGGGCAAGCTGCTGCGCGGCGATGCGCTGACGCGCCTGGGCCCGGATGTGCACGCGGCCGACCTGTCGCATGCCTACACGCCCAGCTTCGGGCTGATGGGCCACGAGTCGCTGATCATGCAGCAGAGCGACATTGGCGAGATCGCCAACTCGGTCAAGGACTGCCTGCGCTGCGGCAAGTGCAAGCCGGTCTGTGCCACGCACGTGCCGCGCGCCAACCTGCTGTACAGCCCGCGCAACAAGATCCTCGCGACCTCGCTGCTGGTCGAGGCCTTCCTGTACGAGGAGCAGACGCGCCGCGGCGTGTCCATCAAGCACTGGGAAGAGTTCGAGGACGTGGCCGACCACTGCACCGTCTGCCACAAGTGCCTGACGCCTTGCCCGGTCAACATCGACTTCGGCGACGTGTCGATGAACATGCGCAACCTGCTGCGCAAGATGGGCCAGAAGACCTTCCGGCCCGGCAACGCCGCGGCCATGTTCATGCTCAATGCGACCAACCCGCAGACCATCAAGCTGGCCCGCAGCGCGATGGTGGGCGTGGGCATGAAGGCCCAGCGCCTGGCACATGACGTGCTGAAGCTGGCTGCCCGCAAGCAGACCAACGCGCCGCCGGCATCGGTGGGCACAGCTCCGATCAAGGAGCAGGTGATCCACTTCATCAACAAGAAGATGCCGGGCAACCTGCCCAAGAAGACGGCGCGCGCGCTGCTGGACATCGAAAACGCCGACTACGTGCCCATCATCCGCAACCCGGTGACGACCACGCAGGAAACCGAGGCGGTGTTCTATTTCCCGGGCTGTGGCTCGGAGCGCTTGTTCAGCCAGGTCGGCCTGGCCACGCAGGCCATGCTCTGGCATGCCGGCGTGCAGACTGTGCTGCCGCCGGGCTACCTGTGCTGCGGCTACCCGCAGCGCGGCTCGGGCCAGTTCGACAAGGCCGAGAAGATCATCACCGACAACCGGGTGCTGTTCCACCGCGTGGCCAACACGCTGAACTACCTGGACATCAAGACTGTGGTGGTCTCCTGCGGCACCTGCTATGACCAGCTGCAGGGCTACCAGTTCGACAAGATCTTCCCCGGCTGCCGCATCATCGACATCCACGAATTCCTGCTGGAAAAGGGCATCCGGCTGGACACCTCCACTGGCGCCGGCTACCTCTACCACGACCCCTGCCACAGCCCGATGAAGCTGCAGGAGCCGATGAAGACGGTCAAGGCGCTTGTCGGCAACCAGGCGGTCAAGAGCGATCGCTGCTGCGGCGAGAGCGGCACGCTGGGCGTGAGCCGGCCGGACATCTCGACCCAGGTGCGCTTCCGCAAGGAAGAAGAGATCCGCAAGGTCGAGACCCAGCTGCGGGCCGACGGCACCGTGACGGCGGACCAGAACCTGAAGATCCTGACCTCCTGCCCGAGCTGCCTGCAAGGCTTGAGCCGTTACGGCGACGACCTGAAGAGCGGCCTGCTGGAAGCCGACTACATCGTCGTGGAGATGGCCCGCAAGATCCTCGGTGAAGACTGGATGCCCCAGTACGTGGCACGCGCCAACGCCGGTGGCATCGAGCGGGTGCTGGTGTGACCGCCGCGACGCCGGCGCTGTTCCGCCACCCCGGCTGCGCGCTGTGCGAGCCGGCGCCCGCCGGCACTGCGCTGCGCATCGCCGAAGACGCAAGGCTGCACGTCATCCGCGTGCTGGATGCGCCGGATTTCCCGGCCTTCTACCGGGTGATCTGGCACAGCCACGTCGCCGAATTCAGTGGCCTCAATTCGGCCGACCGCTTGCATTGCATGGACGTGGTCGCTGCAGTGGAACAGGCCTTGATCGAGGCGCTGGCGCCGACCAAGGTCAACCTGGCTGCTTTGGGCAACATGGTGCCGCACCTGCACTGGCATGTGATCGCCCGCTTCGACTGGGACGCGCAGTTTCCGCAGCCGATCTGGGGCGTGAAGCAGCGCGAGGTGGCGGATGCCGCGGCGCGTCTGGCCGTGCCGCTGGCGACGCTGGACGAGCGCGTGCGCGCGGCAGTCGCGCCGCTGCTCGGCCGCTGATCAGCCCCGCTGGCCCATCTCGGCCAGCACCGCCAGCACCTGCCGTGTGGCGGCATCCAGCCGCTCCGGCACGCGGTGGGCCACGCCGAGGTGGCGCGTCAGCGGCGGGTCCAGCGGGCGCAGCTGCATCAGCTCGGGCGCGGGCAACGGCGTGTCGGCGCTGCGTTCCAGCGGCAGCACCGCCGCGCCATAACCGGCGCTGACCAGGCTCTTCATCGCCTCGGTGTAGTTCAGCTCGATGCGGGCCCGCGGCGCCAACCCGGCCGCGCCGAACCAGCCGGCCACCAAGCCGTGCATCATCGTCGTCTTGTCGTTGGCGACCAGCGGCTGCGTGGCGAGCCAGGCGGGTGTGACGACTTCCGGCACCGGCCAGCGCGGCGGCAGGAAAGCCATCATCGGGTCGCTGCGCCAGGGCTGCAGCAGCAACTCGGGCAGCTCGGCTTGCGGCAGCGCCACGATGCCGATGTCCAGCGTGCGCGCCGCCAGCCTGTCCATCGTGTCGAGCGAGCCGAGGATGGCGACCTCCACGTCTATGCCTGGATGCCGCTCGTTCAGCACCGCCAGCACGCGCGGCAGCAAATGCACCAGCACGCCGGTGGACGTGCCCAGCCGCACCTTGCCTTCGCGGCCTTCGGCAAAGCGCCGCACCTGGTCGACCGCATCGTCCGCCTCCTTCAGCAACTGCCGGCCGCGCTCGATCAAGGCCGCACCAGCCGCGCTCATGCGCACCTGCTTGCCGCCGCGCTCCAGCAGCGGCGCGCCCAGCCTCGCCTCCAGTTCGCTGACATGCAGGCTCACGGTGGGCGCGGCCAGGTGCAGCGCCTGCGCCGCAGCGGCGAAGGTGCCGAGGTCGGCAATGGTGACCAGCGTGCGCAGCTGGTCCAGGTTCAGGCTTCGCATCAGATTTCCTGAATAGTTTGCTCAGTTCTTTCAACTTTTCAAATCTTAAGCCCGCCGCGAGCATGGTGAGCCGGCCTTCAAAGGCTTTTCAACGGAGCTCACCATGTCCACGCAGGCTTCCCGCATTGCCACTCAACCGTCCTTGATCGAGGCCTTGCGGCGGCGTGTGGCCGCGCTCTGGCGCCGGGCCCGGCAGCGGGCAGAAGCCGCCCGGGCCCATGCGCTGCTGCGGCAGATGAGCGCGCGCGATCTGGCCGATCTCGGCATCGGGGCAGACCAGGTCGACTGGTTCTGCCATGGCCAGGATCGCTGAAGGCCGGCTACCCGGTTCTCACCGCCGCTGCTGGGCGGTGCGTGATTGCCCTTGCATTGCGGGTTTCCACTGGCAAGCAAACGTTTGCGCAAACGTTTGCTTTCGGTACGATGGCGTCCGCTGACGATCCTGCACCGCCAGACCCCTGGGCGGACGGGCGATCAGCCAGGCACACCGAACATCGACCAAGGAGACACCATGTCCTTCACTCGCCGCTCCCTCCACATTGCCGCGGCCCTGGCCGTCACCGGCCTGCTCGCATCGCCCGCGATGGCGCAGGACAAGCCCAAGGTCGCGCTGGTCATGAAGTCGCTGGCCAACGAGTTCTTCCGCACCATGGAAGACGGCGCCAAGGCGCACCAGAAGGCCCATGCCGGCGAGTACACGCTGGTGACCAACGGCATCAAGAACGAGACCGACACGGCCGCGCAGATCAAGATGGTCGAGCAGGCCGTGGCCCAGAAGGTCAGCGCCATCGTCATCGCGCCGGCCGATTCCAAGGCCCTGGTGCCGGCCATCAAGGCCGCGGTGGACAAGGGCATCCTGGTCGTCAACATCGACAACCGGCTGGACACCGATGCGCTGAAGGAAAAGAGCCTGAACGTGCCTTTCGTGGGCCCGGACAACCGCATGGGCGCCAAGCTGGTGGGCGACTTCCTGGCCAAGTCGCTGAAGGCGGGCGACAAGGTCGGCATCGTCGAAGGCGTGTCCACCACCTTCAATGCCCAGCAGCGCACGCTGGGCTTCCAGGACGCGATGAAGGCCGCCAACATCACCGTGGTCGGCGTGCAGTCCGGCCAGTGGGAGATCGAGAAGGGCAACACCGTGGCCGCAGGCATGCTGCGCGAGCACCCGGACCTGACGGCGCTGCTGGCCGGCAACGACAGCATGGCGCTGGGCGTGGTGGCCGCGGTGAAGGCCGCGGGCAAGACCGGCAAGGTGCAGGTGGTCGGCTACGACAACATCACCGCGGTCAAGCCGATGCTGGCCGACGGCCGCATGCTGGCCACGGCCGACCAGTACGCCGCCAAGCAGGCGGTGTTCGGCATCGAGCTGGCGCTGAAGGCGCTGGCCGCCAAGACGCCGCAGGCCCAGCTGCCCGCCGAGGCCAAGACCGAAGTGGTGCTGGTCACCAAGGGCAGCAAGTAAGCCAGCATTCCCTGCCATGTCCCAAGCGCCATCCACCATCGCCCCGCTGCTCGAGATCGACGGCGTCGGCAAGGCCTACGGCGGCACACCGGTGCTGCACGCCTTGAGCCTCTCGCTGCATGCCGGCGAGGTGCTGGCGCTGACCGGCGAAAACGGTGCCGGCAAGAGCACCTTGTCCAAGCTGATCTGCGGGCTGGAGCGGCCCACGCTGGGCAGCCTGCGCCTGGCCGGCCAGCCCTATGCGCCGGCCACGCGGCAGGAGGCCGAGCGCCTGGGTGTGCGCATGGTGATGCAGGAGCTGGGCCTGGTCAGCACGCTGACCGTGGCCGAAAACCTGTTTCTCGGCCGCATGCCCAGCCGCGCCGGCTGGCTGCGCCGAGGCGCGCTGCATGCGGCGGCCAGGCAGCAGCTGGCCAAGATCGGGCTGGACGACATCGACCCGGCCACGCCGGTCTCGCGCCTGGGCATTGGCCAGCAGCAGATGGTGGAGATCGCCCGCAACCTGCAGGACGACACCCGCGTGCTGGTGCTGGACGAGCCGACCGCAATGCTCACGCCGCGCGAGACCAGCCGGCTGTTCGAGCAGATCGCGCGGCTCACCGCGCGTGGCGTTGCCATCGTCTACGTTTCTCACCGGCTCGAGGAACTGCGCCGCATTGCCGACCGTGTCGCCGTGCTGCGCGACGGCCGGTTGGTGGACTTGCGGGCCATGGTCGGCCTCAGCGAGGCCGACCTGGTGCAGCGCATGGTCGGCCGCTCGGTCAGCGAACTGGAGCACCGGCCGCGCCGCAGGGCTGGCGCTGTGCTGCTGCGCGCCGAAGGCCTGGGCCGCGGCACGGTGGTGCAGGACGTGAGCCTGGAAGTGCGCGCCGGCGAGGTGTTCGGCATTGCCGGGCTGGTCGGCTCCGGCCGCACCGAGCTGCTGCGGCTGCTGTTTGGCGCCGACCGCGCGGACAGCGGCACGCTGGTGCTGAATGACGATGCGGGCGAGGTCCAGCGCCGCATTCCGCGCGGCTTTGCGTCGCCGGTGCAGGCGATTGCGGCCGGCATTGGCCTGGTCGCCGAAGACCGCAAGTCGCAAGGCCTGCTGCTGTCGCAGTCGATCCGCATCAACGCGACGCTGTCGGACCTGGCTGCCGTCTCGCGCGGCGGCTGGCTGCGCAGTGCGCACGAACACACGCTGGTGCGCGGCTTCATCGAGCGGCTGCGCGTGCGCTGCCGCGGCAGCGAGCAGCCGGTGGGCCAGCTCTCGGGTGGCAACCAGCAGAAGGTGGTGTTCGCCCGCTGGTTGCATCGCAGCACCCGCGTGCTGCTGCTGGACGAACCGACGCGTGGCGTGGACGTGGGCGCCCGTGCCGACCTCTACGCCGAGCTGGACCAGATGGCCTGCGACGGGCGCGGGCTGCTGATGGTCTCGTCCGACCTGCGCGAACTGATGGCCATGGCCGACCGCATCGGCGTGATGAGCGCCGGGCGCCTGGTGGCCGTGTTCGAACGTGGCGAATGGACCGAATCCTTGCTGCTCTCGGCCGCTTTCTCCAAGTCTTCCGAGCCCGGCAAGGCCGTGGCCACAGAATCCCCTGCTTCATGAACACCTCTGTGACTTCCCAAGCCGCCGCCGCCCCTGTCTGGCGCACCCAGCTGGGCACCTTCATCGGCCTGGCCGCGGTGCTGGTCGGCATGGTGGCGCTGTTCTCCTGGCTGTCCGAATACTTCTGGAGCCGCGAGACCTTTGTCACCATTGCCAACGAGATCCCGGCGCTGGCGGTCATGGCGGTGGGCATGACCTTCGTGCTGATCATTGCCGGCATCGACCTGTCGGTGGGCTCTGTGATGGCCTTGTCGGCCGCCACCTCGGCCGCCGCCATCCTGCAATGGCACTGGAGCGTGCCGGCCGCTGCGGTGCTGGCGCTGGCCACCGGGCTGCTGTGCGGCGCGGTCACCGGCGCGGTGTCGGTCGCCTGGCGGCTGCCGTCCTTCATCGTCTCGCTGGGCATGCTGGAGGCGGTGCGCGGCAGTGCCTACCTGGTGACGGACTCGCGCACGCAGTACGTGGGCGATGCGATTTCCTGGCTGGCCGCGCCCGTGCTCGACGGCGTGTCGTCTGCCTTCGTGCTGGCGGTGCTGATCGTCATCGTCGCGCAGCTGGTGCTGTCGCGCACGGTGTTCGGCCGCAGCATGGTCGGCATCGGCACCAACGAAGAGGCGATGCGCCTGGCTGGCGTGGACCCGCGGCCCATCCGCATCGCGGTGTTCGCGCTGATCGGCCTTTTGGCGGGTCTGGCGGGGCTGATGCAGTCGGCCCGGCTGGAAGCGGCGGACCCGAATGCCGGCACAGGCGTGGAGCTGCAGGTCATTGCCGCGGTGGTGATCGGCGGCACCAGCCTGATGGGCGGGCGCGGCTCGGTCATCACCACCGCCTTTGGCGTGCTGATCATCGCGGTGCTGGAGGCAGGGCTGGCGCAGGTCGGCGCCAGCGAACCGAGCAAGCGCATCATCACCGGCGCGGTGATCGTGGCCGCCGTCATCGTCGACACGCTGCGGCAGCGCCGCGGTGCTGCCTGAACGGCCATGGCGACCATCAAGGACGTCGCCCGCCAGGCCCAGGTCTCGGTGACCACGGTGTCGCACGTCGTCAACGGCACGCGGCATGTCAGCCCCGAGAGCCGCGAGCGCGTGGAAGCAGCGATCCGCGAGCAGGGCTACGTGCCCAGCGCCATTGCGCGCAGCCTGAAGAGCAACAACACGCGCACGCTGGGCATGCTGATCCCGAACAGCTCGAACCCGTATTTCGCCGAGGTGGTGCACAGCGTGGAAGACCGCTGCTTTGGTGCCGGCTACAACCTGATCCTCTGCAACACCAAGGACGAGGCAAACCGCCAGGGCAGCTACCTGCAGGTGCTGGCCGAACGCCGCATCGACGGGCTGATCGTCGTCTCCACCGGCCGCGATGCGTCGCTGGCCCAGCAGCTCGCCGGGCTGTCCATTCCCACGGTGCTGGTGGACCGTGAGATCGAGGTCGCCGAACAGCCGTGCGACCTGGTCGAGACGGCGCACCGCCAGGGCGGGCTGCTGGCCACGCAGCACCTGCTGGACCTGGGCCACCGGCGCATTGCCTGCATTGGCGGGCCCGAGGGCCTGGTGTCCAGCGAGCAGCGCATTGCCGGCTGGCGCGAGGCGCTGGCGCAGGCCGGCCTGGCCGCGCCCGAACTGCTCACGCACGGCCAGTTCACCAGCCAGGGCGGCTTCGAGGCCATGCAGGCGCTGCTGGCGCTGACGGCGCCGCCGAGCGCGGTGTTCGTCTGCAACGACCTGATGGCAATGGGCGCGCTGTGCGCCGCGCACGAGCGGCACCTGCGCGTGCCGGAGGCGCTGTCCATCGTCGGCTTCGACGACATCGAACTCGCCGCCTTCACCAGCCCGCCGCTGACCACCGTCTCGCAGCCCAAGCAGCGCATCGGCGCGCTGGCGGTGGACATGCTGCTGGAGCGCATCCACGGCAAGCGGCGCGAGCCGCGCAAGGTGCTGTTGCAGCCCGAGCTGCGGCTGCGCGGCTCGACGGCGGCCTTTCAGAATTCGGAATCCTTGACTGCATGAATGACGCTTTGACGAATCGACCTCGCATCGTGGTGGTCGGTAGCTTGAACATGGACCTGGTGCTGCGCGTGGCGCGGGCACCCGAGGCCGGTGAAACCGTGATGGCCGAGTCGCTGCACCACCTGCCCGGTGGCAAGGGCGGCAACCAGGCGGTGGCCTGCGCGCGGCTGGGGGGCGAGGTGCAGCTGTTCGGCCGCCTGGGGAACGACGGCCATGGCCAGGCCTTGCGCGCCGCACTGCAGTCCGACCGCATCGATGCGATCGGTGTGCAGACCGATGTACAGGCGCCCACCGGCGTGGCTACCATCCTGGTCGACGACGCGGCGCAGAACCGCATCGTCGTCGCCGCCGGCGCCAACGGCCGCTTTGCGCTGGACGCGCCGGCGCTGTCGCCCGCCCTGTCGCAGGCCGACTGCCTGGTCGCGCAGCTGGAAGTGCCGCTGGCCGAAGTGTTGGCTGCGGCGCGGCTGGCGCAGGCCGCCGGCTGCCGCGTGCTGCTGAACCCGTCGCCGGTGCAGGCCTTGCCGGAGGCGATCTGGTCGCTGGTGGACACGCTGGTGGTCAACGAGACCGAAGCTGCGGCGCTGGGCGGCGGCGAGGTGGGCACGCTTGCCGAAGCCGCGCTGGCGGCGCAAAAGCTGCTCGGTCGCGGGCCAGCGCGCGTGGTGGTCACGCTGGGCGCAGCCGGGGCCGTGGCTGCGGACAGCGCCGGCTGCCGGCACCACCCCGGCATGGCCGTGCAGGCGGTGGACACCACCGCCGCGGGCGACACCTTCATGGGTGCGCTGGCCGTCGCGCTGGGCCAGGGCCAGTCGCTGGACGCCGCCGTGCAGCGCGGCATCCGCGCCGCGGCGCTGTGCGTCACCCGGGCGGGTGCCCAGCCTTCCATTCCCACCGCGGCCGAGGTCGACGCCTCGCCGCAGCCTTCGCCCTGGAGCCCGCTGTGAAACGCACCGCCTTGCTGCATGCCGAGCTGTCCCACGCCATTGCCAGCCTGGGCCATGGTGACATGCTGGTGATCGGCGATGTCGGCCTGCCGATCCCGCCGGGCCCGCGCCGCATCGACCTGGCCTTGACGCCTGGCATCCCGGCCGTGGCCGACGTGTTGAAAGCGGTGCTGAGCGAGATGCAGGTCGAGCGTGCGGTGATCGCCAGCGAGGCCGTGGAGCGCGCGGGCGGCGACCTGCCAGCCTGGTGTGTCTTGCCCATGAAGCCGGAAACGGTGACGCACGCGCACTTCAAGCAGCTGTGCCGGGAGGCGCGGGTGATGGTGCGCACGGGCGAATGCACGCCGTATGCCAACGTGCTGCTGATCGCTGGTGTGACGTTCTGACATTGGCTGGCGGCTAAACTGCCGGCTGTGCCTGCACCTACTCCCACCGCCCTCACATTGCACCAGGCCTCGCGCCAGCTGGAAATCAGCTTCGACGATGGCCAGGTCTTCCACATTCCGTTCGAGCTGATGCGCGTGATGTCGCCGTCAGCCGAGGTGCAGGGCCACGGCCCGGGCCAGGAGACGGTGCAGACCGGCAAGCGCGAGGTTGGCATCAGCGGCGTGGCGCCGGTCGGCCATTACGGCATCCAGCCCCAGTTCGACGATGGCCATGAATCGGGCATCTTCACCTGGGCCTACCTTTACGAGATGGGTTCGCAGCAGACTGCCTTCTGGGCCCGCTACGAGGCGCAGTTGAAGGCCAATGGCGTGGACCGCGACAGGCCGATGCCGCCCAAGCCTGGCAGCGCCTGCGCGTCGCATTGAACCGAGCTAACGAGAGTCCGCAAATGTCAGAAACCCACTTCGGCTTCCGCAAGGTCGACGAGGCCGAGAAGGCCGGCAAGGTCAAGGGCGTGTTCGATTCGGTCGCGTCCAAGTACGACGTGATGAACGACCTGATGTCCATGGGCATGCATCGCGCCTGGAAGGCCTACACGATTGCCGTGGCCAACCTGAAGCCGGGCGACAGCGCGCTGGACATTGCGGGCGGCACCGGCGACCTGGCCCGCGCGTTTGCCCGCCAGGTCGGCCCGACCGGCCTGGTGCTGCACACCGACATCAACGAAGCCATGCTGCGCACTGGCCGCGACCGGCTGCTGGACGAAGGCCTGGCCCTGCCAACCACCTTGTGCGACGCCGAGAAGCTGCCGTTCAAGCCGGGCACATTCGATCTCGTCAGCGTGGCCTTCGGCCTGCGCAACATGACGCACAAGGACCAGGCGCTGGCCGAGATGAACCGGGTGCTCAAGCCGGGCGGCCGGCTGCTGGTGCTGGAGTTCTCCAAGGTCGCCAAGCCGTTGCAGAAGCCGTATGACTGGTACTCCTTCAACATCCTGCCCAAGCTGGGCCAATGGGTGGCCGGCGACGCCGAAAGCTACCGCTACCTGGCCGAGTCCATCCGCATGCACCCGGACCAGGCGACGCTGAAGGCGATGATGAAGACGGCCGGATTCGGGCATGTGGACGTGCACAACATGACCGGTGGCCTGGTCGCGCTGCACGTCGGCATCAAATGCTAGCCCTGGCCAGCGCGTAGCCCGCACGGCCTGTCACGCGGCCCGCGTAGGCTGTGCCGGCCTCATCCTCTTCACGCCTGTCCATGTCCACCATCCTGCTCACCGGTGCCACCGGCTACATCGCGTCCCACACCTGGCTGGCCTTGCTTGCCGCAGGTTATGACGTGGTCGGGCTGGACGACTTTTCCAACAGTTCGCCCGAGGTGCTGAAGCGGCTGACCGAGCTGTCGGGCCGCGAGCTGGTGTTTGTGCAGGCGGACGTGAACGACCGCGCGGCGCTGGACGCCGTGTTTGCCGCGCACGAGATCGCGGCGGTGATGCACTTCGCCGCTTTCAAGGCTGTGGGCGAATCGACCGCGCAGCCGCTGAAGTACTACGCGAACAACCTGGGTGGGCTGGTCAACACGCTGCAGGCCATGGGCCGCGCGGGCGTGAAGACCTTTGTCTTCAGCTCCAGCGCCACGGTCTACGGAGAGCCGCAGTTCCTGCCGTACACCGAAGCGCATCCGCTGGCGGCCATGAACGTCTACGGCCGCACCAAGCTGATGGGCGAGCAGATCCTGCGTGACCTGGAAGCCGCCGAGCCGGACTGGCGCATTGGCTGGCTGCGCTACTTCAACCCGGTGGGCGCGCACGAGAGCGGCCGCATCGGCGAGGACCCACAAGGCATCCCGAACAACCTGATGCCGTTCGTGCAGCAGGTGGCCGTGGGCCGGCGCGAATTCCTGTCGGTCTTCGGCGGCGACTACGACACGCCGGATGGCACCGGCGTGCGCGACTACCTGCATGTGATGGATTTGGCCGAAGGCCATGTGGCGGCGCTGCGCTACCTGCTGGAGAAGCAGACCTCGGTGACGGTCAACCTGGGGACCGGCGTGGGCTACAGCGTGCTGGACCTGGTGAACGCCTTCAGCCGCGCGGCCGGCAAGCCCATCCCGTACAAGATCGTGGACCGTCGGCCCGGCGACCTGCCGAGCTATTACGCCGACGCCACCTTGGCCAAGTCGCTGTTGGGCTGGGAAGCCACACGCAGCCTGGATGACATGTGTGCCCACAGCTGGCGCTGGGCGTCTGGCAACCCTCGCGGATACGCCGCTTAAAAGGGGCGCGCTGGCGGATCGCGCGACCCCATGGCGCGCTGTCGATAGGCGCGCTTACCTACAATCCGCCGATGCCTGATCCCCTGACCGCCTTGAGCGACCTGGTGCTGCCCGCAGCCACCGCCCGATTTGTCCTGCTGGCCAACCATGTGCTGAGCGCTGCGCCGGTGGCGCCGGCCCGCCTGAAGGCGCATGGCGGCCGCGTGCTGCGGGTCGAGGTCGAGAACTGGCGCGGCCCCTTGCCGCCACCGCCAGCCCTGACGCTGCGGGTCAGCCCGGCCGGCTTGCTGGAAACGCTGGAAGAGGGTGCCGAAGTGGCCGTGCCCGATCTGCGCCTGCGGGTCGACGCTTCGCAGCCGTTTGCCGCTGCCACCAAGCTGGCGCAGGGCGAGCTGCCGCCGCTGCAGATCGAAGGCGACGTGGCCTTCGCGGCCGACGTGAACTGGGTGATTGCCAACGTGCGTTGGGACATTGCCGCCGACCTTGAAAAAGTGGTTGGCGCTACGCTGGCCGAAGGCCTGTCGCGCGCCGGCACGCAGGTGCTGGGTGCCGCCCGCCAGGTGGCGAACGGCGTGGCCAGCGTGCTGCGCCGGCCCTGAGCGGCGGGCACGTCCAGATGCGGTATTTCGCACGGCTGGTTTTCATCGTCGTCACGCTGCTGCGGCATGGCGTGGACGAACTGGTGCTGTCCGGCTTTCGCCATCGCTGGATCCGCAGCCTGTCGTGGGTTGTCACGCTGGGCCGCAATTTCGACCAACCGCGCGGCCAGCGCCTGAGGCTGGCGCTGGAATCGCTAGGCCCGATCTTCATCAAGTTCGGCCAGGTGCTCTCGACCCGGCCGGACCTGGTGCCGCCGGACATCACGCGCGAACTCTCGCTGCTGCAGGATCGCGTGCCGCCGTTCCCGGCCACGCAGGCGCGGGCCTTTGTCGAGGCGGCGCTGGGAAAGCCGATCGAGGCGATCTTCAGTCACTTCGAGGCCGAGCCGGTGGCCAGTGCGTCCATCGCGCAGGTGCACTTCGCCACGCTGCACGACGGCCGCGAGGTCGCGGTCAAGGTGCTGCGCCCGGGCATGCGCGCGGTGATCGACGACGACCTGGCGCTGCTGCACACGCTGGCGCGCTGGGTCGAGCGCTTGTCGGCTGACGGCAAGCGGCTGCGGCCGCGCGAGGTGGTGGCCGAGTTCGACATGTACCTGCATGACGAACTGGACCTGGTCAATGAGGCTGCAAATGCCGCGCAGCTGCGCCGCAACATGGCCGATCTGCCGCTGATCATGGTGCCCGAGATGCACTGGGACTGGTGCACCTCGACCGTGATCGTGATGGAGCGCATGCATGGCGTGCCCATCAGCCAGATCGCGCGGCTGCGCGAGGCCGGCGTGGACATCAAGAAGCTGGCGCGCGATGGCGTGACCATCTTCTTCACCCAGGTCTTTCGCGATGGCTTCTTCCATGCGGACATGCACCCCGGCAACATCCAGGTCAGCCTGGCGCCTGCCACCTTCGGCCGCTACGTGGCGCTGGACTTCGGCATCGTCGGCACGCTGACCGAGACCGACAAGGAATACCTGGCGCAGAACTTCATCGCGTTCTTCCGGCGCGACTACAAGCGTGTGGCCGAACTGCACGTCGAGTCCGGCTGGGTGCCGCCGGGTACGCGCATCGAGCAACTGGAGCAGGCCATCCGCGCGACCTGCGAGCCGCAGTTCGACCGGCCGCTGAAGGAGATCTCGCTGGGCCAGGTGCTGATGCGGCTGTTCCAGACCTCGCGCCGCTTCAATGTCGAGATCCAGCCGCAGCTCGTGCTGCTGCAGAAGACGCTGCTGAATGTCGAAGGCCTGGGCCGCGAACTGGACCCGGACCTGGACCTGTGGTCCACCGCCAAGCCCTTTCTCGAACGCTGGATGAACGAGCAGGTCGGCTGGCGCGCGATCTGGCGCCGGCTGAAGGACGAGGCACCGCTGTACGCCAAGCTGCTGCCCGAACTGCCTCGCCTGCTGCACCACCGCCTGGCTGCGCCGCAGCAGCAGGACGCACCGCTGCTGGCCGCATTGCTGCGCGAGCAGCGCCGCACCAACCGGCTGCTGTCCATGCTGCTGTGGAGTGGCGCGGGTTTCCTGGGCGGCGTGGTGCTGGCCCGCTGGCTGCTGCACTACGGCTTCTATTGAGCGGCGCTTCGCCTTCTTGAGTGCCGCGCGTCAGCCTTGCCTGACATGAGGACCCGCTGACGGCCTACCCCCAAGAGCGGTGGGGCGATGTGCAATGCATGCATCACCACTCATCTCAAGGGATGCCCAGATGCTCGGCACCATCCTCCTCGTTGTCCTGATCCTGCTGCTGCTCGGCGCACTCCCGACCTGGCCGCACAGCCGAGGCTGGGGCTACTACCCCAGCGGCGGCCTGGGCCTGGTCGTCGTCATCCTGATCGTGCTGTTGCTGATGGGCAGGATATAGCGCTCGATTGGCTCTGACCGCGCCAATGAAAAACGCCACCCCAAGGGTGGCGTTTTTCATTGCTGAAGGAGGCGGCTTACTTGCCAGCCTTGAAGCGCGTGAACAGCCGGGTCTGCACGCGCCGGATGTCCTGCGGCACGCTGTCGGGCGCGGTCATCTTGGCCATGTCGGTGGGGCTGAGGAACACGCTGGGGTTGTCGGCCACGTCCTTCTTGACGAACTTCAGCGAGGCCTTGTTCGGGTTCGCGTAAAAGACCTGGTTGGTCAGCGAAGCGTGCACTTCCGGGCGCAGGATGTAGTTGATGAAGGCTTGCGCGTTCTTCGGGTGCGGCGCGTCGGCCGGGATGGCCATCGAGTCGAAGAACAGCGTCGAGCCCTTGGGGGGGATCAGCGCCTGCAGGTTGACCTTGTTCTTGGCCTCGATCGCGCGCGACTTGGCAATGTTGATGTCGCCCGAGTAGCCCATCACCACGCACAGCGCGCCCTGGGACATTTCCTCGATGTAGCCCGAGGACGAAAAGCGCGTCACATAGGGGCGGATCTTCATCAGCATGTCGCCCGCGGCCTTGTAGTCGTCGGCCGTGCGGCTGTAGCCAGGCTTGCCCACGTACAGCATCGCCACCGGCAGCACTTCCGAGGCCGAGTCCAGGAAGTTGATGCCACAGCTCTTGAGCTTGCTGGCGTACTGCGGGTCGAACACCAGCGACCACGGATTCTCCGGCATCGGCGTGCTGCCCAACGCGGCCTTGACCTTGTCGACGTTGATGCCCACGGTCACGAAGCCCCACAGCCAGTCGACGAGGTACTGGTTGCCCGGGTCCACGCTTTCCATCTGCTTGAGCAGCGCCGGGTCCAGGTTGGACCAGTTGGGCAGCAGGCTGCGGTCCAGCTTGCGGAACAGGCCGGCCTCGATCTGCTGCTTGGCGAAGTGCGCGCTGGGCACGACGATGTCGTAGCCGGTCTTGCCGGTGACCAGCTTGGCGTGCAGGATCTCGTTGTTGTCGTAGTTGTCGTAGCGGACCTTGATGCCGGTTTCCTTCTCGAAATTGGCAATCGTGTCCGGTGCGATGTAGTCGGACCAGTTGTAGATGTTCAGGACCTTGGGTTCATCTGCGGCTTGCGCAGCCGGCAAGGCCGCCAGGCCGCTGCAGAGGACAGCCAGCGCCGCCGGCCACAAGCGGTTCCACACCATGCGCTTCACATCGTTCTCCTCGGGTGTCGGGTTCAGGGAATTCGGGGGTCAGGGGCGACGCGAGCAGACTGCACGGCCGCGGTCCATTCAATTCTAGGATGGCGGCCACGCTCCGTATAATCACGGGTTTTCGCTTTCTGAATCAAAGATTTAGCCATGCCGATCTACGCCTATCGCTGCGCAGCCTGTGGCCATTCGCGTGATGTGCTGCAAAAGATGTCCGACGCCCAGCTGACGGTGTGCCCGGTCTGCGGCGCCGAGCAGTTCCAGAAGCAGGTCACTGCGGCCGGTTTCCAGCTCAAGGGCTCGGGCTGGTACGCCACTGACTTCCGTGGCGGTGGTACCAGCGCCCCCGCGCCTGCGGCCGGTGGCGCAGCTCCGGCGGCGCCTGCCGTGGGCGACGGCTCTTCGGGCGGCGGTGAATCCTCTGGCGGCACGTCGGCCAGCGCCTCGTCTTCGTCCACCCCCTGCGGCGGCTCCTGCGCCTGCCACTGAGACCATCCCTTCGTGAAAAAGTACCTCCTCGCCGGCCTGCTGACCTGGCTGCCCGTTGCCGTCACCATCTGGGTGCTGCTGTGGGTGCAAGGCCTGCTGGACGGCATGTTCAAGGGCGTGCTGCGTCCCGTGCAGGCGCTGGTCTCGAAGGATGCGGCAGATGGCTTGGCCGGCTTCAGCCAGTTGCCTGGCGTGGGCGCGCTGGTGATGGTGCTGCTGCTGCTGCTCACCGGCATGTTCGTCGCGAACATCTTCGGCCAGTGGTGGCTGCGCCAGTGGGACATGCTGATGGGCCGCATCCCCATCGTCAAGTCCATCTACAGCTCGGTCAAGCAGGTCTCCGACACGCTGTTCTCCAGCAGCGGCAATGCCTTCCGCGAAGCCGTGCTGGTGCAGTACCCGCATGCCGAATCCTGGACCATCGCCTTTGTCACCGGCCGCCCCGGCGGCGAGGTGGCCGAGCACCTGGCCGGCGAACATGTCAGCCTCTACGTGCCGACCACGCCGAACCCGACCTCCGGCTTCTTCCTGATCATGCCGCGCGCCTCGGTGCGTCCGCTCAGCATGAGCGTGGACGAAGCCTTGAAATACATCATCTCGATGGGCGTGGTTGCGCCCCCGGCCGGCCTGCTGCCGTTGCCGGAGGGGGCCGACCCCAATCGGGTGGGCTGAACGCGCCGACACGCCCCGCGTTCAGTCCTGAGGGTTGATCACCCCACCCAGGCCGCCCCAAGCTTTTCCCTCCTGGTCCCCGGCGCATCTCGCGCCGCGGTAGACCGCTCCCCCGATACCGACGCACAGGAGTGCACTCATGAGAACCGAATACTGCGGCAAGGTCAGCGAAGCGCTGATGGGCCAGACCGTGACGCTGATGGGCTGGGCGCATCGCCGCCGCGACCATGGTGGCGTGATCTTCATCGAACTGCGTGATCGCGAAGGCCATGTGCAGATCGTCTGCGACCCGGACCGCCCGGAGATGTTCAAGACGGCGGAACTGGTGCGCAACGAGTTCTGCCTGAAGGTCGTGGGCTTGGTGCGGGCACGCCCGGCCGACAAGGAAAACACCAACCTGGCCAGCGGCAAGATCGAAGTGCTGTGCCACGAGCTGGAAGTGCTGAACGCTTCCGTCACGCCGCCTTTCCAGCTGGACGACGAGAACCTCAGCGAGACCGTGCGCCTGACGCACCGCGTGCTGGACCTGCGCCGCCCGCAGATGCAGAAAAACCTGATGCTGCGCTACCGCGTGGCGATGGAAGTGCGCAAGTTCCTGGACGCCAACGGCTTCGTCGACATCGAGACCCCGATGCTGACCAAGTCCACGCCCGAAGGCGCGCGCGACTACCTCGTGCCCAGCCGCGTGCACGACGGCCACTTCTTCGCGCTGCCGCAGTCGCCCCAGCTGTTCAAGCAGTTGCTGATGGTGGCCGGTTTCGACCGCTACTACCAGATCACCAAGTGCTTCCGCGACGAAGACCTGCGCGCTGACCGCCAGCCCGAATTCACGCAGATCGACATCGAGACCTCGTTCCTGGACGAGGAGGAGATCCGCGGCATGTTCGAAGGCATGATCCGCACCGTCTTCCGCAACGCGATGAATGTGGAGCTGCCGGTCTACCCGGTGATGACCTACGCCGACGCGATGTTCAAGTACGGCTCGGACAAGCCGGACCTGCGCGTCAAGCTGCAGTTCACCGAGTTGACCGAGGTCATGAAGGACGTGGACTTCAAGGTCTTCTCGACACCGGCCACGACCAAGGGCGGCCGCGTGGTGGCGCTGAAGGTGCCGGGCGGCGGCGAGATGAGCCGTGGCGAGATCGACGGCTACACCGAGTTCGTCAAGATCTATGGCGCCAAGGGCCTGGCCTGGATCAAGGTCAACGACGTGGCCAAGGGCCGCGAAGGCCTGCAGTCGCCGGTGGTGAAGAACCTGCACGACGCCGCCATCGCCGAGATCCTGGCGCGCACCGGCGCGTGCAACGGCGACCTGATCTTCTTCGGCGCCGACAAGGCCAAGGTGGTCAACGACGCCATCGGCGCGTTGCGCGTGAAGATCGGCCACAGCGACTTCGGCCGCAGCAAGGGCTTGTTCGAGGACAAGTGGGCACCGCTGTGGGTGGTCGACTTCCCGATGTTCGAGTACGACGAAGGCGAAGGCCGCTGGAACGCGACCCATCACCCGTTCACCTCGCCGAAGGACGGCCATGAGAACCTGATGGACACCGACCCGGGCGCCTGCATTGCCAAGGCCTACGACATGGTGCTCAACGGTTGGGAACTGGGCGGCGGCTCGGTACGGATCCACCGCGCCGAGATCCAGAGCAAGGTCTTCAGCGCGCTGAACATCAGCAAGGAAGACGCCCAGGTCAAGTTCGGCTTCCTGCTGGACGCGCTGCAGTACGGCGCGCCCCCGCACGGCGGCCTGGCCTTCGGCCTGGACCGCCTGATCACGCTGATGACCAAGGCCGAATCGATCCGCGACGTGATCGCCTTCCCCAAGACCCAGCGCGCGCAGGATTTGCTGACCGGCGCCCCGTCACTGGTCGACGAAAAGCAGCTGCGCGAACTGCACATCCGGCTGCGCAATGCGCAAGCGGCGGTCTGAACAGGCGCGTCGCCAGTTCGATCAAAAAAGGGCCTTCGGGTCCTTTTTTTCGTCTGTGGCGCCCGGTTGAAGGATGCGCCGCGTGTCCCGCGTCTTCGAGATGTGTCCGTGAGGAATCCGTGAGGGCCTGGCCGCCGCGTCTTGGGCTCTCGGCCAGGACACTGGCGGGGCCCGGTCGCGACAGGCCGGCCCGCTCCCAGGTTTCAGGGAGTGGCACCCACTGCTTCAAGGAGATTCTTCATGCCAAAGACATTCCGGCGGGCCTTCTGCGGATGCGCCGCCGCGCTCGCGCTGATCGTGTCGGCCCCGGTCATCGCCCAGACCTCCGAGGTGATGCTGCAAAACGCCACCACTTACAGCATCGGCAACACAGTCTATTTTTACGGCCTGCCCACCCGCGTCGCGGCGGACGGAACGGTCAAGTACTGGGACGGCCAGATCGTGCTTCAGGCCGATGACACCAATGGCAAGCCCAACAAGGCGACCATGTCCGGTGTGGTCAAGTCACCCAATGTCAAGAAGTCGGAGTTCGTGCCTGGTACCTATGTTTTTGGCAGCGCCACTTGCAAGCTGGTCGCGTCACCCTTTGCGGGGCGCACTGAGTACGAACTCGATTGCACCGACACCAATGGATATACCTACATCGGAGTGGTCTACACGGGTCCCGTCAGCGGCAACCCTTATGAAACGCAGCTCAAGGCCGCCAAGCTTGACTTGATTGTGGGCAGTGACGAATATGCCTGGGGCGCCACTTCCTACACCGGTGGGCACACTTGGTTCGGCTGCTTCAACGACCCTGAATTGATGTCTGCGCGCCAGAACGGCAACACCCTGACCCTGATCAACTGGGGTTCCAACAACGTGGAGGACTGCCGGGTCAACTTGACGAAGCAGTGACCGCTGCCCGCGCGGGTTGCCGCTGCGGCGATCGGGTCGAGCGGGCGAGAAAGAGGGCGTCCTGCAACGGCGCTTGGAACCAACCGGCGCTGCCGTTGGCTTTCATCCCGGCCAGCGCTGCTTCCAGCAGGGGCCTGGCCTCGCCGTCGCGTCCCAGCAGGGCCAGCGCTCGACCCCGTTCGCCTTGCAGCTTGAACTCCCAGTCCGCTGCCGGCGCCGTCTGGGCGATTGCATCGGCCTTCAGGGGCGCCAGGACATGCAGGGCAAGCGCAGGCCGGGCGAGTTCGTTCAGCGCCTGTGCGCGGTAGAAGTCAATGCCTTGCACAATCGGGTGGTCTTCGTGTTGAAAGGTCCGCACAGCCCAGGCCCGCAGGTCTTCCAGCATGCCCAGTCCCTGCCGGGCGTGCCCGGTGCGCACGCTGCTCACCGCAAGGTTCATGGCCGCGATGCGCGTGGCCTGGTGATCGGCGCCCAGGGTGCGCGACAAGGAATCATGGGTTTCCTGGCTTTCCTGGCGGGCCTCTTCGAACCGCCCCAGGACGGACAGCACGCCAGCCATCGAGATCCGCGCCGCGTTCACCGTGTACTCGTCGGGGCCCAGCACAGCGACGATGCGGTCGCGTACCAACTTCAGCTCCGACAGCACCTGGGTCGCGTCGGCGTCGGCGTCCAGCATGGACGCGTTGATCAGCGCCAATCGTGCCCGTTCAAATGCCACGGTTCCAATGCTCTCCGGCGAGAAGGGGGGCTTCAAGATGACGGTCAGCAGTTCCTTGGTGCGGTCGTGTTGATTGGCGCGGTAATAGCCGTCGCTGAGATCCCTGCGTAGGCTCGCTCGGTCTGCCAGGTCGTCGGGATGCAACTGCTCCTGCAAGGCCAGCGCTTGGTCGCCGAAGGGCAGTGCAGCGTTGGTTTCGTGGGTGAATGACAGCAGGGTAAAGCGAGTGCGGGCCAGTTGGAGTGCGACCTCTGTAGAACCCCGAGCGGCTAGCGGCCCTGCATCGCGCTCAGCCTCTTCCAGCCAACGTTTGGCCTCGTTAAACTTGGAGTCGCGGGTCAGTGCCCTCGAAAGCGCGAGCCTGGCGAGCACGCCCTCATTCAACGCGGCTGGCGCGCCGCCCTGGGACTGACAAAGCGCCCACGCGCGCTGGAACTCCATTGCGGCGCGCGAGAATGCGCTGACGTTCATGTTCATCTGTCCCAGTTGCTGGCGGATCGAGGCCTCCGCTGAGGGCTGGTCCTTGAACCTGATGCCGGCCCGCGCAGAGGCCTTTTCGAGCAACTCGGCCAATGACAGGTTGGCGTGCGTACCGCGCTCCGAGATGTCGGCCGACTGCAGCAGATCCTTGTTCAGGAAGTCGTTGATGGCTTGTGCTCGTTCCGTTTGCTGCTGCGCCAGCATGAGCGCCCTCTGGCTGCGTGAGTAGAACCACAGGCTTGTTGCCAGGCCCAGTGCTAGGCTCACTACGACCGCCGCGACCAGTGGCCGTCTGGCCCTGTTGCGGGCCAACTCCTGCGCCGTCGCAGCTGCCGCAACTGCCCTGGACTCGGCCACTGCCCTCGATTGGCGGCGTTCGACCAAACGTTCGAGCCGGCCGGCCCACTCCGCTACGCTGGCGCAGCGCTGCACCGCCTGGCCGTGGGTGGCGGCGGCAATGTCTTCCCGCAGCAGCGGGTCTGCGATGTCGTCTTCCCAGCCGGTCGACAAGGGCCTGCGGAAGTCGCCCACCAGCCACTGGTAGAGCATCAAGCCGAGTGCGTAGAGATCCGACTGCACCGTGGGCACTTCGCCTGAAAGCAGTTCGGGCGCCAGGTACATCAGGGTGCCTCGGCCAGAATCGAGGCTCACTCGCTCAGTGAGTGTCAGGCCCATCGCGGTCACCCCCAGCGCCTGAAGCGTGCCGGGATCCAGCAGCCGGCCGCTGCCGAAATCCGTCAGCCGAATCTGCCAGCCGGAGTCGCCGCGCGGTTCAATCAGCACATTGGCCGGCTTGATGTCCTTGTGCAGCACGCCCACGGAATGGGCAACTGCCACGCTCTGCGCCACCTGTAGAAACAGGGCGACGCGCTGGTCGGTGTTCATCGCCTTGGCGGCCGGGTCGGTGGTGGCCCAGTTCAGGAAGTTTTCTCCGCCATGTTCGCTCTGAAGCCAATACGGCGCATCGGAAAAATTGGCGGCGAGAATCTCGACCCTGTCCGGGCGTCTGCCCAGGCTCCGCCGCAAGACCTTGGCCAGCGTGAATTCGCGCTTGAGCGCGCTGAGGCCATCGCCACTATTGCAGAACTTGAAGACGCTTGGCTGTCTGCTGGATTTGTGCTCGGCCAGCCATACGCTGCTGTTGCGGCTTTCCGCCAGCAAGGATTTCAACCTGTAGTCCTCTGCGCCCGCTACCTTTTGGCCAGGTTTGAGCATGAGAGGCGCATCACCTCGGTGCGCCTGGGCCACCCGCTCAATCGGTCCCTCCAGCAAATACCCAACGCCCGGCACGGTTCGCACCAGGGCACCGGTCGCCTCCCCGAGCGCCCGGCGCAGTTTGGAAACTGCGTTGGCCAACGCGTTGTCCGACAAGTTGGCCTCATTGCGCTGCCACAACGAGGCGAGCAGTTCTGCCTTGGTGAGCACCACACCCGGGCTGTGCAGCAGGGCGGCCAACAATTCCAGCGGTCGTCGCTCCACAGCAATGGGCTCACCGTCAACACGCAGCAGCGACTCTGATTCGTCGAACTCAGCCTGCCCGAAGCGATAGCTGAACAGCGTGGAGGCAGGGTGCTGGGGCGTCGTCATGATGAATGGAGTGGTGAGCCGGGTCTTCGGTGCAAAGCGCGCGGGTGATTGCTCCGGGCCGACCGCGATGGCTTCAGCATTCAAGCTTATGCGATATGAACGGCTGCCCATGCCGGCCGGCACGCGCCGGATCCGCAAAGGAGTGGGCCTCGCCGGTACTTGTCGGGTGCCAGAGGCTGCGCCGTGAGCGATCCGTGAGGACCGCTGCCGCGCGAAAGCTGTTGCGGTTGGTTACGCTGGGCTTACCCGTGATCAGAGGCCATATGGCGCTTCTTTCGTGCCAACGCGGAAACTCTGGAATCTCCTTCAGGGGCATGCAGAGCCGACGCGGGCGCCATGCGCTGCGCGGGCCGTAATTTCTCTGTTTGATTCTTGATTGGGTTGATGATGAAACTTCCCCGAACCACTGGACCTTCCAGGACAAGCTTGGCACTCGCACTGGCATCGCTGGTACTCGCTGCGTGCAACACGAACCCGCCCTTGGGCAACAGCACCGCCGGAAACTCCGGCCTGCCTGCCCAGGCCGCAGCCGCGGCAGTCGCAAGCGAAACCGGCCCTGGAGGCTGCAAATACCTGAAGCCGAAAGCTGAAAATCCTCGCACCGACGCGGCCATCAAAGGCGGCGCAGTCGGTGCCATCATCGGTGGGATTCTCGGCTCAAGCACTGCGAATTCGCATCGCACCCAAGCTGCGGTCAACGGCGCCCTGGCCGGCGCATTTGTCGGTGCCCTGGCTGGGTCTCAAATCGCGATTTCGGAGCAGGCTGACGGGTCAGTTAAACTGAATATCCCCGGCAAAGTCCTGTTTGCAACGGGCAGCAGCGACCTCAGTCCCTCGTTTGCCGGTACCCTGGAGAAAGTGGGTGACACGCTGCGTCAATATTGCGGCGTCAATGCCCGTATCGTGGGTCATACCGACAATGTCGGCAAGCCGGACAGCAATAAGGTGCTGTCTCTGCGCCGGGCCACTTCTGTTCAATCCAGCCTGGCGTCATACCTGTCTCAGCGCGGCATCACCGATCGTCGCCTTGAGGTGTTTGGCATGGGTGCCGAAGCGCCGGTGGACGACAACAGTACCGAGATGGGGCGTGCCGCAAATCGCCGGGTTGAGATCGTGATCGTACCGCCGGCCGGGTGAGCACGATGAACCATTCACTGGTCTTTGATTCGATCCTGCCCGGCGCGGCGCTCACCACGAACTGCCCTGTGGGGCTCGTCTTGCCATGTCAAGGCAAAGTGGGCGCCTCGTCCACCTCGGCCCACAAGGCTTCCGGCGTGATCGACAGGTCGACGCTGGCCAGTGCCAGCGGCTGCGCGGGCTCGAAGGGGTGCAGCACCCACAGCCCATCCGCGCCTGGGCGGTAGACATCGGTGCGGCGGCTGTCCAGGTCCACCAGCACATATTCCTTCAGGCTGGCCAGCTGCCGGTAGTGGGCGAACTTGCCACCCCGGTCAAAGGCGGCGGTGCCGGGCGAGAGCACTTCCACCACCAGCACCGGCTCGCGCTTCACCAGCGCGCTGGCGCGGTCGGCTTCGCTGCACGTCACCAGCACATCCGGGTAGAAGAAGCTCTGGCTGGCGGCCACTTCCAGCTTCATGTCCGCCATGTAGGTGCGGCAGGGGGAGCCGGCCAGGTGCTGGCGCAGCGCCATCGCCAAATTCAGGCTGACGGTGACATGCCGGTCTTCGGCGCCGGCCATGGCATACGGCTCGCCGTTGATCAGCTCATGGCGCTCGGCCTGGGCGGTTTCCCAGGTCAGATAGTCTTCGCGGGTCAAGCGGGTGGGTGTTGCGGGTTGGCCCATTGGATGGCTCCGTGACGCCAGATGGCCTTGGATGATGACACGGGACAGGCCGGGCTGGCAGCGAGATCAGAGGAAGGGGCACAGCAATGCGGCCTTGCCCTGTCGTAGAACCTCGCCGTATGTGCTGGCCAGGCCCGGAAAGCGCGGCGGGTCTTCCCAGTCGCGCGCTGCCGTCAGCTGCACCTCCACGGCCTGCTGTGCCTCCAGCGTGTTGTCGCCCAGGTTGACCAGGAATTCGCTGCCGGTCAGGGCCAGCCGCGGCAGGCCGGCTGGGACCGGGCCGGCGTAGGGGCGTGACGCACCCAGCGAACTGAGTTCGATGACCAGCAGCTTGTCCACGCCGTAGCGGGTTTTCAGGCCACGAAAGTCATGCCTGGCGTGGTCTGTGCCAGGTCCCGAAAACGCGGGCAGTTGCGCCAGGTCCAGCGGCGCCGCGATCACCCGCACCCGCAGTCCCTTGGCTTCCAGCGCCCTGGCGATCTCGGTCTTCACCTGCTCGAGCTCGCTGGCGTCCAGCGTCTGCACCTGGTTGGCCAGGGCCTGGTGTTCGGTGAGGGCGGTGGCGAGGCAGGACGCGCAGTCCGCGCCGGGGAAATGGGCTTGCACCGGCGGCAACGGGGTCATCACGATGCCGATGGTGCGGGTGTCGGGTGCCTGGAACACCCAGCGGCTGGCAGTGGGCTGGCTCGGTGTGCTGCTGCAGCTCGCCAGCAGGGACAGCGCGAAGGTCGAAGCGGCGAGGACGTGGAGTTTCATGGCAATGCAGCGGCGGATCGGCGCTCGGGCCGGGGTGGGGCGCATGCTAGAAGGCTTCGATGACACTTCTCCCGTGCCGGGTGGTCCTTCGTTGGTGCGATGGATGTAGGCATCGTCCGGCACGGGAAACCGAGCGTCCGCGCTAGCATGTGGCATGACCCAAGCAGTCGATGAAGCGGTGGCGGCCCGGCCGGCGAAGATCCCGGAATCGGTGCTGGTGGTGATTCACACTCCGGCGCTGGACGTGTTGCTGATGGAGCGGGCTGATGCGCCTGGTTTCTGGCAGAGCGTGACCGGTTCCAAGGACAGCCTGGATGAGCCGCTGGCGCTGACCTGCGCGCGCGAGGTGGCGGAGGAAACCGGCATCGTGATCGGCGCTGCCGGCGTGCCGGCCAGTGCGCTGCGCGACTGGGGACTGGCCAATGTCTACGAGATATACCCGCGCTGGCGCCATCGCTATGCCGAAGGCGTGACGCACAACACCGAGCATGTGTTCGGCCTCTGCGTGCCGGACGGCACGGCTGTGCAACTGGCGCCGCGCGAGCACACGGCTTGTGTCTGGCTGCCGTGGCGCGAGGCGGCGGATCGCTGCTTCTCGCCATCGAACGCGGAAGCCATCCTGCAGCTCCCGAACTTTCTGCTGAATTCCCACGAGACCCGATGACGCCACCGCTGCAAGCCCATTCCTTCCGCTCGTCCGCTTTCGCCAGCAGCTACCTGCCCGGCAGCACGATGGTGGGGCCGCTGCGCGTGGCGACCTACAACATCCACAAGGGTGTGCGTGGCATGGGGCCGACCAAGCGGCTGGAGATCCACAACCTCGGGCTGGGCATCGAGTCGCTGGACGCGGACCTGGTGTTCCTGCAGGAGGTGCGCCTGTTCCACGCCCGCGAGTCGCGGCAATTCCAGCGCACCCATGGCGGCTGGCCGGAGCAGGGGCAGGCCGAGTTCCTGGCACCCGAAGGATACGGGGCCGCTTATCACACCAACTGCGTGACCCGCCACGGCGAGCATGGCAACGCGCTGCTGTCGCGCTGGCCCATGGGCAGCATCGGCCACCATGATGTGTCGGACCACCGTTTCGAGCAGCGCGGCCTGCTGCACGTGCCGGTGAAGTGGCATGGCATGGAGGTGCATGCGGTGGTCGCGCACTTCGGGCTGATCCATTCCAGCCGGCTGCGCCAGGTGCAGCGGCTGGCGGCCTTCATCGAGCAGACGGTGCCGGCCGGTGCGCCGCTGCTGGTGGCCGGTGACTTCAACGACTGGGGCGAGCGGCTGGACGGGCCGATGCAGGCCATGGGCCTGCAGCGCGCCACCCCGCCGCAGGCCACGAACACGCCGACTTTCCCGTCACGCGTGCCGGTGTTCGCGCTGGACCGGGTCTACATGCGCGGCTTTCGTTGCGTGCGCACCACCGTGCCGCGCGGCAGTGCCTGGGCCCGCATGTCGGACCACCTGCCGCTGCTGGTGGAACTGGAGCCCGCCTGATGGCCGTGCAGCCGGCCGCGTCGGTCTCCGATGACGAGCCTGCATCCGACGGCTTCCAGTTTCCCGGTGCCTGGTACACCCAGTCCACGCCGGTCTTCCTCAGTGGCAACGAGGCGGCGCTGCTGCGCGGCGGCGACGAGTTGTTTCCCGCCATGGTCCGGGCCATCGAGCAGGCGCTGCACGAGGTCTGGCTGGCGACCTACATCTTCCATGACGACCCCGCCTCCGAGGCAGTGGCCAAGGCGCTGATCGCAGCGGCCCGGCGCGGCGTGCGGGTCAGGGTGGTGGTCGACGGCTTTGGCAGCAGCCACAGCCTGACGACAGTCAAGCGCTGGTTCGGCGACAAAGGCGTGGACCTCGCGGTGTTCCGGCCGCTGACACGCTGGTGGAACTGGCTGCAGCCCGGTCAGCTGCGGCGGCTGCATCAAAAGCTGTGCGTGGTCGATGGCACGCGCGCGTTTGTTGGCGGCATCAATGTGATCGACGACCGCAACGACCTGCACCACGGTTTCAGCGATGCGCCGCGGCTGGACTTCGCGGTGGCGCTGCACGGCCCGGTGGTCGCGCCCATCGAGCAGACCGTGCGTGCGGTATGGACCCGCGCCACCTTCGGCCGCGACTGGCGCAAGGAAACGCTGCAGCTCGCCCGCAGCGCCGAGCCGGTGCGGGCCGCGCGCAAGCTGCTGCGGCGCATGCACCTGCTGCCGGCCACGCCGCCACCCTTGGCCGACGACACACCGGTGGTCGCCGCCTTCGTGGTGCGCGACAACCTGCGCCAGCGCCGCACCATCGAGCGCTGCATGATCGATGCGATCCGCATGGCGAATGTCCGCGTCCAGCTGGTGACGCCGTACTTCTATCCCGGCCGCAGTTTCAGGCGTGCGCTGATCAAGGCTGCGCGGCGGGGCGTTCAGGTGCGCCTGCTGCTGCAGGGCAAGCTGGACTACCGGCTGGCCGGCCTGGCGGCCAGGGTCATGTACGACGAACTGCTGACCGCAGGCGTCGAAGTCTACGAATACATCCCGGCCTTCCTGCATGCCAAGGCGGCCGTGGCCGACGATGAATGGGCCACGGTCGGCAGCTCCAATGTGGACCCGCTGTCCCTGCTGCTGAACCTGGAAGCCAACATCGTCGTGCGCAACACTGGCTTTGCCGCCGCACTGAGCGAGGAACTGGACCAGGCCATGGCCGTGTCCAGCCGCATCCTCGTCGCCCCGCTGCGCACCGGCCTCGGCGCGATGCTGGGCCGCGGGCTGGTGGCCTGGCTGGCGCATTGGTATTTGCGCCTGGCGGGCTCCAGCGAGAAGTATTGAAGGTCCGGGTCAGCCCAGTCGGTCGCGCAATGGCGAGGGCCCAAATCGGTTGTCACCCTTCATGCCGGGCAGCAGGCCGTTGACCACCAGCAGCCACAGGAAGCCGACCACGGGGATCAGGGCCACCAGCACCCACCAGGCGCTGCGGTCGCGGTCGTGCCAGCGCTTGGCAGAGACGGCGAAAGCGGGCCAGGCCAGCAGCAGGTTGACCAGGCCCTCGACCCGTTCACCGTGGAAGCCGGCAATGTTCAGCAGCGCGCCCAACACGATGCCCAGCGCGGCCAACCCCAGCATGCCGCCCCAGAAGCCGCGGCGCGAAATGCGGCCTTTTGGACTGAAGAACAGCTTGCCGGGCGGCATGGCCTCGGCAATCGGCGGCATGGCCTCGGCGGCGAGCAGATCCTGGCGGATTTGCTTGCCACCGGGCAGGTCCGCGCGACGGGTTTCGGGCAGGCCGTAGGCGCCGAGCGGCGAGGCGTAGGGGGCGGAGCTGCTGGACATGCGGCAAGTATTCCACGCTTGCCGGCGGTGCAGGCTCCGTCGCGCTGCCTCGCAGGTGGTGTGACGGGCCCTCGCAACGCAGAATCGGGTGGTCTGTTGCGCCCATCGCGCAGCGAAGTGCCGTAGCGAGTTCGCTGGAGACCTGCATGAGATCCGGATCGCCCAATGATGCAGACACGGCCGCCGTGGCTGCCGCCTGCTGGCAAGCCGCCGCAGAGCCCATGGCCGTGGTGGATGAGCATGGCCGGCTGTTGCAGGCCAACCAGGCCTTCGCGCGAGCGGTGGCCCAGCCCGCCGAAGCCTTGCCTGGCCAGGCCCTGGCCGATTGGGTCGCAGAGCCCGCCCATGCCCTCGATTCGCTGCTGGCCATGCCTGGCAGCGCAACGCCGCCAGGTGCCGGCATGGCTGGCCTGCGCATGCGCGGCCCTGCCGGCCCGGTGTTGACCGGCCCGCTGCAAACAGGGCCCTGGGTGGCGCGCGAGGGCGGCTGGATGCGCTGCCTCTGCTGGCCTGGCGGCAGTGCGGCGGCCGATTGGGCGGTGCTGCAGCAAAGCGAACAGCATTTCCGCCTGTTCGCCCAGGCGACCGGTGACGCGATCTGGCTCAGCCGGCCGGGTGAGCGACGCACGCTGTATGTCAGCCCGGCGTTCTGGCGCATGTGGGGCCAGGAATGCCGGCCAGATCTGTCGGACTGCCATGCCGTGTGGCTGGCTGGCATTCACCCCGAGGACAGGGACCAGGTGGCGGCCGAGTTCGTGGCCGCCGCGGCAACCGGCCAATACGAGACCGAGTATCGGGTGCAGCGGCCCGACGGCTCGATGATCTGGGTGCGCGACCATGCCTACCCGGTGCGCGATGCCACCGGTCGCATGACCCACATGGCCGGGCTGATCGAGGACATCACCGCGGCGCACGAGGCCCAGCAGCAGCAGCGCAAGCGCCTGGCCGCCGAGGCACAGCTGCTTCGCCTGGTGGCCACCGCGCCGGGGGTGCTGATGACCTACCGCCGCGCCGCGGACGGCGCGGTCGACGTGCAGTTGGCCAACGCCGAGGTGGCCAAGGATTACGGCCTGAACGCCGACGCGAGCGGCGGCGTGCGTGACCCGCACGAGGTCATCGTGCCTGAGGACCGAGCGCGCCTGCGCCAATCCATGGAAAGCTCGGCGCGCAGCATGGCGCCTTGCCGCGACGAGTTTCGCGTGCACCATCCCGCGCGTGGCCTGCTGTGGATCGAGATGCACCTCACGCCGGTGGCCGAGGCGGGTGGCGTGATTGCCTGGCACGGCTTCCTGCACGAGGTCACCGCGCGCAAGCAGGTCGAGGAGCAGATCCTGCGCACCAACGCCGAGCTGGAAGCCCGCGTGGCCGAGCGCACCGCCGAACTGGAAGCGCGGCACCGCGAGATGGAGGCGTTTTCGTATTCCGTCTCGCACGACCTGAAGGCCCCGCTGCGTGGCATCGACGGCTACAGCCGGCTGCTGCTGACCGACCATGCCGAGCAGCTGGACGAGGAGGGCCGGTTTTTCGTCGATACCATCCGCAAGGCGACCGTGCACATGGGCCAGCTGATTGACGACCTGCTGGCCTACTCGCGTGTCGAACGCAGCCGGCCGACGCTGGGCAGCATCGACCCGGCCGCGGTCATCAACCGCCTGGTGGGCGAATACCAGCGCGAGCTGGACCAGGGCCAGGTCACGCTGGAACGGGACTTGAGCTGCAGCCAGGCCACCGGCGAGCGCGAGGGCCTGACGATGGCGCTGCGCAACCTGCTGGACAACGCGCTGAAGTTCACCCAGGGCCGGCCCGAGCGCCGCATCTGGCTGCGCTGCACCGAGCATGCGGGGCGCTGCCGCATCGAGGTGCGGGACAACGGCACCGGCTTCGACATGCGATACGCCGAGCGCATCTTCGAGATCTTCCAGCGCCTGCACCGCGCCGAGGACTATCCCGGCACCGGCGTGGGCCTGGCCATCGTGCGCAAGGCCATCGAGCGCATGCAGGGCCGTGTCTGGGCCGAGAGCGTGCCTGGCGTTGGTGCGCACTTTTTCATCGAGCTGCCGCTCTGATGCCGGTGCCCACCCTGCTGGCGAGCAGGGCTTGGCTGTATTCTTAGGTTTTCCAACCTGGGCCCTGGGGCCGGAGCATGGGCAATGAGCGGTAACCGGCCTATCTTGCTGGTCGAAGACAACCCGATGGATGTCGACCTGACGCGCCGGGCCTTTGCCAAACGGCACATTGCCAACCCTTTGGCCGTTGCCCGGGACGGTGAGGAGGCACTTGATTGGCTGCCGCGCTGGGAAGCCGGCGAGCCGCTGCCCGTGGTCATCCTGCTGGACCTGAAATTGCCGCGGGTTTCCGGCTTGGAGGTCTTGCGGCAGTTCAAGGCCCACCCGCTGTGTTCGCGCATCCCGGTGGTCGTGCTGACGACCTCGCGCGAAGACGCCGACGTGGCCACGGCCTACGGCCTAGGCGTCAACTCGTACATCGTCAAACCGGTCGAATTCGAGAAATTCATCGAGGTCGCGGCGCAGATCGACTTGTACTGGTGTGTGCTGAACCAGAACGTGCCCAGCCACTGAAGCCGCCCGGTCGCGCATGAAGGTCCTTTACGTCGAAGACAACGCGCAGGACGCCGACCTGACGCACCGCAGCCTGGCCCGCAGCGCGCCGCACCTGCAGCTCACCACCGCCGGTGACTTGGCCGGCGCCCGCAGCCTGCTGGATGCGGGTGAACTGCCGGACCTGCTGCTGCTCGACATGCGCCTGCCCGACGGCAATGGCCTGGAGCTGCTGCAGCACGTGCGCGAGCGCAATCTGCCGCTGACTGTCGTGATGCTGACCGGCTCGGGTGACGAGGCGACCGTGGTCGCCGCGCTGCGAGGCGGGGCCGACGACTACATCGTCAAGCAGGGCGCCTACCTGGACCGCCTGCCGCTGCTGCTGCAGATCGCCTGGACCCGCTTCCGCTTTGCCAGCGAGCAGCGCGCACGGCCCATCCGCGTGTTGTACGCCGAGCGCACCGCCACCGACGTGGACCTGCTGGCCCGCCACCTGATGCGCTTCGCGCCGCACATCCTGGTCTCGGCCGTCAGCACCGGCGAGCAGGTCATTGCGCGCCTGGATGCGGGTGGTCCCGAGATGCCGCAGGTGCTGCTGCTGGACTTCCAGCTGCCGGGCATGAACGCGCTGGAACTGGTCAAGCTGCTGCGCCAGGAGCGGGACCTGGACCTGCCCATCCTCATCATCACCGGCCACGGCGACGAAGACAGCGCGATCCAGACCCTCAAGCTCGGCGCCACCGACTACCTGGTCAAGCAGGACGACATGCTGCGCCGCCTGCCCATGGCCATCGAGAGCGCGCATTTCCGCGTGCAGCTCGAGCGCGAGCGTGGCGCGCTGCGCGACAGCGAGGCCCGCTTCCAACAGATGGCCAACGCCATCGGCGACACCTTCTGGCTGGCCGACCCGCAGCGCCACAGTGTGCTCTACGTCAGCCCCGGCTTCGAGCGCATCTGGGGCGAGCCACCCACCGTGCTGCAGCAGAACTGGATGGCCTGGCAGCGCGCGGTGCATCCGAACGACCTCGGCATGGTCACGAAGGCGCTGGCCGCCGCGGTGGACGGGCACTTTTCGCTCGAATGCCGCATCCAGCGGCCAGACGGCCAGTTGCGCCACATCGCGATGCGCGGCTACCCGGCCAACGACGAATCCGGCCAGCCCTTCCGCCGCGCCGGCGTGGTGCAGGACATCACCGAGCGCAAGGCCCAGGAAGCGCGCATCCAGCACCTGGCGTACCACGACGCATTGACCGGCCTGCCCAACCGCAGCCTGCTGATGGACCGCCTCGCGCTGACCTTGGCCCATGCGCAACGGCAGCGCGGCCAGATGGCGCTGTTGTTCCTGGACCTGGACCGCTTCAAGACCATCAACGACACGCTGGGCCACCTGGTCGGCGACGAGATGCTCAAGTGCGTGGCCGAGCGGCTGCGCGCGGTGCTGCGCGACGACGACACCGTGGCCCGTCTCGGCGGCGACGAGTTTGTCATCGTGCTGCCGGACATTGAAGACGTGGCCGATCCTGCCCACGTCGCCGAGAAGCTGATGGCCTCGCTGTCGCGCCCATTCCAGATCGATGGCCACGAGCTGCACGTCACCTGCAGCCTGGGCGTGAGCCTGTTCCCGCGCGACGGCGAAGACGCCGAAACGCTGCTGAAATTCGCCGACACGGCGCTCTACAAGGCCAAGGGCGCCGGCCGCAACGACTACCGCTTCTTCAGCCCTGAGATGGATGCCCGCGCGCACGACAAGCTGCGCCTGGAGAACGACCTGCGCCGCGCCATCGAGCGCCACGAGCTGCTGCTGCACTACCAGCCGCAGATGGACTTGCTGACAGGCAAGGTGCGCGGCGTCGAAGCGTTGGTGCGCTGGCTGCACCCGCGCCTGGGCCTGATTGCGCCGAATGACTTCATTCCGCTCGCCGAGGAAACCGGCCTGATCCTGGAGATTGGCGACTGGGTGCTGAACACCGCCTGCCAGCAGCTGCGCCGCTGGCGCGAGCAAGGCCAGACGGACCTGGTGCTGGCCGTCAACCTCTCGGCGCGCCAGCTGCAGCGCCCCGGGCTGGACCTCGGCGTGGCCCGCACCTTGGCCGCCAGCGGCGTGCCGGCGCATTGTCTGGAGCTGGAGATCACCGAGTCCAGCGTGATGCAGGATCCTGAGCAGGCGCTGGCGCTGCTGCGCCGGCTGCACCAGATGGGCGTGCTGTTCGCCATCGACGACTTCGGCACCGGCTACACCAACTTCGCCTACCTCAAGCAGCTGCCGCTGCAGGCCCTGAAGATCGACCGCAGCTTCATCCAGGGCATCTCGCAAGCCGGTGGTGACGACGCCGCCATCGCCGAAGCCATCATCGCGATGTCGCGCAAGATGAACCTGCGCGTGATCGCCGAAGGCGTCGAGACCGAAGAACAGCGGCTTCGCCTGCAGTCCCTGGGCTGCGATGGCATCCAGGGCTACCTGCTGGCCCGGCCGATGCCCGCCGAGGCCTTGATGGCCTGGCTGGCCGGCCACGCGGCCCACCACGCGTCCGCAAGCGACATGGCCGACACGGAGCCCGCGTCCCTTTGAAGCCCCATCGGGCTGACGGTGCTCCAATCGGCCATGTTCCGAATTGGCTTGATCTCCGACACCCACGGCCTGCTGCGCCCTGAGGCGCTGTCCTTCCTGCGAGGCAGCGACCACATCGTGCACGCGGGCGACATCTGCGAGCCGTCAGTGCTGGAGCGGCTCGCCACCATCGCGCCCGTCACCGCAGTGCGTGGCAACAACGACCGCGGCGCCTGGGCGGAAGCATTGCGCGCCATCGAATACCTGCAGTTCGGCGGCGTCACCATCGCCGTGGTGCACGACCTGGCCGACCTCGACGTCGATCCGCCGGTCGCCGGTCTGCGCGCCGTGATTTCTGGTCACTCCCACCGACCGTCCATGACCGAGCGCGATGGTGTGCTCTACCTGAACCCCGGCAGCGCCGGCCCGCGCCGCTTCAAGCTGCCCGTCTCGGTGGGCGAACTGCAAATCAGCGGGGAGGCCGTCAGCGGCAAGCTGGTCGAACTGATGAGCTGATCGCTGCAGCGTCGCCCACCCGCCGCCTGCCTCAGCTCCACAGCTCCTCCATCGCGCTGACAAAGCCCGAGGTGATGGCGTCGCTGCCAGGCATCTGTTGCTCGCGCAGCTTCCATTGGCCGGCGACCATCACGTCGCGCCAGGGCAGGGCGGGGCTGGAGAAGATCAGGGCGTCGAGGCTGCGGGCGGCGGGGATGCCGGCGAGGCTGGTGTCGCGGGGGTCGGCCACCAACAGGTCGGCGCGGGCACCGGGCGTGAGGCCCCAGAGCGGGAAGCCTGCGGCCATGCGGCCGCCGTCCAGCACGCTGCGCCACAGCCGCTCGGCGGTGGACGGCTGGCCGCGTTCGGGGGCCGCGGCCACGTTGCGCTGGCGCAGGCCCAGGCGCTGGCCGTATTCCAGCCAGCGCAGTTCCTCCCGCCAGCAGCGGCTGACGTGGCTGTCCGAGCCCAGCGAGATCGGCACCTCGGCCTGCAGCCAGCCGGGCAGGTCGGTCAGGCCGTCGCCCAGGTTGCCTTCAGTGCTGGGGCAGATCACCACGGCCGAGCCGCTGTAGGCCACGGTCATGATCTCGGCCTGGTTGATGTGCGTGGCATGCACCAGTTGCCAGCGCGCGTCCAGCAGGCCTTCGCTGGCCAGGTACTCGACCGGGCGGCGGCCGGTGGCCTGGAGGCAGTCCTGCACCTCGGCCGTCTGTTCGGCCACATGGATGTGCACCGGGCCGACGGTCTGCTCGGCCATCCTGGCGAGGGTGTGCAGCGAGGCCGGCCGCGCGGCGCGCAGCGAGTGGACGGCCAGCCCAGCGTTCAGGCAGGCATGGGTGCGCTCCTGCACCGACTGGTGCGCGTTCAGCACGCCCTCGGCATGCAGGCGGAAGCGCTGCTGGTCCGGCCGCAGCATCGGCTGGTCGAAGCCGGCGCGCTCGTACAGCACCGGCAGCACCGTCAGGCCGATGCCGACGTCGGCGGCCGCGTCGATCAGCGACTGGGTCATTGCCATCGGCGCGCCATAGGGCTTGCCGCCCGGCGCGTGATGCAGGTAGTGGAACTCGCAGACCTGCGTGTAGCCGCCGCGCAGCAGCTCGGCATAGATCTGCGTGGCGACCGCGCGCAGCTGGTCCGGCGTGATCTTGCCGGCCACGCGGTACATGCGGTCGCGCCAGCTCCAGAAGTTGTCGGCCGCGGCTTCGCGGCGCTCGGCCAGGCCGGCAAATGCGCGCTGGAAGGCATGGCTGTGGCCGTTGACCAGGCCGGGCAGCGTGAGGCCGGCCAGGCGCTCGGCGTCCGGCGGGCAGGGCTGGCCGGGGACCACGCGCGACCAGCGGCCGTGCGCGTCCACCTCCAGCAGCACTTCCTCGCGCCAGCCTTCGGGCAGCCAGGCGCGTGGGGCCCAGAAGCGGCGAACGGTGGGGCTTGTGGCGCCGCCGCTCATGCCTGGCCTGCCTCGGCTTGCGGCTGCCAGGCCAGCAGCGTGTCCATCATCTGGCGCAGCAGCGGCATGGCGCCTGCGGCGCGCTCTGGCGACCAGCTGAACGGCGGCTGTTCGTCCATGTAGCAGCACCAGCACATTTCCAGCTGCACCGCATGCCAGCCACGCGCGGGCTGGCCATAGTGGCGTGTGATGTAGCCGCCCTTGAAGCGGCCGTCGACCACTTGCGTGAAGTCCTGCTGCGCGGCCAGCAGCTGGCCCAGCGCGTCGCGCATCGAAGGGGCGCAGCTGGCGCCATTGGCGGTGCCGAGGTTCAGGTCCGGCAGCCGGCCCTCGAACAGCCAGGGCAGCTGCGAGCGGATGCTGTGGCCGTCGAACAGCACGGCGTGGCCATGCTCGGCCTTCAGTCGCGTGAGTTCGCCGGCGAGCGCGTCGTGGTAGGGCTGCCAATAGGTGCCGCGGCGTTGCTGCACTTCGGCCGCGTCAGGTGCCTGGCCTTCGAGGTACAGCGGCTCGCCGGTGAAAAAGCGCGTGGGGCACAGCTCGGTGTTGTTGGCGCCGGGATACATCGGCGTGTTGTCGGGCGGCCGGTTCAGGTCGATCACGTAGCGCGAGTGGCGCGGCACGATGAGGCTGGCGCCCAGGTCGCGCACGAAGTCGTAGAGCTTGTCCAGGTGCCAGTCGGTGTCTTCGACGGTGGCGGCATGGGGATGCATGCGGGCCAGCAGTTCGGCCGGAATGTGCTGGCCTGCATGCGGCACGCTGACCAGCAAGGGGCGCGTGCCGCGGTGCAGGGTGTAAATCTCGTCCATCAGGTCTCCGACATCGGGCCGAACTGCCGGGGCGGTGCTCGGCACTGTTTTCAAAACTCGGGGGCAGGCGCGATGCGCGCCAGGTCGGCCGCATCGGGTACGCCCGCATGGACCCGCAACTGGCAAGGCTTGTGCCCGAACTGGTAGGCCAGCTCGTTGGGATGGTCCACGGCCCAGTGCACGAAATCGGCCTGCCGGCCGGTGCTCAGCTGGCCATGGCTGTGGCCCAGGCCCAGCGCCTGCGCGGCATGGCGCGTCATGCCGGCCAGGGCTTCCTCGGGCGTCATCCGGAACAGCGTGCAGGCCATGTTCAGCATCAGCAGCGGCGACAGCGTGGGCGACGAGCCGGGGTTGTGGTCGGTGGCAATCGCCATCGGCACGCCGGCTTCGCGCAGCGCGCCCACCGGCGGCAGCTGCTTCTCGCGCAGGAAATAGAAGGCGCCGGGCAGCAGCATGGCCACCGTGCCGCTGGCCGCGAGTGCCTGCACGCCGGCAGGGCTGAGGTATTCGAGGTGGTCGCAGCTTAAAGCGCGGTACTGCGCGGCCATCTCGCTGCCGCCGCAGTCGCTGAGCTGCTCGGCATGCAGCTTGACCGGCAGGCCCAGCGCGCGCGCTGCGTCAAACACGCGCTGCATCTGGCTGGCCGAGAAGGCGATGTTTTCGCAGAAGCCGTCGACCGCGTCGACCAGCCCTTCGGCATGCCAACGCGGCAGCCAGTCGATGATGGCGGCGATGTAGGCGTCCGGTTTGCCTTCGAACTCTGGCGGCAATGCATGCGCTGCCAGCGCGCTGGTGCGCACCGTCAGCGGCAGGCGCTCGCCCACGCGGCGGGCCACACGCAGGCAGCGCGCCTCGTGGTGTTCGCTCAGGCCGTAGCCACTCTTGATTTCCAGCGTGGTCACGCCTTCGCTCATCAGCGCCTGGGCGCGCTTGAGCGCGCTGCGCAGCAGCTCTTCGTCGGTCGCAGCACGGGTGGCGGCCACGGTGGAGCGGATGCCACCACCGGCGCGGGAAATCTCCTCGTAGGTGGCGCCCTGCAGCCGCAGCTCGAATTCGCGCGCCCGGTGGCCGCCGTAGACCAGGTGGGTGTGGGCGTCGATCAGCCCGGGCGTGAGCACGCCGCCGGGCAGCTCGATCTCGTCGTCCGCGCGCAGCCCGGCCGGCAGCTCGGTTGCTGCGCCAACCCAGGCGATGCGCGCGCCTTCGGTCAGCAACGCACCATCTTCGATCCAGCCCCAGGGCTTGCCGGGGGCCATCGTGGCCAGACTGGCACCACGCCACAGGGTGCGGGGGGCGTCGGCTCGGGAAGGCAGGAAATCGGCGGGCATTCGGTCAATTCTCCAGGGCGATCCACCAGGCGCGTGGCGGGCGTGCGGCAGGCTTGAGTTGCCAGCCTTCGGTCAGCGCTGCGGGATCCTGGCCAACGGTCGATTCATCGGCCCATCCGGCAGCTTGCCATGCCAGGCTCATGGCCGGCAGGGCGAGGGTGTCAGCAGGTGTGAGCAGGGTGCAGGCCTCGGCGCAGAACAGCCCGCGCCAGCGCAGTGTGCGCTGACCCGCTTCGGCTTGCCACGGGGCATCTGCCGGCCACAGGCGTCCACTGGCGGGCGCCTTCAGCATCAGGTTCAGGTCGCGCGTGGCGCCGCCCAGCAGCGTGCAGCCGGGAGGCTCACCGCCGTCGAAAGCATGCGGGTTGTCGCCGGGGCGCAGGTCGATTTGCTGGCCGCTGTGGTCCAGCCGCACGCCGTCGCCACTCAGCACCACGAACCAGCGTGCAATGCCGGGGAAGGCGGAGAACGGGCCATCGCGCTCGATGTCGGCCACGCTGAGGCGGAGTTGCCAGTCGGTGGCGTTAGGCCACGCGGCGAGCTCGCGCGTCACCCCCCCACCATTGCGCCAGGGCTGTGCCGGCACGTCGTCGAAGTGCACCACCTGCAAGCGGGGAGGCGCGCAGGGAAACGCCGGGCCGTGTGCTGCCGTCATGGCGCGAACTGGCCGGTAAGCTGGTAGAGCCGGCCTGGGTGCACCAGGCGCGCCAGCGTGATGGCCGCGTCGCGCGTGAAGGTGCGGCGCACCATGATCAGGCAGGCGTCGGTGGCGGCCAGGTTCAGCAGGCGGGCTTCCTGCGCGGTGGCATGGCCGGCCTCGATTGAATACTGGGCCCGCCACAGCGCGGTGACCTCGAACAGGTATTGCGTGGGCGTGGTGTGCTGGAAGTCCTGCGCGAGGTAGTGCGGCGCGCAGGCCGGGTTCACATAGCGGTCCTCGCACTGCAGCGGCACGCCGTTTTCCAGGTGCACGATCAAGCTGTGGAACACCGTGTCGCCCTCGTGCAGGCCCAGCTGCGCGGCCAGTGCCGCGCCGGCTGGCTCGGGCTCCTGCAGGTGCACGATGGCCTCGTGCCGGTGGCCTCGCTCGGCGATCTCGTCCTGCAGGTTGCGCAGCGTCAGCGTGGCCGAGACCTTGTGCAGTTGCGCGGCAAACGTGCCCACGCCCTGCACGCGCTCGATCAGGCCCTCGTTTTGCAGCTCCTTCAGCGCCCGGTTCACCGTCATGCGGCTCACGCCAAAGCGGGCCACCAGTTCGGCTTCCGAAGGCATCAGCACGCCGGGCGCCCAGTCGCCCGCGGCCAGGCGGTCCTTCAGGTACTGTTTGACCTGGGCATATGGCGCCAGGCCGGTTCGGGGCGAAATGGACATGGCCGCATGCTACTTGCGCCGCCTTGTCTAGACAAGTAGGATGCGCCCGTTCGTTCATCCTTGTTTGACTTCATCCGTCCATTGCAGGAGCTGCCATGCCCGACCTGAGCTCGCCTTCCGCTGCCACCATCGCCGGGCCCCGCCCCGTCAAGGCCCCCACCGGCACCACGCTGCACTGCCAGAACTGGCTGATCGAAGCGGCCTACCGCATGGTGCAGAACAACCTGGACCCGGAAGTCGCCGAGAACCCGGACGCGCTGGTGGTCTACGGCGGCATTGGCAAGGCGGCGCGCGGCTGGGCCTCGCTGGAGCAGATTCTTGCCACGCTGCGCACCTTGAAGCCGGATGAATCGCTGCTGATCCAGAGTGGCAAGCCGGTCGGCGTGTTCCGCACCCATGAAGACGCGCCCCGTGTGCTGATCGCCAACTCCAACCTGGTGCCCAAGTGGGCCACCTGGGAACACTTTCACGAGCTGGACCGCAAGGGCCTGATGATGTACGGCCAGATGACGGCCGGCAGCTGGATCTACATCGGCAGCCAGGGCATCGTGCAGGGCACTTACGAGACCTTCGTCGAAGCCGCGCGTCAGCATTTCGATGGCCAAGCGCAAGGGCGTTGGATTCTCACGGCTGGTCTGGGCGGCATGGGTGGCGCGCAGCCGCTGGCTGCAAGCTTCGCCGGCTTCTCGTCGCTGACCATCGAGTGCCAGCAAAGCCGCATCGACTTCCGGCTGCGCTCGCGTTACCTCGATGAGCAGGCGACCGACATTGACGACGCGCTGGCCCGCATGCAGAAGTACGCCGCCGAGGGCAAGGCGATCTCGGTCGGCCTGCTGGGCAATGCCGCGGACGTGCTGCCCGAGCTGGTCAAGCGTGCCAAGGCCGGTGGCGTGAAGCCGGACCTGGTGACCGACCAGACCTCGGCGCACGACTTGGTCAACGGCTACCTGCCGGTGGGCTGGTCGGTCGAGCAATGGCGCGCTGCGCAGGCCGATGCCAGCCAGCACACCAGGCTGCGCGACGCTGCTGCCCAGGGCTGCGCGGTGCATGTGCAGGCCATGCTGGACTTCCAGGCCATGGGCATCCCGACCGTGGACTACGGCAACAACATCCGCCAGGTCGCCTTCGACCAGGGCGTGAAGAATGCCTTCGACTTCCCCGGCTTTGTGCCAGCCTACATCCGCCCGCTGTTCTGCCGCGGCAAGGGCCCGTTCCGCTGGGTGGCGCTGTCGGGCGACCCGGAAGACATCCGCAAGACCGACGCGAAGATGAAGGAACTGTTCCCCGAGGACCAGGGCCTGCACCGCTGGCTGGACATGGCCGGCCAGCGCATCGCCTTCCAGGGCCTGCCGGCGCGCATCTGCTGGATAGGCTTGGGCGACCGCGACCGCGCCGGCCTGGCCTTCAACGAGATGGTGCGCAATGGCGAGTTGAAGGCCCCCATCGTGATCGGCCGCGACCACCTGGACAGCGGCTCGGTCGCCTCGCCCAACCGCGAGACCGAAAGCATGATGGACGGCTCCGATGCCGTCTCCGACTGGCCGCTGCTGAACGCGCTGCTGAGCACCGCAGGCGGCGCCACCTGGGTCAGCCTGCACCACGGCGGCGGCGTCGGCATGGGCTACTCGCAGCATGCCGGCGTGGTGATCGTCTGCGACGGCACCGAAGCGGCCGACAAGCGCATTGCCCGCGTGTTGTGGAACGACCCAGCCACCGGCGTGATGCGCCACGCCGACGCTGGCTACGAGATCGCCCGCCAATGCGCCCGCGAGCACCACCTGAACCTGCCGATGCTGGGCTGAACTGACATGACGAGCGAACTGACCCTGACCCCCGGCGCACTGACGCTGGAACAACTGCAAGCCCTGCATGCCGGCGGCGTGACGCTGGTGCTGGACGACGCCGCGCGCCCGGCCGTTCGCGCCAGCGCCGCAGTCGTGCAGGCCGCTGCCGCGGGTGATGCGCCGGTCTACGGCGTGAACACCGGCTTTGGCAAGCTGGCCAACAAGCGCATCAGCAACGAAGACCTGGCGCTGCTGCAGCTCAACCTGATCCGCTCGCATTCGGTGGGCGTGGGCGAGCCGCTGCAGCCTTCGGTGCTGCGACTGATGCTGGCGACCAAGGCGGCCAGCCTGGCGCGTGCGCACTCCGGTGTGCGCGAGGTGGTGATCGACACACTGCTGGCCGTGCTCAACGCCGGCCTCGTGCCCTACGTGCCCAGCCAAGGCTCAGTGGGTGCCTCTGGCGACCTGGCCCCGCTGTCGCACATGACGCTGGCGCTGCTGGGCGAAGGGGAGTTCCTGGTGGACGGCAAGCGTGTGCACGCGGCCGGAGTGTTGACCGATGCGGGCATTGCCCCGCTGGTGCTGGAGGCCAAGGAAGGCCTGGCGCTGATCAACGGCACCCAGACCTCGACCGCGCTGGCGCTGCACGGCTTGTTCGCCTTCGAGCCGGTGCTGGAAGCGGCGCTGGTGATCGGCGCGCTGACGGTGGACGCCGCGCGTGGCTCGGACGGCCCGTTCGACCCGCGCATCCATGCGCTGCGCGGCCAGCCCGGCCAGATCGACGTGGCGCAGTACTACCGGGCTTTGCTGGCCGGCAGCGCGATCCGCGCGTCGCACGAAGAAGGCGACGACCGGGTGCAGGACCCGTACTGCCTGCGCTGCCAGCCGCAAGTCGTTGGCGCCTGCCTGGACCAGCTGCGCCATGCCTCGCTGGTGCTGGTGCGCGAAGCCAATGCGGTCACCGACAACCCGCTGGTGTTCCCGGAAGACGGCGCCATGATTTCCGGGGGCAACTTCCACGCGGAACCGGTGGCCCTCGCGGCCGACGCGATGGCCGTGGCCATCGCCGAAGTGGGCGCCATCGCCGAGCGCCGCATCGCGATGCTGATCGACGCCAGCGTCTCGCGCCTGCCGGCCTTCCTCAGCGCCGACGCCGGCCTGAACAGCGGCTTCATGATCGCCCATGTCACCGCCGCGGCGCTGGCCAGCGAGAACAAGTCGCTGGCCCACCCGGCCAGCGTCGACAGCCTGCCCACCAGCGCGAACCAGGAGGACCACGTTTCGATGGCCACCTTCGCCGCGCGCCGCCTGCAGCCTATGGTGGCCAACGTCTCGCACATCCTGGGCATCGAGTTGCTGGCCTCGGCCCAGGCGATCGAATTCCTGCGTCCGCTGCAAAGCTCGGTGGTGCTGGAATGGGTGCACGCGCTGCTGCGCCAGCACAGCGCCGCCATGCCCACCGACCGCTACCTCGCGCCAGAGATCGAACGCGCAACCACGCTGGTCCGCAGCGGCGAAGTGGGCAGCGTGCTGCGCACATTGCCGGGCCTGCCGGCGTTGTGGGTGCCGGCGTAAGCGCCCGCCGCTGTCATCAAGCTGCCGCAACTCGCGGCAAGCATGGCGGGTTGTCCTTCCAGGAATGCCCGCCATGTCCAGCCTCATCCTGCCTCGTCGCCGCCTGCTGATCGCTTCTGCCGCACTGAGCGGTGGCGGCCTGAGCGGCATCCTCGCGCACGCCCAGGCGCCGGCCGCGATCACGCGGGACGCGGCGCGGCCGAACTTTCCCTCCGGCGTTCAGAGCGGTGATGTGCTGGCGGACCGCGGCATCGTCTGGGCGCGTGCCGACCGGGCGGCGCGTTTGTGGGTCGAATGGGACACCACGCCGACCTTTGCCAACGCGCGCCTGCTGCGTGGCCCGTACGCGCTGGAAGCGACCGACTTCACTGCCCGCATTGACCTGACGGGGCTGCCGGCCGGGCAGGGGATCTTCTACCGCGTGCAATGGGAAGACCTGGCTGGCGGCACGCGCTCCGAGCCCATGGTGGGCCGCTTCCGCACCGCGCCCGCCTCTCGCAGGGACATCCGTTTCCTGTGGTCCGGCGACGCCGTGGGCCAGGGCTTTGGCATCAACGGCGACCTGGGCGGCATGACGATTTACGAGGCCATGCGCAAGCGCGAGCCGGACTTCTTCATCCACAGCGGCGACACCATCTACGCCGACGGCCCGCTGCAGGCCGAGCTGAAAGCGTCTGACGGCAGCACCTGGCGCAATACCGTGCTGACCGAAGAGAAGAGCAAGGTCGCCGAGACGCTGAAGGAGTACCGCGGCGCGCACCGCTACAACCAGCTCGACGACAACCAGCGCCGCTTCGCCGCCGAGGTCATGCAGCTCTGGCAGTGGGACGACCATGAGGTGACCAACAACTGGTCGGACTCGAAGGACGTTTCGGGTGACCCGCGCTACACCGAGAAGAACGTCGCGCTGCTGACCGCGCGCGGCGCGCGCGCCTTCCTCGAAAACGCGCCGATGCGCTGGTTCGCCCAGGAGGAAGAGCAGCGCGTGTACCGCCGCATTCCCTACGGCCCGCTGCTGGACGTGTTTGTGATCGACATGCGCAGCTACCGCGGCGCCAACAGCTTCAACCTTCAGCCCACGCTGGACGCGTCCTCCGCCTTCCTCGGCCCGCAGCAGATGGCCTGGCTGCGTGACGGCCTGAAGGCCAGCCGCGCGACCTGGAAGGTGATCGCGGCCGACATGCCCATCGGCCTGCTGGTGCCGGACGGCAAGGACGCCCAGGGCCGCGACAAGTTCGAGGCCGTGGCCAATGGCGACGGCCCGGCGCTGGGCCGCGAGCTGGAGATCGCGCAGCTGCTGTCCTTCATCAAGCACCAGCGCATTCGCAACACCGTGTGGCTGACGGCCGATGTGCACTACACGGCAGCGCACCACTACCACCCGAACCGCGCGCAGTTCCAGGACTTCGACCCGTTCTGGGAATTCGTCAGCGGCCCGCTGAATGCAGGTACCTTTGGGCCGAACCCGTTGGACAACACCTTCGGCCCCGAGCTGCGCTACGTCAAGGCCCCGGCGCCGGGCCAGAGCAACCTGCCGCCCAGCGCCGGCCTGCAGTTTTTCGGCGAAGTGCAGATCGACGGCAGGAGCGCGGCGATGACGGTGCACCTGCGCGACATGCGTGGCGAGTCGCTGTGGCAGACGACGCTGGCGCCGCAGCGCAGCTGAGGCTCAGTTCGGCAAGCTGGCGCTCAGGCGGCCGACCTCGATGCCGTTCCAGTTGCGCAGCGTGACGCTGCGCAACGGTGCCAGCAGCGCATGGTCCGCATCGTCGCGCGCGACCAGACTGGCCAGCAGCTCGGCCATCACGACTTCGGCGGCGCGCGCGGTGTTGCCGTCGTCCATCTTCAGCGCCACGCCCAGGCCCAACTCGGGCAGCGCGGCGCAGTAGACGCCTTCGGCGCCGACCTTGCAGCACACGCGTTCGCCGAAGTGCTGCATCACGGTGGTGTCGAACCGGCGGGTGCCGGCGACCATGAAGGGCTCGCGGGCGATGGCCTGGCGCAGCCGCAGCGCGGCCGCCGCGTGGTCCGCCGACAGGCCCTGGCCGCTGGCCACGCGTGCAAAGCCCAGCGCGAGCTGGCGCAGCGGCACGCCGTAGGTGGGAATGGAGCAGCCGTCGGTGCCGACCGGCGCATCGGCCAGGTCGTAGCCGGTGGCGGCCTGCAGTGCGGCCTCGACCTCGCGCATGACCGGGTGGCTGCGCTGCACATAGCCGCGCAGGAAGGCGCGCGGGTCGGCGCCCTGGTCCTGCGCCAGCAGGCAACCCAGGCAGACAAAACCGGCGTGTTTGCCGGAGCAGTTGTTGTGCAGCGCGCTGGGCACCTGGCCAAGCGCTGCGAGGGCGCGCGTGGCCTGGTCGAAGCCGGGCCAGTGGGCGCCGCATTCGAGGGCCGCGGCGTCCAGCCCGGCCTGGGCCAGCGTGGCGGCGGCCGTGGCCACATGGGCCGGCTCGCCGCCGTGGGAGGCGCAGGCCATCGCGAGTTGTGCGTCGCTGAGGCCGAAGCGTTCGGCGGCGCCACTGGCCACCAGTGGCAGCGCCTGCAGGATCTTCACCGCGGAGCGCGGAAAGACCGGGCGGTCGATCTCACCGAACTGCAGCCGCAGTGCGCCGGTGGCGTCCATCACCGCGACCGAGCCGCGGTGTTCGGATTCAACCGTCTCGCCGCGCCAGGCCTGCGCCAGCACCGGGTGGGCAGCGCCCTGGCTCATCGCGCCGGAAGGATCAGGCGAAAGTGCCGACTGCGGCCAGCGACGCGGTGTGCGCGCTCTTATGGGTCTTCTTGGCGTGCTGCGAGCTCTTGGCGGCGCTGGCCGTCTTGGTCTTCTTGCTGCCGCTCTTCTTGGCCTTGTGCGAGCTCTTGTGCGCCTTGTGCGCGGTCTTGGACTTCTTGGCCTTGGCCGGGGCGGCCTGCTCGGTCGGGGCCGCTGCCTGTGCCTGGGCGGCGCCAACGGCGCCAAACGCCATGGCGAAAGACAGCAGCAGGGGGGGCAGGTGGCGCAGGCGGGAAGGGGTGGACATGGGGTTCTCCTGAGGGATTCAGAGGCCGGCGGGCGAGCCGCCAGCTGCGTTGCCATCCTATCTCGGCCCATGGGTGCCGGCCAGCGCAAAAGCGAGTGTGCACTGCGGGCAGAGGCCTGTAGGTGCCTGCTGACTCAGCGCGGTTTGCGGCCGCCGGGCTTGGTCGCCGAGGCGGGGCGCCCCACCGGCTTCGCGGCCACAGGCCGGCTGGCCGGCTTGGCAACGCCGGGGCGGGCCGGGCGGCTGCCGTTGTCCCGCGGCGGCAGGCCGGTGTGCTGGGTCAGGATGCGGCCCGCTGTGGGCCTGGTGGCGGTCTTGGCGCCGGTCTTGGCCACCGGCGTCGAATTGCTGCGGCGAGCGCTCTGGTAGCTGCCGTCGGTCGTCGGCTGCCAGGTGGGAATGAGATGGTGCTTGCCGTTGCCGATCAGGTCGGCGCGGCCCATGTCCTTCAATGCATCACGCAGCAGCGGCCAGTTGTTCGGGTCGTGGTAGCGCAGGAAGGCCTTGTGCAGGCGGCGGCGCTTGTCGCCCTTGACGATGTCCACGCGTTCGCCCTTGCGCGCGTCGCGGCTGATGCCCTTGAGCGGGTTGTGGCCCGAGTGGTACATGGCCGTGGCGGTGGCCATGGGCGACGGATAGAAGGTCTGCACCTGGTCCGCGCGGAAGCCGTTGTGCTTGAGCCAGATCGCCAGGTTCATCATGTCTTCGTCGCTGGTGCCCGGGTGGGCGGCGATGAAGTACGGGATGAGGAATTGCTTCTTGCCGGCCTCGGCGCTGAACTTCTCGAACATCGCCTTGAAGCGGTCGTAGGTGCCGATGCCCGGCTTCATCATCTTCGACAGCGGGCCGCCTTCGGTGTGCTCCGGCGCGATCTTCAGGTAGCCGCCCACGTGGTGCGTCACCAGCTCCTTCACGTACTCGGGCGACTGCACGGCCAGGTCGTAGCGCAGCCCGGAGCCGATCAGGATCTTCTTGACGCCGCGCAGCGCACGGGCGCGGCGGTACATCTTCACCAGCGGGCCGTGGTCGGTGTTCAGGTTGGAGCAAATGCCGGGGTAGACGCAGCTCGGCTTGCGGCAGGCGGCCTCGATCTCGGGGCTCTTGCAGCCGATGCGGTACATGTTGGCGGTGGGCCCGCCGAGGTCCGAAATGATGCCGGTGAAGCCCTTGACCTTGTCGCGGATCTCCTCGATCTCGCGGATCACCGAGTCTTCCGAGCGGCTCTGGATGATGCGGCCTTCGTGCTCGGTGATGGAGCAGAAGGTGCAGCCGCCGAAGCAGCCACGCATGATGTTCACGCTGAAGCGGATCATCTCCCACGCGGGGATCTTGGTCTCGCCGTCATGGCTGCCGTTTTCGTCGGCGTAGCTCGGGTGCGGGCTGCGCGCGTAGGGCAGGTCGAAGACGTGGTCCATCTCCTCGGTGGACAGCGGCAGCGGCGGCGGGTTGATCCACACGTCGCGGGCGGTGTGGCCTTCGCCGTGGCGCTGCACGATGGCGCGCGCGTTGCCGGGGTTGGTCTCCAGGTGCAGCACGCGGTTGGCGTGGGCGTAGAGCACGTTGTCGCTCTTGACCTGCTCGTAGGCCGGCAGGCGGATCACGGTGCGGTCGCGCGGCGTGGTGATGGCGCGGCTGCCCAGCTTCTCGACCGGGCGGCGGATCAGCAGCATGGGCTTGGCACCGTCGGCCGCAGGCGGCGTGTCGCCCGTCTTCGCGGCTTCGGCCTTGGCGCAGCTGGCGCCGTTGTCGTCGGCCTGTTCCTCGATGGTGAGGTAGGGGTTCAGCAGCTTGTCGACCTTGCCGGGGGTGTCGACCTCGCTGGAGTCGACTTCGTACCAGCCGTCCAGCGCCAGGTCGTCCGGCTTGCGCATGAAGGCGGTGCCGCGCACGTCGGTGATGCTCTCGATCGGCTTCTTGGCCGCCAGCCGATGGGCGATCTCGACGATGGCGCGTTCGGCATTGCCATAGACCAGCAGGTCGGCCTTGGCGTCCACCAGGATGGAGCGGCGCACCTTGTCGCTCCAGTAGTCGTAGTGGGCGATGCGGCGCAGGCTGGCCTCGATGCCGCCGATCACCACCGGCACGTCCTTGAAGGCCTCGTTGCAGCGCTGGGTGTAGACCAGCGTGGCGCGGTCCGGCCGCTTGCCGCCGACGTTGCCGGGGGTGTAGGCGTCGTCGCTGCGGATCTTGCGGTCCGCGGTGTAGCGGTTGATCATCGAATCCATGTTCCCGGCAGCCACGCCGAAGAACAGCTTGGGCTTGCCCAGGGCGCGGAAGGCGTCGGCCGACTGCCAGTCCGGCTGCGCGATGATGCCCACGCGAAAGCCCTGCGCCTCCAGCGTGCGGCCGATCACGGCCATGCCGAAGCTGGGGTGGTCCACATAGGCGTCGCCGCTGACGATGATGATGTCGCAGCTGTCCCAGCCCAGCTTGTCCATTTCCCTGCGGCTCATCGGCAGGAAAGGCGCGGTGCCGAAACGCTTGGCCCAGTACGGACGGTAAGCCGTCAACGCCTTGGGCTTGGCATTGGCCTTGGCATCGGAACGGACGGGGGCTTCGAGGGTGGCGGACACGGTAGCGGCAGAGGAAGGGGGCCGGAAAGACCAAAGCCGGGCGGGCCACAGGCACGTCCGGCATCAAGAGCCCGCATTGTCCCAGGTGTCGGCCTTGCTGGCGATAACCCCACGCGGCGACCGGCTCAGGCCTGCGCAGGACCGCACACTGCCGCCGCAGCCGCAGCCGCAGCCGCAGCCGCAGCCGCAGCCCGGTCCGCTTAGCGCCCCAGCAGCCCCTTGAACATCTGGCCCACGCCTTCGACCACGCCGCCGACGCTGACGCCCACGCCCTCGGCCAGGCCGGCAGCAAAGCGCCTGGCCAGGCTGTCGTTGACCGAGAAGTTCGGGTCGTCCAGCCGGCCTTCCAGCGTGAAGTTGACCTCGATCCGGCCCTTGTGCGCCATGGTGTCCAGCACGGCCTGGCGGCTGGCGGTGCCAAGGCCGTCCCACCAGCTGCCGCTGTGGTTCAGCGCCAGCCCGGTGAGGGTGACGCGGCCGGGCGCATGCAGGTGGTCGGCCTTGACCTGGGCCTTCAGTTGCAGGTCCAACTGGCCGCGCTGGATGCCGCCTTCGGCGACCTTCAGCAGGTAAGGCTGCAGCGCGCGCAGGTCCACGCCTTGCAGTTCGGCGCTGAGGTCGGCGTCATGCGTGGCGGGTGTCAACTCACCGTCCAGCTTGAGCTGGCCGTCATGGTTGCCGGCGCCACCCGGGCCACGAAGCAGGCCGCACACCTTCAGCGACATGGGCCGGTCCAGCGCCGGCAGCTGCAGGTTGCCCAGCGTGGCGTTCAGCTCGCCGAGCTGCAGGTGATGTGGCCGCGCACGCAGCGGCTTCAGCGAGTCGTCGTAGAAGTCGACCTGCACATCCTTCAGCTGCACCTCGTTGATCACCAGCGTGGGCGCGCTGGCTTCGGCCTGGCTGGCGGCGCTGGCCGGTGCGGTTTTCGGCGCCGCGGGGCGGGTTGGGGCGCGGGCGGGCGTCGTGGCGCTTTCCGGCTGCAGCAACCCGGGCAGGAGCTGCAGCTTGCCATCACGGCCACGCAGCAGGCTCAGGGACGCACCTTCGACCTCGATGCGGTGCAGCTGCCACGGCCCCGAGAAAAGGCTGCGTAGCGCCGGCTGCACGAAGACGCGGCGGGCGCTGAGTTCATCCTCGGCGGGCCAGCCTGGCGCCGCGGCCAGGCGCAGGTCCTGCACCGTCAGCCCGTTCCAGTCCACCGAGATGGCGCCGACGCTGGCGCGCGGCCCCAGGTGCTCGCGCAGCGTGCTGTCCAGCCGGTGCAGCAGCAACTGGTACAGGCCTGCGAGGCCCACCAGCATGATCAATCCAATCCCCAGCCACCATCCGGCGCGACGCGAAACACTCACCATGGGCTGGATTGTCGCCAAGCCGGCAAGGCCGGCCATGGATCATGGTCGGCGGTAGGCGGTGGGCTGCCGCGCCCAGTAACCGCTGTCCAGCCGGTCCAGGCGCACCTCGCCGCCGGTGGATGGTGCATGCACGAAGCGGCTGTCGCCCACGTAGATGCCGGCATGCGTGGGCCGGCCGCGGCCGAAGATCACCAGGTCGCCGGTGCGCAGCTCGCCGGCCTCGACTGGTTGGCCGAACTGGTTCAGGTCGGCCACCGTGCGTGGCGGCGCCACGCCGGCCTGGTTGCGGTAGACGTAGCCGATCAGGCCGCTGCAGTCGAAGCCGCCTGCGGGTGTGTTGCCGCCATAGCGGTAAGGCGTGCCGACCAGGCCCATCGCATGGATGGCGATGTCGGATGATTGTTCAGGCGTCAGGCGCGCGAAGCGTGGCGTTGTGCCGCACGCCGCCAGCAGCAGCGGCAACAACAGACAGAGTCGCCAGGCCAGGCGATGGAATGCGTGCATGGCGGCAATTCTGTTGCAACTCGGGCGGCCGGGGACAATCCTCGCATGTCTTCTGCTGCGCCACCTGTCACATCGTCGCCGCCTGCCTGGGCCCAACTGCCGCTGCTGGGCGTCGACTTTTCGAGCGCGCCCAGCCGGCGCAAGCCGGTCATCGTCGCAAGGGGCACGCGCGCCGGTGCGGCCGTGCGCCTGGACGGGCTGGACGCGCACGAAACCCTGGCCGGCTTCGGCGACTGGCTGGCCACCACGCCGGCTTGGCTGGGCGGCTTCGACCTGCCGTTTGGCCTGCCGCGCGAACTGGTGCTGCAACTGGGCTGGCCGGCAGAATGGGCCGCGCTGATGGACCACTACGCCGGCCTCACGCGCGAGCAGATCCGAGCTCACTTCTCGGCCTTCTGCGACGCCCGCCCGGTCGGCGGCAAGTTCGCCCACCGCGCCTGCGACGGGCCGGCCGGATCGTCGCCCAGCATGAAGTGGGTCAACCCGCCGGTTGCCTTCATGCTGCATGCCGGCGTGCCGCTGCTGCGCGCGGCCGGCGCCTGGTTGCCGGGGCTGATGCCGCAGCCGCAAGCTGCGCAACGCATCGCGCTGGAGGCCTATCCCGGCCTGCTGGCGCGTGAACTGCTGGGCAACCGCTCATACAAGGCTGACGACAAGGCGCGCCAGACGCCGGAGCGCCTGATCGCCCGCAAGGACCTGGTGGATGCCTTGGAGCAGGGCCGCACCCGGCTGGCACTGCGGCTGCGGCTCAGCCACGCCCAGCGCGACGCACTGGTGGCCGACGCCAGCGGCGACAGGCTGGACGCGGTGCTGTGCCTGCTGCAGGCCGCATGGGCGCAGCAGCACGCGGGCCTGGGCCTGCCAGCGGGCGTGGACCCGCTGGAAGGCTGGATCACCAGCGCCGTGCTGGCGGGTTGAGGGCCGCCGGCGAAGGCGCTGCGTCGGTCAGAGCGTCGACATCGAGACGGTGGTGTTCACGCCGTTTTGCGTGTACACCGCCGAGATCCTGGCCGCGGAGCCAATGGTGCCGGACGTGTTGATCTCGAAGCAGTCCTTCTCGGTCGAGCTGAAGCTGTTGCCGGCTGCCGTCGAGGTGTAGGTGTTGGTGACGCAGAAGTACGGCGTGCTGTCTGCCTTCTCGACCGACCAGGTGGCAGCACCGGTGCCGATCTGCGGCGAGCCCGCCGAGCAGCTGCTGTATTCGGTCCACGAGGCCAGCGGGCCGCTGTTACCCATGGCCGCCGAGGTCGGCGGCAGGCCGACGTTGCTGGGCAGCGCGCAGCTGCCATCCGAACTCACGGTGCCGACAAACGCGTTGCTGGCGTTCAGGTAGTGGGTGACGTAGTCGCTGGACGAGCCGCCATTGGCGGTCGCGGTGGTCGTCAGCCGGCGGATCTTCGCGGCCTCACCGGTGCCGGGGAAGGTCCCGTCGGCCAGCAGGCTCAGGTCCAGCGTGGACGACACCGAGGTGTTCTGCCCGGAGCCGCTGACCGTGCCCGACAGCGACCAGCTGTGGGCGCTGGCATACAGGTTGGCCCAGGCCGCATTGGTGGCGTAGACCGTGCTGGAGCCGGATTCGTCGGCACTGCCACCACCGCAGCCGCCGAGGATGGCGGCGGCAAGCGCCACCACCGAAATACCGCAGAAACGTTTCATGGGCCCTCCCTGGCCAAAACGAAATTCGAAGGAGGGCGATGCTAGCCGAAGCGCATGAACATCCGTGGGCGTCAGGGCAAGCTGGGTGGCGTGCCGTGGCATCTCCAAGCGGCCGGCGCCGGGCCGTCCCAAGGCGGCCGCGCAACCCGCCCGGCGGGTGGTCTCGTGTACCCGCGGGACCGGGTGCCTCATTTCCGCATCAGGGTGCTCTTGCCGAACAGGCTTTCGATCAGGTCGACGGCGATCTCTGCGGTCTTGTTGCGCACGTCCAGTGCCGGGTTCAGCTCCATCACGTCCAGGCTGCCCATGCGGCCGGTGTCGGCGATCATTTCCATGCAGAGCTGGGCTTCGCGGTAGGTCGGGCCGCCGGGGATGGTGGTGCCGACGCCGGGGGCGAGGTCCGGGTCCAGGAAGTCCACGTCGAAGCTGACGTGCAGGTGGGTGTTGGCATCCATCGTCGCCAGCGCCAGCTCCATCGTGTGGCGCATGCCCATTTCGTCGATGTAGCGCATGTCGTAGACCTCCAGGCCCACCTCGTGCACGAACTTCTTCTCGCCCGCGTCCACGCTGCGGATGCCGATCTGGCGCAGCCACTTCGGGCTGATCGCCGGCACCTGGCCGCCGATGGAGGTCAGCTCGGTCGGGCCATAGCCGCACAGGCAGGCCACCGGCATGCCGTGGATGTTGCCGCTGGGGGTCAGGTCGCTGGTGTTGAAGTCGGCATGGGCGTCCAGCCACAGCACGCGCAGCTTCTTGCCGGCGTCGCGGCAATGGCGGGCCACCGCGCTGATGGAGCCGAGTCCCAGGCAATGGTCACCGCCCAGCAGGATGGGCATGCGGCCGCCGCTCAACTCGGTGTAGACGGCGTCGTGCACCAGCTGGTTCCAGGTCACCACCTCGGCCAGGTGACGGTAGCCCTGGTCCGGTGGCAGCCAGGGGTTGGGCGGGCCGTTGAGGTTGCCGCGGTCCTGCACTTCAATGCCGTGGCTTTGCAGGATCGGGCCGATGTTGGCCACGCGCAAGGCCTCCGGGCCCATGCTGGCGCCGCGAGCGCCGGCGCCGATGTCGGTCGGCGCGCCGATGAGGGTGACTTTGTTCAGCATGCCCGCGATTGTGCGACGACACGGGCCGAGAACAATGCGTCATTGACCCGCCCGCGCCGAAGGATGCTCGGCAGGGCGGGGAGGCGTCCAGGTTGCCGCCGGGCCGCCCCAAGGCAACTTGACTCCGGTTCTAGATGTCCTCTTCGAACTCGCGTGCCTGGGCGTCGCCGGCGTGCAGGCCGTAATCCTGCGCCAGGATCTGCCAGGCCTCCTCGGCGGTCTCGACGAAGCGGAACAGGTCCACGTCGCCGGCGCTGATCATGCCGGTCTCGACCAGCCAGTCGAAGTTGATCAGCCGGGTCCAGAACTCGCGGCCGAACAGCAGGATGGGCCGGCGCCGGCACTTGCCGGTCTGCATCAAGGTCATGGCCTCGAACAACTCGTCCAGCGTGCCGAAGCCGCCGGGGAAGCACACCAACGCGACCGAGCGCATCAGGAAGTGCATCTTGCGCAGTGCGAAGTAGTGGAACTGGAAGCACAGTTCCGGCGTGATGTACGGGTTCGGTGCCTGCTCGTGCGGCAGCACGATGTTCAGCCCGATGCTCCTGCCGCCGCATTCGAAGGCACCGCGGTTGCCGGCTTCCATGATGCCGGGCCCGCCGCCGGTGACGACGTAGATCGGCGTGGCCAGCGTCTGCGAGCGGGAGGTGACCAGGTGGGCGAAACGGCGCGCTTCCTCGTAGAAGCGGCTCATGCGCAGCTGCATCTCGGCGCGCGCAATCTGCGCGGCGTCGCCGCTCGCCTGGGCGTTGGACAGATGTTCGCTGGCCAGTGCCTCGGCGGGAATGCGGGCGCTGCCGAAGATCACGATCGTGCTCTCGATGCCCTGCTCCTGCTGCACCAGCTCGGGCTTCAGCAGCTCCAGTTGCATGCGCACCGGGCGCAGCTCCGGGCGCAGCAGGAAGTCGGTGTCGGTGAAAGCCAGCCGGTAGCTGCTTTCGGGGCCGTCATAGCGCGGCGCGGCCGGCAGGAGCTGGGTGGCCTCCTGGGAGGCTTCCTGCTCCGCACTGGGAAAGTTGCGGGCCGTGAGCTTGGGTTTGGCGGTATCGGCTTGGGTGGTGGCGTCCATCGAGACAAGGCTAGATCGGAAGACGTGACCGGAACCCCGGAAAAAGCGGGGTTTCGATCGCCTGGGGAAGGGAGCTTAACCCGGCGCGGTGCCAGGGCTGCAGACCGGGCAACCGGCTTGGCGCGCGAGCCGGATCTCGCTCCAGGCCATGCGCCGCGCGTCCAGCATCTGCAGCCGGCCGGCGAGGCTGGTGCCAATGCCGGCCAGCAGCTTCAAGGCTTCCGCGGCCTGCACGCTGCCGATGATGCCGACCAGCGGCGCAAACACGCCCATGGTGGCGCAGCGGGCTTCGTCGGGCGCGCTCTCGGGCGGGAACAGGCAGGCGTAGCAGGGCGAGGCGGGCAGGCGCGGGTCGTAGACCGAGACCTGGCCGTCGAAACCGATGGCGGCGCCGGACACCAGCGGCTTGCCGTGGCGCACGCAGGCGAGGTTGATCGCGTGGCGGGTCGCGAAGTTGTCGCTGCAGTCCAGCACCACGTCGGCCTCGGCGACCGCCGTGTCCAGCCAGGCGGCGTCGGCCCGCAGCGCCACCGCGGTGACCCGGGCTTCGGGGTTCAGCGCCAGCACGGCCTCGCGGGCCGATTCGACCTTCCGCTGGCCGACGCGGGCCTGGCTGTGGGCGATCTGGCGCTGCAGGTTGGTGGTGTCCACCGTGTCGGCGTCCACCAGTGTCAACCGGCCGACGCCGGCCGAGCCGAGGTACAGCGCCACTGGCGAGCCCAGCCCGCCGGCGCCTATCACCAGCGCATGCGAAGCCAGCAGCCGGCGCTGGCCTTCTATGCCGATCTCATCCAGCAGCAGGTGGCGCGAGTAGCGCAGCAGCGCGTCGTCGCTCAGACCATCATCAAGGCCATCGTCTTGGGTCATGCGGAGAGGTCCGGCCGGGCCGGAAACAACAAAGGCGAAGCGGTGGCACAGAGCCGCCGGCTTCGCCTGGTGTGGCTTGCAGCGAGCGAGCTTATTCGGTCGCGGCTTCGGCCTTGCGCTCGGTCATGGACTTGCTGACCATGACCTGCTTGCCCTTGAGCTGGTTCAGGGCCTGCACCAGCTGGAAGTCCTCGGCGCTGCCGAATTCAGGCAGCGGCTTGGGCGGTTCCTTGGACTTGGCGACCTGCTCTTCGAGCTTCTTGCGCGCTTCTTCGCGGGCCTTTTCGCGGGCTTCGTCCTTCTCGTCGCCATTGCCCAGGTGCTTTTCCAGGTCGGCTTCGCGGGTGCGCAGCGCAGCGAACACATTGCCTTCGGCGGTTTCGTCCAGCCAGATGTCCGGCACGATGCCCTTGGCCTGGATGGAGCGGCCGCTGGGCGTGTAGTAGCGCGCGGTGGTGATCTTCAGCGCGGTGTCGGCCGTCAGCGGGCGCACGGTCTGCACCGAGCCCTTGCCGAAGGTCTGCGCACCCATCAGCGTGGCGCGCTTGTGGTCCTGCAGCGCACCGGCGACGATTTCGCTGGCCGAGGCCGAGCCTTCGTTGACCAGCACCACCATCGGCACCGTCTTGAGCGAGGCCGGCAGCTTCTTCAGCGGGTCGGCGCCGCCGCGGCGCAGGTAGTTGTCAGGCGTGGCGCGGAATGTCGCCTTCGATTCGGCGATCTGGCCATTGGTGCTGACGACGACCGAGTCAGACGGCAGGAAGGCCGAGGCAATGGCCACCGCACCTTCGAGCAGGCCGCCCGGGTCGTTGCGCAGGTCCAGGATCACGCCCTTGATGTTCGGGTCCTGCTTGTAGATGTCTTCCAGCTTGCGCGAGAAGTCTTCCACCGTGCGGTCCTGGAACTGCGTCACGCGGATCCAGGCGTAGCCGGGTTCGACTTCCTTCGCGCGCACGCTCTGCACGCGGATTTCCTCGCGGGTGATCGTGACCGGGAAGCTGCGGTTTTCGTTTTTGCGGAAGATGGTCAGCACGACCTTGGTGGACGGCTCGCCGCGCATGCGCTTGACCGCCTGGTCCATCGACAGGCCCTTGACGGCCGAGTCGTCGATCTTGGTGATCAGGTCACCGGACTTCAGGCCGGCGCGGAAGGCGGGGGAGCCTTCGATCGGGGAGACCACCTTGACCAGGCCGTCTTCCATGCCGATCTCGATGCCCACGCCGACGAATTTGCCGGTCGTGCCTTCACGGAATTCCTTGAAGGACTTCTTGTCGAAGTACTGGGAATGCGGGTCCAGCCCGGCCACCATGCCGGAGATGGCATCGGTGATCAGCTTCTTCTCGTCCACCGGTTCGACGTAGTCATTCTTGACCATGCCAAATACCGCGGCGAGTTGCTGCATTTCCTCCAGCGGCAGCGGGCCGTAGGTGTTGCGCGCCTCGGCCTGGAATTGAATGGTCGTCAATGCGCCGGCCAGCGCCCCCATCGTGAGGAGACCTGCCACCTTCAATTTGGCACCCATGTGATGTCCCGCTTTCAAACTAGAAGTCATTCGACCAGATGGTCAGTATAGGACTCGCCGCTCTCAGCAAGACTTTGAACTGGCCGTAAAGTTGCTGGTTTTTGAAGGCTATTGGCGTGAGCCAACACTCACTGCGCTCACTTTTCAGGCCAGCCTTCGCTGCGTCACCCCGGCTCCGCGTCAATCGACGTGCGCAGCTGAGGCACAATGCGCGCCGGTCGGCTCCATGGTTCAATGGATAGAACAGCCCCCTCCTAAGGGGCAGATCCAGGTTCGATTCCTGGTGGGGCCACCATTTCGGCCGCCGACCACACAGCGCATCTGCGCTCAAATTGGCCGAAATCAAGGGCATGCCGCCCGCCAAGCGCGTCTTCTCGCGTTCAACATGTTTTTCTCATTGGATCGCCCGCCGCGCAGCAGGCAGCGTTGCGCTGCGCATCTGGAGGCGCAGGCAGGCCATGTTTCGTCTGGGTTAGGATTATCGATAATCCAATTCCTGTGCTTCGGAGACCTGTCCCATGCAATACCGTGAACTCGGCCGTACCGGCTGGAAGGTGTCGACCATCAGCTTTGGCGCCTGGGCCATCGGCGGCACCTGGGGTCAGGTGAACGACGAAGAATCGATGGCCGCGCTGCACCGCGCGCTGGACCGTGGCATCAATTTCTTCGACACCGCCGATGTGTACGGCGACGGCCACAGCGAGCGGCTGATCGCCCGGCTGCGCAAGGAGCGCAGCGAACCCTTTTACGTGGCCACCAAGGCCGGCCGCCGGCTCAGCCCGCACGTGGCCGAGGGCTACAACCGGGAGAACCTGACGGCGTTTGTCGAGCGCAGCCTGCGCAACCTGAACACCGAGGCCCTCGACCTGCTGCAGCTGCACTGCCCGCCAACGCCCGTCTACTACCTGCCCGAGGTTTTTGGCGTGCTGGACGACCTGGTGCGCGCCGGCAAGCTGCGCCACTACGGCGTCAGCGTCGAGAAGGTGGAGGAGGCGCTGAAGGCAATCGAATTCCCCGGCGTGCAGACGGTGCAGATCATCTACAACATCTTCCGCCAGCGGCCGGCCGAACTGCTGTTCCGCGAGACGCTGGCGCGCCGCGTCGGCATCCTGGCGCGGGTGCCGCTGGCCTCGGGGCTGCTGTCGGGCGGCATCTCGCGCCAGACCCGGTTCGAGGCCGACGACCACCGCAGCTTCAACCGCGAAGGCGCGGCCTTCGACAAGGGCGAGACCTTCTCCGGGCTGGATTTCGAGAGCGGCCTGGCCGCGGTCGAGGCCTTGCGGCCGCTGGTGCCGGCCGGGCAGACGCTGGCGCAATTTGCACTGCGCTGGATCCTGATGCAGCAGGCCGTGACCTGCGCGATTCCCGGTGGCCGCCGGCCGTCCCAGGTCGAGGACAACGTGCGCGCGGCCGATCTGCCGCCGCTGCCTGACGCGACGATGCAGGCCGTGGGCGCAATCTACGCACAATACGCCAAGCCGCAGGTGCATCACCTCTGGTGATCGGCGCCCTGCAGGTAGTCGAGCTTCGCCAGCTGCAAGTGGGCGACACACAGCTCGGCGAGTGCCACGCTGTCGCTGCCCTTGAGCAACTGGATCATCGCCAGGTGCTCCTCTGCCGCGGCTTCCGAATGGCCCGCCGTCGCGGTGCGCTGGGCGCGTACCGGCAGGCTCAACCCCATGTAGTGGCGGATCGAGGCCACCAGGTACGGGTTGCCGCAGCCGCTGAACAAGGTCAGGTGGAACGCGTCGTTGACGCGATGCAGCGCGCTGAAGTCACGCTCCCGCAGATGCTGCAGGAACTGCGTGTGCAAGGCCTCCAGCGCTTCGACCAGTGCAGGCTCGGCCGGCAACGGAATGTGCAGCGCGGCCTGCCGCTGCAGCAGTTCGCGCACCTCGTAGATCTGCCGCACCTCGGTCGGCGCCAGCGCCCGCACGCTGGCGCCCTTGTTCTTCTCGCGCACCACGATGCCCAGGCGCTCCAGCTCCACCAGCGCCTGACGTACGCCGTGCCGCGTGGCGCCGAAGCGCGCCATCAGCGGGTCTTCGATCAGGCGGCTGCCGGGCGGCAGGCGGCCGAAGATGATGTCCTCGCCCAGTGCCTTGACCACGCCTTGTGTATCACTGAACAGTGTCGACTCGGGCTTGGACACAATGTCCCCGCTAGTCCCAGCGCCAGGTCCAGATGGCATCAAGCGCGCTGTCCTCTCCGGACTGCGCCCGCAGCGTGAACTTCTGGGCAACGCGGTAGATGAGCTGCCAGGTGCCGGTGGCGGCGTTGACGCCGCGTTCGTAGCCCACGTACCAGCGGCGCGTGAGCTGTTTGCCGACGGTGACGACGGTGGTTTGCACGTTGTTTTCGCCGGCCGCCTGGCGCAGCGAAAAGTCGCTGAGGCCGATGTTTTCCAGCAGGTTGTCGGTCGGGCTGCCGCTGTTGCCCATCAAGAGGGCCAGCGCGGCGCGCTGCAGCAGCGCGGTGTCGGCCTGGCCCAGGCCTTCGGGGGCGCGGCCCATGACCAGCCAGCTGAGCTTGTCGGTGTCGCTCATCTCGGTGTCGCTGGCCAGGCGCACGCGTGGGTTCAGCGCGGTGCCGGTGATCAGCACGCCGACCTGCACGTCCAGGTTGGGCCGGATCGCGTAGATGTCCAGCCGCGGGTCGTCCACCGGGCCGGTGAACAGGATGCTGCCGCGCTCGATCTGCAGCTTCTGGCCGTAGGCCGCGTAGTTGCCGCCGACCGTGTGCACTGTGCCGGCGACCGCCAGCTTGCCGCGCGGGTTGGTGATCTTCAGTGCGCCTTGCAGCCCGGTGTCGATGCCCTTGCCGCGCAGCCGCAGCTTCTGGCCCAGGTCCAGCTGCAGCGCCAGCTGGGTCACGCGCTGGCTCTGGCCGTTGGCCTTGTCGTCCTGCGCGGCTTCCTCGGCCTCGGTCCTGGCCATCACCACGTCTTCGGGCAGCGTGGGGCCGTCGCCGCGGCTGATGTCGATCAGCCCTTCGTCCAGCGTGACGTTGCCGTTCAGGCTCAGCGTGTCCTTGTCCAGCCCGAGCTGGGCCTGGCCGCTGGCAACAATGGTGCGGTCAATGCGGCCCAGCGCCTTGAACTTCTGGGCCTCGATGCTGACCTTGGCCGAAGGCTTGGCCCCCAACTCTGCCGTGCCAGTGGCGCTGATGCTGCCGTCGCCGCCCTTGAATGCCAGCTGCTCCAGCCGTGCGCGCTGGCCTTCCAGCAGCAGCCTGGCCTGGCCATTGGTGAGCGACACGCCCAGCAGCGGGTTCTGCACGCTCAGGCGCTGGCCGGTCAGCTCGCCGGAGATTTCCGGTGCGCCCAGCGTGCCGGCGATCTTCGCCGAGCTGGCCAGCTCGCCGCCCAGGCGCCAGCCGGCCGGCATCCACGGCGCCCAGGCGCTGAGCTTGGTGACCTGCAAGGTGAGCGTGCCCTGCATCGGCGAGCTGCTGGCAGGCAACAGCTGGTCCGGCCCGGCCTGGATGGACAGCGCGGCACCCAGCGCGCCGAGGTACTGGCCGGCCAGCGCCTGGGTGAACTGCCAGCTGCCATCGTGCGCCTTCAGGCTCAGCCGCAGGTCGGTGAGGCCCAGCGGCAACTGGCGCGTGGTGGACAGCAGGCCGTCCTCGTCCAGCGCCAGGTCGCCGCTCAGGCGCTCGATCACGGCTTCTGCTTCCAGCCTGCCGTCATAGCGCAGCTGCAGCTGGCCGCCCAGCTTCAGGTCGCCGGCCCACACGGCATCCGGCTGCAGCCGCTGCAGCAGCGGGGCGACGCTGGTTTCCTTCAGCTTGGCCTGCAGCGCCAGCAGCGGGGGCCGGTCCGCCGCGGGCTGGCTGAAGCGGGCTTCGCTCCATTGCAGCGCGGTGCCCAGCAGCGTGAGCTCGCCGGGCGACAGCTGGGCCTGGCTGAGCCGGCCGTCGGGCTCCCAGTGCAGCTGGGCGCTGAGCTCGCGTGCGGCCAGCCAGTCCTGGCCATTCGCTTGGCCATTCGCCTGGCTGTTGGCCTGCACCCCGCGCAACTGCAGCTGGCTCAGCTGGCCGGTCCAGTCGGCGCTGCCTTGCGCATTTCGGGCGTAGTGGCCGGCGAGTTGCAGCTGCAGCTTCGCACCGGGTTTGTTGCCGTTGGCGGCCAGTTGCTGCAGCCAGTGGGGCGGCTGCACCGGGCTGTCCAGTGCCAGTTGCAGCTGGTGCTGCGCCAGGCCGCCGTTCAGCGAGGCCTTGAGCTGGTTCAGCTTGACCTGGCCGACGATGAGCTGGCTGCCGTCGAGCTGCAGGTCCAGTGGCCAGTCGCCGCCCACGTCGCCCTTGCCGTGCAGCTGCGCCTTGTCCAGCTTCAGCGTGCCGGCCTGCAGGGCGGAGACCGTGCCATCGGCACGCCATTGCCAGTGGCCGGCCTGGCCGGCGGTTTCCTGCAGGCCCAGCTGCAAATCCAGCCCGCCGGCGCTGGGTGCCCAGGCGCTGGTGGCCGCCTGCAGCCTGGCCAATGGCGCCAGCGCGGCCAGGCGCGGTGCCTTCAGTGACAGGCTGCCGCGGCCGTCGCTGCCGGGGTTGTCGCGCCAGCTGGCCTGCAGCTTCGCGTCATCGGCCAGCAGTTCGGCATCGGCTTGCTGCTGCTTGTCGTCGTTTTTCAGCTGCAGGCTGCCTTGCAGCGGCAAGCCGGCGAAGGTGCTGGGCGCGAGATTCAACGCCAGCTGGCCGCGCAGTGCGCGCCACAACACGCTGGGGTCCTGGGCGGCGGCCTCCAGCGCGCTTTCGGGCAGGCTGGCCTGGCTGTCCAGGCTGGCGTTGAGTTGCTGCGGTGCCTGTTGCCAGGCGCTGTTGGCAGCGCCCGGCCACCAGACGCGCAGGTCCAGCGCCTGCAGCTGGCCGGCGAGCTGCCAGTGCAGCCGCGCGTCCGGGCTGCGCTCGATGCGGCCTTTCAGCGATGCGGAGGCCGCGTCGGCCTTCAGCTCCAGCGTGTTGATCAGCGCCTCTTGGGTGGAGAGCTGGGTGTCGAGCTGCAGCGAGACCGGCGGCGTCGGGTCGCCACGGCCTTGTCCGGCCGGACCCTGGCGGCCTTGCAGCTGGCCGGTCAGCTTGGCGAGCACGGACAGCACCGGATCGGCGGCCGGCGGCGGCGTGGGGGCCGAGGCGGCTGAGGCTGACGCGGCGGCTGCGCCGGGTGCGGGCACCGGCGCCAGCGCAAGGTCAATCGGGCCGCTGAGCAGCAGCGCCGGCAGCCGCTTGTCCAGCGCCGCGGGTTGCCATTGCTGCAGCTTCAGCGCCAGCTCTGCGCGGGCGCTGCCGGCCTTGGCATCGACCAGGTAGCGGCCGTCGCCGGACCAGCGGCCTGCCGCGGCCTGGCCGTTGGCCCACTCGATGGACAGGTTCTCCAGCCGCAGTTCGCTCAGCGGCTGCGGCGTGCCGGCGGCACGCAGGCTCAGCTCGCGCACCGGCAGGCGTTGTTCGTCCCAGCGGCCTGGCTGGTCGTTGTGCAGGCTGAGCTCGGCCTGGGCGGGCTGGTTCAGCCCGCTGCTGTGCAGCGTGGCGGTGCCGCGCAGGGCGGTGTGCGGCGCGTTGCTGACCAGCGCCGCCAGGTCCAGCGCCTCGGTCTTCAGGTCCAGCTCGCCCAGCGGCCACGGGGCAAACGGCTGCAGCCGGGTCTGCAGCTGCACGCTGGGCGCAGTCTTGCCGGCCACCGCCTGGCCTTGCAGCTCGGCTTGGGCAGCCAGGTCGGCCAGCGGGCCGTGGGCGTTCAGCTTGGCCTGCCAGGCCGGGCTGCTGCCGGGCTGGCTGCGCAGCGCCAGCTGGGACTGCAGCGTCATCGCGCCTTCGGTCAGCAGGCTGGCAGCGCCACTGAGCTGGAAGCGGTCGCTGTCGAGCTGGGCGATGGCGATCTGGTGCTGGCTGCCACCCTTGGCGCCCAGGTGCAGCTTGGCCTGCAGGTTGCGCAGCAGCGGCAGGGTGTCGACCTGCAGGCTGGCCACGCGCAGCTCGTCCACCAGCAACTGCACCGGCAGCCGCAGGCTCTTGGGCGCACCGCTGGGCGGGGTGGCCGGGGTCGCGGTGGTTTTCGAGTGCCACTGGGCGCTGCGGGCGCTCAGGTGCTTCATTGCAATGCCGGCCCAGGCCTGGGCATCGGGCCGCCAGGTCCAGCGCAGGCCGTCCAGCGAAACCTGCTCCATCACCAGCTCGCCGGCGCCCAGCGTCAGCGTGAGGCGATCGGCGGTCAGCGCATCGCCGCCCAGCGCGCCGCGCCAGTTGTCCAGCTTCAGGCCGGGCACCTGGGTCAGCAGCCAGTAGGTGCCAGGTTCGCTGCGCCACAGCCAGCCCAGGCCGCTGCCCACGAGCACGACCAGTGCCACCAGCAGCCCGCCCAGCGACCAGGCCAGGCGACGCAGCCAGCGGCGCTGCGCGCGCGTTGGCGCAGCGGGCACGGTGTCGGTTTCGGTGCTGGGGGAATCGGACATGGAATGCAGGTGCTCAGAAGGCCACGCCAACGTTCAGGTGGATGCGGCCGCGGTGCAGTTCCTGGCCCCAGGCCCAGTCCAGGCTCAGCGGGCCGACGGGGCTGCGCCAGCGCACGCCCAGGCCGTAGCCCAGCGCGGGCTTGAGCTCGGGCAACTGGTCGGCGGCGCGGCCGGCGTCAATGAAGACCGCACCCCAGACCGAGGGCAGCGAGGCGAGGATGGGGTGCGCAGCTTCCACGCTGCTGGTGAACAGCAGCCGGCCGCCGGTCACGCCGCCGTCTGCCGTGGCCGGGGCCAGCGTGCGCCAGGGGTAGCCGCGCACCGAGTTGTCGCCGCCGGCGCGAAAGCGCTGCGAGTCCGGCACCTGCACGCCGGCCGGCGTGAAGACCTTGCCCAGCTCCAGCCGTGCCTGGGTGTACCAGCTGCCCACCGGCCAGTAGCCGGTGGCGCGGCCGTAGGCGCGGGCGAATACGCCGCGCTTGCTGGCATTGCCATCGGCCAGGCCACCGCCGAACTCGGTGGCCAGCGTGTAGCCCTCGGTGGGCAGCAGCACGTTGTCGACCTCGCGCCAGGTGTTGTGGGTGTTGGCCGACAGGGCGGCCAGTTTCTCGCAATCGACCAGCGCGCCGTTGTCGCGCACGCATTCGACCGCGCGCTCGGCTTCCAGGTAGTTCAGCCGGTCGAACTTCGGCTTTTCCAGCGAGCGGCCCACGCGCAGCCGCTGCGACAGCACCATGTCGTCGTCGGTCCACAGGCGCTCGACCGAAGCGCCGACCAGGTCGCGGCTGAAGCGCTCGTCCGGATGGGTCGAGACTTCGCCGTCGTAGGCCTGGCGGTTGCGGCCCCATTCGAGCTTGTTGCGCGAGGTCAGTGCGTAGCCGAAGACCCGGCGGTGGGTGTATTCCAGCGTGGTACGCGGCCCGCTGGTGGCGCTGATGCCGATGGCGGTCACGGCCGACTGCAGCGGCGTTTCCTTCAGGTGCACCTGCACGGTGGCATGGTCGGCCTGCGCAGGGTCCGGGTCCATGGTCACGGTGACCTGGTCGAACAGCCCGGCCTTGCTCAGCCGCTCCTGGAATTCCTGCAGCCGGTTTTCGGTCAGCGTGGCGCCGCGCGGGAAGCCGGCCATGCCGCGCACCTGCTCGGCCTGGTGGTGGACCAGGCCGGTGATCTCGAAGTCCCCGGCGCGGTAGAGCGGGCCGCTGTCGGCCACGATGAACAGGCGCACGCGGTGCTGCGTGTCGTCCACTTCGGCCGCGGTGCCGCTCCAGCTCGCCGCGGCGTAGCCGGCGGCGCGCAGCTGGGCCAGCGTGCTGTTCTTGGCGTCGCTCCAGGCGTCGGCGCTGAATTCGGCGTCGGTCGCCAGCGCCCAGTCGCGCTTGAGCGCGTCGCGCACCTGCTGTGCCTCGGCCACCCCGGCTTCGGCCTGCTCGGCCAGCGGGCCTTGCACCTCCAGCGTGACCCGGCCGACCCTGGCGCGCGGCCCGGTCTCCACCGTCAAGGTGACCTTGGGCGGCTGGCCCGCGGCTTCGGGCTCGCGTGTGACGATGGCATTGGCCGAAAAATAGCCCTCGGTCTTGGCCAGGTCCTCGGCTTGCGGCGGCAGCGCGGCGATCAGCCGCGACCATTCGATGTTGCTGATCTGCTGCGCAGTGGGCAGCGCGGCGGCGCGTTGCAGGTCCAGGTAGTTTTCCAGCAGCTGCTTCAAGGGCTGGGGTGCCTTCACGGTCAGCTTGGGCACCAGGCCGGTGACCTGGCTGGCGTCATCTTCGGCATCGCTGGCGGCGGAGGCCGGGGCGTTCGCGGCCACTGCGTCGTGCGCGGATTCGTCGGCATTGGCGGCGGCCCGCACCGCGACCTGGCCTGACGCCGCGGCCGCCACAGGCTTGGCCACCGCCGCGGCGGCAGGCTTGGCCGGCGTGACTGGCAGCGCGCCGGGCGGCGCAGCCGAAGCCGCGGCTGCCGAGGCTTGCGCGGCCGAATCCATCGAACGCAGGTCGGCGCAGCCGGTCGCCAGCCACACACCCGTGGCCAGCACCGACAGCAGGACCGCGTGACGCAGCCGCTTCATTTGCTGAGCAGCCGCATCGCTCCTTCCAGCCCCGCCAGCGTGAGCGGGAACATGCGCTGCTGCATCAGCTGCTGCACGATGCCGATGCTTTGCCGGTACTGCCACACCCCTTGGGGTTCCGGGTTGATCCAGGCGTATTTGGGGAAGGCATGGGTGAGCCTTTGCAGCCATTCGGCACCGGGCTCCTCGTTGTTGTATTCGACGCTGCCGCCGGGCTGCAGGATTTCGTACGGGCTCATCGTCGCGTCGCCGACGAAGATCAGCCGCCAGTCCTTGTTGTACTTGCGGATCAGCTCCCAGGTCGGGCTCTTCTCGGCATAGCGGCGGCGGTTGTTCTTCCACATGAAGTCATAGACGCAGTTGTGGAAGTAGTAGAACTCCAGGTGCTTGAACTCGCTCTTGGCGGCCGAGAACAGCTCCTCGACCCGGTGGATGTGCTCGTCCATCGTGCCGCCAACGTCCATCATCAGCAGCACCTTCACCTTGTTGTGCCGCTCCGGGACCATCTTGATGTCCAGGAAGCCGGCGTTGGCCGCGGTGGCGTGGATGGTGTCGTCCAGCGCCAGTTCCAGCTCCGAGCCCTCGCGGGCGAAGCGGCGCAGCCGGCGCAGCGCGACCTTGATGTTGCGCGTGCCCAGTTCGCGGCTGTCGTCATAGTCCTGGAAGGCGCGCTGGTCCCACACCTTCACGGCACTCTTGTTGCGCCCAGGGCCGCCAATGCGCACGCCCTGCGGGTTGTAGCCGCCGTGGCCGAACGGGCTGGTGCCGCCGGTGCCTATCCACTTGTTGCCGCCCTCGTGGCGCTCCTTCTGCTCTTCGAGGCGCTTCTTCAGCGTCTCCATCAGCTCGTCCCAGTCCATCTTCGCGATGGCGGCCTTCTGCTCGGGCGTCAGCTCCTTTTCCAGCAGCTTCTGCAGCCACTCTGCCGGAATCTCCTTGCCGAAGTCGGTCAGCATCTGCACGCCGTTGAAGTAGGCGCCGAAGGCCCTGTCGAACTTGTCGAAATGGGTTTCGTCCTTGACCAGCGTGGTGCGGGCGAGGAAGTAGAAGTCGTCCACCGACGGGCCGATCACACCCAGTTGCAAAGCTTCCAGCAGCGTCAGGTACTCCTTGACCGAGACCGGCAGTTTGGCGGCGCGCAGCGTGTAGAAGAAGTTGATCAGCATGGCGGCAAAGAAGGTCTGGGGCAGCGGGGCGCAGCACTTGGCGCCATGAATCCTCGGCCGGGGCAGGCGGATGGCCGGACCATTGTGCCGAAGGCCGAGAATACCGCGCCCTTCGACCGAGAAACACCGCTGCCGGCCCGGGCGCTGGGCCGACCGGCTGGCAGTCGCTCAAGCGGGTTCGGAAAAAGGCCGATATGGCATCGAGGAACCGCCCGCATTCATGACCGCCACCATTGCCTTGCTGCTGCTGCAGGCCAGCATGCACCTCTTCTACGCTGCCAGCTGGGCGATGGCGGGCACCTTGCTGGGCCTGCAGCGCAGCGCCGCGCTGCACTGGGCCGGCTACTGCCTGCTGCTGTCGCTGGGTTCCTTCGTGTTCCTGGCGATGCCCGCAGGGCTGCCGCCGACGCTGGGCGTGCCCATGGCCAACATGAGCTTGCTGGCCGCTGCGCTGCTGGCGCGACGCGGCGTGGCCCGCTTCGCGCAGTACCCGCCGCGTGACGGCGAGGGCCTGCTGATCCTGTCGACAGGCGCGCTGGCGCTGGTCGTCACCGGGCTGGACGCACCCAATGCGGCCATGCGCATGGTGATGCAGTCGACGCTGGTGTCCATGGTGCTGCTGCGCATGGGCGGCGAGATGCTGGGTGCGATCCAACGCGAATTCGGCCGTGTCGGCGCCTGGCTGCTGGCCGGGCCGGTGGTCGTGCTCGGCATTGGCCTGGGCGCGAGGGCGGTCGCGGTGGCACTGCGGGCCAGCCATCCGGAGCAGTCGGTGATGACGGCCGACAACCCGATCAACGTTGCGGTGCTGCTGTTGCTGGCCGCTTTCTCGACGCTGTTCCAGCTGTCGCTGGTCTACCTCGTGGTGCTGCGGCTGGTGCGCAAGCTGCACGAGCTTTCGCACCACGACGCGCTGACGGCGCTGCTGAACCGCCGCGCCTGGCACCACGCCCTGCTGCAGGAGCGCCAGCGCCTGCGCCGCACCCCACGCGACACGGCGCTGCTGGTGGTCGACATCGATCACTTCAAGCACTTGAACGACCGGCACGGCCACGCCGTGGGCGACCGCGCGCTGGCCGCAATTGCCCGCACGCTGCAGGCCACCGCCCGCGCGACCGATGCAGTGGCCCGGCTGGGCGGCGAGGAATTCGGCCTGCTGCTGGGCGACACCGACCTCGAAGGCGCACGGCTGGCGGCCGAACGCCTGCGCGAGGCAGTGGCGCAAATGCAGCTGGTGCACGACGACCTGCCGCTGACACTCACCGTCAGCATTGGCGCCGCAGTGCTGCCCGCCGCCGCCTGCCGGCTCTACAAGCTGGAGCAGCTGCAGCTCAAGGCCGACGCCGCGCTCTACCAGGCCAAGGCGGGCGGCCGCAACCGTGTCGTGCTGGGCGTGCTCGATTCAGGCGGCCTGACGCTGGTGGCCGCCAGCGCCTGAGCGCGCCCGATTTCAGCCCTTGCTGCGCTTGGCCTTGGCCTTGCCCTTTTGCTGCGTCACGTCGTGGCGGTGCAGCCAGGCGAAGAATTCCTGGTACCAGAGCTGGCTGTTGCGCGGTTTGAGCACCCAGTGGTTCTCATCCGGAAACCACAGCAGCCGGCTGTCGATGCCACGCGCCTTCAGCGTGTTGTAGTAGGCCAGGCCTTGCTGGTCCGGCACGCGGTAGTCCAGTGCGCCATGGATGACCAGCGTCGGCGTGCTGAAATTCGCGGCATAAAGGTGCGGGCTTTGCGCGCCAACCTTGGCCGGGTCTTCCCAGTACCAGGCACCGAGTTCCTTGGCATGCCAGCTCCAGGCGTCGTCGGCGAACATGGCGGTCCAGTCGAAGCAGCCGGCGTGGCAGACATAGGCGGCGTAGCGGCCGGGTTTCACATGGCCGTTCATCCAGGCCACCATGTAGCCGCCGTAGCTGCCGCCTGACGCAAACACGCGCGCCGGGTCGCACCAGCGCTGGCTCAGCAGCCAGTCGGTGCCGGCCTCGACGTCCTGCAGCTCCAGCTCGCCCCAGCGATGGGTGATGCTGTCCAGGAACGCATGGCCGAAGCCGGACGAGCCGTGGTAATTGACGCTGGCCACCACATAGCCTTGCGCGGCAAACAGCTTGCTGCTCCAGCGGTAGTGCCAGTTGTCGCCTGGGCCGGTGTGCGGCCCGCCGTGGATGCTGTGCAGCACCGGGTATTTCTTCTTGGGGTCGAAGCCCGGCGGGAAGTGCAGCCACATCTGCACCTTGTCGCCCTCGGCGCCGCTGAACCACACCTCTTCGTGGTGGCCCAGCGTGTAGCGGGCCAGCAGCTCGTCGTTGAAGCTTTCGATGCGGCGCGGCTTTTCGCCGGGCGCATGGGCGCACAGCTGCGCCGGGTGCTGGGCGGTGTCGGCCAGGCTGACCAGCGTGCCTGAAGCCTTGTCGAAACCGGTCACGGTGCCGCCCTGCACGACGATCTCGGCGCGCCGGTCCGGCAGGTCGAAGCGCCAGACGTGGCTGCGGCCCTGCTGCTCGGCGGTGAACAGCACCGCCTGGCCATCGTCCTCCCACAGCAGAGGGGCGTTCACCGCGTGGTCCCACTGGGCACTGATCACTTCCCAGCTGCCGAATTCGTCCTCGAAGACCGCCAGTTGCGCTGGCATCGTGTGCTTGCGGCCCTGGTGGGAGGCGAGGAAGGCGATGCGATCACCGGTCGGGCTGTAGCGGGGCGCGGAGGTGTCCCATTCCGCGTCCCGCACCAGCTCCCGGAAGCGGCGCTGGCGCAGGTCCAGCTCGACCATCGCGAAGCGGCCGTCGACCTTCTTCTCCGGCGCCGGGTCGTAGGCGAAGACGATGCGCTTGCCGTCGGGCGAGATGTCGAAGCAGGTCGCATCCGGGTCGAAGCGCGGCAGCTCATAAGGCGTGCCTTCGAACAGGTCGGTCACCTTGCCGCTGGCCAGGTCCAGCGTCAGCAAATGCGGCACGCGGCCTTGCGGCAGGTTCTGGTCCCAGAAGCGGTAGGCCGATTCGCTGGTCACGTAGCCGGTGGCCTTGCGGTCCTTGAAGGCCTTGTGCTGCTTGGCCTGGGCTTTCATGCCCTTCAGCTCGGGCCAGAGCCAGGAGATGAAGGCGATGCGCTTGCCGTCCGGGAACCACTTGAAGGCCTCGATGCCGGTGGCCACTTCGCCGACGCGCCGGGCCTCGCCGCCATCGGTGGCTATGACATAGAACTGCGGCGTTTCGTCCTTCTTGCCCTGCTGCTCGCGGCGGGCAATGAAGCCGACGGCGTGCTCATGCGGCGAGAAGCGCGGCTGGCCGTCCTTGTCGCCGCAGTGGGTCAGCGCCCGCGGCCGGCCGCCCAGCGTGGACAGCAGCCACAGCGTGGTGCTGGCCTTGTTCTCTTCCATGTCGTAGCGGCTTACCGTCGCCACGGCTTGCGCGCCGTCGGGCGACAGGCTGGGGTTGCCCAGCCTTTCCAGCTGCCACAGCGCGTCGATGGTGAAGGTCTTGTCGGAACGGGCCAAACGCATCTCCTGTAGGGTCGGCGGGATCGCCGCCGGAAGCCTTCAACGATAACGCGGCTGCGGCCCGTGACAACGGTCAGCGGTTCTGTCTTTGCATGAAGACGAGTTTCTCGAACAGGCTCACGTCCTGCTCGTTCTTCAGCAGCGCGCCGACCAGCGGCGGCAGCGAGACCTTGTCGTCCTTGCTCTGCAGCACTTCGGCCGGGATGTCCTCGGCCACCAGCAGCTTGAGCCAGTCGATCAGCTCGGAAGTCGAGGGCTTCTTCTTCAGGCCGGGCAGGTTGCGCACGTCATAGAAGCTCTTCAGCGCCGCGGCCAGCAGCTCCTGCTTCAGGCCGGGGAAGTGCACGTCGACGATCTTCTGCATCGTCGCGGCCTCCGGGAACTTGATGTAGTGGAAAAAGCAGCGGCGCAGGAAGGCGTCCGGCAGCTCTTTTTCGTTGTTCGAGGTGATGAAGACCAGCGGCCGGTGCTTGGCGCGGATGGTCTGGCGCGTTTCGTAGCAATGGAACTCCATGCGGTCGATCTCGCGCAGCAGGTCGTTCGGGAATTCGATATCGGCCTTGTCGATCTCGTCGATCAGCAGTGCCACCGGCGTCTCCGATTCAAACGCCTGCCACAGCACGCCCTTGACGATGTAGTTCTGGATGTCCTTGACCTTGGCCGAAGTTTCGACATCGCCGAGCTGGCTGTCGCGCAGGCGGCTCACCGCGTCGTACTCGTACAGGCCCTGGTGTGCCTTGGTGGTGCTCTTGATGTGCCACTCCAGCAGCGGCAGGCCCAGCGCCTTCGAGGCTTCCTCGGCCAGCATGGTCTTGCCCGTGCCTGGCTCGCCCTTGACCAGCAGCGGGCGCTTGAGCGTCATCGACGCATTGACCGCCAGCATCAGGTCGGCGGTGGCCACGTAGTTGTCGGAACCTTGGAATTTCATGGCGTGTGGCCGGGGCGAGCCCGAGTTTTGACGACTTGGAAATGCGGTGTTGCCAGGGGTTTGGCAGGGGTCGGATCAGTATAAGGTCGTGCCTATAATCGTTGACAAATCGCAAGCCGGTGCAGCCAGGCAGGCATTTTTTGCCATGCCGTACACCGTACCGGCCCTCCTCGAAACCGTTCGCCAAGACGAATCATTCCGCGATGAAAACCAAGGCAAGCCTTTTGCTGCTGGCGCTGGCCAGCTTCTTCTTTTCAGCAGCCCAGGCCCAGGAGGTCAAGGGCGATGCGAAGGCCGGTGAAAAGAAGAATGCGATGTGCATCGGGTGCCACGGCATCGTCGGCTACCAGGCCAGCTTCCCGCAGGTCTACCACGTGCCGATGATCTCCGGCCAGAACGCCAAGTACATCGCCTCGGCGCTGGACAGCTACCGCAAGGGTGATCGCAAGCACCCGACCATGCGCGCCATTGCCGGCTCGCTGAGCGACCAGGACATTGCCGACCTCGCGGCCTACTACGCTGACCACGGCCATGCAGGTGCCACCGCGCCGCCGCCGGCCGAACTGCCGGCCGCGCTGAAGGACAAGCTGGCCGTCTGCGTGGCCTGCCATGGTGCCAACTTCAGCACCACCCCCGACCCGGCCAACCCGCGCCTGGCCGGCCAGCATGCCGACTACCTCACGCTGACCCTGAAGTCCTACCAGGCCGACGCCGGCCACCTGGTCGGTCGCAGCAACCCGACCATGAACGCCATGGCCAAGACGCTGAGCGAAACCGAGCTCCGCCAGGTGGCGGAGTTCCTGTCCACGCTGCCGGGTGAGCTGAAGACGCTGCCGCAATCGCACTTCCGCTGAGCCCCGGCGCCGCAGCGCCCGCGTTTGCGAAATCTCAGGCGGGGCCCGCCTGAAAAAGCCGCCGCCCGGCAGGGTTGGCGGCTTTTTCATGTCCGGCCAGGGAAGAGGCCCAGGCCAGCGGCCATGTCACCCGCTCAAGCGACATGGGCTTGTGGCCGATAACAGGCTGTTGCCCAGGGTCTTGGGTACGGACACATTGGCCGGACATGCTTAAAAAAATACTGGTTTCGCAGGTCAGACTGGGCATGCACATCCACGCGCTGGAGGGCGCGTGGATCGACCATCCTTTCTGGAAGACCAAGTTCGTCATCAAGGACCACAACGACCTGGCCAAGCTGCATGCGAGCGGCTTGCCCGGTGTGTGGATAGACTCGGAAAAAGGCCTGGACCTGGCCGATGCGACCGAGCGCCTGCCGGGCCTGCGGGCGCCGGCCCGTGCCGCCGAGGCGCCGGCTGCCGCGCCGGTGACGCCGCCCGCTGCGCCTGCCTCGAGAATGCCGCCCGAGCCGGACCGCGACCTGAAAACCGAGCTCTCGCAGGCTGCGGCGCTCTACAAGGAGGGCCGGGCGCGTGTCGTGTCGATGTTCACTGAAGCCCGGCTGGGCAAGGCCGTGGATGCCGAGCAGTGCCTGCCGCTGGTCAACGACATTGCCGATTCGGTGTTCCGCAACCCTGGCGCGCTGGTCAGCCTGGCCCGGCTCAAGACCCAGGACGACTACACCTACATGCATTCGGTGGCCGTCTGCGCACTGATGGTGTCGCTGGGCCGTGAACTGGGCCTGGACGAGGCTGGCTGCCGGGATGCAGGCCTGGCCGGTCTGCTGCACGACCTGGGCAAGGCGGCAATGCCGCTGGACGTGTTGAACAAGCCCGGCAAGCTGACCGACGAAGAATTCACCGTGATGAAGTCGCACCCCGACCGCGGCCATGAAATGCTGCTGGAGGCCAAGGGCGCGAGCGCTGGCGCGCTGGACGTCTGCCTGCACCACCACGAGCGCATGGACGGCACCGGCTACCCGCACAAGCTGCCAGGCGAGCAGATCAGCCTGCTGGCGCGCATGGGCTCGGTCTGCGACGTCTACGACGCCATCACCTCGAACCGCCCTTACAAGGCCGGCTGGGACCCGGCGGAGTCGATTGCCAAGATGGCTTCGTGGCAGGGCCATTTCGACCCCAAGATCTTCCAGGCCTTCGTCAAGAGCCTGGGCATCTATCCGGTGGGATCGCTGGTCAAGCTGCAGAGCGGCAAGCTGGCGGTGGTGGTGGACCAGAATCCCAAGGCCCTGGTGACCCCGATGGTCAAGGTCTTTTTCTCGACCAAGTCCCAGATGCCACTGAACCCGCAACTGCTGGACCTGGCCCGCTCGACCGACAAGATCGTCGGCCGCGAGAACCCGGTCACATGGGGTTTCAAGCAACTGGATGAGCTGTGGGCCGGGGACAAGCTGCCGAAACGATAGGGCTTCGGTTTGGGTTCGCCTGCGTGAACTGAACCGTTCGGCCTGAGCTTGTCGAAGGCGGCGCAAGCCACCATGCCCTATGCAGGCTTCGACAAGCTCAGCCCGAACGGGAGGTGGGATCAGGCCGAACGGGAGGTGGGATCAGGCCGAACGGGAGGTGGGATCTGCCCAAACGGAAGGCGGATCAGCGCGTCGCGCGTCGCCGCACCGCATCCAAGTACGCATGCCCGTCCGGCGGCAGGCCGCTGCGTTGTGAGGCCCACAGCATCTCGCCCAGGCAGTCCATGACCTCGTGCTGCGCGTCGTGCAGCGAGTTGCGCTTGGCGGCCAGCAGTTCGACCGCCTGGCGGATGCCGCGCGGCTGGTCGATCGAGACCTGTTCGCTGATGCTCAGGTGCATGGACAGGTGCAGGAAGGGGTTGGTGCGGCCGTCTTCCACGTCGTAGACGGCGGCCAGCGCCGCTTCCACGTCGGCCAGCTCGGCGTGGTACTCCGGGTGCTCGGCGATCCAGCCGGCGGCCAGGGTCTCGATGGGCGAGAGCAATTCCCCGTTGCGCTGCTTGGCCAGGGTCTGGCAGAAGAAGTTGCGAACGTCGTGCTGGGAGGGCTGGAACATCCGAGAATTGTCGCTTCTTCGCCTTCCCACCGCCGAGCACCGCATGAATGTCACCACGGAACAGCTGTTCACCGAAGCCCGCACCGCCAACGCCTACCTGCCCACGCCAGTGGCCGAAGCCACGCTGCGCGAGCTCTATGAGCTGACAAAGTGGGGCCCGACGGCGTCCAACAGCTCGCCGATGCGGCTGATCTTCGTCACGTCCGATGAAGCCAAAGCCAGGCTGGTGCCCTGCATGGCACCCGGCGGCAACCAGGCCAAGGTCGGCCAGGCGCCGGTGACGGCCATCGTCGGCATGGACATGGCGTTCTACGAGCACTTGCCCAGGCTCTATCCGCAGGTCGACTTCCGCAAGATGTTCATCGACAACCCGGCGCGGGTGCCGGACGCCGCGCTGCGCAACAGCAGCCTGCAAGGCGCCTACCTGATGCTGGCAGCCCGCGCACTGGGCCTGGACTGTGGCCCGATGGGTGGCTTCAACGCGGCCGCGGTGGATGCGGCCTTCTGGGCCGGCACCACGGTGCGCACCAACTTCATCTGCACGCTGGGCAAGGCCGACCCGGCGGGCGTGCGCCCGCGCAACCCGCGCCTGAGCTTCGAGGAAGCTTGCCAGGTGCTGTGAACGAGCTGTTCGCGCACGGCTGGTCGTTCTACGCCATCGCCATCCCGGCGGTGGTGCTGATGGGCCTGTCCAAGAGCGGCTTTGGCGCAGGCTTCGGCGCGCTCGCGGTGCCGCTGCTGGCGCTGGTGGTGCCGGTGCCACAGGCCGCAGCCATCATGCTGCCGCTGCTGGCGGTGATGGACGCGATGGGCCTGGCTGCGCTGGTGCGCGAGTGTGACCGTGGGCTGATCAAGCTGCTGCTGCCGGCCGGCCTGCTGGGCACGGTGATCGGCACGGTGCTGTTCGGCGTGCTGTCGGCCCACACGGTGGCCGGCGTCGTCGGCGCGATCACGCTGCTGTTCCTCGCCATCCGCCTGGTCTTCCCGCCAAAGGCAGACGCGCCACCGCCGCCGCGCTGGCTGGGCTTCACGCTGGGCACCGTGAGCGGTTTCACCAGCTTTGTGGCCCATGCCGGCGGCCCGCCGGTCAGCTTCTACGTGCTGCCGCTGCGGCTCTCGCCGATCAAGTTCACGGCGACCATGGCGGTCTTCTTCGCCGCGGTGAACCTGTCGAAGTGGATTCCCTATGCCTTCCTCGGCCTGATCGACACGCGCAACCTGTGGACCTCGCTGACGCTGGCGCCGTTCGCGCCGCTGGGCGTGTGGCTGGGCCTGCACGTCGTGCGGCGCATCAACCAGGTCTGGTTCTACCGGCTGTTCAACATCGGCATGGCGCTGACCGGCAGCAAGCTACTCTGGGACGCCATCCGCTGAAGGCCCGGTCGGCGGTGGCATTACCTCAGGCGCCATGTCCGCGGGCACCGCCACGGCAACGATCCGCACCTGCAAGGTCACCGCCATGCGCAGGCCCAGGTCCTTCCCGATGTCGATGCCGAACTCGTCGCGCTGCAGCTTGCCCACTGCGCTGGCGCTGCAGGCCTCGCGTTGCAGCGTGTCGTCCGGCGCGCAGCGAAAGGACTGGATGGCAAGCCGCAGCGGGCGCGTCACGCCATGCATCTGCAGCTCGCCTTCGACTGCGCCGGGCACACCGCCGATGAAGTCCACCAGCCGACCCTGGTAGCAGATCTCGGGAAAGCGGGCCGCCTCGAAGGCCATCGGCCCGCGGGCCAGGTCGTTCAGCATCGACAGGCCGAAGTCAAGGCTGTCTGCCGGCAGGCACACCGCCACCTGGCCTTGCCCGGCCTCGCGGTCCAGCAGCACTTCGCCTGTGCTGCGCGCAAGCTGGCCTTCGACCATCGACAGGCCCGCATCGGCCTCGACACTGGCCTGCGTGCGGGCCGGGTCCAGCGCGTAGCGCTGCGTTGCGGCCAGGCTGCCCTGGGACAGGCTGGCCACGGCCAGTCCCCATGCCACGCCCCTCAGTGTCACGGTGCCTGGATCGCTTCGATCTGGATGCGCAGCGTCACGTCCATCTTGAAGCCGTAGTCCTTGCCTGCGGCCATGCCGAACTCGTCGCGCTGGATCACCGCCAGCGCGTCGGCACCGCACACCTCGCGCTTGAACATCGGGTGCGGCATGCACTTGAAGCTGTTGATCACCAGTGCCACCGGTCGGGCCACGCCATGCAGGCGCAGCTCGCCTTCGACCGCGGTGGGCGCGCCGTTGACGAACTTCACCAGCTTGCCCACGTAGGTGATGCTGGGGTATTTTGCGGTGTCGAACAGCATGTCGCCGCGCGCTGCCTTGTTCATCGCGTCCAGCCCGAAGTCCAGGCTTTCGGCGTCCATGCGCACCGTCACAGTGCCGGTGCCGGCTTCCTTGTCCAGCGTGATCTCGCCGGCGCTGCTGTTGAGCTTGCCGCGCCAGACCGACAGGCCGTTCAGGTGATCGGCCTCGAAGCTGGGGTAGGTGTGCGAAGGGTCGATCTCATAGCGCACCGGCGCTGCGTGGGCGCCAGCGGCGAGGGACGCGGCGGCGAACGCCGCGAGCAGGGGGTGTGGGCGGATGTGCATGGCCAGCATGCTGCCACAGCCCTGCCGCTCACATCAAAGCCGCACCTGGCCCTCGATGCAGCCAGCCACGTCGCCGCCCACCCACACCGTCTCGCCCTCGCGTTGCAGGTAGACCCGCCCCATGCGGCCCATGGCCGTGCCTTGCGAAACCACGTAGCTCGCAGGCGCCGCGTCGCTGTCCATCAACCATTGCGCCAGGCTGGCGTTCAGGCTACCGGTGACCGGGTCTTCGTTCACACCGATAGCGGCCGCGAAGGCGCGCACTTCGAAGGTGGTGTCGGTGCCGGCGGGCTGCGGGGCGATCAGGCCCGCCTTCGCCAGAGGCCTCAGGCGGGCATGGTCGGGCGTCAGCGCCAGCAGGCGTGCGGCGCTGCGGGTTTGCAGGCCCAGCCAACGCGGGCCGTTGTCCAGCCACTGCGCGGCCACCAGTTCATCGGCCGGCAGCGCCAGGGCCTGCAGCACTTCGCTGAGCAGTCCGGCATCCACCTCGCTGCGCCTGGAAGGCGGCGCGGCAAAGGCCAGGCGCGTGCCGTCTCGGCGAATGCTCACCAGGCCCAGCGCACACTGCTGCACCACCTCGGTTGCCTGCCGGGGCTGGCCGCCGGCACGCAGCCACGCATGGCAGCTGCCCAGCGTCGGATGGCCGGCAAAGGGCAGCTCACCACCCGGCGTGAAGATGCGCACGCGATAGTCGGCGCCCGGCTGCGTGGGTGGCAGCAGAAAGGTGGTTTCGCTCAGATTGGTCCAGCGCGCGAAGGCTGCCATCTGTGCGTCGCTCAGTCCGTCGGCGTCGTGCACCACGGCCAGGGGGTTGCCCCGCAGCGGTGTGTCGGTGAAGACGTCGAGCTGGCTGAACTGCCTGGACTGACCCGCTTCGCTCATGGCGTTTCCTGTGCCAGGTCCTCGAACAGGTGCTTCTTCAGCACGCCGCCCAGCGTCGCCACCGCGTAGCGGATCTCGTCGGGCGTCAGCGTCACGAAGGACAGGCGCATCGTGCGCGTGTCCGGCGCATGTGCGTAGAACGGCTCGCCCGGCACGAAGGCCACGCCGGCGGCGACGGCCTTGGGCAGCAGCGCCATCGCGTTGCAGCCTGCCGGCAGGCGCAGCCAGAAGAACATGCCGCCTTGCGGCGCGGCCCATTCGGTTCCGGCCGGCATGTGTTCGGTCAGGGCCTGGGCCATGGTGTCGCGCTGGGTCTTGTAGCGGGCGCGGATGGTCGGGATGTGCTGGTCCAGGAAGCCGTTGCGGATCACCTCGAACACCATGCGCTGGTTGAAGCTCGGCGTGTGCAGGTCGGCCGCCTGCTTGGCCTGCAGCAGCTTGGGTGTGAGCGCGGCGGGCGACACCACGTAGCCCAGGCGCAGGCCGGGCGCCAGCACCTTGGAGAACGAGCCCATGTAGACCGTGCCTTCGGGCCAGCGCGCGGCCAGCGGCGCGGCAGGGGCCTGGTCGAACCACAGGTCGCCATACGGGTTGTCTTCGACCAGCGGCACGCGGGCGGCCTGCGCCGCGGCAACGACGGCCTGCCGGCGCGCCTCGCCCATCACCCGGCCGGTGGGGTTCTGGAAGTTCGGCAGCACGTACAGGAAGCGGGTGCCGGGCGCGTCGTGCGGCAGCGCGCGGATCGCATCGGGAATCGGGCCCTGGTCGTCGCTGGCCACGCTGGTGAACAGCGGCTCGAAGGGCGCAAAGGCCTGCAGCGCGCCGAGGTAGGTGGGGGTTTCGACGGCCACCGGCGCGCCAGCGTCCACCAGCACCTTGGCAATCAGGTCCAGCGCCTGCTGCGAGCCGGTGGTGATCAGCACCCGGTCCGGGGTGACCTGCTGGCCTTGCGCGTTCAGCGTGGCGGCCACCCATTCGCGCAGCGGGCCGTAGCCTTCGCTGGCGGCGTATTGCAGCGCTTCGCGCGGGCTGTCGGTCAGCACCTTGGCGCTGGCTTCGCGCATCGCTTCGATGGGGAAGGTGTCCGGCGACGGCAGGCCGCCGGCCATGGACAAAACGCCAGGCTGTTCGGTGACCTTCAGGATCTCGCGGATGATGGACGGGTTCATGCGCGCGGCGCGGTGCGCGAGCGTCCAGGGGCTTCCGGTGGTCTTGTCGGTCATGGCAGTTCCTTCGTTGTCTCAGGCGAATGGTCAGCAAGCATCCACTGCACGGCCGCCTGGGCGTGCAGGGTGGTGGTGTCGAACAAGGGCAGTGGCCAGCCGCCAGGTTCGGGGGGATTCTGCGGGTCGGTCAGCAGCGCGATCTCGGTGCAGCCGAGCACGATGGCTTCGCAGCCCCGCGCTGCCAGGGCGGTCATCATCTCGACGACCCGCTCGCGCGAGCCGCCCAGCACCTGGCCGCGGCACAGTTCTTCGTAGATCACGCGGTGCATCTCGGCGCGGCCAGCCGCATCGGGCACCACGGTTTCGATGCCATGCTGCTGCGCCAGGTGCTCGCGCAGGAAGCCGTCTTCCATCGTGAAGCGTGTGCCCAGCAGGCCCACGCGGCGGTGGCCGGCGGCGCGCAGTGCGTTGCCGGTGGCGTCGCCAATGTGCAGCAGCGGCAGGCCGCCGAGTTCGGTGATGGCCGGCGCCACCTTGTGCATGGTGTTGGTGGCGATGATCAGGCCTTCGGCGCCGGCCGTGCGCAGCTGCGCGGCAACCTGGCCCAGCAGTGCGCCGGCTCCGGCCCAGTCACCGCTACGCTGCTGCTCGGCGATCTCGGCAAAGTCCACGCTGGCCAGCCGCAGGCTGGCGCTGTGCAGCCCGCCCAGGCGCTCGGCCACGCCCTGGTTCAGCAGCCGGTAATAGACCAGCGTCGACTCCCAGCTCATGCCGCCCAGCACACCCAAGGTCTTCATGCAGCGCCTGCCTTCTTGGTGGCCATCGGCATCCGCTTGCCCAGCATCACCACAGCCAGCACCGCTAGCGCAAAGCCCAGCGTGTGGGGGCTCAGGGCCTCGCCCAGCACCGGCACCGCCAAGAGCAAGGCGAGGAAAGGCTGCAGCAGTTGCACCTGGCTCACGCGCAGCGTGCCGCCCATGGCCAGCGCCCGGTACCAGGCGAAAAAGCCGACCCACATCGAGAACACCGTGACGTAGGCAAAGCCGCCCCAGGCCGCGGCCGCCACCGCATGCTGCGGCCAGCTCAGGGCAGCCACAGGCAGCGTCACCGGCAGGCTCAGCACCAGCACCCAGCTGATGACCTGCTCGGCCTGCCAGCCGGCGCTCAGCCGGGCGCCCGAAACGTAGGCGACCGAGGCGCTGAGCACCGCCAGCAGCAGCCAGCCGTCGGCCAGCACCAGTTGCCCATGGCCTTCCCAGGCGGCGAACACCAGCACCAGGGCACAGCCGGCGCAGGCACACAGCCAGAAGCCCAGCGGTGCGCGCTGGCGCAGCATCAGCGCTGCCATCGCCGCAGTCGCCAGCGGCAGGATGCCGGTGACGACCGCGGCGTGCATCGAAGGCACCTGGCGCAGCGCCAGGCCGAGGAACAGCGGGAAGCCGACCACGCTGCCCAGCGCGGTGACCAGCAGGTCGCGCAGGTGGCGCTGCTGCGGCCGGGCTGCGCGCGTGAGCAGCAGGTAGACGGCGGCCAGCAGCCCGGCGCCGGCGGCGCGGCCGGCGGTGACGAACAGCGGCGGCAGCTGCGGCGCGTCCGCCGGGCCGACGGCCAGGCGTGTCATCGGCAGCGTCATCGCGAACATCAGCACACCCAGCGCGCCCAGCCACAGGCTGCGGTGCAGCGTTGCGGCGCTGGGTGCGGAGGAGGAGGAAAGGCTGGCGGAAGCAGAACTGCCCATGCAGCCAGTGTAGGGTGGCGCACCGGTACAGTTCCAGTACAGTTCAAGGGTGCACAGCCGGAATCTGTACCGGTTGGCCAGCAGACACAGATGAGCTTTTCATGAGCCCTGCAGACTCGTCCTTGACGTTGAACGACCGCCTGCTCGCCGGCGATGCCCCGCTGGCCGCAGGCGGCAGCGGTGGCGCCTCCGGCGCTTCGGTCGGCACACTCGCTCGCAGCGCCGGCCAGACGCTGACCGAACAGCTCGCTGCGCAGTTCGCCGAGCGCATCCGCCAGCGCCTGCTGGCGCCCGGTGCGCGACTGCCTTCGGTGCGCGACTGCGCGAGCCGGCACGGCGTGAGCGCGCACACGGTCGTCGCCGCTTATGACCAGCTGCTGGCGCAAGGCCTGGTCGAGGCGCGGCGCCAGCGCGGCTTCTTCGTGCGCGAGCAGCGGGCCGCGCAAGCGGTGCGTGCAACCTTGCCACCGGACACACCGCGGGTGGCGCCGGTAGACGCCACCGCGCTGATCCGCGGCATGTTCCACGGCCTGTCGGACAAGCCCGCGCCAGGGTTGGGCACACTGCCGGCCGACTGGCTGGACCTGCCACTGCTGTCCAGCGCGCTGCGCCGGGTGCTGGCCCAGGGTGACCCGATGATCGCGTTGCAATACGGCCACCCGGCCGGCGACCGGCGGCTGCGCGATGCGCTGTCCATCAAGCTGGCCAGTTTTGGCGTGCGCGCAGTGCCCGAGCAGATCATCACCTCCACCGGTGCCACGCACGCGCTGGACCTGATCTCGCGCACGCTGCTGGCCCCTGGCGACGCGGTGCTGGTGGACGAGCCGGCCTGGGCCGTGGAATACGCGCGGCTCAGCCAGCTCGGCATGCGGCTGCTGCCGGTGCCGCGCGGCGTGGACGGGCCGGACCTGGGCGTGATGGCCACGCTGATCCGGGAGCACCGGCCGCGCATGTACGTGACGGTGCCGGTGCTGCACAACCCGACCGGCAACTCCATCAGCCTGGCACACGCCCACCAGGTGCTGAAGCTGGCCGAGGCGCATGACTTCTGGGTGGTCGAGGACGACACCTATTCCCACCTCGCCCCCGCCCACCTGCCGCGCATGAGCGCGCTGGACGGGCTGCAGCGCACGCTCTACGTTTCCGGCTTCTCGAAGATCCTCACGCCGAGCTGGCGCGTGGGCTACATGGCCGTGCCGCCGCAGGTCGTGGAGCGGCTGGTCGACACCAAGCTGCTGTCCACGCTGACCACGCCTGCCGTGCTGGAGCAGGCGGTGGCGCTGTGCCTGGAGCAGGGCAGCCTGCGCCGCCACGCCGAGCGGGTCACGCAGCGGCTGGACGCGGCGCGTCACCGCACGGTGCAATTGGCACAGGCGCACGGCTGCCGTTTCGTGACGCCGCCCAACGGCCTGTTTGGCTGGCTGGACACGGGCGTGGACACCGAGGCGCTGGCGCAGGTGATGCTGGACCAGGGCTGGCTGCTGGCGCCCGGCCACCTGTTCCAGGCCACGCGCAAGCCCGGCACGCTGATGCGCATCAACTTCGCGACCAGCCAGGACCCGGTGTTCTGGCAAGCCTTGAGCGCGGCAAGGCGCTGAAGCTGGCGTGCGGACGCGCGGGTGCCACATGGTTTATCCCGTGTTGCAGCGGCCCCCGCCTGTCGCCCTGGGGACAAGGCAAGACCCTTGCGCTGCCTAGACTTTGGCGCTCACGAAACCCGGAGCTGCCATGTCACGCCGTCGCCAATTCCTTGTTCGAAGTTCAGCGCTCGCGCTGGCCGCAACCGGGCTGCCGGTGGCGCGGGCTGCGGACGAAGCGCTTGGCCCGCAGCAGGTGACCCTGGGCTGTTCGCTGGCCATGACGGGCCCGCTGGGCGGTGCCGGCACCGCGCATGTGGCGGGCATCAAGGCGGCCTTTCGTGCGGTCAACGAGAACGGCGGCATCAATGGCCGGAACCTGCGTCTTGCCGTGCGGGACGATGCCTACGTTGCCACCCGGACTTTGGAGAACGTCAAAGGCCTGCTGGACGGCAATGCCGCGTTCGCGCTGATGTCCTGCATGGGCACGGCCAACACCGCGGCCATCCTGCCGCTGATCGAGCAGGCCGGCGTGCCTTGCGTGGGGCCGGTGACTGGCGCAGCCTCGCTGCGGCGGCCTGACCTGAGGCAGGTCTTCCATGTGCGTGCCAGCTACAGCGACGAAGCCATCCGCGTGGTGCAGCAGCTGGTCTCGATGGGGCTGAAGGACATTGCACTGGTCTACCTGGACAACCCGTTTGGCAAGGAAGTGCTGCGTGATGCAGAGGCCGCGCTGAGTGACAAGGGGCTGAAGTCGATCGGCCAGTTTGCGCTCGCGGTGAATGGCGCGAATGCCGGTGAGCTGAGCCAGCAGGTGCTGGCCGCCAGGCCGGGCGCGGTGCTGCTGGTCACGACAGGCAGCGCCAACACCGCGCTGGTGCTGGCGCTGCGCAGCAAGGCCGGCGGGCTGCCGATGGTGGGGCTGTCGGTCTCGGTCATTGCGTCCGAGCTGCCACGGCTGGGTGCCGCCGCCAAGGGCATGGCCATGACGCAGGTCTTCCCGGATGCAGAGAAGACCAAGCTGGCCGCTGTGCGCCAGTACCAGGCCGAGATGAAGGCGCTGGGCGACGAGCACTACGACGCCAGCAGCTTCGAAGGCTGGGTCAATGCGCAGATGATGATGGAAGGCCTGCGACGCGCTGGCCGCGACCTGAGCCGCGACAAGCTGCGCCAGGCCCTGGCCAGCATCAAGCGCCTGGACCTGGGCGACTACAGCCTGGGGTACGCAGGCGCCGGGCCGTTTGTCGCGTCACGCTTCATCGAGCTGGCGGTGATGGGCGCCGACGGCCACCGCGTCGGCTAGAGAGGGTGCTTCAGCAGACGCCGGGCAACGCCGCCTGTTCGGCCAGGCTGAGCACGCGCAGGTGCAGCTCGCCGTCCAGCGTGGCCAGGCCGTGCAGGTCGATGGACTTCTGCGTCTGAAGCAGCCGCGCCAGGTAGGCAATGATGGCCGGCTCGATCACCTGGCCCGGCACCAGCACCGGGATGCCGGGCGGGTAGGGCACGATCTGGTCGCAGCAGATGCGGCCGTTCAGCGCCGGGTTGGCGCGGCCGTTGTCGTCCAGCACCGGCAGTTTCTCGCCGGCCTCGTAGAAGGCGTCCCGCGGCAGGCAGGCCAGGCGGGTGAAGCGTGGCGCCTCGGGCATGCGTGCGTAGGTCAGCGGCGTGCGGCGGTCCTTGGCCAGGCGCAGCATCGCGTCGAACAGGCGCGAGACCTTGCTGCGCGTGGTGCCGATGGTCAGCAGCAGCGTGAGCGTGTTGTGCGTGTTCTTCTCGACCTGGATGTTGTAGCGGCCGATCAGTTCGCCGCGCAGTTCGTCGGCACTCCAGCCGCTGGCCGAGATGTCGATGGTCAGCTTGGTCGGGTCCAGGCGGATGCCGTCTTGCTTCACCTCGTCGGACAGCAGCTCGTCCAGCTCCAGCACCCGGAACGCGCCGGTGGCGTTGATCTTCTGGCGCAGCTCGTGGGCGAACTTCAGCGAACGGTCCAGCAGCCGGTAGCCTTCCATCACGGCCTGCTTGCGCGCCACGTCCAGGCTGGCGATCAGGTTGTACTGCGGGCTGGTGCTCGCGTGCATGTTGAAGTTCTCGCGGAACAGGTGCTCGTCGAACGCCGGGTCGTTGACGTGGATCATGCTGGCCTGCGAGAAGGCCGAGAGGATCTTGTGCGTGCTTTGCGTGGCGTAGTCGGCGCCGCACTCCAGCGCGGTCGGCCGCAGCTCGGGGTGGAAGCGGGCATGGCCGTACCAGGCCTCGTCGACGATGACCTTGATGCCGGCCTCGTGGGCCGTCTGGATGATGGGGCGCAGGTCGTAGCGCAGGCCGTCGTAGGTGCAGCTGGTGAGGATCAGCACCTTGGCGTCCGGGTTGGCGGCGATGGCCGCGGCAATCGTCGCCTTGGGCACCGGGCCGAACAGGCCGAAGTGGCGGTTGACCGACGAGTCCAGGTAGACCGGCATGGCACCCGACAGGATCACGCCGTGGTGGACCGACTTGTGGCAGTTGCGGTCCAGCAGCAGCTTGTCGCCCGGTGCCAGCAGGGTCTGGAAGATGACCTTGTTCGAGGTGCTGGTGCCGTTGGTGGCGAAGTAGGTCTTGCGCGCACCGAAGGCCTTGGCGGCCAGCTTCTGCGACTGGGCGATCACGCCGGTTGGATGCAGCAGCGAGTCCAGCTCGGGCACGCTCACCGAGAGGTCGGCGCGCAGCATTTCCTCGCCGACGAAGTCGTAGAAGTCGCCCACCCAGGGGCTGTTCTTGAACGAGTCGCCGCCGCCGTGGCCGGGCGTGTGCCAGCTGTCCTTGGCCTGGGCCACGTAGTCGCGCAGCGCGTCGTAGAAAGGCGTGTCGGCCTTCTCGGCCAGCTCGGCCGCGAGGATGCGGAACCAGCCGTTGAAGTCCATTTCCTCGCGGAAGAAATAGCCGTCCACCGCGTCGCTGGCGAGCTGCTCGACCAGCAGCTTGTCGCTGTCGTCCTCCAGCAGCATGTAGAGCGACAGCTCGGGCCGCGCTTCGATGATGCGCTGGGCGGTGAGCACGGCCGGCGCGCCATGGTCTTCGCTGCCGCGCGCGCCGTGGTCCATCAGCACCACCTGCACGTCCGCGCCGGCGGTGGTGGCCAATGCGGCTTCCAGTGCGCCGCCGTCGCAGGCGCAGGCCATGGCCTGCAGGCCGAAGGGGTTGTCCAGCCTCGCGGCCGCGGCATTCAGGCCATGGACCACGGCGGCCCGCCAGGTCTCGTCTGCGCTGACCACCAGCACATGGGTTGCGGGCTTCGTCACTTGTCTCTCCTCATTGCACTGCCTGTCGCTGGCGGCCGGCTCGTGGCCCGCTGCCGAATCCTGTCCTGCCACACGCGGGTGCGCAGGCAGCCCGCCAGTGTAGGAGCGCCCAAGGCGCAGAAAACTCGGTTCGAAGCCGCTGGCGGCTGGCGGGGCGCCGCTGCCGGGCCTCAGCCTAGGGGTTGCCTCGGCGGCTTGCGCGCCATGCCGGATTCATTGATTGTCAGCCGGCTGCCAAGTGGTTAGAGTCAATCGGCGACCCGTTGTTCTGTCTCATGGCCGCGAACAGGGATCAGGGGATCAAGGGATCAAGATGAACAACGAGTTCGCCTTGCAGGGCGCGCTGACGGACATTCGCAGCTACCCTGACTGGGTCCAGGACCTGGTCAGCGAATGTGAGCCTACCCGGCTGGGCGTGACGCAGCACGAACTGTTCCGCCTGATGCGGGACGCGCGCCTGGCGCCCGGGCAGACCCGCAATTTCCTCGCCGGCATCTGGCCGGTGATCGAGCAGTTCCCGCAGTACATGGCGCTGAACCTGCTGAAGGTGGCGCTGGGGCGGGTGCGCGGCCACGACCAGGCGCGCAGGTACCTGATTCGCAACATCCGCGTCGAGCAGAACCATGCGGATCATTGGCAGGCCTGGGCGCTGGCGGCCGGGCTCTCGCTGGACGACCTGGTGCACGGTGCGGTGCCGCCGGCCACCGAGGCCTTGTCGCACTGGTGCTGGCACAGCTGCGAGCGGGACTCGCTGGCCGCCGGCATGGCGGCGACCAACTACGCGATCGAGGGGGCCACGGGTGAGTGGGCTGACCTGGTCTGCGCCAGCGATGCCTACGAGAACAGCCTGCCCGAACTGCATCGCACCAAGGCGATGAAGTGGCTCAAGCTGCACGCCAAATACGACGACACCCATCCCTGGGAGGCGCTGGAAATCATCAGCACGCTGGTGGGCATGACGCCCAACCGGGGCTACGTGGACCTGATCCGCTCCCGGGTGCTGACCAGCTACAACTACATGAAGATGGCGCTGGACAAGTGCCTGGACGCCCCCTCCCCCGTGCAGGTGCCGAGGTGGGATCCTTCTCGCCATGAGGCGGTCCGCGAGCGGGTTTGAGGCAATGCAGGGAGTCGGCGCCGACCTCCAGCCCATCATGCAACGCCGCCCCGCCCGCCGAATCTCCTGGGTCGTCGTGGCCCTTGGCACCATCGGCCTGTTCCAGGTGCTGCTGGCCATTTTCAGCATTCAGTTGCTGGCAGCGGTGCAGTCGTACGTGATTGGCGAGAGCCTGTATTCCAAGGCCCAGAAGGACGCGCACATCCACCTGCTGGAGTACCTTCAGTCCGGCACGGAGGAGGACCACAGGCAGTTCCTGGATGCCGTCGCCATTCCGGTGGGCGACCGCATGGCCCGCGAAGAACTGGACAAGGCGGCGCCCGACTTCGAGGTGGTGAGGCGAGCCTTTCTCGCCGGCGGCAATCACCCCGATGACATCGACGGGCTGATCTGGCTCTATCGCTGGTTTCATGATTCTTCGCTGATGGCCGAGGCGATTGCGAGCTGGCGCGAGGGCGACCTTGCCGTTGCCGAGTTGCAGGCGGTGGACAAGCAGTTGCGGCTGATTCCGCCACCCAGGCGTTTCGACGAGGCCCTGACCGCGGAGATGCGGGCCAAGGTGGCCAGCATCAATCTGCGCCTGACACGCCTGGAGCGCACGTTTTCCGATCGCCTTGCCTTCAACGCGCGCCTGCTTCGGCGAGCTGCCATTGCCATCAATGCGCTGGCGGCTGCGTTGCTCGGGTTTCTGGGCCTGGGCATCGTGCGCCGCGGGCTGCGGGACAGGGAGTTGGCGGCACACGAGATCCGGCGTCGGCAGCAACTGCTGCAGCAGTTGCTGGACTCGACGACGGAAGGCTTGCTGGGGGTCGATACCCGGGGCTTTTGCACCTTCGTGAACCGTGCCGCGCTGGATCGCCTGGGGTACCGGCAGGAGTCGGAACTGGTCGGCCACGAGGTTCATTCGGTGATTCATTCCCGTTGCGAGCTGGTGGCGGGTGAACAGACCTGCCCGGTGCAGCAGACCTTCCTGAAGATGGAGCCGGCGCACCGCCAGGCCAGCCAGTTCTGGGACCGGCAGGGCAGGGCGTTTCCGGTCGAGTACTGGGCCCACCCGATGTACCAGGATGGCCGGCCCGACGGTGCGGTGGTGACCTTCTTCGACGTGAGCGAGCAACGGCGCACCAAGGCCGCGCTGGAGAAGAGCGAAGCCAAGCTCGCCAAGCTCATCGAGGCGGTGGCCGATGCCGTGATCTCGGCTGATGAGCATGGGCGGATCGTGCTGTTCAATCGTGCGGCGGAACAGGTGTTCCGGCTGCGCGCCGAGCAGGTCCTGGGTCGGCCCGTGGCCGAGCTGTTCAAGGATCTGGCCCTGCTGGACGGTGGTGCACCTGCAGCGGCTCCTGGCGGCAAACCACTGGAACTGGTGGGCCTGCGGGGCGACGTGCCATTTCCCGCCGAGGCCACGTTCTCGAGAGTGGACACCGGCCCTGGGCCGCAGACCACCATCGTGCTGCGCGACGTGAGCGAGCAGCTGGCCATGCGGCGCGAGCGCGAGCAGCGCCAGACGCTGGAGGCCCACAGCCGCGCCAAGACGGAGTTCCTGTCGCGCATGAGCCATGAGTTGCGCACGCCGCTGAATGCCGTGCTCGGGTTCGCGCAGCTGATGAACATCGACCTGGCGCACCCGCTGGATCCGCTGAACCAGGGGCGGGCACGTCAGATCGAGCGCGCAGGCGCCCACCTGCTGGCGCTGGTGAACGATGTGCTGGACCTGTCGATGGTGGAATCCGGCCGGCTCTCGCTGAGCCTGCAGGCGGTGGAGGCCCGTGCCGTGGCGGAAGAGGCCAGTTCGGTGGCCGGCACGCTTTCGGAGGAAGGGCGGATCGAGCTCGACGTGAGCTTCCCCGGCCCGCTGTGGGTGCATGCAGACGAGGTGCGCCTGCGGCAGTCGCTGATCAACCTGCTGAGCAACGCCGTCAAGTACGGCGGCCGCGAGGGACCTGTCACGCTGTCCCTGGTGCCGCAGCACGATCACTGCCAGTTCAGCGTGAAGGACCAGGGACCCGGCATGACGGACAGCCAGTTGACCCACCTGTTCGAACCCTTCAATCGCCTGGGCGCCGAACACTCCGGTGTCGAAGGTACAGGCATCGGACTGGTGCTGACACGCCAGCTCGTCCAGGCGATGGGCGGCGAGCTGGCGGTGGAGAGCGCGCCTGGCCAGGGCACCCGGGCCACCATCACCTTGCCCTGGGCGGCGGCGCCGCAGGCACTGGCTGCGCCCCGCTGGCCGGTTGCCGCGTCAAGCAGCGCCGCCCGGCTGGACGTGCTCTATGCCGAGGACAACGACGTCAACATCGAGCTGATGTCGCAGCTGGTCAAGCTGCGCTCGTGGGTCACCTTCCGGGCTGCCAACAGCGGTGCGCTTGCACTGGCGATGTTCATGCAGCGGCGGCCCGACCTGGTGCTCATCGACATGAACCTGGGCGATGTCTCGGGCCTGGAGTTGGCGGCGCAATTGCGTGCCCTGCCGGGCGCGGCCACGGCTCGGCTGGTCGCCCTGTCGGCCGACGCGCTGCCGCACCAGGTCCGCATGGCACTCGACAGCGGCTTCGAGGGCTACCTGACCAAGCCGATCAACTTCGCCGAGGTCCTGGGGCTGTTTGATCGGCTGGGCGGCGCGCCGGCCCCGCAGTCCGCCAGCACGGTGGGGCACTAGCGGCCGGGTCTCAGCGGCTGGTGATGGGCGGCGGCGGGGGCGGCACGGCCGGCGGGTCGCGCGGCGAGGTGACCGGTACCGGCGCGGGATGAGGCGGCGGCGCCGGAGGAGGCGTGGGCGGGCTGGGCGCGCGGGTCGCGGCCTGGGCCGCCCGTTCCTGCAGGATCTCGTCGTTCATGTCGTCTCCTGGTGATGCCTCTTCGGGCGGTTCGTCGTCATGCGCGAAAAAGCCATGGCCGTGGCCGCGCTCGGCCTGGGTCTCGCGTTCGCGGGCAAACGCTTCTTCGAGTTGCTGGCGGCCGGCCTTGGCCATGCTCATCAGTCTGGCCTGGTCGCCATAGTGGGGTGCCATTTCCTTGAGCAGCTGCACGCTGTGGCGGCGGAAGCGCTGGGCCAGCGTGCGCGCCTGGTAAGGCCGCAGGCCCAGGCCTTCGAGCACGCTGCGGCCGCTCATCAGCGCCGAGTCGAAGGTTTCGCGCTCGATGTGCGCCACGCCACGCTTGTTCAGTTCGTACCAGTGCTGCGCATTGCGCGCCCGCGCCACCAGCTGCAGCGCTGGAAAGTGGGCCTGCGCGAGGTCGACGATGGCCAGGCTTTGCGCCATGTCGTCCACCGCCACCACCAGCACCTTGGCGCTGCCGGCACCGGCGGTGCGCAGCAGGTCCAGCCGCGTGGCGTCGCCGTAGAACACGCGCCAGCCGAACTTGCGCAGGCTCTCGACCTGGTCCGGGTCGTGTTCCAGCACGGTGGCCTTCAGGCCGCTGGCGAACATCAGCCGGCCGACGATCTGGCCGTAGCGGCCGAAGCCGGCAATGATCACCGGCGCCTCCTGCGGCTCGTCGATCTCCTTCAGCTCGGTGCCGGTGGCCCGGCCGCCACTGCGCGCGGCGCGGCGCTTGTCCAGCCTGTCGTTGAGCACCAGCAGCAAGGGTGTGAGCAGCATGGACAGCGCCACCACCGCGACCAGCAGCGACGAGGTCGCCGGCTCGATCACCTCGCCCTGCTCGGCCGCCTGGAAGACCACGAAGCCGAACTCGCCGCCCTGCGCCAGCAGCACGCCGAACACGCCGCGCTGCGCCAGCGGCAGCTTCATGGCCCGGCCCATGCCCCACAGCACCAGTGCCTTGATGGACAGGAAACCCAGCACCAGGCCGGCCACCAGCAGCGGCTGCGCGCGCAGCACCGACAGGTCCAGGCTCATGCCCACGGCGATGAAGAACAGGCCGAGGAACAGGCCCTTGAACGGCTCCAGGTCGGTTTCCAGCTCGCGCCGGTATTCGCTTTCAGCCAGCAGCACGCCGGCCAGGAAAGCGCCCAGGGCCATCGACAGGCCCACCGTCTGCATCAGCGAAGCGGTGGCCACCACCAGCAGCAGGGCCGCGGCGGTGAAGATCTCGGGTGTCTTGCTGCGGGCGATCCAGCGCAGCGCGGGCCGCAGCACCAGCCGGCCGCCCAGCACGATGATGGCGATCACCGCGACCGCCTTGGCCGCGCCCAGCCAGCCGCCGCCGTGGCGCGCTTCGCCGGCCAGCATCGGCACCAGCGCGAGGATGGGGATGGCCGCAATGTCCTGCAGCAGCGCCACGCTGAGCACGCTTTGCCCGCCGGCCGTGGCCATCAGGTTGCGCTCGGCCAGCACGCCCAGGCCGATGGCGGTGGACGACAGCGCCAGGCCCAGCGAGGCCACCAGCGCCAGCTGCCAGTCCACGCCCAAGGCCATGGCCACGCTGCACATCAGCGCGGCCGAGCCCAGCAGCTGCAGGCTGCCCCAGCCGAAGATGGGCCGGCGCAGTGCCCAGAGCCGTTTGGGCTCCAGTTCCAGGCCGACCAGGAACAGCATCAGCACCACGCCGAACTCGGCGAAGTGCAGCATTTCCTGCGCATCGGTCACCAGCCGCAGGCCCCAGGGCCCGATGGCGATGCCGGCTGCCAGGTAGCCAATGATCGCGCCCAGCCCGGCCAGGCGCGCCAGCGGGACTGCGAAAACGGCTGCACCCAGGTAGACCAACCCCAGGTGCAGCCAACCACTGCCGGAAGGTTCAACCGGCGTCATGGGGACTGCAAAGGTTTGAAGGGATCACGTTCAGGAAGTGCGTTTTCTCTGCATCACGCATGCTGTGTAGGCCTCGCCAGCGTCATCGTCGTCCAGGTAGACGGCGCACGGATCTTCGCCCGGATCGAGCACCAGGCTGTGGGCGCTGATGTTCATCAGCGCAAATGTCAGGGCCAGGACTGCTTTGATCGTGGTTTTCATGACAACCTCCTTTTGCGGTTTCCGACAGGGAGGAAACCTTTCCCGGACAGCTGCTGCGACTGCACCCGGCCTCGGCACGGCAGGCGGGCGCGGTGGCTTGCAGCATGTTCCAGGCCATTCTTGCCGGGGGTCATGACGACTTTGATCGTGGGCATCCTCGCGTTTCGGGATCTTTCGGCCACTTTGGTGCATAGCACCGGTTCGGTCGTAACGGGACTAACGCTGCGGCCGGTCGCCGGGGCCGACGTCGCAGGGTTCGGTGTCGGGCAACTCGGCCAGCTCGGGCCAGTTCGGGTAGCTGGCCAGCCGGTCGGCGAACAGCGCGGTCCGCGCCGCGATCTCGCGCTGGGCCACGCGGTGTGCATCGTGCACCACCATGGGCGGCAGGAAACGCATGCCGGTCAGCATGGCGGTCTGTTCGTGCGGCGGCCAGAAGGCGTCGATGAAGTGGCGGTTGTGGCCGCTGGGGTGGTACGCCTGGGCACTGCCGCCGGTCGACACGACCATCCACAGATCCTTGCCGCGCAGCGCGTGCGCACCCGGCCCGTAGGCCCAGCCGAAGCCGAAGACTTCGTCGACCCAGAGCTTGAGCAGCGGCGGCAGCGAGTACCAGTGCAGCGGGTGCTGCCAGACCAGCAATTTGGCCTTGGCCAGCACCGCGCGCTCGGCGGCGATGTCGATCAGGTAGTCGGGGTAGAGCGCGTACAGGTCGCGCACCATCACATGCTCGGCCGGCAGCTGTTGCGCCGCCTGCATCAGCGCCAGGTTGACGCGGGAATGTTCGAGCCGGGGATGGGCGGTGAGGACAACGATGTCGGCCATGCGGACGGCGGCGGGTGATGCAGGAAATTGCCGCGGCGCGTGGCACTGCGGGGGAAAGCGGGGAGCCGGTGGCTCGCGGCGCGCCGCTACCATACCGCGGTTTGCATTGTGGAGGCGCCGATGCCGGTGTTTGCAATCGCCAATCCCAAAGGCGGCGTGGGCAAGAGTACCTTGGCCACCAACCTGGCCGGTGCGCTGGCGCATCAAGGTCACGCGGTGATGCTCGGGGACCTGGACCGCCAGCAGTCCTCGCGCCAGTGGCTGGCGCTGCGGCCGGCCAGCCTGCCGGCGATCCGCGGCTGGGAGGTGCGCGAGGGCGGCGGCGTGGTGCGCCCGCCCAAGGGCACGACGCATGCGGTCATCGACACCCCCGCCGGGCTGCACGGCAAGCGGCTGGACGCGCTGATGCAGCTGGCCGATCACGTGCTGATCCCGCTGCAGCCCAGCCTGTTCGACATCCAGGCCACGCACGCCTTCCTGGCCGAGCTGCAGGCCCATCCCCAGCATGCCAAGGTGCGGCTGGGGCTGGTCGGCATGCGGGTCAAGGACCATACCCTCGCCCAGGAGCGGCTCAACGAATACCTGGCCGCCTTGCCCGCGCCCAAGCTGACGGTGCTGCGCGACACGCAGAACTACGTGCACCTGGCCGCGCACGGGCTGACGCTGTGGGACGTGGCGCCTGGCCGCGTGGCGCAGGACCTGGCGCAGTGGGCGCCGCTGCTGGCCTGGGCGGCGCAGGGCTGAGATGCTGGCTCAGGTCGCCGCGAGGCCGCGCACGGCCTGCAGGGCCAGCTCGCAGCCCTGCGCCAGCACGGCCGCCTGCCAGGCCGGTGTCTCGGTGTAGAAGGCCTCGCGCATGCGCTGGTGGATGGCCGCACGCTGCTTCTCGCCGGCTTGCGGATGCAGGCGCAGCCACTGGTCGCCGCGCAAGGCGTCCAGCACTTTCAGCTTGGACTGGGTGCCCACCTCCATCACCATGGCCGTCAGCTCGGCCTGCGGGCAGGTTGCCGCTGCCGCCTGCCACATCTCGCCCGTCAGCACCGCTGAACTGGAAGAGCCTTCCTGCGTGCAGGTGAGTCCAGGGCCCCACCAGGCCCGCGCGCGTTTGAGCAGCACCGGTTCAGGCCGTCCAGCCAGGATGCGCTCGGCCACGCCGTTCGGGCCCAGTCCGGTGTGAACGTCGATCCAGCCGATGCGGCGGGCCTGGCTGCCAAAGCGCGCCAGCAGCCGTTCCAGCGCCAGTCGGCTCCAGCTCGGGCCGTTGCCACCGAAAAACAGCCCTTCCGGATCCTGGTACTGGCCTTGCGAAATGGTGGTCTGCGTGGCGCGAATGCCGTGGCGCAAGGCAAAGCCGTACAGCGCAAGCCGGTTACCCGGCGTGGGCGGCCAGCGCTCGGGCAGCAGCACAGGGGCCAGCCGCGGCAGCAGCCGGTTGTGCGGCCGCGGCTGGCTGAAGTCGACGAAATTGCGGTTCAGGTCCACGTTTTCGTGCGTCACCCGGTGGCCGAATGAAAAGCCATGCGGGTTCAGGGCATGCAGGTGCAGCAGCGCCACGCCGGTCCCGTGGGCCGCTTCGCGGAACACGGCGTCGCGCAGCAGCGCGATCTGCACGGCCGAGCCGGCATGGCCTTCAATGCCGTGGCAGCCGCTGGAGACGATCAGCAGCCGTTGCGCGTCGGACGCGCCATCCAGCACCGCGTCCACCGCCAGTGCCTCGCCGTTCCGGCCGGGCAGCGGGTGCGGCTCGCTGTGCACGGACAATGTCGCGGCTTGGGCGGTTTGCAGAAAGCGCCGCCTCGCCTGCGCGTAGTCGGGCGCAAAGCAGTCACCTGGGATGGAAGGCTGCGCGGGGCTCATTCGGGCCGATTGTGGCGCTGGCGGGAAGACGACGGGCCGTTCCACAACATGTCTGACATCCGACATCACCTGCAAGGGTTTGCCATCGGTGCGAACATTGCGGCCACGCCCGCCGCTGCATCCTGCCGGCCTTGACTGGTCGCGCCGGCCGCAGCGGCCCCCATGCCTTGACCCGAGACTGTGGAGCACATCATGTCCAATCCCTCGCACCCCGCCTACAAAGACACCCAGCTGCTGATCAATGGCGAGTGGGTGGATGCCACCGGCGGCCGCACGCTGAATGTCGTCAATCCCGCCACCGGCGAAGTCATCGGCCGCGTGGCCCATGCCAGCATTGCCGACCTGGACCGTGCGCTGGCCGCCGCGCAGCGCGGCTTCGAGACCTGGCGCCGGGTGCCGGCCAACGAGCGCGCCGCCATCATGCGCAAGGCCGCCGGCCTGATGCGCGAACGCGCGCCGCAGATCGCCGCGCTGATGACCCAGGAACAAGGCAAGCCGCTGGCAGAAGCCAAGGTGGAAGCCCTGTCCTCGGCCGACATCATCGAATGGTTCGCCGACGAAGGCCGCCGGGTCTACGGCCGCGTCGTGCCATCGCGCAACATTGCCGCGCAGCAGCTGGTGCTCAAGGAGCCGGTCGGCCCCGTCGCCGCGTTCACGCCATGGAATTTCCCGATCAACCAGGTGGTGCGCAAGCTCTCGGCCGCGCTGACCACCGGCTGCTCCATCATCGTCAAGGCACCGGAGGAAACCCCCGCCTCGCCGGCCGCGCTGCTGCAGGCCTTCGTGGACGCAGGCGTGCCGGCCGGCGTGATCGGCCTGGTCTATGGCGACCCGGCCGAGATTTCCAGCTACCTGATCCCGCACCCGGTGATCCGCAAGATCACCTTCACCGGCTCCACCCCGGTCGGCAAGCAGCTGGCCTCGCTGGCCGGCCTGCACATGAAGCGCGCGACGATGGAGCTGGGCGGCCACGCGCCTGTCATCGTGGCCGAAGACGCGGACGTGATGCTGGCCGTCAAGTCGGCCGGTGCCGCCAAGTTCCGCAACGCCGGCCAGGTCTGCATCTCGCCCACGCGTTTCCTGGTGCACAACAGCATCCGCGCGGAGTTTGCGCAAGCGCTGGCCGCCCACGCGTCCAGCCTGAAGGTGGGCGACGGCCTGGCAGACGGCACGACCATGGGCCCGCTGGCCAACCCGCGCCGCCTGGCCGCGATGGCCAAGATCACCGAAGACGCGCTGAGCAAGGGCGCGAAGGTCGCCGCCGGTGGCGAGCGTGTCGGCAGCAAGGGCAACTTCTACGCGGCCACGGTGCTGGACAACGTGCCGCTTGAAGCCGACATCTTCAACACCGAGCCCTTCGGCCCGATCGCCGGCATCCGCGGCTTCAACACGCTGGACGAGGCCATCGCCGAATCCAACCGCCTGCCGTTTGGCCTGGCCAGCTATGCCTTCACCAGGTCGCTGAAGACGCTGCACGAGCTGTCGCAGCGGCTGGAAGTCGGCATGCTGTGGGTCAACCAGCCGGCAGCCCCGGTGCCCGAGCTGCCGTTCGGCGGCGTGAAGGACTCCGGCTACGGCTCCGAAGGTGGCCCGGAAGCGCTGGAAGCCTACCTGGTGACCAAGACGGTCAGCGTGATGAACGTCTGAGGTTCACGAGAGAAGTTTCGTCAGCGTGTCCGGGTGCACGGCCCAGCCGAGCAGCCCTGACAGGCCCATCAGCACGCCCGCGCCGATGGGCAGCCACGAGACCCAGTACATCCACCACAGCCGGGTCAGCGCGGTGACCGCGAGCAGCGAGATGGCGATGGCCAGCGCGGCGTCGGACAGATCGAACTGGTCGTCCCGGTAGTTGAGGCTGTCGTAGGTCTTCTGGTCCTCCGCGGCGGCGGCGCTGAGCGTCTGCTTCTTCTGCGCTTCCTGCGCCGCCTTGGCCTCGTAGCGCTGGATCGCCTCGTCATAGCCGGCCGCGTTGTCGGCTGGCGCGGAGGCCTTGGCCAGTTTCAGCTGCGTGACGCTGGCCTCCGCCACGTCCTGGCGGATGTTGCGCGCCTGGTAGAAGTTCCAGTGGTCCAGCTTGTCGGCCTGGGCCTGCTGCATGGCCTGCACGATGTTGTCGTCCTTGACCTTGCAGATGCCCATGAAGGTCGCCAGCAGCGCAACGGTGATGGCGACAAAGGTGTTGAGCCTTGCGCTCTTGCGGTCCGAGCGGCGCTCGGCCGGATCGTCCTCGTCGTCGGTCTTGATCAGGTCTTGTGGGTCGATGTCCATGGGGCGGTGCTGGGCTGGGAAGCTCTGGCCGGTGAGCCGGTCTTGCAGGTGAGTGAACGCGTCCGGCCGTGGTGCGGAAGACCAGCAACCTGTCAGCTCGCTGTCGGCCCGCGCCGCGCCAGCACCACGTGCGTCGCATGCGGGCTGCAGACCCGCTCGGTGCATTCGAAGCCCAGCGCCGGCAGGTCGATGCCGGCCAGCAGGGCTTCGCCTGAGCCGAGCAGCGCATTGCCCAGTGCCAGGTGCATCTCGTCGACCAGGCCGGCCTGCAGGTACTGGCGGATGGTGGCGACGCCGCCGCCGACGCGCACGTTCTTGCCGCCTGCTGCAGCCTTGGCGCGTTCGAGGGCGGCGTGGATGCCGTCGGTGACGAAGTGGAAGCTGGTGCCGCCTTCCATCTCGATGGACTCGCGCGGGTGATGCGTCAGCACGAAGACTGGCACGTGGTAGGGCGGGTTGGTGCCCCACCAGCCCTTCCATTCGTCGTCGGGCCAATCGCCGCGCACCGGACCGAACATGTTGCGCCCGAGGATCCAGGCACCGATGTTGGCGAAGCCGCGGGCGGCGAAGTCTTCGTCTGGGCCGGTGTCGCCGCCGTTGCCGCCGTGCATGGCCTGGAAGGTGCGCGTGGTGAAGGCCCATGTCATCAAGGCCAGGCCGCCAACGCCCAAGGGGTTGTCGAGGCTCTGGTTCGGGCCGGCGCTGTAGCCGTCAATCGAGACGCCGATGCTGCTGACGATGAGCTTGGACATGGGTGAAGTTCTCCTGGTGGTGGTTGCCACGGGCCGGCAACCTCTGCCGTACGACGATCAACGCGCGCCAGCTTCGACAAGCCCGGGCTTTCGCCAATGCCGTCTTGTCGCGCTTGAGACAGGTTCGGCCTGGGTTCCCGCCTAGGCTTGGCGGCGAGGCCGCATGGTAAGTTTTTGCAGGCCCGAACGGCCTCCCAGTCCTCCCGATTGCATTGCCTCATGAGCCTTGAACTTGCAGTTTCCGCGGCGGCCCCGACCCGCATCGCCCACCTCGCCGACCTGGCCAGCCGCGTCGGCGAAACGCTGGGCCACAGTGGCTGGATCACCATCGACCAGGCGCGCATCGACCGCTTCGCCGAAGCGACCGGCGACCACCAGTGGATTCATGTCGACCGTGAGCGGGCGGCGCAAGGGCCGTTCAAGACGACGATTGCCCACGGCTTCCTGACGCTGTCGCTGCTGCCGTGGATGTTCGAGCACGGCTTCGAGGTCGACGACGTGCGCATGGGCGTCAACTACGGGCTGAACCGGGTGCGGTTTCCGGCCCCGGTACCGGTCGACAGCCGGTTGCGCGGGCATTTCAAGTTGCTGGGCTACGAGCCGCTGGAAGGTGGGGCGCAACTCGTGGTCGAGGTCACCATCGAGGCCGAAGGCGGTGCCAAGCCGGTCTGCGTGGCGGAGTCCATCACCCGGCGTTACATCTGACCTGGTATCGACTGATGATGTAAGGGGACAAACGGCGGGCAAACACGGGATGAGACAGCCGAAAAAACGTGCTGTCACGGTACGATGTGCTTGTGCTCACCCTGCCGTACCGTGCCTTCCGATGAAAGTCCTGCTGGTCGATGATCATCCGCTGATCCTGTCCGCCCTGAAGGCGATGATGGAAAGCATCAAACCGGGCGTGCAGGTCACCGCGCTGTCCAGTGGCAGCGCCACCCGCCGTTCGCTGGCGGTGGACCATGACTACGACCTGGTGCTGCTGGACCTGCAGCTTGGCGACGCGCTGGGTTTCGAGCTGCTGGGCGAACTGCGCCGCAGCTACCCTGACATGCCGGTGGTCGTGATCTCGGCCTCTGACCGTTCCAGCGACGTGATCCAGGCCATCGACCTTGGTGCGATGGGTTTCCTGCCCAAGCGCATGAGCACCGAGGGCCTGTCCGACGCGCTGCGCCTGGTGATGGACGGCGGCATCTTCGTGCCCACGATGTCGCTCGGCAGCACGCCGGCGGCCGAGACGCCGGCGGCCGAGCCGTCTGACGACGATTCTGCCTACCAGACCCTGCCTTCCTTCGAACGCCTGGGCCTCACGCCGCGCCAGGCCGATGTGCTGAGCATGCTGCTGCAGGGCAAGCCGAACAAGGACATTGCGCGCCGCCTGGGCCTGTCTGTCGAGACGGTGAAGGACCATGTGCAGGCGGTGCTGCGTGCGCTGGGCGTCAGCTCCCGCACCCAGGCCGTGTTGGCCGTCGGCCAGATGACCCGCCAGCGCCGCGCTCCGGCGGCCGAGTGAGAGCCGAAGGAAACGCCGGGCCGCCCCAAGTTTCCGTGACCCCCGCGGGGGGCGGGTCGGGCATGGCCCGGCCCTGGGGGCATGCTGAACCGGACGCCCTGCTCGCGGAGCAGGTGGACTCGCTGTTTTCGTTTGCGCCTGCGGCCGCCTTTGGCAGTGCGCTGGGCATCATCGTGATGCTGATGCTGTTCCACAGCGTGGCCCCGCCCGAATGGCTGTGGCCCTGGGGTGCGTTGACGCTGCTGCTGTGGAGCGCGCGCGCGGGCCAGGCGTTGCTGTGGCACCGCTTGCCGATCTCGCCGCAGACCAATGTCGAGCTGCTGCGCTGGCGCCTGGGTTGCTACCTGATGACGCTGGGCTCGGGCGCGCTGTGGGGCGTTTCCACCTGGCTGTTCTTCGACCATGCGGACCCACTGTCGCAGGCGGTGCTGGTCATCATCATCTTCAGCTTCTGCATTGCCGCGGTGCCCATCCTGGCGCACAAGCCGCCGGTCTTCTACGGCTATCTGGCGCTGGCCTTCGGGCCGCTGGTGCTGCGGGTGGCCATGTCGGGCCAGGACCGGGCGGCCGTGTTGACGGGCGTGCTGCTGCTGATCCTCGGCTCGATGATGGTGCTGGGCCGCAGCACGCGGCGCGAGTTCGAGCGTGGCGTGGCACTGAAGCAGGAAACCCAGGCCTTGCTGGCCCAGCTGCGCGAGGAAAAGCAGGCAGCGGACGCCGCACGCCAGGCCGCCGAGCTGGCCAACAAGGCCAAGACCCGCTTCTTCGCCGCCGCGAGCCACGACCTGCGCCAGCCGCTGCACGCAATGGGCCTGTTCGCCGAAGCGCTGCGCGGCCGCGTGGGGCCGGACCCGGAGGTGCAGCGCCTGGCCGCCAGCATCAACAGCGCGGTCGACGCATTGGAAGGCCTGTTCTCCGAGCTGATGGACATCACCCGCATCGACAGCGGCGGCGTGCAGGTGCGGCCGGAGCACGTCAACGTCGGCGAACTGTTCCAGCGCTTGAAGCTGCACTTCGAGCCGGTGGCTTTCGACAAGGGCCTGTCGCTGCATTTCCGCGGCGGCCAGCACCATGTGCACGCCGATCCGGTGCTGCTGGAGCGCGTGGTGCGCAACCTGCTGTCCAACGCGATCCGCTACACCGAGGACGGCGGCGTGCTGATGGCTGCGCGGCGCCGCGGCAGGCAGCTGCGGCTGGAGGTGTGGGACAGCGGGCGCGGCATCGCGCCGGCCGAGCAGCAGCGCATCTTCGAGGAGTTCTACCAGGTGGGCGAGGCGCCAGGGGCGGTGCACGGCCAGGGCCTGGGCTTGGGCCTGGCCATCGTGCGCCGGCTGGCCGGGCTGATGGACGCGCCGCTGGTGCTGCGCTCCGCACCTGGTCGCGGCAGCCTGTTCATGCTCAGCCTGCCGCCCGGCGAGGCCAGCCGCAGCCTGCCGCCGGTGCTGCCGCAGGCGCAAGGCATGCTGTCGCTGGCGCAGCGGCTGATCGTGGTGGTGGAAGACGACACGGCGGTGCGCGAAGGCCTGTTGCTGCTGCTGGGCGGCTGGGGTGCCAGCGTGGTCGCGTTCGACAGCTTCCGCGCCTGCCAGGACTGGACCCGTGCGGTCGAACCTTCCATGCTCACGCCGGACCTGCTGCTGGCCGACCACCGCCTCGAAGATGGCCACACCGGGCTGGAGGTGGTGCAACTGATGCGCAACGTCTTCGGCGCCAAGGTGCCCGCGGTGCTGGTCACCGGCACGCTGGGTGCCGAACTCGAAGCCGCCGCCCGCCAGCAGGACTGCCACCTGCTGCTCAAGCCCGTGCTGCCGCACAAGCTGCGGGCGATGCTGGCGGCCAAGCTGCGACGCCTGGCCTGACGACGGTGATTCAGCGAGTGGTTCGCGGTCTCCCCGCGAACCGGGTGCTCCATCTAAGCGGGCTGGTAGGCCAGGCGCACGTAGATGGGCGCGAAGGCTTCCGCTTGCGTGAGTTCCAGCAGGCGTTCGCGGGCCAGCTCCAGCATCGCGATGAAGGTCACCACCATCACCTGCTGGCCGCGAGTGATGTCGAACAAGTCCTGGAACTCGACGAAACGTTCGCCCTGCAGGCGGCGCAGCATCTGGCTCATGAATTCGCGCACCGACAGCTGCTCGCGCGAGATCTTGTGGTGCTGGGTCAGCTTGGCGCGGCGCAGGATGTCGGCCCAGGCGCTGCGGATGTCGTCCACCGCCACGTCCGGGAAACGCGGCTGCGTGGCCTGTTCGACGAAGACCTGGGCGCGCAGGAAGTCGCGGCCCAGCACCGGCAGCGCGTCCAGCCGCGCGGCGGCCAGCTTCATCTGCTCGTATTCCAGCAGCCGGCGCACCAGCTCGGCACGCGGGTCCTCGGCTTCCTGGCCGTTTTCGCTGGGCTTGGGCGGCAGCAGCATGCGCGACTTGATCTCGATCAGCATCGCGGCCATCAGCAGATAGTCCGCCGCCAACTCCAGGTTGTGCTGGCGGATCTGGTCGACGTAGCGCAGGTACTGGCGCGTGACATCCGCCATCGGGATGTCGAGGATGTTGAAGTTCTGCTTGCGGATCAGGTAGAGCAGCAGGTCCAACGGGCCCTGGAAAGCTTCCAGGAAGACCTCCAGCGCATCCGGCGGGATGTAGAGGTCGGTCGGCATCGCGAACAAGGGCTCACCGTAGAGCCGCGCCACGGCAATGCCGTCGACTTCGCGGGGGCCTTCGGTCTCGGGGGCCACGGCGGCAGGCAACTCGGCGGGCGCGGTGCCGCGGCTCGGCAGGGAGGTGCTCACGGCGCGGCCGGCGGGCGCGTCAGGCCGGGGGCTTACAGGCTGCTGCCGGTCTGGTAGACGTAGGGCTGCTGCGCCACGTGGGCGGCATCGAACTCGGCCGCGTCGTCACGGCTTTGCGGGCGGTCCCACAGCAGGGCACGGCCGGCGCGTTGTTCTGCCTCCAGCGTCGGCTTCTTGGCCTTCAGCTCTTCGATGAACTGGGTGACTTCGGACTTGTAGGGCTTCCAGAACAGCGGCATGAGGGATCCACGTGAGAGTGCACAACAATGCATTTTAGCCGGCAGGCGGCGCCAGCCAAGCCGTCCCGATCAATGCCTGCCGCGGCAGGCCGCGCGCCGGGCTCGGCGTTTGAGCTGGGACAACTGCCGACGCGAATTTAGGGGGATAGCGGCGGAGTGCCGTGCATGGATTGGTGAAAACCCTGATAATCAAACTAATGGTTTTCCCTTGGTGCTGCACAGCAAGCGCATCAGGCGCATCGGATTTTTTGAAGGAGCTTTCCATGATTCGCACCCCCATCCTCGCTGTCACCCTGACCTTGCTCGGTAGCGTGGCCGCTCATGCCGCCGAAGAAGGCAAGCAAGTCGCGGCCCACAGCAACTACGACCATCCGGCTGTTGCCGTGGCCCGCATGGCCAAGGTCCGCAGCATCGACCCGAACACCGCGCTGGTCCAGCCGCCCGCATCGGTCACCTGGACCGTGCAGCCGGAAGCCAAGGTGGTCGCCAGCGCCGGGCAGCCGGAACTGAAGTAAAGCCAGTCGCTTTGGCGGCACACCCCGCCGCCAGCCCGGGAGGGCGCAGGGGCGGGGCGCTTCAGCGCACGCGCATGCCAGGCTGGGCGCCAGGGAAGGGCTCGAGCACGAAGATGCCCGGGTTGGCCTTCTCGTCCGCATGGCTGGCGGCCAGCACCATGCCTTCGCTGAGGCCGAATTTCATCTTGCGCGGCGCCAGGTTGGCCACCATCACGGTCAGCTTGCCTTCCAGGTCTTCCGGCTTGTAGGCGCTCTTGATGCCGGAGAACACGTTGCGCGTCTTTCCTTCGCCCACGTCCAGCGTCAGCCGCAGCAGCTTGTCCGAGCCTTCCACGGCTTCGGCCTTGACGATCCTGGCGATGCGCAGGTCGACCTTGCTGAAGTCGTCGATCTTGATCTCGGGCGCCAGGTCTTCGCCGCCCGGTACGACCGCCGTTGGGGCCGGAGGCGTCAGCAGTTCGTCGACCAGCTTCGGGTCCACGCGCTGCATCAGGTGCTTGTATTCGCCGATCTTGTGCGCGCCCAAGGCGGTGGCCGCGTCCGCGAACTGCAGCGGCGCCACGCCCAGGAATGCCTCGACCTGCGCGGTCAGCGCCGGCAGCACGGGTTTGAGGTAGATCGTCAGCAGCCGGAAGGCTTCGATGCAGGTGCTGCAGACGTCCTGCAAAGCCTGCTCGGCGCCTTCCTTCTTGGCCAGTTCCCAGGGCTTGTGCGCGTCCACGTATTCGTTGACCTTGTCGGCCAGCGCCATGATCTCGCGCAGCGCCTTGCCGAACTCGCGTTCCTCGTAAAGCTCCTCGATGACGGCGCGGTGCGCGCGCAGCGTTTCCAGCAGCGCATTGCCTTCCACGCCCAGATCGCCGGAGAGCTGGCCGCCAAAGCGCTTGCTGAGGAAGCCGGCGGCACGTGACGCGATGTTGATGTACTTGCCGACCAGGTCCGAGTTGACGCGGGCGCTGAAGTCCTCTGGGTTGAAGTCGATGTCCTCGACCTTGCTGTTGAGCTTGGCGGCGATGTAGTAGCGCAGCCATTCCGGGTGCAGCCCCAGGTCCAGGTACTTCAGCGGGCTGATGCCGGTGCCGCGGCTCTTGCTCATCTTCTCGCCGCCGTTCACCGTGATGAAGCCGTGCACGAAGATGTGGTCCGGTGTCTTGCGGCCGCTGAATTGCAGCATCGCGGGCCAGAACAGCGTGTGGAAGTAGGTGATGTCCTTGCCGATGAAGTGCACCTGCTCGACCTCGGGGTCGGCAAAGAAGGCGTCGAAGTCACGGCCGGTCTTGTCGAAGTAGTTCTTCAGCGAGGCCAGGTAGCCCACCGGCGCGTCCAGCCAGACGTAGAAGTACTTGCCCGGCGCGTCCGGGATCTCGATGCCGAAGTAGGGCGCGTCGCGGCTGATGTCCCAGTCGCCGAGGCCGCCGTTGCCTTCCTCGTCCTTGTTGAACCACTCCTTGATCTTGTTCAGCACCTCGGGCTGCAGCCGGCCCGGCGTGTGGGTCCATTCCTGCAGGAATTCCACGCAGCGCGGGTCCGAGAGCTTGAAGAAGTAGTGGTCCGAGGTCTTCAGCACCGGCACCGCGCCGGAGAGCGCCGAATACGGGTTCTTCAGCTCGGTGGGGGCGTAGACCGCGCCGCAGACTTCGCAGGAGTCGCCGTACTGGTCCTTGGCCCCGCACTTCGGGCATTCGCCCTTGATGAAGCGGTCCGGCAGGAACATCGCCTTTTGCGGGTCGAAGAACTGTTCGATGGTCTTGACCTCGATCAGCTCGTTCTTGCGCAGCGCCAGGTACAGCGCCTGGGCCAGCGCGTGGTTCTCGGGGCCGTCGGTCGAGTGCCAGTTGTCGAAGGCAATGTGGAACCCGTCCAGGTACTTGGCCCGGCCGGCGGCCACCGCGCCCACGAAAGCCTGCGGTGTCTGCCCGGCTTTCTCGGCGGCAATCATGATGGGCGCGCCGTGGGCGTCGTCTGCGCAGACGAAGTGCACTTCGGCGCCCTTCATGCGCTGGGCCCGCACCCAGATGTCGGCCTGGATGTACTCCATCATGTGCCCGATGTGGAACGGCGCGTTGGCGTAGGGCAGGGCGGTGGTGACGAAGAGTTTGCGGGTCATGGTGGTCGATCGCGAAATGCAGGTGGCGGGCGCGATGAATCAAGCGCGGAACCCATCATTTTAGGCGGGCTGCCTCACCGCTGCCGCGGCGGGTTTCCGGCCTGCCGGCGCAATGGTTTAATGGCCGCCCAACGGGGCATTGCGACCCCGCGCCAGAGGAGCCCCATGCACGCCGCCCGACCGTTCGCCCGCTTCTTCCTTCTGCTGGCGCTGCTGGCGGGCCTGTCGCCCGTGTTCGCCGCGGACGCCGGCCAGGACGCGCTGGTGCAGCAGCTGACCGCGCAGTCCGCGGCCTGGGACCTGGCCATCGTGCGCAAGGACAAGGCCGCGATCGAAGCCAACATGGCCGAAGACTTCCGCCAGATCGACGGCGACGGCGACCTGGAAACCAAGGCCTCGTTTGTCGCCGGCCTGCTGTCGCCCAAGCTGGTGCTGGACCCGTACACGGTGCAGGAATTCGAGCTGCGCCTCTATGGCAGCACCGCGCTGCTCAGCGGTCGCATCCACATGACCGGCAGCTACGACGGCAAGCGCATCGGCAGCCACTACCGCTACATCGACATCTACGTGCGCCAGCCCGACGGCCAGTGGCGCATCGTCAGCGTGCAGCTCACGCGCCTGCCACCCGCACCCCTCTGAGCTGCGCACGGGAGTCCTGATGGCAATCGAGATTGAACGCAAGTTCCTGGTCGTGGGCGAGGGCTGGCGCCAGCCGGACGCGATGCACCTGAGCCAGGGTTACCTGAATCGTGACCCGGCGCGCACGGTGCGGGTGCGCATCGCGGGCGAAGAAGCTTTTCTGACCATCAAGGGCCGTAGCCAGGGCTTGAGCCGGGCAGAGTTCGAATACCCGCTGCCGCTGGCGGACGCGCAGGCGCTGCTGGCGCTGTGCGACGGGCCGCTGGTCGAGAAGCACCGCCACCGGGTGATGGTGGACGGGCTGCTGTGGGAGGTCGACGAATTCCACGGCGCGAATGCGGGCCTGGTCGTCGCGGAGCTGGAGCTGCAGTCGGAGGACCAGCCGTTCACGCGGCCGGCATGGCTGGGCGAGGAGGTGAGCGACGATGCGCGCTACTTCAACAGCCAGCTGGCGAGCCGGCCGTTCAATACTTGGCCGTGACCAAGTCGGGTTGGGTGGGCTTGCGTACCCGCAGGACCGGGTGCCCCATCGCCTAGCCGAGGGTGGGCGCAGCAAGGTCGCGCAGGCGCGTCGGGCCGGCCTTTTCCTCGATGGTCTGCTTGAGCCGGCCCAGCAGGCCGATCCCGAACAGCGCTTCTGCGACGACAAATTCCGGGCCGACCAGCAGGCCGACCAGATCGTCTGCAAACGCCGGCTTGCGGCCTTCGTAGTAGTGGCCGATGAACTGGAACACCCAGCCGACGACGAAGGTGCCCACGCCCCAGCCCAGCCAGTGGCCGACGCTGCCAGCCGCCAGCGGCGCTGCCAGCGCGATCAGCAAACCATTGACCAGGCTGGTGGCCAACCCCAGCGCGAACTGGCCGCGGGTCAGGTACCACAGCGTGGACGCGAGCCACAGCAGCAGGGCAGGGCTCAGCGCCAAGGTACCCAGTGGCGTGTCCAGTTCAGCCCAGACCGGCCGCGCCGCCAGCACGCCAATGGCAAATACGATCATCGGGATGCCGATGAAGTGCGTGGTGATGTTGCGCGGGTCGCGGTGATAGCGGGCGTACTGCACCAGCAGCTCGGTGGCGGGGCGAAACGGCGAGGGCATGGTGGGCGGCCTCCTGAAGAATGGGTACTGCGCGAACATCCTAGCCCTGCGGCCGCTTGGCGGCCAATGGGGATGAGCCCGCAGGCTGCGACATTTGGCCGCTCACGCGACAGTTTTGGCCAGCGCGGTCAGCCGCGGCCAGCCACCGCGCGCTGCAATTCAGCTGCCGGCCAGGGCTTGCGGCGCTGCGGCCAGGCTTCGACCAGCGCCAGCATGCGGGCATTCAGCGGCGCCGGCACCTGGTGCCTGGCGGCCAGCCGGCAGACCTCGCCGCACAGCGCGTCGATCTCGGTGGCGCGGCCCAGGGCCAGGTCGTCGGCCATGCTGGAGCGGGCTTTTTCGTCGATGTTCAGCATGCGCCCGGCCAGCCGCGTGAAGATCCAGTTCGGCAGCTGCATCAGCCGCGCCAGCCGGTGGGGCGGCAGGCTGGCCACCTGGGCGGGCTGGATGCCGGCGGCGCGCAGCACCTTCAGCGCTTCGAGCTGCAGCGCGGCGAACAGCCTGCGATAGCCGACGTCCAGCAGCTCCGCGCGCAGCGGCAGGCCGGACATTGCGTTGACCGGGTTGTTCAGGTTCAGCAGCAGCTTGCCCCACTGCACCGGCGCCAGGTCGGCATGCAGCTTCAGGCCCAGCCCGGCGCGCTCGCAGGCCGGCTGCAGCCGGCGCAGCACAGGGTGGTCCTGCGCGGCCAGCCTGCCGCCGGTGCCGCGGTGCAGCCGGCCCGGGCCGAGCTCGGCAATGTTGTACGGCACCATGCCTGGCAACCAGCAAAGGCCGGGCGCCAGCTGCGCGCCCAGCGCATCGTTGCCAATGCCGTTTTGCAGCGACAGCACTGGTGTGCCGGGCGCCAAGGCCGCTGCGAGCTGGGCGGCGGCCTCGGCGGTGGCGCCACTCTTCACCGCCAGCAGCACCAGCTCGGGTGGCGGGCCGCTGGCCGGCAGCGTGTCAAGCACCTGCAGCTCGGCCGCCGGCAGCGTGAGCCGTTGAGCTTGCAGGTCGGTCAGCACCAAGCCGTGTTCGCGCAGCGCCAGCGCCATGCGCGGCCGCGCGACGAACTGCACCGGCACGCCAACCGCCTGCAGCGAGCCGCCGACAAAGCCGCCCACGCTGCCGGTGCCCATCACCAGCACCCGCGGGAGGTTGGCGCTCGCGGCGGTTATCGGGGAAGAGGCGAGCGGCGCGACGGCAGGCATGGACGGCGGGTTCCTCAAGCTGGAAGAGACGCTCCCGACGAGCGGCCGAGGGCCTAGCGATGATGCCTTTGGCCGGCGCGGTTTTCGGCCCACGGCGCTACGAGGAAACCCGCTCCGCGCACCGCCTGCTGTTCCGCAAAACCCACAGCAGCGGCGGATTCATGCATACAACTGAGAATGATTCGTATTAGCTTGTAAACTGCCAGGTTGATGTTGGAGATGCAGATGAAGCAAGAATTCCTGATGACGACCTGTGCCATCGCGGCCTGCCTGGCGTTGGGCGATGCCCGCGCGCAGGAAGCCGCCGCTCCCGCGCAGGACGTCGCGCCGCAGCAAACGGTGATGGTGAAGGGCAAACGGGCCAACCGCGTGTCCAAGGGCGCGACCGGCCTGCCGATGGAGGTGAAGGACACCCCGCAGACCATCAGCACCATCGACAAGGACGAGATGGCCGACTTCGGCCTGACCGGCAGCAACGAAGCGCTGGCCCTGGCCACCGGCATCAACGTCGAGCAGTACGAAACCAACCGCGCGACCTTCAATGCGCGCGGCTTCGAGATCCAGCTGACCCAGGTCGACGGCCTGGGCATGACCAATTCCTGGGGCACCGTGGTCGGCCGCGAAGACACCTTCCTGTTCGAGCGCATCGAGTTGATCCGCGGCGCCAACGGCTTGCTGACCGGCGTGGGCAATGCCTCCGGCACGATCAACTACATCCGCAAGCGCCCGACCAACCAGGACGGCGGCGAAGTCACGGTGACCGGCGGCTCCCATGGCCTCAAGCGCGTGGGCCTGGACTACAACAAGGTCCTGACCGAAGACGGCGCGTGGGCCGCGCGTGTGGTCGTGGCCCACGAGGACAAGGATTCCTACCTGCGCGACCTGCATGACAAACGCACATCGCTCTACGGCGTGGTCGACGGCCAGATCGGCGACAACGGCACGCTGACCATCGGCGTCACAGGCGTGAATGCCAAGCAGGACTCGCCGATGTGGGGCTCGCTGACGCTGCTGCGCTCGGACGGCACGCAGGCCGACTTCGCGGTCGGTTCTTCCACCGCGCCGGACTGGGCCTACTGGAACACCAAGTCGGTGACCAGCTTCGCCGAGTATTCGCATCGCCTGTCGCCGGACTGGGAAGCCAAGTTCACCGTCAACCGGCGCCATGGCGACGAGGCGACCAAGCTGCTCTACGCCTACTCGAACACCGGCATGCTGAACCCGGACGACACCGGCCTGATTGGCTGGCCGTACCACAGCATCAGCCACACGGACAGCCGGGTGCTGGACGCCAACCTCAGCGGTCAGTTTTCCGCCTTCGGCCGCAGCCACAGCCTGCTGGTCGGTGTGAGCAACTCCAAGGAAACCACGGCCACCGACATCTACGCGGCGACGAGCAACAACTTCCTGCCGCTGCCCGCCTTCCCGTATGGCGGCGACGCCTATCCGGAACCGGAGTGGGGCGCGCGCGAACCCAGCACCAGCGGCGAACAGACGCTGACCCGCGTCTACGCCGCCTCGCGCATCGCGTTGACCGATTCGCTCAAGACCATCGTCGGCGTGAACGCGGTGCGCCATTGGCGCGCTGGCGAGTCCCGCTATGGCAGCGGCGGCCAGTTGCTGGACCCGACCACCAAGAAGCTCAGCCCCTACCTGGGCTTCACCTACGACTTCACGCCGAACGTGCTCGGCTACGCCTCGTACTCCGACATCTTCCTGCCGCAGGAGCAGGCCGACGTGAAGGGTGACCTGCTGGCACCGGTGAAGGGCACGAATGCCGAAGTGGGCGTGAAGGCGGATTGGCTGGACAAGCGCCTGTTGACCACTTTCGCAGTCTTCACTTCAAAGGAACAAGGCCTGGCGACCTACGCCGGCATTGATGCGAACCAGCAGTACTACTACGAAGCCAAGGACGTGAAGTCCAAGGGCTTCGAGACCGAAGTCACCGGCCGCATCAACAAGGACGCCAAGCTAACGCTGGGCTACACCCACCTGACGCTGACCGGCCCGGACGGCCACGGCATCTACGAATGGGTGCCGCGCAACACGCTCAACTTCCGCGTCGACAGCCGCATGCCTTTCCTGCCGGCGCTGCGCATGGGCCTGGGCGGCCGCTGGCAGTCCGACGTCAGCAAGATCGGCAGCGCCGAGCAGCCCGCCTACATGGTGGCCAACGCCTTTGCCGCCTACGAGCTGACCAAGGACGCCACGCTGCGGCTGAACATCAACAACCTGTTCGACAAGAAGTACATCGGTGGCCTGGCCTACGGCGCGATCTACGGCGCACCGCGCAACGGGGCCGTGACGCTGGAATACAAGCTCTGAAGCGGGGGCCTCCGCTCGCTACACTGCGGCGATTGCCTTGTCCACGGCCGTTCCACGCATGCAAAACACCCCGCTGATCCCCTGGCATTCCATGTTCATGGGCGTGGCGCTGCTTGCCGCGGCGCGCTCCAAGGACAGCCGCAAGCGCAACGGGGCCTGCATTGCCAGCCCGGACAACAAGATCATGGGCGTGGGCTACAACGGCCTGCCGCGGGGCTGTGACGACAACGACGAAACCTACTGGAGCGACGTCGACGAGGACCCGCTGCGCTCGCGGCACAGCTACATCGTGCACGCCGAGGTCAACGCGATCCTCAACTGCGTGGTGTTGCCGCTGACCGGCAGCACCATCTACGCGACCCAGTTTCCCTGCCCGCGCTGCGCCCAGTCCATCATCCAGGTGGGCATCCGCCGCGTGGTCTACCTGGAGCAGAAGGCGCACCAGGCCGCGTCCATCCAGGCCGCGAACAAGATGCTGGCCGATGCAGGGGTGCAGGTGCTGAGCCTGGACGAACTGGAACAGCCCTCGGCCGAGTGGTGTGGCAAGCTCGACGAGTTCATCCGCCAGACCGGCCCGGTGGTGCACGGCACGCCGCCGGCTTGAACCGAACAGCGTCAAACAGCGGCGCTTTCAGGCCTGTTTTTGCCGCTTCCTGTCGGTGGGCTGTCGCGCACCATGCGGTCATGGCGCCGGACCTTCGTCCGCGCGGCCAGCAACCAGGAGGCCGCCATGTCGTCGCAACACACCACTCCCCCCGTCCAGAACCCGCCGGCTTCGCCTGCGGTGACGCGGCTGTTGTCCGGCCTGGGCCTTGCTGCAGTGCCGGTTGCGGCCATGGTCGCACCCGAGACCGGGCAACTCGACGATGCCGAACTCTCGCGGCCGGTGGTGGCCGACGTGGGCATGGGCACGCTGCTGCGCTTCAAGTCGCTGATGGCGATCGAGGGGCAGACGGTGCATGTCGCCCGCATGTGCTACGACCGGCAATACGCCTTCGAGCGCATTGCCAATGCCCACACCAGTGCCTTCGACCCGCTTCGGCGCGTCGCGCTGGAGCTGTTCCAGGCCTACCACCGCCGGGAAGAGGGCAGGCTCTGACGCTGGGCCAGCGGCTTCACCACTGTCGGCGGTGAGGTTGTCGTCCTAGCCAAGCATGGGCAAAGTGCCCACAATGGCTTCAGTTCCGCTGCGCCCCAACCGGCCGGCGGCCGACGGACGATGCGCCCCGTCGAGGGGCGTGCCTGATGCAAGGCCGTTCCGATGAGAACTGCAGCCCGCCCCAAAGCCTTGGTGGCCGCCTGGTTCGACTTCCTGACCGAGCCGCAACGCGGACTGGCCGAGCAGTTGCAGGCCGCCGTGCGCCAGGCCGTGCCCGAAGCCACCGAAACCGTCAAATGGGGCAACCTGGTCTTTGGCGTGGACGACACGCTGCTGATGGCCATCGTCCCATTCAAAGGCCATGTGAATCTGCAGCTGTTCAACGGCAGCCAGCTGCCGCCGGGCATCGCGCCGCTGGATGGCAGCGGCCGTGGCTCGCGCAGCCTGCGCTGCCGGCTGGGCTTGCCGATCGACAGTGTGCAGGTGCAGATGCTGGTGCTGGCCAGCGTGACCCTGGCGCGGCGCCAGGCCGCCGAGCGCCAGCAGGACGAACTGGCCGCATTGCCCGACGCCGACCTGCCGCGCGGCTGAGCCGCCGCCGGCCTCAGCGCAGGTCCAGCGCCTGTGGGTTTGGCGCTGGCGCAGGCATGGCTGCGTCGCCCAACTGCATCACGACCTGGTTGCGGCCGTTGCGCTTGGCGCGGTAGAGCGCCTCGTCGGTCGCCTTCAGCAGCACCGCCAGGTCTTCCGGCGTGCGCGGCACCAGGCTGCAGACGCCAATGCTGACGGTGATGCCGACCGCGCCGACCGAGGTCGGCACCGCCAGCGCCTGCACCGCCTGGCGCATGCGCTCGGCCACGGTCAGCGCGCCATCCGGTCCGGCATGCGGCATCACGATGCAGAACTCCTCGCCGCCAAAGCGTGCCACCAGGTCCTCGGTGCGGTGGGCCTGGCGCTGCAGCTCCAGCGCCACGACCTGCAGGCACTGGTCGCCCGCGAGATGGCCGTGGGTGTCGTTGAACTGCTTGAAGTGGTCGACGTCGATCAGCGCCAGCGACAGCGAGCGTTTGCTGCCGATGGCCTCGCCGATCAGGTGCTCCAGCGCCTGGTCCAGGAAGCGCCGGTTCGGAATCGCGGTCAGCCCGTCGGTCATGCTCAGCTCGGCCAGCCGGCGGTTGGCCTGCTCCAATGCGCTCGTTCGTTCGTTGACCCTGGCTTCGAGCAACTCTTGGGCTTCCCGCTGGGCCTTGAGCGCCTCGATCTGGCTCTTTACGCGCAGCTCGCGCTCTTCGTTGAGCCGGCTGGCCAGGCCCAGCGAAATCATCAGCACTTCCATCGCGCTGCCCAGTTGCAGCGCGTTTTCAGTGAACACGCTGCGCGCCACCAGGCCGAACTTGTCCAGCGCCAGCAGCACGCCGCCCAGCAGCACCGAGCCGAAGGCCAGCAGGAAGATGCGGGCTGGCGCGTAGCCTTCGCGGGCCCGCAGCAGCGCCAATACCGTCAGGATGAAGATGGCGACGACCGAACTGGAGATCGCCGTGCGGATCGCCACGCTGTACGGCAGCACCAGCGCGGCCGCAGCCACCAGCAGGGAGGCCCCGGTCGTGCAGTGGATGGCCCAGCGGCGCCAGCGCGGCCCGGGCGCGATGCGGATGAAATCGGCGGCGAAGGCCGAGCCGGAGGCGCCGGTCAGCGCCAGCAGCACGACGATGGCGGTGTCGTTCCACTGCGTGGCATGCGGCCACAGGTACTGGAAGCTCAAGCCCTTGAGCGAGGTGATGCAGCCGGCAATCGAGATCACCCACAGCCCGTAAAGCAGGTAGCCTCGCTCGCGCACCGAAGCCCACAGGATCAGGTTGTAGGCCAGCAGGCCGAACATCAGCCCGAGGTAGCCCCCCAGCAGCAGGTTGGTGTCCTCTGCGTGTGGATGGAAGGTGGCCGGTGTCCACAGCAGCAGCGGGAATTGCACCGCGCTGCTGGTCGTCACGCGGGCCAGCACCTCCAGCTCGGCGCCCAGCGGAATGTCTACCGGCACGACGAAGTTGGCATGCCGCACCGGGCGCAGCTCGAAGGCCTGCTTGTCGCCCAGCACCAGCTCCTTGTGCCAGGACGGCGGCTGGCCGGCCGGCGTGACCTGCAGGTGCAGCTCGATGCGGTCCAGCACCGGGTAGGCAATCTCCAGCAGGCGCCGGAGCTCGGTTGGGTCGCGCTGCAGCACGCGGGCGCGGAACCAGTGGGTCTTGTCGGAATAGCCCAGGCTGGCGCCACCGGCAGGCGCGTGCTGCCAGGCCGATTCGGGCAGGGCGCGCACGGCGGCCAGGCTCAGTGGCTGCGCGCCCGCGGCGCCGGGCTCGGCCAGGTAGTCCAGCGCCAGGGTTTCCTGGGCCCATGCGGGCTGCAGCGCAGCCAGGCCGGCCAGCAGGCACAGCAGCATGAACAGCCGGCGCAGCAGCGCGGCAGCCAGCACTGCGGGTGTGCGTGGGCAGGACGACGGCGCGGCAGGGCAGGGGGGCAGGGCGGGCAAGGGCATGGGCAGGCGGGTGGCAGCCGGCCGCACTGCGCGGTCGGCTTGCACCCACACGGCTTATCGGCTTGCCGCCGGTCCGGATGAAGCGCCGATGCCCTGTTCAAACCGGGAAAGAGCCCGGCAAAAGAATGTCTTTTCCGACGTTCTGCAAGCGCGTGTGGCCGCAGAAGGCCATCGTCAGTTCCAGCTCGCGCTGGATGATCTCCAGCGAACGCGTCACACCGGCTTCGCCCATCGCGCCCAGCCCGTAGAGGAAGGCCCGGCCAATCATCGTGCCGCGCGCGCCCAGCGCCCAGGCCTTCAGCACGTCCTGGCCGGAGCGGATGCCGCCGTCCATCCAGACCTCGATGCGCGGGCCCACCGCGGCGACGATGGCAGGCAGCGCCTCGATGGACGATTGCGCGCCGTCCAGTTGTCGGCCGCCGTGGTTGCTGACGATCAGCGCATCGGCGCCGGAGTCAGCCGCCAGGCGGGCATCTTCCACGTCCATGATGCCCTTGAGGATCAGCTTGCCGCCCCAGCGCTGTTTGATCCACTCGACGTCGCCCCAGTTCAGCTTCGGGTCGAACTGCTTGGCCGTCCATTCCGACAGCGAGCCCATGTTCTCGACCCCGCTGACGTGGCCGACGATGTTGCCGAACTGGCGGCGTTTGGTGCCCAACATGCCCAGGCACCAGCGCGGCTTGGTGGCCAGGTTGATGAGGTTGGGGATCGTCAGCCTGGGCGGCGCGGTCAGGCCGTTTTTCAGGTCCTTGTGGCGCTGGCCGAGGATCTGCAGGTCCAGCGTCAGCACCAGCGCCGAGCAGTTGGCGGCCTTGGCCCGGTCGATCAGGCGCTCGATGAAGCCGCGGTCCTTCATCACGTAGAGCTGGAACCAGAACGGCGCCTGCGTGGCCGCGGCAATGTCCTCGATCGAGCAGATGCTCATCGTGGACAGCGTGAACGGGATGCCAAAGCGCTTGGCGGCCAGCGCGCCCAGGATCTCGCCGTCGGCATGCTGCATGCCGGTCAGCCCGGTCGGCGCGATGGCCACCGGCATCGCCGCGTCGATGCCGATCATCTTCACCGCGGTGCTGCGCTTGTCCATGTCGACCGCCACGCGCTGGCGCAGCTTGATCTTCTGGAAGTCTGCCTCGTTGGCGCGGTAGGTGCCTTCTGTCCACGAGCCGGAGTCGGCGTAGTCGTAGAACATGCGGGGCACGCGGCGCCGGGCCAGGACCCGGAGGTCTTCGATGTTGGTGATGGTGGTCATGCGGTGGTGGTCATGCGGTCTCCTGCCGGGCGATGCTAGCCGCGGAGCCTTCCGTCACCATGCGGGTTGGACCGGAAAAGATTTCAGGCCGGACCGGAAATCAGTGCCAGCCCTTCGGCTGCCGCCTGCGAGCTGGCGCGGCGCAGCCAGCTCGCACCGCTGGCCGCCAATCCTTCGGCCGGCAGCGGCGATTGCAGCTGGTAGGCCCAGCGTGCCGTCACCCACGGCGTGCGTCCCAGCCCCAGCGCTGGCACCAGTCGGCCGCTGCGAAGCGCCTCGCGCGCCAGGCTGGGCCGCGCCAGCGCCACGCCCTGGCCTTGCAGCGCGGCCTCCAGCGTCAGCCCAAGGTCGACCAGCCGCGGCCCGCGGTCCGGTTCCGGCCAGCCCAGGCCCACGGCTTCGAACCAGGTCGCCCAGGGTTCGATCGGCGTGCGCAGCAGCGGCAGCCGCGCCAGGTCGGCTGGCTCGGCCAGCGGCCCGGCCTCGGCCAGCAGCGCAGGGCTGGCCAGCGGCAGCAGCACGTCGTGCATCAGCACGGCGGGGTCGTCGGCCGTGGCAGCGGCATGGCGCACGTCGAGTTCGGCGTCGCTGCCGCCAGCGTCGATGAACGGGGCCGACAGCACGATCTCCAGCTCCACGCCCGGCTGCTCGGCGGCAAAGCCGGGCAGGGCCGGCACCAGGACCTGGCGTGCGAAGGTGGGCGGCGCGCACAGCCGCAGCCGCGGCCGCTGCTGGGCCGCGCGCTGGTGCAGCGGCACGGCGGCCAGCAGTTCCAGCGCGCTGCGCACCGAGCCCAGGTATTCGCGCCCGGCGGCGCTCAGCAGCAGGGCCTTGCCTCCGCGCTGGAACAGCGCCACGCCCAGCAGTTCTTCCAGCGCCGCGATGCGCTTGCCGATGGCGCTGGCCGTGATGTGCAGCGACTCCGCAGCGCGTTCGAAGGTGCCCAGCCGGGCGGCAGCGTCAAACGCGCGCAGGGCGTCCAGCGAAGGCAGGCGCATGCCGGCCTCTGTCGAGAGTGGGAAGGGCGAAGCATCGTGCGGCGCGGCCATGCGCCGGACTTTAGCGGGTCAGGCCCGGGCGGCTCAGGCGGTGGCGGGCTGCGGTGCGGGCGTGCACTGGCTGCCGCCGCAGCCGCTCATCGGGGCATGCTCGGGCGCGGGCGGATGGGCCATGGCGCCGGTGCTGGGGTCGAAGCCGAGTTGCTGCAGGTGGGCGGCGAGGGCGGCGTCCATGCTTTGGACATGCCCGACAAACCACTGCGCCAGCCCGGGCAGGCAGTCACTCATCGGCCGGAAGTCACCGATGTCGGCTGCCAGGCGGCCCACCTCTTCCAGCACCGTCAGCACCTGTGCATGCTGGCGGCTGTGGCAGTTGTCCGGCGCGAAGCCGGTGGCCAGCATCCAGCGGTCTTCCTGACCGAAGTGGCCCACGGTGTGCAACACGAGTTCGGCCCAGTGGGCCAGTGCGCTGGGGCCTGCACCTTGTGCCAGCGCGCGTTCGGTCTGGCCCAGCAGCGTGATGAAGGCCTGGTGGGTCTGGTCCATTTCCGGGTGGTCCAGCTGCAGCGAGGGGGACCAGTCGAGCAAGGGCATGGTGGGTCGTGGCAGTGCAAGCGGTGCGGTCGATTGTGGGCAGCGCTGGCGCGGCGGGCCTTGCGTTGGCGCAAGAAGCCCGCAATGGCAGGCCGAGGTGACAATGCCGCGATGCCGCCGCCTGTTGTGTCGCCCCTGCCCACGCGCCGCCTGGCCTGGCTGAGGCCGCTGTGGCTGCTGGCGGGCGGGCTGTCGCTGCTGCTGGGCGTGATCGGCATCTTCCTGCCGCTGCTGCCGACCACCCCGTTTGTGCTGCTGGCCGCCTGGTGCTTCTCCAAGGGCAGCGAGCGCTGGGAGCACTGGCTGGTGACGCACCGGCACCTGGGCCCCATCGTGCGCGACTGGCGTGCCAACCGCGCGGTGCCGCTGCGCGCCAAGCAACTGGCCACCGCGATGATGAGCGCCAGCTCGCTGTGGGCCTGGTGGACGATTCCTTCGCCGATCTGGCGCTGGACGCCGGCGCTCTGCTGCACGCTGGTGGCGCTGTGGCTGTGGCATCTGCCGACTCGCCCGCCGCGAGGCGACTGAGCGTCAACCCGGCGCTTCGTCCGGCAGGTCGTCGAACAGCCCCGGCTCGCGGGCGACCAGCACTGCGGTCGCCGCAGGTTTTGGCGCTGGCCGGCCAGGGCGGGCCGGCGCGCGCGTGCTGCGGCGCGAAGGCAGCTCCGGCAGATCCGCGCGATGCAGGTTGCCCACGCGCACGCCCAGCAGGCGCAGCCGGCGGCGCAGGTCCACGCGCTTCAGGCACTGGCCCGCGGCCTGGCGGATGCTCGCGAAGTCGGCGGTGTTGGCCGGCAGCGTCAGGTCGCGGGTCACGATCTTGAAGTCGTCAAAGCGCAGCTTGATGCCCACGGTGCGGCCGACGTAGCCCTTGCGTTGCAGGTCCTCGGCCACGCGCTGGCACAGCTCGGTGAAGATGGCCGAGAGCTGGCTGCGGTCGCGCACCGCGTGCAGGTCGCGGTCGAAGGTGGTCTCGCGGCTCATCGAAACGGGCTCGCTGTCGGTCACCAGCGGGCGCTCGTCGCGGCCCCAGGCGGCACGGTGCAGCCAGGCGCCGTAGCTCTGGCCGAAGCGCTCGATCAGCCACTCGGGCTCGCACTGCGCCAGCTGGCCCAGCGTCTCCAGCCCCAGCCCCGCCAGCTTGGCACCGGCCTTGGGGCCGATGCCGTTGAGCTTGCGCACCGGCAGCGGCCAGATGCGGGTCGGGATCTCGTCCAGCGTCAGCACCGTCAACCCGTCCGGCTTGTCCAGCTCCGAGGCCAGCTTGGACAGCAGCTTGTTTGGCGTCACGCCGATGGAGCAGGTCAGGCCGGTGGCGCGCTGCACGTTGTTCTTGATCTCGCGGGCCAGCGCGCGGGCGCCGCCCAGCGGGTCGTGGCCGATGGTGTCCTGCGCGCCGGGCACCTCGGTGAGGTCGATGTAGATCTCGTCGATGCCGCGGTCCTCGATCACCGGCGCCAGCTCGGCCACGGCAGCCTTGAAGGCGCGCGAGCAGCGCTTGTAGAGATCGAAATCGGTGGGCAGCAAAACAGCCTGTGGCGCCAGCGCGGCGGCCTTCATCAGGCCCATGGCCGAGTGCACGCCGAAGGCCCGGGCGGCGTAGGTGGCGGTGGTGACCACGCCGCGGCCGGCGTAGTCGGCCAGCCTGGCGTAGCGCCGCGTGCCGTCGGGCTGCAGTTCGGGCTGGTGGCGCCGGCCGCCGCCGATCACCACCGGCTCGCCGCGCAGGTCCGGGTAACGCAGCAGCTCGCAGGAGGCGTAGAACGCGTCCATGTCGAGGTGGGCGATGAGCCGGCGTGGCGGTGTCGGGTTGGCAGGCATGGTGGGTAACAACTGGATGGATTATCAGTCTTTTGACTGCGCCCCGACACCCCGCCGCCGCCTGCCGGCATCGCTGCCGGCGGCTTGCGAAGCGGTGTCGTCTGACGTGGGGCCGCCAGCTTGTTGCGGTATGGTCCCGGGCTGGCATCCGGCGCGCGGGACGGCACGACTGCCGCGCCACCGGACCTCGTTCACATCTGCATGCCGCGGGACACGCGGCCCTGGGAGACGCCATTGGCTGGCCAGCTTGACCCGGGCGCACAAGCGCCAGCCTTTGACTTCCTGCCGGGCGGCGGCCAGATGGGCGCCCTGGTGCGCAGCTTCGACTGGGCCGCCACGCCGCTGGGCCCGACTGTAGGCTGGCCGCAGTCGCTGAAGACGGTGCTGGGCATGCTGCTGGCCGCCCGCCAGCCCATGTTCCTGGCCTGGGGGCCGCAGCAGACCTGGTTCTACAACGACGCCTTTGCACCCATCCTCGGCCGCAAGCATCCGGCTGCGCTGGGCCAGCCCAGTGCGCAGGTCTGGCAGGAAGCCTGGGGCGACCTGGCGCCGCTGTTCGAACAGGTGTTTGCCGGCGAGGCGGTGCACATGGACGGCTTCACCGTCGGGCTGGACCGGGACGGTGTGGTCAGGGACGCCAGCTTCGACTTCTCGTACACGCCCATGCGGGACGAAGCGGCGCAGGTGGCCGGTTTGTTCGGCGTGTGCATCGAAACCACGGACCGGCTGCAGGCGGTGAGCGCGCTGCGCAGTGGCGACACGCGGCAGAACGTGCTGGTGGCGCTGGCCGAGCGCTTTCGTGAGCTGGACGACCCTTCGGACCTGTCGTTTGCCGCGGCCGAGATCCTGGGCCGCGCGCTGGGAGTGAGCCGCGCCGGCTACGGCACGGTCAGCAAGGCCGACGAGACCATCAGCATCGAGCGCGACTGGAATGCGCCCGGCATCCGCAGCCTGGCCGGTGTGCTGCACTTCCGGGACTATGGCTCCTACATCGAGGACCTGAAGGCCGGCCGCACCGTGGTGGTCAGCAACGCCGACCTGGACCCGCGAACCGCCGCCACCGCCGGCGCGCTGAAGGCGATCAGCGCGCACGCGCTGGTCAACATGCCGGTGACCGAGCAGGGCGGGCTGGTGGCGCTGCTGTACCTGAACCATGCGCAGCCCCGCGAGTGGCCCCAGGAGGAGCTGGCGTTGATTCGCGAGGTGGCCGAGCGCACGCGCAGCGCGGTGGAGCGGCGGCGGGCCGAGGAAGACCTGCGGCAATTGGCCGCCTCGCTGGAGCAGCAGGTGGTGGCCCGCACCGAGGAGCGCGACCGGGTGTGGCGCAATTCGCGCGACCTGCTGGTGGTGATCGGGGCCGATGGCGTCTTCCGCGACGTCAATCCCGCATGGACGGCGATCCTGGGCTACCGGCCGGAAGAGGTGATAGGCCGCAGCTTCGTGGCCTTCGTCTGGCCCGGGGACGCTGGCTTGACCCAGACCGGACTGGATGCCGCGCTCAGCAAGCGCAACCTGACCGGCTTCGAGAACCGCTACCTTCACAAGGACGGCTCGCTGCGCTGGATTTCCTGGCACACCGCCACCGAGGGCGAGCTGGTGTTTGCCTATGGTCGTGACGTCACGGTCGAGAAACAGGCGCAAGCCGAACTCGCCGCGGCGCACGAGGCCTTGCGGCAGTCGCAGAAGATGGAGGCGGTGGGCCAGTTGACCGGCGGCATCGCGCACGACTTCAACAACCTGCTGGCCGCCATCAGCGGCAGCCTGGAACTGCTGAGCCGGCGGCTGGCGGAAGGGCGCACCGCCGGGGTGGAGCGCTTCATCGGCACCGCGCAGGGGGCGACCCGGCGCGCCGCGGCACTGACGCACCGTCTGCTGGCCTTCTCGCGCCAGCAGACGCTGGACCCGAGGCCGGTCGACGCCAACCGCCTGATCGCCGGCATGGAAGACCTGGTGCGGCGCAGCGTCGGCCCGAATGTCGAGCTGGAAGTGGTCGGTGCGGGCGGCGTGTGGACCATCAAGGTCGACCCGTCGCAGCTGGAAAACGCCTTGTTGAACCTGTGCATCAACGCCCGCGACGCGATGGCGCCGCAGGGCGGGCGGCTGACCATCGAGACCGCCAACAAGTGGCTGGACGAGCGTGCGGCCAAGGAGCGCGAGCTGCCGCCGGGCCAGTACGTGTCGATCTGCGTGACCGACACCGGCACCGGCATGGCGCCCGAGGTCATCGCCCGCGCCTTCGATCCGTTTTTCACCACCAAGCCACTCGGTGAGGGCACCGGGCTGGGCCTGTCCATGGTCTACGGCTTCGTGCGCCAGTCTGGCGGTCAGGTGCGCATCTATTCCGAGCTTGGCAAGGGCACGACGATGTGCCTGTACCTGCCGCGGCACACCGGCGAGGACCTGTCTGCGCCAGAGCCCGAAGCCGAGCACCACGGCCTGGGCGCTGGCGAAACGGTGCTGGTGATCGACGACGAGCCCGCCATCCGCATGTTGATCACCAGCGTGCTGCAGGAGGCTGGCTACACCACGCTGGAGGCAGGCGAGGGCGCCAGCGGGCTGCGCATGCTGCAATCGGACACGCCCATCGACCTGCTGATCACCGACGTTGGCCTGCCCGGCGGCATGAATGGCCGCCAGGTGGCTGACCAGGCGCGCGTGGCCCGGCCGGCGCTGAAGGTGTTGTTCATCACCGGCTTCGCGGAGAACGCGGTGGTCGGCAACGGGCACCTGGCCCACGGCATGGAAGTGCTGACCAAGCCCTTCGACATCGAAGCGTTGGAAAACAAGGTCCGCGACCTGATCGACCGCACGAACTGAGGCAGCTGGCCGCCAGCACAAATTTTTGTGCACCGATTGCCGCCGCCTGGGCGATCAATGGGCACCGGCTCACCAACACAGGCCTGTGAAAAGGCTGTGTCGGAACTGCTCAGGGGCTTGTAAATGTGCAATTCACACATTTATCATCAGTCTGTGAGTTCGGTGGCCCGTGCGCCTGCGGTATTCGACTGCGCGCCTATGCTTCCGGCCTCGCTCTCAGGCCTGTTGCCATGTCCGATCCCTCCACAGCCCTTTCTTTGCCATCGCCGGAGCACAAAGCCTTGCTGGAAGCCATGCAGTCACTGCTGGCCCCGCTGGGCCGCCTGGCCGTGGCGCAGGGCTTGCACTTCGACTCGCTGGAAGCGCTGTTGAAGCTGGCCATGGTGCAGGCCGCGCGCGAAGCCGCGCTGAAGGCCAAGCCCGAGGCGCTGCCGCACCGTCTGGTCAGCCGCATTGCCACGGCCACCGGCATCAACCGGCGCGAGGTCACGCGGCTGGTCGGCGAGTCGCTGGAAGCACCGCGGCCACGGCCGTCGATGGCCCTGCGGCTGTTCTTCCGCTGGTCCACCGACCCGGCGCTGCCGCAGGACGAGGCCGGTCTGCCACGCCAGGGCCCGGCGCCCAGTTTCGACGCGCTGGCCGCGCTGGTGACACGCGACGTGCATCCCCGCAGCCTGCTGGACGACATGCTGCGGCTGAAGCTGGTCACCTGGCTGCAGGACAGCGACCGCGTCAGCCTGAACCGTGCCGCGCTGGTGCCCGACCGGGACCAGGCCCGGTTGCTGGGCCTGCTCGGCGGCAATGTGGGTGACCACCTCAGTGCCGCCGTCGACAACGTCGCAGGCGAGCAGCCGCGCCACTTCGAGCAGGCGATCTGGGCCAACGGCCTGTCGCTGGACTCGGCACAAGGCGTGCGAGGCTTGGTCGAAAGCCATTGGCAGCAGCTGACGCAGCAGCTGGTGCCCGAATTGCAGCGCCGCATCGACCGCGACGAAGCCGACGGCGCGCCCACTGACGCGGTGGTGCGCGTTGGCATGTTCATGTACTCGCAGCGCAGGCCGGCACCGACGGCCGAGCCCGCGCGCGATGAGGAGGATCTTCCCGATGGCGCGAATGACTGAACGGCCCGGCCGCCGCTGGCGAACGCCGTTTGCCCTGGCCTGCAGCCTGGCGGCGCTGCTGCTGGCCGCCTGCGGTGGCGTGGAAGGCGGCGGCACCGGGGCCAGTCCTCAGGGCTACACCGAAGGCTCGGCGACCGGCCTGGGCGGCCTGATCGTCAACGGCGTGAACTACGGGCAGCGCAGTGCCCGCATTGCCGACGACCAGGGCCACCTGCTGGGCGCCGACGCGCTGCGGCTGGGCATGGTGGTGCGCATCGACAGCGCTGCGGTGGGTGGCGACGAGCCGTCCGCCGAGGCCTTGCAGGTCACGGTTGCCAGCGCGCTGGCCGGCCCGGTCGGCGCCAGCGACCTGATGGCGCGTTCGCTCACGGTGCTGGGCCAGACGGTGCTGATCGACGGCAACACGGCCTTCGACCCGGCCATCGCTGGCGGCCAGGCCGGCATTGCGCTGGGGGACGTGGTGGAGGTCCATGCGATCTATGACGCAGCGACCGGCCGCTACCTGGCGCGGCGCATCGAGCCGCTCCTCAGCCCGGCGTCCTACGGGCTGCAGGGCCGCGTGCAGGCGCTGGACCTGGCCACGCGCACGCTGCAGATGGGCGGCCAGCCATTCCAGTTGTCCACGCGCATGTCGCTGCCAGGCGAGCTGACCGACGGCGCCTTCGTCAAGCTGCTGTTCGACACCCAGCCCAATGCGCAGGGACGCTGGCTGGTGCGCAGCGTGCTGGTGCCGGCGCAGCGGGACGCGGCCACCGGCCCGGTGGCGCTGCAGGGCCTGATCGAACAGCTCGACGGCAGCAGCCTGCGCGTGGGCGGCCTGCGTGTGGACCTGCGCCAGGCGCAGGTGCTGCCGGCCGGCAGCGTGCTGCAGACGGGCCTGCGCGTGCGGGTTGAAGGCAGCGCCAGCGGCGGCGTGGTGCAGGCCAGTACGCTGACGGTGAGGCCGGTGGCCGAGGATGGCGACCGGGTCAACAAGCAGAACTTCAGCCTGGTGGGCCAGCTCTCGGCGCTGGACCTGGCAGCGCAGCGCTTCACGCTGCTGGGCACGCCGGTTTCGTTTGCCGACACGGTGCTCAGCCAGGGCACCGAATCGGCGCTGGCCAACGGCGTGCGCATCGAGGTGCGCGGCACCTTGTCGCTGGACGGCACCAGCCTGGTGGCCCAGGGCCTGAAGTTCGACCCATGACACCCGGCGCGCCGGGCCTGGCGACAGCCCAGGCCTGAAGCGCGCGTCGCTTCCCCCTGTTCCCTTTCTTCGCCTCGGGCGCCCGGTTTTCAGAATCGGACAGCGCCGCAGGCGGAGCCATGTCCGCGCGGCAGACGGCCGGCTGCCTCGCGCTTTCTTCAACCCCTCAACCGGAGGGCTACGCATCGATGCACTGACGCCTCTTCAACCCGGCATCCGGTGAATGGATGTGCGCTTCCTTCCCTCTCTTCGCTTCTTTCCTGTTCCTCTTTTCGAAAGTCATTCGCATGTCTCTCTCTTTCTGGAAAAAGGCCGCGCTGGCGGCTGCCATGGGCTTCTGGGCCGCTGGCTCGGCCCTGGCGGCCGACACCGTGGAAGTCTTCTATCACCCGTACGTGGACAAGGCCCTGGACTATGGCCAGATGGGCTACACCAACAAGAAGGGCAAGTTCATCCCGCTGACCGGCCAGCAGATCCTCGGCACGCGGGTGGAAATCACCTTCAAGCCCGAGGCCCAGCACGACCTGAAGGTCTTCCATGTGGACATGGTGGTCCCGGTGTCCGGCTCGGTGAGCCAGTACATCTCGGTCGAAGGTTCGCAGCTGACCAAGATCGGCTCGCACAAGTACCAGTTCGAGCTGCCGTCCTCGACCGACTACAACGGCGAGATCGTCGCCGGCCGTTTCTCGGTCGACTGCTACGGGCTGAACGAAAACGGCGAAGTCGTGCCGATGGCCGGCACGCTGTCGGCCAAGTCCGGCTTCTACTTCACCGTGACCAAGCCTTGAGCATCTGGGAATGAGTGGCCAGGTTCGGCGGAGCCAGGGCCACTCTCCCTTTTTGTCACCGACCCAGGCGGGCCTGGTGACGCGCAATCTGCGCCAGCGCCTGCACCGGCGCGGTGCCGCCCAGCACATTGCGGGCATTCAGCGAGCCGCGCAGCGTCAGCACCGAGAACACATCGTCGGTGATGCGGGCATCAAAGCCCTGCAGCGTGGCCAGTGGCAGTTCGGCCAGGTCCACCCCCTGCTTCAGGCCTTCCTTCACGGCATGCGCCACGACCTCATGTGCGTCGCGGAACGGCAGGCCTTTCTTCACCAGGTAGTCGGCCAGGTCGGTCGCCGTGGCATAGCCGCGCAGCGCGGCGCGCTCCATCGCCTCGGCCTTGACCTTCAGGCCGCCACTGCGTGAACCGTCGGCTGCCACTTCGCCGCCCACCATCTCGGCCATGATGCGCAGCGTGTCCTTGACCGTGTCCACGGTGTCGAACAGCGGCTCCTTGTCTTCCTGGTTGTCCTTGTTGTAGGTCAGCGGCTGGCCTTTCATCAAGGTGATCAGGCCCATCAGGTGGCCGACCACGCGGCCGCTCTTGCCGCGCGCCAGTTCGGCCACGTCCGGGTTGCGCTTCTGCGGCATGATGGAAGAGCCGGTGCAATACCGGTCCGACAGGTCGATGAAGCCGAAGTTCTGGCTCATCCACAGCACGATCTCCTCGGCCATGCGCGAGACGTGGATCATCACCAGCGCGGCAAAGCTGCTGAACTCGATCGCGAAGTCACGGTCGCTCACGGCGTCCAGGCTGTTCTGGCAGATGCCGTCAAAGCCCAGCGACCTGGCGACCAGCTCGCGGTCCAGCGGGTAGCTGGTGCCGGCCAGCGCGGCGGCGCCCAGCGGCAGGCGGTTCACGCGCTTGCGCAAGTCCGTCAGGCGTTCGGCATCGCGGGCGAACATTTCCACATAGGCCAGCAGGTGGTGCGCAAAGCTCACCGGCTGGGCCACCTGCATGTGGGTGAAGCCTGGCATCACGGTTTCGGTGTGGTCCGCGGCCACGCTCACCAGCGCGCGCTGCATGTCGGCCAGCAGCTCGGCGATCTGGTCGATCTCGCTGCGCAGCCAGAGCCGCACGTCGGTGGCGACCTGGTCGTTGCGGCTGCGGCCGGTGTGCAGGCGCTTGCCGGCGTCGCCCACCAGCTGGGTCAGTCGGGCCTCGATGTTCAGGTGCACGTCTTCCAGCTCGAGCTTCCACTCGAACTGGCCGGCCTCGATCTCGCCCTTGATCTGCGCCATGCCGCGCTGGATGTCGGCCAGGTCCTGCGCGCCGATGATGCCTTGCGCGGCCAGCATGCCGGCATGGGCCAGGCTGCCTTCGATGTCGGCCGCCCACAGGCGCTTGTCGAAGAAGACGCTGGAGGTGTAGCGCTTGACCAGCTCGCTCATCGGCTCGGAAAAGAGCGCGGACCAGGCCTGGGATTTCTTGTCGAGTTGGTTGGAGCTCATCGGGCAGCAGGCCACCGCGGCCGAAAGGGCGCCGCTGCGGCAGAGTGGGGGAGGGAAGCCGAGTATTTTAGGCGGTGCCCTGGCGCGGACGAGCGGGCACGGCCCCGGGGGCGACTTGGCCGAGAATGACCGCCGTGGCAAAACGCTCTGAAACCGGCACCAGCACCTTGTTCGACGACCTGCGCGAGGTCGTCACCGCGCCCGACGCGGTGCGCGCCGCTGCCTTGCCCGGCTGCGGCAGCGGCATGCTGCTGCGCGCGCTGGTGGGCGTGCACGGCGTGCTGGGCGTGGGCTTGCTGTTCGCGGCGCGCAACCTGGTCAACTGGCTGGCGATGATGAGCGAAGCCGCCACCGTCGCGGTGCCCGCAACGTTGGCCTGGCTGCTGCTGGTCTGCCTGGGGCGGCCGCTGCTGGTGAAGCTGGCGCCCGCGCTGCAGATGGGCGCCGTGGCGCTGGTGGGCGCGCTCACCACGCTGGCCGCCTGGGTGCCGTTCAGCCGCATTGGCCTGATGAGCAACCCCGGCGCGAATGACGACTGGCCCTGGCTGGCCCCGGCGCTGGCCGGCGCGCTGCTGGCGGCGCTGCTGCAGCAGTCCGAACGCTGGCGCCAGCGCGCGCGGCTGCCGGCCGCCGCGGCGGCCCGGCTGGCCGACCTGCAGACCCGCATCCGCCCGCACTTCCTGTTCAACACGTTGAACACCGCCATCGCGCTGGTGCAGGTCGACCCGAAGCGCGCCGAGGAAGTGCTGGAAGACCTGGCCGAGCTGTTCCGCGCTGCGCTGGGCGGGCTGGACGAAGCCACCACCTTGGCCGCTGAAGTCGAGCTGAGCCGGCGCTACCTGGACATTGAGCAGCTGCGCTTTGGCGCCCGGCTGCGCGTGGACTGGCGGCTGGACCCGGCCGCGGACGACACCCGGCTGCCACCGCTGCTGCTGCAGCCGCTGATCGAAAATGCGGTGCGCCACGGCGTGGAGCCCAGTGACCGCGGCGGCCGCATCGAGATCGTCACCCGCCGCCGCCGCGACCGGGTGCTGATCTCGGTCACCAACTCTGTGCCGCTGGGGCCTTCAAAGCGCGGCCACGGCATTGGCCTGGCCAGCGTGCGCGAGCGGCTGCGGCTGATGCACGACCTGGACGCCGACTTTCGCAGCGGCATCATCGAAGATGGCCGCTGGCGCGTCAGCGTCGGCGTGCCGGTTTAGGGACCTGGACCATGGACACCGACAACGAACGCCTGCGCCTGCTGATCGTCGACGACGAGCCACTGGCGCGCATGCGGCTGCGCAGCCTGCTGGCCGATTGCGCAGCGCCTTCGGTCGAGGTCGTCGGCGAAGCCGGCAGTGCCTCCGAGGCGCTGCACCTGCTGGCCCGCCAGCCGGCCGACGCGGTGCTGCTGGACATCCACATGCCTGGCATTGATGGGCTGGAACTGGCGCGGCGGCTGCGCTCGCCAGCGCTCGGCCAGCCGCAGCAGGCTTCGCCGGTGGTGGTGTTTGTCACCGCCCATGCCGAGCATGCGCTGCAGGCCTTCGAGATCGAGGCGGTGGACTACCTGACCAAGCCGGTGCGCCGCGCGCGCCTGCAGGAGGCCCTGGGCCGCATTGCGCAACGGCTGGGCCGCGCGCGCGTGGGCTTGGCGGCGGTGAGCAAGCCGGCGGTGGACGAGCCGGTGCTGGTCGTCAGCGACCGTGGGCGGGTGCTGCGCATCCCGGTGGGGGACGTGGTCTACCTGCGAGCCGAGATGAAGTACGTGACGCTGCGCACCCGCGAGCATCAATATGTGCTGGACGATGCGCTGGCCGACCTGGAGCAGCGCCTGGGCGCGCGGGTGGTGCGCATCCACCGCAATGCCGTGGTCGCCAAGGCGGCGGTGCGGGCGCTGGAGCGCCGCGTGCTGCATGGCGACGAACAGGAAGAAGGCGGCGGCGAGGCCTGGGCGGTGCGGCTGGCGCCGTACGACGAATGGCTGGCGGTCTCGCGCCGGCAGTTGGCCGGCGTGCGCGAAGCGCTGGTCGGCGAAGGGCTGTGAGCGCGTGAGTTCGACCCGGGTCTCACGGCCACTGGCCATTTCGGTCATCGGCGTGGCGCTGGCTGCGCTGGTGCTGCTGGCCTGGCGCGCCTGGGCGCCGGCCGCGCCGCAGGTGCAGGTCGCGGGCCACGCCGCATCGGCCAGCGAGTCTTCTGCTGCAGCGCCCCAGGCTTTGTCGGCCTCGGCCGAGGCGGCGCCCGCTTCCCAGCCGGCCAGCGAGGCCGAGGCCGGCAATGCGATGGCGGCCAATTGCGGCATCGGCCCGCTGCCGGATGTCAACGGCCGCCGCCCGTCGAACGCCCGTTTGCAGCAGGCCGCGCAGGACGCGGCGCTGCTGGCCCAGCGCGAGCTGGTGAACAGGCTGCGCAACTCGCCCGACGAGGTGGCGCGCGCGGTCGGCCTGATGCTGGCGGCCAGCGACTTCACGCTGCCGCCGCCCGACCTGGACGCCTGCCTGTCCGGCAGCCCGGCCAATCGCAACAGCGCACCCGACCCGGCGGCAGAGGCTGCCTGCATGGCCGAAGGCGAAAAGCGCCAGCGCGAGGTGGACCAGCAGCGGCGCACCGCAGCGGTGGACCTGGAAGCGCTGATCGACCAGGCGCAGATGACACAGTCGCCGGCCGTCTATGCGCTGGCGCTGCAGGCCTGCAGCGGTGGCAAGGCCGCCACCGGCCGCTGCGCCGGGCTCAGCAATGCCCACTGGGCCGAGCTGGACCCCGACAACGCCGCGCCTTGGCTGGCGCTGGCACAGGACCTGGCCAACGACCCGGCCGCGCAGGACCAGGCGATGCTGCGCGCAGCCCAGGCCAGCCGGCACGACGGCGACCTGAGCTGGGTCTCGCAGCAGGTGATGCAGGCCTTGCCGCCGACGGTGCAAGGCCAGGTGCGGTTGCAGGTTGAAGTGGCGGCGATGGGGGTGAGCACCACGCATGTCTACGGTGGCTACCAGGCGCTGGGCCGCTGGTGCTCGGCCGAGGTCATGGCCGACCCCGCGCGGCGCGACACCTGCGGCCACTTCGGCGAACTGCTGTCCCAGCATGGCCGCTCGATGCTGGACCTGGGCATGGGCATGCGCCTGGGCGAACGGACAGGGCAGTCGCCCGAGCGGCTGCAGGCGCTGGCTGCGCGCCGCCAGACCTACACCGACGCGCTCTCGCGCATCGCCACCCAGGAGTGGCCCACGGTCTCTGGACAGAACACCGCCTCGCAGGACCGCCAATGCGCCGCCGCACTGCGCATGAGTGCCTACCTCAGCGAGGTCGCGCGAGACGGCGAACTGGCCACGATCTCGCGTTTTCTGAAGCAGGAAGCGCGCAGGTAGATTCGCCGCTGTCCGAGAGATTGAGGTTTCCCAATCGTTGGCGCTGTGGACCGTTCGGGCTGAGCCTGTCGAAGCCAGCGCGTCACGGCGACGCGGGCACTTCGACAGGCTCAGTGCGAACGGATCAAGATCAACCCGTGTTTCGGAGGCCTGCTGCAACCCCGTTGATCGAGATGTGGATGCCGCGCTGCAGCCGCTCGTTGGCCGGATCGCCTTCGCGGCGCTTGCGGTAGCGGCGCATCAGTTCCACCTGCAGGTGGTTCAGCGGGTCCAGGTACGGGAAGCGGTGTTCGATCGAGCGGGCCAGGCTGGGGTTGGACTGCAGCGGCTGCCCGTCACCGGTGATGGTGGCCAGCGCCTGGCAGGTCAGGTCCCACTCAGCGCGGATGGCCGCGAAGATGCGCTTGCCCAGCCGCTTGTCCTCGACCAGCTCGACATAGCGCGAGGCAATGCGCAGGTCGCTCTTGGCCAGCACCATGTCCAGGTTGGACAGCAGCGTGCGGAAGAACGGCCACTGGCGGTGCATGCGCTGCAGCAGCTCCAGCCGCGCGGCCCGCTGCTTCTTGTCTTCGCCCAGGAACTGCTCGACCGCCGAGCCGAAGCCGCACCAGCCCGGCAGCGCCACGCGGCACTGGCCCCATGAGAAGCCCCAGGGAATGGCGCGCAGGTCCTCGATGGCGCGGGATGCCTTGCGCGAGGCCGGGCGCGAGCCGATGTTCAGCTCGGCGATCTCGCGGATGGGCGTGGCGGAGAAGAAGTAGTCGGTGAAGCCTGGTGTCTCGTAGACCAGTGCGCGGTAGGCCGCCATGCTGCCCTGGCTGAGCTGCTCGGCGGCGTCCAGGAAGGCCTTGGGCGCGGCCTTGGTCGGGTGCAGCAGCGTGGCTTCCAGTGTCGCGGCGACCAGGGTTTCCAGGTTGCGCCGGCCGATCTCGGGGTTGGCGTACTTGGAGTTGATGACCTCGCCCTGCTCGGTCAGGCGGATCTGCCCGCCCACGGTGCCGGGCGGCTGGGCCAGGATGGCCTGGTAGCTCGGGCCACCGCCCCGGCCGACCGTGCCGCCGCGCCCATGGAACAACCGCAGCTGGATGCCGTGCTCGGCCTCCAAGGGGGCGAACATCTCGACCAGCGCAATCTCGGCGCGGTAAAGCTCCCAGTTGCTGGTGAAGAAACCGCCATCCTTGTTGCTGTCCGAATAGCCCAGCATCACATCCTGTTCGCCACCGCCCCTGGCGACCAGCGCGGCAATGCCGGGCAACGCGTAGAACTCCTGCATGATGCGGCCGGCGTTGCGCAGGTCGCCAATCGTCTCGAACAGCGGCGAGACGATCAGGTCGGCATGCGCCTCTTCGCTGAGCAGGCCGCGCATCAGCCCGCATTCCTTCTGCAGCAGCAGCACTTCCAGCAGGTCGGACACGTCCTCGGTGTGCGAGATGATGTAGTGGCGGATGGCCAGCTTGCCGTAGCGGCGCCGGCCTTCGACCGCGGCCTCGAAGATGGCCAGCTCGCGCTGGGCCCATTCGCTGTAGTCCACGCCGCGCACGCGCAGGCTGCGGGCGTCGTTCAACAGGCGCAGCAGCAACTCGCGGCGGGCGGTTTCGTCGAGCGCGCTGTAGTCCGGCTCGATGCGCGCCACCCGCAGCAGCTCGCCAATCACCGCTTCGTGCTGGTCCGAGCTCTGGCGCAGGTCCACCGTGGCCAGGTGGAAACCGAAGACCTGCACCGCGCGCATCAGCGGCGCCAGGCGCGGCCCGATCAGCGCACCGGCGTGATGGGAGCGCAGCGAGCGCTCGATCACCCGCAGGTCGGCCAGGAAGTCTTCCGGCGCGCGGTACGGGTCCTGCGGTGCCACGGCATGGCGCAGCGCCTCGGTGCCGGTCAACTCGTGCAGCGTGGCGGCCAGCCGGGCGTAGATGCCGGTCAGCGCGCGGCGGTAGGGCTCGTCCTCGCGGTGCGGGCTCTTGTCGGGCGAGCTGTCGGCCAGCGCGATCATTTCGGCCGAGACCGGCGCCAGCATCTGCGAGATCGACAGCTCGGCGCCCAGCGTGTGCACTTCGGTCAGGTAGTGGCGCAGCGCGGTTTCGGACTGGCGCGAGAGCGCCAGGCGCAGCGTCTCGGCGCTGACGTTCGGGTTGCCATCGCGGTCGCCGCCAATCCAGTTGCCCATGCGGAAGAAGGGCGCCACTTCATGGCCGGGCAGCGCTTCCTCGACCTCGGCATACATGCGCGGGATCTGGCGCAGGAAGGTGGCGTGGTAGTACGACAGCGCGTTCTCGATCTCGTCGGCCACCGTCAGCTTGGCGTAGCGCAGCATGCGCGTCTGCCAGAGCTGGGTCACGCGGGCGGTCAGCAGCGCTTCGTTGATCCGGCGCTCGCTGTCGGTGCGCAATTCGTCGCGCTGGCTGATCAGCTCGGCAATGGCGCGCTCGGCGTCCAGGATGCTCTTGCGCTGCACTTCGGTCGGGTGGGCCGTCAGCACAGGCGAGATGTAGGCCTTGGCCAGCGTGCCGGCAATGTCGGCGGCGCGGTGGTCGGCACGGGCGAGCTTCTCGAAGCAGTGGGCCAGCGAGCCTTCCTGGTGGGTGCCTGCCGCCTCGTGGTACATGCGCCGGCGCACGTGATGGCGGTCCTCGGCAATGTTGGCCAGGTGCGAGAAGTAGCTGAAGGCGCGGATCACGCTCACCGTCTGGTCGGCCGACAGGTTTTTCAGCAGCCGGTCCAGCACGCGGCCGGCGCTGGCGTCTTTCTTGATCCGGTAGGCCACCGAGAGCTGGCGCACCCGCTCGATCAGGTCGAAGGCCGGCCGGCCTTCCTGCTCGCGGATCACATCCCCCAGGATTCGGCCAAGTAACCGAATATCCTCCACCAAAGGCTTGTTCTTCTCGGTGGCATCACTGGCAGATGGCTTTGCCACCTTGGAAGATGCGGCGCGCGGCGGGCGCACGACGGGGGTCTTGGCGGGGGCGGCAGCACGCGGCATCGAAAGTCTCCGGATGGTGTAACCGAATTACCAATTCGCAATCCTATCAGTTGCCCGTGGCGGCGCGATAATTTCGGCATGAATCACACGCCTGCCTCGCCCACCTTTCCGCCGGTGTCGGCACCGATCCCTTCGCCGGTGGTCATCGCCACCCGCGAAAGCCGGCTGGCGATGTGGCAGGCCGAGCATGTGCGGGATCGCCTGGCCACCGAGCTGGGTCTGCCGGCCAGCCTGCTGGGCATGACCACGCGCGGCGACCAGATCCTGGACCGCAGCCTGTCCAAGGTCGGCGGCAAGGGCTTGTTCGTCAAGGAACTGGAGCTGGCCATGGCACGCGGCGAGGCGCACCTGGCGGTGCATTCGCTGAAGGACCTGCCGATGGAGCTGCCCGAGGGCTTTGTGCTGGCGGCCGTGCTGGCGCGCGAGGACCCGCGTGATGCGTTCGTGTCGAATCACTTTGCCGACCTGCAGGCCTTGCCGCAGGGGGCTTGTGTCGGCACCTCCAGCCTGCGCCGCGTGGTGCAGTTGCTGGCCTTGCGGCCGGACCTGCGCATCGAACCGCTGCGCGGCAACCTGGACACCCGGCTGCGCAAGCTGGATGACGGCGGTTACGACGCCATCGTGCTGGCAGCAGCCGGCCTGAAGCGCCTGGGCCTGGGTGAGCGCATCCGTTCGTTCTTCAGCGTCGAGCAAATGATCCCGTGTGCCGGCCAGGGCGCGCTGGGCCTGGAGCTGCGCGAGAGCGCGGACGCGCTGGTCGGCGCGGTGGCGCAGTTGGGCCACGGGCCGACCTGGCTGGCGGCGCATGCCGAGCGGGCCGTGTCGCGTGCACTCGGTGGCAGCTGCAGCGTGCCGCTGGCCGCGCATGCGGTGGTCAGCGCCGGGCGGTTGGCGATGAGTGTGGCGCTGGGCCATGCGGTCGACCCGCTGCAGCCGCTGCTGAAGGCGGCGGTGGATGGCGCGGTGCCCGACGTGGCCGCAGCCGAAGCGTTGGGGCAGCAGGCGGCGCAGCTGCTGCGCGACGCAGGGGGCGAGGCCTACCTGGCGATGCCGGCGTGAGCCCGACGCGACCTGCCGTTTGCCGGGTGCTGGTCACCCGTCCCGAGCCACAGGCCTCGGAATGGGTGGCGCGGCTGCGCAGCCATCAGGTCGAGGCCGAAGCCTTGCCCTTGATGGGCATTGCCGGCGCGCCAGCGCCGGCGCGGGTGCGTGAAGTGTTTGCCGGCTTGTCTGCGGGCGCCTTGCTGATGTTTGTCAGCCCCAACGCAGCGCTGCAGTTTTTCGCCTGCCTGCCGCCCGGTGCGAGCTGGCCGGCTGGCGTGCAGGCCGCGGCCACCGGGCCCGGCACGGTGGCCGCGCTGTGCGCAGCCGGCGTGCCGGTGGACTGCATCACCGCGCCGGACGAGTCCGCGGCGCAGTTCGACTCCGAAGCGCTGTGGGAACAGCTCCGCGCGCAGGACTGGCAGGGCCGGCCGGTCTGGGTCGTGCGCGGCGATGGCGGGCGCGACTGGTTCGCCACCACGCTGGCGCAGGCTGGCGCCGTGGTGGACTTCGTGCAGTCCTATGCCAGGCTGGTGCCCGACTGGAACCCGGCCCAGCTGGCGATTGCGCATCGGGCGCTGGCCGAGCCGGCGCAGGTGCGCTGGCTGCTCAGCAGCTCTGTGGGCATCGAGCATCTGGCGCGCCTGTTGCCGCAGGCGGATTGGGCCAAGGCCATCGCCCTGGCCTCGCATCCCCGCATCGAGGCGCGGGCCCGGGCGCTGGGCTTTGGCACGGTGTTGCCGGTGCGGCCGGGCTGGCGGGCGGTGGTCGAGCAGGTGCTGGCCTGAGCGGCGTGGTTCCTTCAGTCATGGGATGCCGCGGGGCTTTCCACGGTGTTGGCTGTGGCGCCGCTGCGTCGCCGGCTCAGGGCACGCAGGGTGCGTCTATACAATGATCTTCACATGGTGAACATGCCTGACACCCCCCCTTCCGAGGCGTCCGACGCGGCCAGCGTCGTGCTGCCGGCGCTTTCGCCTGCAGCGGGACCCGTGCCCCTGGCCCGCACGCCCGGCTGGTTACCGTGGCTGGTGCTGATCCTTGGTGGCACCGCCGCTGTTGGCCTGGGCCTGGCCTGGAACACCCAGCAACGCCTGAAGGCGCTGGAGCCCGAGCTGGTCAAGCGCCAGCAGGCCAGCCAGGAGCAGGTGACCGAGGCCAGGCTGCTGTCCAAGCAGGCGCATGACACGGCGGTGGAAACCGCCAGCAAGCTCTCGCTGCTGGAGGCGCGCGTGGCCGAGTCCGCGCTGCAGCGCAGCCAGGTCGAGGAGCTGATTTCTTCGCTGTCGCGCTCGCGCGACGAAAGCGTGGTCGCCGACGTGGAAGCCGCGCTGCGCGTGGCCCAGCAGCAGGCCGCCATCACCGGCAGCGCCGAGCCGCTGGTTGCCGTGCTGAAGCAGGCCGACGAGCGGCTGGCGCGCTACAACCAGCCGCGGCTGGAGCGGGTGCGGCGCGCAGTCGCGCGCGACCTGGACCGGGTGCGCTCGGTGGCGCTGGTCGACCTGCCTTCGCTGTCGATCCGCCTGGACGAAGCGGTGCGCCTGGTCGACGAGCTGCCGCTGCTGTCAACCCCGGAACGCCGCTCGGCGACTCGCCCGGTCGCGCCCGCTGCGGGCGCTTCGGCCGTCGCCGCCGGATCGGCGCCGGCGTCCGCCAGCGCCACTGGCTTCACGCTGCCCTGGGGCAACGCGCCATGGTGGCAGGCCTGGACCCGCGTGGGTGGAGACATCTGGGGAGAGGTGCGCGGGCTGGTGCGGGTTACGCAGATCAAGCAGCCCGAGGCAATGCTGATCGCCCCCGAGCAGGCTTTTTTCCTGCGCGAGAACCTGAAGCTGCGGCTGCTGAATGCGCGGCTTGCGCTGCTGTCGCGCCAGTTCGACCAGGCGCAGACCGACCTGAACCAGGCCCAGCAGTCGCTGGACCGCTATTTCGACAGCAGCTCGCGCCGTGTGAATTCTGCGCAGGAACTGGTGCGCCAGGTGGCCAGCCAGAGCCGTCAGGTCGTGCTGCCGCGGCCTGATGACACGCTGGCCGCACTTGCCGCTGCGGCCGCGGGCCGCTGAGCGCCGAACGGAAACGGAAGCTGCATGCGTTCGGTGATCTGGCTGGTGTTGCTGTTTGTCGCGGCGGTGGTCGCAGCGGCTGCGTTGGGGCGCAATGACGCGCTGGTCTCGCTGTTCTACGGCGAGTGGCGGCTGGACATGTCGCTCAACCTGTTCCTGCTGGGCATGGCGGCGACGGTGTTCGTGCTGTTCGGCAGCCTGCAGGCGATCCAGTCGCTGCTCAGCCTGCCTTTGCGGGCTCGCGAATGGCGCGCACTGAAGCGCGAACGGGCCGCGCAGGCGGCGCTGCGCGAAGCCCAGGCCGAGCTGTTTGCCGCACGCTACGCCCGCGCCCACCGTGCGGCCCAGCGCGCGCTGGACCTGCAGGTCGACGTGCCTTCGCTGAAGGACGACCGCGAGTTCACCATCCTGGCGCACCTGCTGGCCGCCACCGGCCAGCACCATCTGCAGGACAAGAAGGGCCGCGACGACCGTGTGACCGCCGCGCAGGCCCGTGCCAGTTCGGGCAGCGCATCCGAAGGCATCCTGCTGCTGGCGGCCGAATGGGCGCTGGACGATCGCGACGCCGGCCGCGGCATGGCCTTGCTCGGTGAGCTGCCACCTGGCGTGGCGCGCCGCACCCAGGCCTTGCGCCTGAAGCTGCAGGCTGCGCGCCAGCGCCGCAAGCCGCTGGAGGCGCTGCAGACCGCGCGCCTGCTGGCCAAGCACCAGGGCTTCTCATCGGTCGCCGCCCAGTCGCTGCTGCGCTCTTTGGCTTTCGAGGCGCTGGACCAGGCCTTCGACGAGGGTCAGCTGAAGCGCGCCTGGCAGGGCCTGGACGACGCCGACCGGCGCGACGCCTGGGTGGTCGCCCGCGCCGCGCAGCGCGCCGCGAAGCTCGGCCACCTGACCTTGGCCCAGTCCTGGCTGATGCCGGCCTGGGAGCAGGCGCACAAGCTGGATGTCGAAGCCCGCGAACAACTGGCGCTGGCCCTGGTGTTCTGTGCCGACGGCCTGGGCAGCCAGTGGTTGCCGACGGTGGAAGCCGTGCTGGCCCAGCATGGTCGTGAGCCAGCCGTGGTGGCCGCAGCCGGCATGGCCTTTGCGCAACGCCAGCTGTGGGGCAAGGCGCGCCGGCTGCTGGAACAGACCGCCAGCGCCGAAAGCCTCAGCACGCCGGTGCGCCGGCTGGGCCTGCGCACGCTGGCCCGCATCGCGCGCCAGGAAGGTGACGAACTGGTCGCCAGCAACTGCGACCAGCGCGCCGCAGCACTGGATTGATGACCGGACATGTCATAATTCACCGAACTATCAGCGGCTGTAGCTCAGTTGGATAGAGTACTTGGCTACGAACCAAGGGGTCGTGGGTTCGAATCCTGCCAGCCGCACCAAAGTCGACGAGGGTCAGTGGGTTAGCGCCTGCTGACCCTTTAGTCTTTCTGGACTGCTAGCAGGTTGCTGAAATACCGCGTACCGGTACTCGCCCCGACCCTGTTGCTGACCGAATCTTGATGATCCAGGTCACCGATTCGGTCCAATGAACTGTTTCCGGCTCGATTCGGGTCCTTTTCGGGCTCATTTGCGTCTCTTTTCCATTCATCCGGCTACCTGCAGACGGACGTGTCCCAGCGTGCGCATGCGCACCAGGTTGTAGGCCGCCACGATGCAGCCAGCATCGGCTGATGCGGGGTAGTCGCCGAACGCCGCCTTGGCGCGCCTGTCGCGGTGTGAGCTTCCAGCAGTCACGACGCTGTATCCGACGACCGGACTGCAACGCAGAGCAAGTGCGGTTGCCGCCGGGGGGCTCCGCTCCCCCACGGTCGGTCCCGACCATGGGCGGTTCGAGTCAGCCTTCTCTCAGCGATGCCCATTTGAGCAGCGCATCAAGCGCGGGGCAGAGTGCCTGGCCCCAATCGGTCAGTCCGTATTCGACCTTCGGCGGCACCTGGTGATGGACGATCCGCCGCACGACTCCATCCAGTTCCATCTGGCGCAACTGCTGGATCAGCATCTTCTGAGTGATGGCTGGGATGGCCCTCTCAAGCTCGGAGAAGCGCAGCAATTTGCCGCCGAACAGGTGGAACAGGATCACGAGCTTCCACTTGCCCTCAAGCACCTTCAGCGCCTGCTCGACGCCATCGGCGGCCGTTGTGGGTGTCCATTCTTTACTCATACAGTTGGTGGGTACCTTACTTTTGTGTATGTACTTGCTATTTTATAGCCCACCCCTATTCTTGCAGCCCATCAATTCGGATTGCCCACGGTGATCCGCCCACGCACACAGGAGCTGGCTGCATGTCTCTCGATCTACCGAAACCCATCACCGATTACTTCTCGTCCGATCGCGTTGACCCCGACGCCGCGGTCCAGTGCTTCACCGACAACGCCGTTGTCAAAGACGAAGGCCGCACCTACATGGGTTCGGCGGCCATCAAGGAATGGAAGGGCGGCTCATCGAAGAAGTACACCTACACCATCGAGCCTCTTGCTGCTGAGGAAGTGGCTGGCAAGACCGTCGTCACGGGCCACGTCACGGGCAACTTTCCTGGCAGTCCCGTTGATCTGCGGTTTTCCTTCGGCCTCGATGGCGCCAAGATTGCGTCACTGGAGATCACGCTGTGAGCTTCGACCTGGAACTCTCCGGGCGCACAGCGCTCGTCACTGGCGGCACCAAGGGTGTTGGCGCGGCCCTCGTAGAGTCCTTGCGCAATGCCGGCATGACCGTCGTGGCCACGGCGCGATCGGTTCCGGACTCGGCTCCCGACCGCGTGATCTATCTGGCCGCCGATCTGATGACGGCTGAGGGATGCCAGGCGGTCGCCAAGGCTGCGCTTGAGCGTCTCGGTGGCATCGACGTCATCGTCAACGTCCTTGGCGGTTCGAGCGCGCCGGGCGGCGGGTTCGCAGCTTTGACCGATGCCGAGTGGGACACCGCGATCACGCAGAACCTGATGGCTGCCGTGCGCATCGACAGGGCGTTGCTTCCATCCATGATCAAGCGGGGATCCGGCGTCGTGATCCACGTCACCTCCATCCAGCACGAGCTGCCGTTGCCGGAGTCCACCACCGCCTACGCGGCGGCCAAGGCGGCGCTGTCGACCTACAGCAAGAGCCTGTCGAAGGAAGTCTCGCCCAAGGGCATCCGTGTGGTGCGCGTGTCGCCAGGCTGGATCGAAACCGAGGCGGCCGTTCGTGCCGCCCAGCGTCTGGCGGATCATGCCGGAATCGACTACGAGGGCGGGAAGAAGATCATCATGGATTCCCTGGGAGGCATCCCGCTCGGACGCCCCGCGCAGCCTCAGGAGGTTTCCGACCTGATCACGTTCCTGGTCTCGCCGCGCGCCGCATCGATCACCGGCGCGGAGTATGTGATCGACGGCGGTACCGTTCCCACGGCCTAGTGCGCGCAGCGCTCGAAGCTGCCGCACCTGTCCGAGGGCACCGCGTGGGCGCCCTCGAAGACGGGTTCCAACGAAGCGCCGTGTTGGGTCAAAGTTCGGTCGGCGCGAACAAGTTCCTGAGCTCCAGAGAAGATTGCGGCGGTCGGAACGGGCCGAAGGCCGTGGCGCTGGCGATCAAGGCCAAGGTCCTGAAGGCGCTCGAACTGCAGGACAGAGCTTGTCATCTTCGAGAAGAAGGCGGTAGGTGCCGCCTCGGATGGCCAGAACGGGTACCCCGACGGCGAGCAGCGACATGCCGGCGCAAGCCTCCAAAGCATCAGGCGTGTTCGACCAGCGTCTGGATCAACCAAGCGCCGGCAGGGCCGGGCGGCGTGTCGGGGCGGTACATGGCTTGAAACAGGTAGAAGCCCCCGAGGGATTCGGGAACCTTCAGACGAACCAATCGCCCGTCGACGATATCCTGGCGAACCGCGGGCTCGGGCATGTATCCCCAGCCCAATCCCGCCAACAGCAACGCATGCTTGGCACCCAGATCCGACATTGACCACGTGTCCGCCGCGTAGACGGCAACGTCGGGTCCCGGTTGAAACGCTTCGCGCACGCGCAAGACCAGCTGACGGTGTCGCTTCGCCGCGCCGACAACGTTGCTGTCCACGCCTGCCAAGGCATGCGTCGGCGTCGCGACGGGAATCATCTCGACCTGGCCCACTGAAACGACTTCGAAGCCCGTGGTGTCGGAGTGATGGATTCCGCCGATCCCCAGCCGCGCGACGCCACGCTGCACCAACTGGGAGACTGCGCCCAATGCTTCCAGATTCAGGTGCAGCGTCACGGTCGGGAATTTCTCTTCAAAAGCTCGCACGGCATCAACCAATCTCTGCGTGGGGAACATCACGTCGACCACCATCGAGATCTCAGCTTCCAGACCCTGCCGGATGCTTGCCACGCGCGCTTTGATATCGCTCACACCACTGCTTACCGATCGGGCCTTGGCGAGCACTGTCTCGCCGGCGCTGGTCAACTTCGGGCGGCGCGCGTTGGTTCGATCAAAGAGTTCCAGTCCGAGCTGCGTCTCCAGCGAGGATATTGAATAGCTGATCGCAGATGTCGCGCGGTGAAGCCTGCGCCCCGCGGCCGCGAAGCTGCCTTCGCGCACAACGGCGATGAGCACTTGCAACTGATCAAGCGAGGGTGTTCCAACGACTGGCATGTTCGATTCATTTGAACAATTTGGCTGGCATTTTGCGGCTTTCTCGAACAGAGCGTGTGAAGCAAACTCAACGCCGTCGAGCCATCAAGGGGCCGACGAACGGATTTCAAAGCCAATCCAGACCAACCGACGTGGTCGATGGTCTCCACCGAAACGGAAGTCAATCGCGATGCACAAGAAAGTATTCACGCCCGAGAACTCCGCCATGCTGCTGATCGACCATCAGGTCGGCACGATGGCCTGGACCCACTCCCACGACATCAACCTGGTCCTGCAGAATGCCCTCAAACTGGCGCGGATCGGCAAGGCCGCGGGAATTCCGATCGTGCTGACGTCCAGCATGGAAGACCAGGTCCAGGGCCCGCTGATTTCGGAACTGCAGGCCATCCTGCCGGAAGAGTATGCCGCGCGCATCAAGCGCCCCGGCATCGTCAATGCCATGCATCACGATGGGTTCAACAAGGCCGTCAAAGCCACCGGTCGCAAGAAGCTGTTCGTCGCCGGTGTCACCACCGAGATCTGCATTACCTTCCCGGTCCTGCAGATGCTCGATGAGGGTTACGAAGTACAGGTGTCGGCTGACGCTTCGGCTTCCTACACGAAGTACGGCGATGACATCTCCCTGCGCCGCATGGAGCAGGCCGGCGCCATCATCACGACCGTGGACATGATCGTCTCCGAACTGGCGGTGGATTGGACAAGCCCGCTTGGTGCAAAGCTGGTGCCGATCCTCGGGTACCGCTAGTCGCGAGGTCTGACCTCACAGGTCGCCTCCAGGGCGACTTCTTGTCACTGTGGGGGAGGAACCGTCGCAGTAGAGCTCGACATGCAGGCCTTGGCTGTGCAGCTTCGGGGTGAGCTTTCGGCCTCCCATGCGATCGCCGAGAACTAGCATCGGGATCCGTGGTTACTCCCTGCAGCAGTTCAGCGATCCCAAGACTATGGCGCTCGCATCCCCGACTCGCCCCGAAGCATCTTTGGTGTCGGCCCATCGGCCAGGTGGGTGGGGTCACGGCAGAACGATGGTGATAGCAAGCGCCTACGAGTTCGAAGCCGAAACCGCGATGCAGGCTGCCTGGGCGGTCTGCGCTTGATGCGGATCTTTGAACTCCGAAGAAACGGATTGCCGTGGCTCGCGACTTGTATTCACCAACGGACCGCCCGCGAAACAGTGCCGAACGGCTGGCGTAAACACGTGTCCGAGGACATCTTCACATGAGCATCAAGATCAGTGCTGCTGTCGCCGAAGCCAAGGGCGAGCCGTTCCAGATTCAGGACCTGGAACTGGACGAGCCTCGCGCCGATGAGGTGCTCGTTCGTATTGTCGCCTGCGGCGTCTGCCAGACCGACGCGCATGTCTGGCATCAGCGGCTGCCAACTGCGCTGCCCATCGTGCTCGGCCACGAGGGTTCCGGTATCGTCGAACGAGTGGGGGTTGCCGTCACGTCGCTCAAGCCTGGCGATCACGTCGTGCTTTCCTATCAGGCGTGCGGCCACTGCCAACCGTGCCTGAAGGCGCACTATCCCTACTGCGATCACCAAGCCGAGGTGAACTTCTCGGGCGCGCGGCTGGACGGCACGATCGGTGTGCATCGCCCGGCCGGCTCGCAGGCCCCGGCTGTGCGTGGCCACTTCTTCGGACAGTCCTCCTTCGCGACCTATGCGCTGACCACCGAGCGCAATACTGTGAAGGTTCCCGTGGATATGCCTCTGGAATTGCTCGCTCCGCTGGGCTGCGGATTGCAGACCGGTGCCGGCGCGGTGCTCAACACCTTCAAGATGACGGCGGGCGAAACTCTCGCCGTGTTCGGGGTCGGAGCTGTGGGCCTGGCCGCGATCATGGCGGCCAACGCCATCGCGGCTAGGGCGATCATCGCGGTCGACGTCAACGAGGCCCGACTCACGCTAGCCCGTGAACTCGGTGCCACGCACACGATCAATCCGATGGAGCAGGATGTGGGCGAAGCGCTGCGTGCGATCACCGGCAGAGGCGTGAATTATGTATTCGAGACCAGTGGCCGCAGCGAGATGCTGGCGCATGCGTTGAAAGGTCTGGCCACGCTCGGTCAGATCGGGTTTGTCGCTCCAGGTCCACATGGTGTCGTCGAGCTACTAAAGCTGAGCCCTGGAGCGCTCGTTCGCTTCATCATTCAAGGCGACGCCGTGCCGCAGCTGTTCATTCCAGAATTGATCCGGCTGTATCGGTCGGGGCGCTTTCCGTTTGATCGGCTTGTTCGCTACTACCCGTTCGAGAAGATCAACGAAGCCTTCGCCGACAGCGCTCGAGGCGAGGTCATCAAGCCAATCCTTCGCATGACTTCATAGGGCACCCAACAGTTCCACCCGCCTTGGGTACAACTTGCTGCGAGCTGATGGGCTTCCCTTCGACGACACCTCGTCACCGTTCACTACCCGTGCGACCGGAGAGAATCTGACCGACGAGGTGGCGACGAAGCATCGGGCGATGCTTCACGAGAGGTTGTCTGCCTCACGTCTGAAGGCAGGCCATCCGGCAAGGTGTGCCCTCATGGGGCACAAGCTCTCCATACGTTGCGAGTGCTCGACGGGACCGGGTCCTGCAGGCCGCCCGGTCTGCATGATCCATCCCGTAGCTGGTTCAAAGAGCGGGCGCCTTTTGCGGCCACGCATGCCCGGGCTCGCACCGGGACAGCGGTCTAGGCCCTTGAACTGCTCCGCAGCTGCCTTGACGTGCTGCAAAGCCGCACCGATGTTGGCGATGAGCCGTTTCGTCGAAGGCGTTCTCCGCGTCGGCGCGGTCGCGGTACAACTGACCGACCGACTCCAGCGGGTAGGCCACGTCTGTGACCAGCAGCGCGTACTCCCACAGCCGGTTGCCCTCGTGCACGCTCGGGCCGGCCAGGTCCAGCCGCAGTTGCTTGCCGTCCAGGCGCCTCTCCCGGGCAATGCCGCCGCGAATGCGCTGGCGCACGATGACCACGCGGCGGTTTCGGGATCCGTCATTCGGATTCCTAGGATCGATATCCTGTTTTGTGCTGAAGGCATGGCGGCAGGCTCGCGATACTTGCGCGTTTATTCAGGGGCCGCTGTCCCGCTGCCTGATGCCCATGAAGATCCTGATTCCCGAAGCCATGCACGCCGAGTCGGTGGCGCGCCTGCAAGCTGCGCATGACGTGCGCTATGAACCCGGCCTGGTCGACCGCCCGGCCGACCTGCTGGCCGCAGCGCCAGAAGCCGATGCGCTCATCGTGCGCAACCGCACGCAGGTGCGCGGCCCGCTGCTGGCGACGCTGTCGCGTTGCCGCGTGGTCGGCCGCCTGGGTGTGGGGCTGGACAACATTGACCTCGACACCTGCCGCGCGCGTGGCATCGAGGTCATACCGGCGGTAGGCGCGAATGCGCGCTCGGTCGCCGAATACGTGCTGACCACCGCGATGGTGCTGCGCCGCCTGGGCAGCTACACCGCGACCGCGGATGTGGCGGCCGGGCGCTGGCCGCGCGGCCCTGCCAGCCAGGGCCGCGAGATTGCCGGTGCGGTGATCGGCATCATCGGTTTCGGCTCCATCGGCCAGCTCACCGCGAGCCTGGCGCAAGGCATCGGCATGCGGGTGATCGCCTCGGCGACGGGCGCGCCGGACGAGCACCTGCCCGAGTTGGCCGGCGTGCCCTTGCTGTCGCTGGACGAGATGCTGGCGCAGAGCGACGTGCTGAGCCTGCACCTGCCTTTGACACCCGAGACCCGCGGCCTGATCGGCGCCGAGCAGTTGGCCCGCATGAAGCCCGACGCGGTGCTGATCAACACCGCGCGCGGTGGCGTGGTGGACACCACCGCGCTGCTGGACGCGCTGCGCGCCGGCCGGCTGCACGGCGCGGCACTGGACGTTTTCGACACCGAACCCTTGCCCGCCGGCTCCACCTTCGCCGAGCCACCGCCGAACCTGTTGCTCACGCCGCACATCGCCGGGCTGACCACGGATTCGGAGCGCCGCGTCTGCGAGCTGGTGACCAGCAAAGTGCTGGCACTGCTGGCCGGGCAGGGGTGAACCTCCCGGAGCTTGGTCGCGCAATTTGGCGATGCATCATCATGCGCAACCCGCATGATGATGGCGATAAATATCAGTTCCCACGGAGGTTTGGCGTCCGTAACGTGGCCCCGATTCCGCAGCGTTGGCCTGCGGCCGGAGCTGTTGCGTGAGTGCTGTTTTCCCCCGTTCCCTTGTTGATGCCGTCTCGTTGTTGAACCCGCCGCAGAAGGCGCCAGGCTTTGCGCTGCGGCGAATGGGCCGGCTGGCCCTGGCCGGCGCGCTGGCGCTGCTGGCGTTCGGCATCCAGCCAGCCGCGGCGCAACCGGACGCCTGGCCCGCTCGCCCGCTGCGCCTGATCGTGCCATTCCCACCTGGCGGCGCGGCCGACGTCATTGCCCGCGCGGTGGCCGCCAAGCTGGGTGAGCGCCTGGGGCAGTCGGTGGTGGTCGAGAACCGGCCGGGCGCCGGCACCATCGTCGCGGCGCAGGCCGCTGCACAGGCGGCGCCGGACGGCTACACCTTGTCGCTGGCAACCAATGGCCAGCTCGCGATCAACCCCGCGCTGCATGCCAAGCTGCCCTATGACCCGGTCAAGAGCTTCGCGCCGGTGGGGCTGGTGGCGTCGACTGCGTTCATCATCGCGGTCAATGCCGCGTCGCCCATCCAGACCTTGCCGCAGCTGATCGCCGAGGCCAAGCGCCAACCCAGCGCGCTGGCCTTCACCTCCTGCGGCAATGGCACGACCTGCCACCTGACCGGCGAGTTGCTGAAAGCACAGGCCGGCGTGGACATGCTGCACGTGCCGTTTGCCGGCAGCGTGCAGGCCGTCACCGCCTTGCTGGGCAACCAGGTGCAGGTGGCGTCCGACACCGTGGCCATCCTGGCGCCGCAGATCCGCGCGGGCAAGCTGCGCGGGCTGGTGGTCACCAGTGCGCAGCGCTCCCCTGTGACACCGGACGTGCCTTCGGCCACCGAGGTGGGCCTGCCGGACTTGCTGGCCGAGTCCTGGTTCGGCATCGTGGTGCCGGCAGCCACGCCGCCCGAACTGGTGCTGCGGCTCAACCGTGAGCTCGCCGCCATCACCCAGGGCAGCGATGTGCGCGATCAGTTCGCCAGGCTGGGCGTGGAGCCCTTGCAGAGCACGCCAGAGCAGTTCGCGAAGCTGATCGATTCGGACATCGTGAAATGGGGCCGCGTGGTGCGCACCGCCAAGGTCACGGCGCAGTGAGGTTTCGTGGGCGCTGCCTCCGTCTGGCCAGCGTCGCGGCAGTACGCTCCGGGGCGTCAGCGGGGCGCCCAGCCGAGGTGCCCAAATTTTTCGGCCGAACACTTGCGCGGCAAGTTTAATCCGGCATATACTGCTAGCTTCAGCGAACAGCAAGCGGCTGTAGCTCAGTTGGATAGAGTACTTGGCTACGAACCAAGGGGTCGTGGGTTCGAATCCTGCCAGCCGCACCAGAACTTCGGTTCAGATCAACGCCTCAGAGCTCATGGCTCTGAGGCGTTTTTCTTTGCGCTTTCGGAAAACCGGTGGAATGGACAGCAGCCGAGCTGCTGGGCTGGTGGGAGGCGATTGGAGGCGATTTGCATCGCCCGTTCCCGCTTGAAAAGTCAAAACGCGCGGCACAAAAAGAAATGGCACCGCGAGGGTGCCAAAGAGGCCGACTGAAAGGGAGGGAGGGAGGATGTCGGCCCCGTGAGAAGTCTAGCCCCCTGCGCGGCGCCGGGTTGTAGGACGAAGCCTACTTTTGCAAGCGCAGGTGACAGGGCGGCCGTTTCGCTGCCCACAGACACGAAGAGCGCATGCCCACGGCTTTCATTCGCCGCTGTCACGCATCATGCGGTTGAAGCGCAGCGCCAGCAGCGTGCAGGCCGCCGCGGACAGCAGGTAGACCGTCACCGACACCAGCCCGAAGCGGGCCGACAGGCCGAGTGCCACCAGCGGCGCGAAGGCTGCGCCAATCAGCCAGGCCAGGTCTGCAGTCAGCGCAGCGCCGGTGTAGCGGAAGCGCGGCAGGAAGTTCGAGGTCACGGTGCCGGCGGCCTGGCCGTAGGACAGGCCCAGCAGTGCAAAACCGATCAGCACGAACAAGTCCTGTCCGCTCTTGCCGCCATTGAGCAGCAAGGGGATGAACAGGCTGAATGCCGCGATCAGGCCGGCCAGCAGGCCCAGCGTGCGGCGCCGGCCAATGCGGTCGGCCAGTCGGCCCGACAGCAGCATCGCGGCGCCTGCCAGCAGTGCGCCGACGATCTGCAGCGAAAGGAAGCTGCCGACGTTCTGTTGCGAATACAGCAGGATCCACGACAGCGGGAAGATGGTCACGATGTGGAACAGCGCGTAGCTGGCCAGCGGGGCAAAGGCGCCAATGAACAGGTTCGGTCCTTGCAGCCCGACCAGGTCGGCCACATTGCAGGGTTCCAGTTCCCGGGCCTGCAGTTCCTGCTCGTATTCATGGGTCACCACCAGGCGCAGCCGGGCGAACAGCGCGACGACGTTGATCGCGAAGGCCGCGAAGAACGGGTAGCGCCAGCCCCAGCTCAGGAAGTCCACCGTCGTCAGGCCGTTCCACAGGTAGGCGAACAGGCTGCAGGCGATCAGGAAGCCCAGCGGTGCACCCAGCTGGCCCAGCATCGCGTACCAGCCGCGCCTGCCTGCGGGCGCATTCATGGCCAGCAGCGAGGGCAGGCCATCCCAGGAGCCGCCCATTGCCAGTCCCTGGCCGAGCCGGCACAGCGCCAGCAGCACGATGGCCATCGTGCCCGCCTGCTCGTAGCTGGGCAGCAAGGCCATCACCGCAGTGGACGTGCCCAGCAGGAACAGCGCGACCGTCAGCTTGGTGCTGCGGCCGAAGCGGCGCTGGATCTGCATGCCGATCAGCGTGCCTGCGGGCCGCACGACAAAAGCGGCTGCGAACAGCGCAAATGCCAGCAAGGTGCCTTCCAGTCGGTCCACGAACGGGAAAAACAGCGACGGGAAGACCAGCACCGAGGCGATGCCGTAGACAAAGAAGTCGAAGTATTCCGAGGCGCGTCCGATGACCACGCCGACCGCGATGTCGCCAGGGGCGACGCTCGGCTCGTTCTGGTGGTCCACCATCGGCACATGGCCGCGGCTGGGCGTTGAGAGGCCTGGGTGCGACAGAGTTTGGGTAGGTGTGCTGCTCATGAGGTGTTATAGGTTGAAATCACTGCACTGAACGCCTGGGGATACCCCGGGTCCCTACCACAAAAAGTACAGTCGGACATTGCGGCAAGAAAGGTCATGGCTTGGACAAAACGTCCAATGGCTTGTTTTGCGCAATCCGCTTACATTCGGCCGCGCTGCACAACTGTCGTTTACCCGTTGGTCTGGTTTCTCCTGATGTTGTTCCCAAAGCCTAGAACTCTCGCCCGCCTGGCTGCTGCGCTTGCTGTGCTGCCCCTGGCGGCCTGCAACATGGTCGTGATGAAGCCCTCGGGCGACATTGCCGCCCAGCAAGCCCAGCTGGTGGTCACGTCCACGCTGCTGATGTTGATCATCATCATTCCGGTGATCGCATTGACCTTGCTGTTCGCGTGGCGCTACCGCCAGTCCAACCAGGAGGCAATCTACACGCCCGACTGGGACCACTCGACCAAACTCGAGTTGCTGATCTGGGGTGCACCGCTGCTGATCATCATCGCGCTGGGCGCGCTGACCTGGATCAGCACCCACAAGCTGGACCCGTACCGCCCGCTGGACCGCATCGACGCCGCCCGCGCGCTGCCGGCCGACGTGAAGCCGCTGGAAGTGCAGGTCGTGGCGCTGGACTGGAAGTGGCTGTTCATCTATCCCGAGCAAGGCATTGCGACGGTCAACGAACTGGCCGCGCCGGTGGACCGCCCCATCCGCTTCCGGATCACCGCCTCCACGGTGATGAACTCGTTCTACGTGCCCGCGCTGGCTGGCCAGATCTACGCCATGCCCGGCATGGAAACCTCGTTGCACGCGGTGATCAACCAGGCCGGCGTGTACGACGGCTTCTCGGCCAACTACAGCGGTGCCGGCTTCTCGCACATGCGCTTCAAGTTCCAGGGCCTGTCGGACGCCGACTTCGCCAAATGGGTCGACAGCAACAAGGCCCAGGGCACGCCGCTGGACCGCGCGGTCTACACCGAGCTGGAAAAGCCCAGCGAGCGCGAGCCGGTGCGGCGCTACGCCAGTGTCGACAAGGCGCTGTACGACGCGATCCTGAACCGCTGCGTCGACACCAACAAGATGTGCACCGGCCAGATGATGGCGATCGACGCCGCTGGCGGCCTGGGCAAGGGCAGCGTCACCGGCGTGGCCAGCCGCACCTGGCGCGAAGCCGACCAGACCTATGTCGCGGCCATCTGCACGCCGGAGAATCCGGACGGCCGGCCGCTGCTGGCCCGCCCCTGAGGCTGGCGCGGCCCGCCCCTGAGGCCAGAGACCCCGCTTTTTCCATCTGCCCGCCGCGCCTCGGCCGTGACAATGCGCATGGCCGCCGCGGCACCAGTTTTCCGAGATCATGATGTCCGATCCACACGACCTCAGCACGCTCATCTTTGGTCGCCTCAGTCTTGAGGCGATCCCCTATCACGAGCCCATCCTGATAGGCACCTTCATCATGGTCGCGCTGGGCGGCCTGACGCTGCTGGCGCTGATGACGCGCTACCGCGTCTGGGGCCCCTTCTGGCGCGACTGGATCACCAGCATCGACCACAAGAAGATCGGCATCATGTACATCGTGATGGGCCTGATCATGCTGCTGCGCGGCTTCGCCGACGCGTTGATGATGCGGGCCCAGCAGGCCATGGCCTTCGGCGACTCGGCCGGCTTCCTGCCGCCGCACCACTACGACCAGGTCTTCACCGCCCACGGCGTGATCATGATCTTCTTCGTGGCGATGCCGCTGGTCACCGGCTTCATGAACTACGTGGTGCCGCTGCAGATCGGCGCCCGTGACGTGGCCTTCCCGTTCCTGAACAACTTCAGCTTCTGGATGACGGCCAGCGGCGGCGCGCTGGTGATGGCCTCGCTGTTCGTCGGCGAATTCGCCCGCACCGGCTGGCTGGCCTACCCGCCGCTGTCGGGCATCCTGGCAAGTCCTGACGTGGGGGTGGACTACTACATCTGGTCCCTGCAGATTGCGGGGGTGGGCACATCGCTGTCAGGCATCAACCTGATCGCCACCATCATCAAGATGCGCGCGCCCGGCATGACGATGATGAAGATGCCGGTCTTCACCTGGACTGCGCTGTGCACCAACGTGCTGATCGTCGCTGCCTTCCCGATCCTGACCGCCGTGCTGGTGCTGCTCAGCCTGGACCGCTACGTCGGCACCAACTTCTTCACGAACGATCTTGGCGGCAACGCGATGATGTACGTGAACCTGATCTGGATCTGGGGTCACCCGGAGGTCTACATCCTGGTGCTGCCGGTGTTCGGCATCTTCTCTGAAGTCGTCTCCACCTTCTCCAGCAAGCGCTTGTTCGGTTATGCCTCGATGGTCTACGCGACCGTCGTCATCACCATCCTGTCCTACCTGGTCTGGCTGCACCACTTCTTCACGATGGGCTCCGGTGCCAGCGTGAACTCGTTCTTCGGCATCACGACGATGATCATCTCGATCCCGACCGGGGCGAAGATTTTCAACTGGCTGTTCACGATGTACCGTGGCCGCATCCGCTTCGAGCTGCCGATGATGTGGACCGTGGCCTTCATGATCACTTTCGTGATCGGCGGCATGACCGGTGTGCTGCTGGCCGTGCCCCCAGCCGACTTCGTGCTGCACAACAGCCTGTTCCTGATCGCCCACTTCCACAACGTCATCATTGGCGGCGTGGTGTTCGGTGCCTTCGCCGGCATCAGCTACTGGTTCCCCAAGGTCTTCGGCTTCAAGCTGGACCCGTTCTGGGGCAAGTGCTCGTTCTGGTTCTGGGTCATCGGCTTCTACTTCGCGTTCATGCCGCTGTACGTGCTGGGCCTGATGGGCGTGACCCGCCGCATGAGCCACTTCGACGACCCGTCGCTGCAGATCTGGTTTGTCATCGCTGCCTTCGGCGCGGTGCTGATCGCGCTGGGCATCGGCTCGTTCCTGATCCAGCTGCTGGTCAGCTACCTCAAGCGCGAACAGCTGCGCGACCTGACCGGCGACCCGTGGAATGCCCGCACGCTGGAATGGTCGACCTCGTCGCCGCCGCCGGACTACAACTTCGCGTTCACGCCGCTGGTGCACGACAACGACGCCTGGCACGACATGAAGCAGCGCGGCCATCAACGCCCGACCAGCGGCTTCAAGGCCATCCACATGCCTAAGAACACGGCCGCCGGCTTCGTGATCTCGGTGATCTGCGCGGCCTTCGGTTTCGCGATGATCTGGCACATGTGGCTGCTCGCCGGCCTGTCGTTTGTCGCGATGCTGGTGGCCGTCATCGTGCACACCTTCAACTACAAGCGCGACTTCCACATCCCGGCTGACGAGGTCACCCGCACCGAAGACGCCCGCACCAAGGCCCTGGCCGCGCTGGCTTGACCTGAAGCCGACCGATCACCTGAGAAGTCCAACATGAGTTCTTCCCCCACGCTAGCCGCCGGCGCCGAAGCGCCGGTCTTCTACGACGACGGCCACCACCACCCCGAGCAGGGCACGCTGCTGGGCTTCTGGCTGTACCTGATGAGCGACTGCCTCATCTTCGCGGTGCTGTTCGGCTGCTACGCCGTGCTCGGTCGCAGCTATGCGGCCGGCCCGTCGGGTGCCGACCTGTTCGACCTGCCGGTCGTCGCGGCCAACACCGCGATGCTGCTGTTCTCGTCCATCACCTACGGCTTCGCGATGCTGCAGATGCAGGCAGGCCGCAAGAACGGCGTGCTGCTCTGGCTGGGCATCACCGGCCTGTTCGGCCTGGCCTTCCTGGGGCTGGAGCTGACCGAGTTCGCGCACCTGATCCATGAAGGTGCCGGCCCGCAGCGCAGCGCCTTCCTGTCCTCCTTCTTCACGCTGGTCGGCACCCACGGCCTGCACGTCACCTTCGGCATCATCTGGCTGGTGACGCTGATGGTGCAGGTCAACCGGGGTGGCCTGATCCTCGAGAACAAGCGCCGCCTGGTCTGCCTGTCGATGTTCTGGCACTTCCTGGACGTCGTGTGGATCGGCGTCTTCACCTTTGTCTACCTGATGGGCACGCTGCCATGAGCGACCACCGCACCCACGTCGTCGAGACGAACTCCCACCTGCAAAAGCGCGGTCAGGGCCACCATGACCATGACGACCACCACGGCGACATCGCCTACCACGCCAGCTTCAAGGGCTACCTGGTCGGCTTCCTGCTGTCGGTCGTGCTCACCGCCATTCCGTTCTGGCTGGTGATGGCCAAGGTGCTGCCGTCCTCCGGCGTCACCGCTGCCGTGATCCTCGGCTTTGCCGCGGTGCAGATCGTCGTGCACATGGTGTACTTCCTGCACATGAATGCCAAGGTCGAAGGCGGCTGGTCCATGCTGGCGCTGATCTTCACCGCTGGCGTCGTCTTCATCATGTTGTCGGGTTCGATCTGGGTGATGTACCACCTGAACACCAACATGATGCCGATGCACGACATGCGCACCGCGCCGTAACGGTGCCCCCAGACCTGTCGCTGGGCGTCAGGCCCCCCGAGGGGGACGAGGAAACCTGGGGCGGCCCGGCGTTTCCTCATGCGAGCGCACGCCAGGCACATGACGCAGGGCGCTGACGCCGCGCACACGCCGCGCGGGCGGCTGGCGTTGTTCGTGGCCCTGCTGGCCGGCGGGCTGGTGCTGGCCGGGCTGCTCGCGCTGGGCACCTGGCAGGTCAAGCGCCTGGCCTGGAAGCAGGACCTGATCGCCCGCGTGACACGCCAGCAGGTCGCCCCGCCGGTGGCTGCACCGGCCCAGGCCGACTGGCCGGCGCTGAACCGCAACGCCGACGAATATCGCCGCCTGCAGCTGCAGGGCGAGTTCGACCACGGCCGCGAAACCCTGGTGCGTGCCAGCACCGAATACGGCACCGGCTATTGGGTGCTGACGCCGCTGCACACCCGCCAGGGCTTCTGGCTGCTGGTCAACCGCGGCTACGTGCCGCCCGAGTTCCGCAGCCGCGAAAGCCGGCTGGCCACCGAGCCGCAAGGCCCGCAGGTGCTGACCGGCCTGCTGCGGCTCACCGAACCCAAGGGCAGCCTGCTGCAGGCCAACGACCCGGCGGCAGGGCGCTGGTATTCGCGTGACGTGCAGGCCATTGCCGCCGCGCGTGGCCTGAACGGTCTGGTTGCCCCTTATTTCGTCGACCAGGCCTTGCCGCCCGGAGCTGCAGGCGCCGACGGCACACCCGAGACCTGGCCGCGCGCAGGCCTGACGGTGCTGAACTTCAGCAACAATCACCTGGTTTACGCCGTCACCTGGTTCACGCTGGCGGCCATGCTGGCCGCAGCGCTGATCTGGCTGTCCCGCCGGGCCTGGCAGCGGCAACTTCCTGCCGCCACCACCGCCCATGCCGCTCCTGACCCCGCTGCCGATCGCCGAGGCTGAGCCTGCGCGGCCCACTGCCGAAATCGGCCGTGCGCCCGAACGCCTGGCCGGCCGCAAGAACCTGCTGCAGCTGATCCAGCTGCGCTGGGTCGCCGTGGCGGGGCAGCTCGCCACCATCGGCACCGTGCAGCTGGTGCTGGACCTGGCGCTGCCGATCCGCGAAATGCTGATCCTGCTGGCCTCGCTGGCGATGTTCAACCTGGCCTGCGGCCTGCGGGCCCGCGCCAGCCGCGAGATCAGCCAGGCAGAGCTGTTCGCAGGCCTGCTGGTGGACGTGCTGGTGCTCACCGGCCAGCTGTTCTTCAGCGGCGGCATCACCAACCCCTTCGTCTTCCTCTACCTGCTGCAGGTGGTCGTCACTGCCGTGCTGCTGAGCACGCCGTTTGTCTGGGCCATGGTCGGCCTCACCTCGCTGTGCCTGGTGGTGCTGACCCAGTGGCATCACCCGCTGATCCTGCCGGACCTGGACGACTCGCCGCTGTCCATGCATTACATCGGCGGGCTGCTGATGTGTTTCCTGATCAACGCCGCGCTACTGGTGATCTTCATCGGCCGCATCGGCAGCAACCTGCGCCAGCGCGACGCTCGCCTGGCCGACCTGCGCCAGCGCGCCGCCGAAGAGGGCCACATCGTGCGCATGGGCCTGCTGGCCACCGGCGCGGCCCACGAGCTGGGCACGCCGCTGGCCACGCTGTCGGTCATCGTCGGCGACTGGTCGCGCATGGCGCCGTTTGCCGGCGACCCGGAGCTGCGCGAGGAAATCGAGGAAATGCAGGCCCAGCTCAAACGCTGCAAGACCATTGTCAGCGGCATCCTGATGGCCGCCGGCGAGGCCCGCGGTGAATCACCTGTGCTGACCACGCTGCATGCCTTCCTGGACGAACTGGCCACCGAATGGCAGCTCACGCGCCAGCCAGCCGAATTCGTCTACGAGCGCAGCGACGCACCCGACCTTCCCATCGTGTCGGATACCGCCCTGAAGCAGATGATCTGCAATGTGCTGGACAACGCGCTGGAAGCCGCGCCGCAGGGATTGTTGCACCTGCTGGCGAGCTGTGAAGACGACATGCTGGTGCTGCGCGTGCAGGACCAGGGCCCCGGCTTTGCCGAGGACATGCTGGCCCACTTCGGCCAGCCCTACCAATCCACCAAGAACAAGCCCGGTCGTGGCCTGGGCCTGTTCCTGTCGGTCAACGTGGCCCGTTTGCTGGGCGGGCGCATCATGGCCCGCAACCCTGCCGAAGGCGGCGCCGAGGTCAGCGTGACGCTGCCGCTGGCCAGCCTCACGTTGCAGAAATCCGAAAGAAGCCGCCATGGACACTGAACCGCAACTGCTGATCGTCGAGGACGACGACGCGTTTGCGCGCACGCTGGCCCGCTCCTTCGAGCGCCGCGGCTACGAGGTGCGCCGCGCTGCCAGCCTGGACGGCGTGCAGGCTTTGCTGCCGCTGCACAGCCCCGAATACGCCGTCGTCGACCTCAAGCTCGCCAACGGCTCTTCAGGCCTGGCCTGCGTGCAGGTGCTGCTGGCGCACAACCCGGAGATGGTGGTGGTGGTCCTCACCGGCTACGCCAGCATCGCCACCGCGGTCGAAGCCATCAAGCTGGGCGCGCGCCACTACCTGGCCAAGCCGGCCAACACCGACGACATCATTGCCGCCTTCGACCGCAGCGAAGGCAACACCGAAGTGGAGCTGACCGAGCGCACCACGTCCATCAAGACGCTGGAGTGGGAACACATCCACGACACGCTGGCCGCGACCAACTTCAACATCTCCGAAACCGCACGCCGCCTGGGCATGCACCGCCGCACGCTGGCGCGCAAGCTGGAGAAGCAGCGCGTCAAGTGAGGCGCTGCTGCGGACTTTGTCGCAAAGCCGCCAATCGCGGCACGCCTCGCACCGTCGGATGCCGGCCATGCCGGCGCTGCAAGCCCTTGATTTGCAAGACCTTGGTGCGGCCCGGCAGGCCTGGCACCGAAGCTGCAATGGCAGGCACGAACCGCCTTGTTTGTTCGTCGCTCAGCCGGGAGGCCCGTCATGTCCGCATCGCTTCAAGCCAAGATTGCCCAGGTCTTCGATGAGCCCGGCTGCGACAAGAACCAGGGCAAGAGCGAGAAGGAACGCAAGAAGGGCTGCACCAAGCAGCTCACGCCCGGCGCTGCGGCCGGCGGCTGCGCCTTCGACGGCGCCAAGATCGCGCTGCAGCCCATTGTCGACGTGGCTCACCTGGTGCATGGCCCCATCGCCTGCGAAGGCAACTCCTGGGACAACCGACACAGCGCGTCCTCCGGCTCCCAGCTCTACCGCACCGGCTTCACCACCGACATCAACGAGCTTGACGTGATCTACGGCGCCGAGAAGCGCCTGTTCAAGTCCATCCGCGAGATCTGCGAGAAGTACGACCCGGCCGCCATCTTCGTCTACCAGACCTGCGTCACCGGCCTGATCGGAGATGACATCGAGGCCGTCTGCAAGCGCGCTGCCGAGAAGTTCGGCAAGCCGGTCATCCCGGTGAACGCACCCGGCTTTGCCGGCCCCAAGAACCTGGGCAACAAGCTGGGCGCCGAGGCCCTGCTGGATTACGTGATCGGCACCGTTGAGCCCACGCACACGACGCCCTACGACATCAACATCATCGGCGAATACAACCTCTCTGGCGAGCTCTGGCAGGTCAAGCCGCTGCTGGACGCCCTGGGCGTGCGCATCCTCAGCTGCATCTCGGGCGATGGGCGCTACGCCGAGGTGGCCTCGGCCCACCGAGCACGGGCCAACATGATGGTCTGCTCCAAGTCCATGATCAACATCGCCACGCGCATGCAGCAGCGCTGGGACATCCCGTTCTTCGAAGGCTCGTTCTACGGCATTGGCGACATGAGCGAGACGCTGCGCGAGATCGCCCGGCTGCTGGTGGAGCGCGGCGCGCCGGCGGAGCTGCAGGACCGCACCGAGGCCTTGATCGCGGTGGAGGAGGCGCGAGCCTGGGAGCGCATCCGCGCCTACAAGCAGCGCCTGGCCGGCAAGAAGGTGCTGCTGATCACCGGCGGCGTGAAAAGCTGGAGCGTGGTTGCCGCGCTGCAGGAAGCCGGACTCGAAGTGGTGGGCACCAGCATCAAGAAGAGCACCAAGGAAGACAAGGAAAAGATCAAGCAGATCATGGGCGAGGAGGCCGATGCCCACATGATCGACGACATGACCCCGCGCCAGATGTACGCCATGCTGCGCGAGGCGAAAGCGGACATCATGCTCAGCGGTGGCCGCAGCCAGTTCGTGGCCCTCAAGGCCCGCATGCCCTGGATGGACATCAACCAGGAGCGCCACCACGCCTTTGCCGGCTACGAGGGCATGGTCACGATGATTGCCGAGATCGACAAGGCCTTGTTCAACCCCATGTGGGCCCAGGTGCGCACGCCCGCGCCCTGGGAAACGGTGGACCCGCTGCTGGTCGAGCAGGACGCCGCACAGCTCGCCGCCGAAGCGGCTGCCTGAATCAGCCGAGGCCCGCGCTGGGGGTCACGCGAAGGTCCACAGTTCCCGCGCCTGGTCGGCCAGGCGGGCCGGCACGCTGCCGCCCAGGCCCACCGCGGCAGGCCGGGCCAGCATCTTCTCGAAGACTTCCTGTACCTGTTTTGGCCGTACGGCCAGCAGGCGCTCCAGCCCTTCGTTGGCGTCCCGCAGTTCGCCGAAGGTGAACAGCTCCTGCGCGGCAGCTTCCAGCCGGCGGCTGGGGTGCTCCAGCCCGCGCAGGAAGCGCACCTGCATCTGCCGGCGCGCACGCGCCAGGCCCACCTTGTTCGGCCCCTCGTCGGCCTGCCGGCGCAGCAGGCGCGCCACCTCGGTGAACAGCTCGGCCGCCTGCCTGGAAGCGGTGGCGGCCTCGATCACGAACTGCCCGGTCATCGGCAGCACATCGGCCGTGCAGGCCGCGTAGTACGCCAGCCCGCGCCGCTCGCGAATTTCGTCGAGCAAGGGCGAGCTCATGCCTTCGCCCAGCAGCGCAGCGGCCAGCACATGGGCCACGTGGCGCTTGTCGGTCAGCGTCGGGGTTTCGAAGCCCAGCACCACCTGGCACTGCGAGCTGCCGGCCAGCCGGCATTGCTGGATGCCGCCCACCCAGTCCGGCGCCGTGGCCAGGTTCGGTTCGCCGCGCGGCATGCCGCCAAAGGCCGCTTCCACGGCGCGCAGGAAGGCATCAGGTTCGACCGGGCCGGCCGCGGCCACCACCACGTTGCAGGCGCCGTACTGCGCCTGCACATAGCCCAGCAGGTCCTCGCGGCTGAAGCGCTCGATGTTCGCGCGCAGGCCGATCACCGGCCGGCCCGCCGCATGGCGCCGGCCGTAGCAGGCGCGGTCGAAGGCCTGGAAGGCCACGGCGGCCGGGTCTTCCTCCACCTCCGCCAGCTCGTGCAGGATGACCTGGCGCTCGCGCTCCAGCTCGTCCGCCGGGAAGCTGGGGTTCAGCACGATGTCGGCCAGCAGCGGCACGAAGCTCAGCAGGTCCTCGGCCAGGCCCTCGATGTGGAAGGCGGTGTGGTCCTTGTCGGTGTGCGCATTGACCTCGGCGCCCAGGCGCTCGGCGTCCAGGTTGATGCGCTGGCAGTCCCGCGTGGCCGTGCCCTTGAAGGCCATGTGTTCCACCACATGGCTGATGCCGGCCAGGCGCTGGCTCTCGTGCAGGCTGCCCGTGCGGATGTACACGCTCAGCGACACGGTGGAACGCCACGGCATGGGCAGCGCGACCACGCGCAGCCCGTTGGGCAAGGTGGCCAGATGGGGGGCGGGCAGGGCAGGCAGTGACACGGGCAAGGGGCTCAGGGCGGACCAGAGGTGGACAAGGGGCGCAGTGTCGCCGAGCCAGCGTCGGTTTGTCTCAAACCCTTCAAAAGCCATGCAGGGCAGGGTCGGAAGTGGGTTGGTTCATTTCTCCCAAGTCATTGATCCATAAAGAATTTGTGGTTGGCACCAAACCTGCGAATGCAGCCCCTGAGTCGGTTCAGGAGCACCCATGGCCCATGTCAGCGAGAGCAAGAAAGCCTGCGCGGTCAACCCGCTGAAGATGAGTCAGCCGCTGGGCGCTAGCTTCGCCTTCATGGGCCTGGCCAGCTGCATGCCGGTGATGCACGGTTCTCAGGGCTGCACCTCCTTCGGCCTGGTGCTGCTGGTGCGCCACTTCAAGGAGGCCATTCCGCTGCAGACCACGGCGATGAACGAGGCCACCACCATCATGGGTGGCTACGACAACCTCGAGAAGGCGCTGCTCAACATCCGCAGCCGCACCCGCCCGGCGCTCATCGCCATCTGCTCCACCGGCCTCACCGAGACCAAGGGCGACGACGTGCTGGGCTACATCGCGCTGGCCCGCAAGAAGCACCCCGAGCTGGCCGACACCGAGATCGTCTACGTCTCCACGCCCGACTACAGCGGCGCCTTCCAGGACGGCTGGGCCCAGGCGGTCACGGCGCTGGTCCAGCAGGTGCCGCAGGAAGAGGCCGCACCGCGCGCGCCACAGCGCATCAACGTGCTGCCCGGCTGCCACCTCACGCCGGGCGACATCGACGAACTGCGCGAGCTGATCGAAGCCTTCGGCCTGCAGCCGGTCTTCGTTCCCGACCTGTCCGGCTCGCTGGACGGCCACATCCCCGAGGACTGGCTGGGCACCACGCTGGGCGGCACGCCGCTGTCAGCATTGCGCACGCTGGGCACGGCGGCCCACACCCTCGCCATTGGCGAGCAGATGCGGCCGGCCGCCGAGGCCTTGCAGGCCCGCTGCGGCGTGCCCTTCACGCTGTTCGAGCGCCTCACCGGCCTCACTGCGACCGACGCGCTGGTGCAGCAGCTCGCCCGCCTCTCCGGCCAGCCCGTGCCCGAGCGCATCCGCCGCCAGCGCAGCCAGCTGGTGGACGCGATGCTGGACGGCCACTTCCACTTCGGCAACGTGAAGGTCGCCTTGGGCGCCGAGCCTGACCTGCTGTTCGCCGCCGGCAGTATGCTGGCCGAGATGGGCGCCGAGCTGGCCGTCTGCGTCACCACCACCGCCTCGCCGATGCTGGCCCGCGTGCCGGCGGCCGAGGTTGTCATCGGCGACTTGGAAGACTTCGAGAAGGCAGCGCAGGCGGCAGGCTGCGACCTGCTGATGACCCACTCCCACGGCAGGCAGGCGGCCGAGCGCCTTGCCAAGCCGCTGTTCCGCTTGGGCCTGCCCATCTTCGACCGCATCGGCAATGCGCACCGCTGCTGCGTCGGCTACCGCGGCACGCGCCAGTTCGTCTACGAAGTGGGCAACCTGCTGATGGAACAGATCCCCCACCACGGCCCGGACCACTGGCCGCTGCCTGCCGCCGCGCTGGCCGCCGCCCAAGGCCAGCCGCAGCCCATGCCCGTCTTCAGCACGCTGCCCGACCCGGCCGTGCAGCACCTCAGCGCCGAGATCCCGCGCATGGCGCGCCTGCCCAGCGGCGGCTCGGTGGCCGAAGCCTCGGCCTGAATCTCTCTCTTCCTCTTTCAGGAGCGCCCATGAAAATCGCCTTCGCCACCCAGGACCAGCAGCGCGTGGATGCGCACTTCGGCTGGGCCAAGCACCTGGCCGTCTACGAGATCGACGCCCAGGGCCATCGCTTCGTGCAGGACTTTCCGTTCGGCGACGACCTGGCCGAGGACGGCAACGAAGACAAGCTCGCGCCCAAGCTCGAAGCCATCCGCGACTGCGCCATCGTTTACGTGGCCGCCATCGGCGGCTCGGCCGCGGCCCGCGTCGTGGCCAGCAAGATCCACCCGATCAAGGTCAACCAGCCCGAGCCCATTGCCGAGCTGCTGGACCGCATGCAGGTGGTGCTGCAGGGCACGCCGCCGCCCTGGCTGCGCAAGGCCTTGCTGAAGGACCAGCCGCAGGATGCCGCGCTGCGCCCCGACTTTGAAGACGAAGAGGTGACCCCATGACCGATGCCATCGCCACAGAACCCGCGGCCGAAGCCGCAGCCGAGGAAGCACTGCTGCAAACCCCCTTCCTGCGCGAACTCGTCAAGCAGCTGCGCGCGCAGGACACCCACGGCACCTGGGAGGGCAAGCGCGACATCACGCTGCTCGCCCCCTACGTGCTCAGCGCCGAGCAGCGCCGCGCGCTGCCCATGATGGGCGACCCGGACCCGGACACCTTGTGGCGCCTGGACCTGTTCCACAACGCCATCGGCCTGTGCATCGAGCGGGCCACCGGCTGCATGGTCAGCCCGATGATGAAGATGAGCCACGAAGGCTTTGGCCGTGCCGTGCTCACCGCCGGCCGCCTCATCGTCGTCAACCGCCACCTGCGCGACGTGCACCGCTTTGGCTACGCCAGCCTGGCCAAGCTGGCCGAGGCGGGGACCAAGCTGGTCGACGAAGGCGTGGGCATGGTCGAGCGCTACAAGGAGGTGGCCACCTATGGCTGAGATCGACCAACTCAAGACCGAGGCCAGGAAGCTCAATGCCAAGGCCACGCAGGCCAAGATGGACCTGCACGACCTGTCCGAGGACCTGCCGACGAACTGGGAACGCATCCTCGCCGTGGCCCAGGTCGCGCACGACGCCCACGCCGCGCTGATGGCTGCGCGGGCCCGCGTGGCCGAGGCCGAAGCGGTGGCCGCGTCCGCTAAAGCCTGAAGCCGCAGGGAGCAGATGACATGAGCAACTTTTCCGTTACGCTGCCCAGCGGCAAGGTCTGGGTGCCCACGTTCGTCCAGCAGATCAACGAGGCCAGTTGCATCGGCTGTGGCCGCTGCTTCAAGGTCTGCCCGCGCGGCGTGCTGGCCATGGTCGGCCTCAACGAAGACGGCGAGCGCGTGGCCGTCGGCCAGGACGAGGACGAAGACGAGGAATACGAAAAGAAGGTGATGACGATCGCGCACGGCGAGCTGTGCATCGGCTGCACCGCCTGCGCCAAGATCTGCCCGAAGAAGTGCTACACGCACGCGGCGCTGCCCGCCTGAGCCATGGCTGCCGAAGCCATCTCCTCACGGCCCACGCTGCCCCCGCACGGCGCCTTGCCCACGGGCGAGCGCCTGCGCCTGTGGACCTCGCTGATGTGCCATGCACCCGAGGGCGAGGCGCCCGAGGTGCAGGCCATGGCAGGCGTGCTGGCCACCGCCTGGTCCCGCCACGGGCTGGCCTGGCTGCCGCTGACCGACCTCGGCGCGGCCGACACCCGGCAGTTGCTCGCGCGCTGGTTCCCCGGCGTGGACCGTGCGCTGGCACTGGACTGGCCCGCGCTGGAGAGCGCTGCGCGGCCGGAGTCGCGGCGCGACGAGATCGAGGACCTGGTGCGCCTGCTCACCACCTGCGCAGGCGAGGCCGGGGCGCAGTGCCCTGCCGAAGACCGCTGGCTGGCCCATGCGCTGGCCCAGGCCACGCTGGGCCAGGACCACCTCTGGCAGGACCTGCACCTGCCGTCGCGGCGCGAACTCTCGGCCCTGATGCAGGCCCGCTTCCCCCGGCTTGCCGCGCGCAACGACCGCGACATGAAGTGGAAGAAGTTCCTCTACAAGCAGCTCTGCGACCAGGCCGAGATCAGCCTGTGCCGCGCGCCGAGCTGTGGCGTGTGCACCGACCAGGCCTTGTGCTTCGGTCCGGAAGACGCCGCGCATTGAGGCCCGTCATGCCTGCAACATGCCGCCTGGTCTTTGCCCTGCTCGCCGGCCTGGTGGCAGCGCAGGTCGGTGCCGCCGAAGTGCAGGTGGCCGTCGCCGCCAACTTCGCCGGCCCGCTGGCCCGCATCGCCGAAGGCTTTGCCAGCGCCACCGGCCACACGCTGCTCAGCACCAGCGGATCCACCGGCAAGTTCTACACGCAGATCCAGGCCGGCGCGCCCTTCGAGGTGCTGCTCGCGGCGGACGACGAAACCCCGCGCAAGCTGATCCAGGAAGGCCTGGCGGTGCCGGCCAGCAACTTCACCTACGCGCTGGGCAAGCTGGTGCTGTGGAGCGCGCAGCCCGGCCTGGTGGACGCCGAGGGCCAGGTGCTGGCTGGCGGCAAGTTCCAGCACCTGGCCGTGGCCAATCCCAAGCTCGCGCCCTATGGCGCGGCCGGCATGGAAGCGCTGAAGGCGCGCGGCCTCACCGAGGCGGTGGCGCCCAAGCTGGTCACCGCCGAGAGCATCGCCCAGGCCTACCAGTTCGTGCTCACCGGCAATGCCGAGCTGGGCTTTGTCGCGCTTTCTCAGGTGGCCGAGCCCGGCAAGCCGCCGCGCGGCTCGTACTGGCTGGTGCCGCCCACGCTGTATGGCGAGATCCGCCAGGATGCGGTGCTGCTCAAGGCCGGCGAGGGCAGCGCCGCCGCCCGTGCGCTGCTGGACTACCTCAAGACCCCCGCCGCCCGCGCCGTGATCGCCGCCTACGGCTACGGCCATTGAGGCACCTGTGACCACGCTGTCCTTCTCCGTGGCCTTCTCCCCGGCTGACTGGCAGGCCATCACCCTGAGCCTGCAACTGGCCGGTCTCAGCACCGTGCTCCTGCTGCTGCTGGGCACGCCGCTGGCCTGGTGGCTGGCGGGCACCCGATCGGCGCTCAAGCCATTGTGGACGGCGCTGGTGGCCATGCCGCTGGTGCTGCCGCCCACCGTGCTGGGCTTCTACCTGCTGGTGCTCATGGGCCCGCAGGGGCCGGTGGGCCAGGCCACGCAGGCGTTGGGCCTGGGCCGGCTGCCCTTCACCTTCGCCGGGCTGGTGGTGGGCTCGGTGCTGTGCTCGCTGCCTTTCGTGGTGCAGCCGCTGCAGCAGGCATTCGAGGCGATTCCGCCGCGCCTGCTGGAGGCCGCCGCCACGCTGCGCGCCGGCCCGCTGGACCGCTTCTTCTCCATCGCGCTGCCGCTGGCCCGCCCCGGCCTGGTGACGGCGCTGGTGCTGGGCTTCGCCCACGCGCTGGGCGAATTCGGCGTGGTGTTGATGCTGGGCGGCAGCATCCCCGGCAAGACGCGCGTGCTCAGCGTGGCGCTGTACGACCACGTCGAAGCCACCGAGTTTGCCGACGCGCACCGCCTGGCCGCCGCGATGGTCGTGTTCGCGTTGGCCGTGCTGGTCTCGCTGCAGCTGGTCAACCGGCCGCGCGCAGCGGCGCGGGTCGCGTCCACCGTGGCGGGCGCGCCATGATCAGCCTGCAGCTGCGCCTGCCCCGGCGTGACTTCACGCTGGACCTGGCGCTGCAACTGCCCGCGCGCGGCATCACCGCGCTGTTCGGCCCTTCGGGCTGCGGCAAGACCACCGTGCTGCGCGCGCTGGCCGGGCTGGAGCGCGCGCAGGGCAGCGTCGCCGTGGGCCAGGCCGCCGAGCAGGTCTGGCAGGACGATGCGGCCGGCCGCTTCCTGCCGCCGCACCAGCGCCCCATCGGCTACGTGATCCAGGAAGCCGCGCTGTTCCCTCACCTCAGCGTGGAGAAGAACCTGCGCTACGGCCTGCGGCGCGTGGCGCCTGGCAGCGCCCGCATCGAGCTGGCGCAGGCCGCGGCACTGCTGGGCATCGATCACCTGCTGGCCCGCCAGCCCGTCACGCTCTCGGGCGGCGAGCGCCAGCGCGTGGCCATTGCCCGCGCACTGCTCACCAGCCCGCAGCTGCTGTTGATGGACGAGCCGCTGGCCGCGCTGGACGCTGCCCGCAAGGCCGAGATCCTGCCCTACCTGGAGCGCCTGCATGTGGCGCTGGCCATGCCCATCGTCTACGTCACCCACGCGCTGGACGAGGTCGCCCGCCTGGCCGACCACCTCGTGCTGATGGCCGCCGGCCGGGTGCAGGCTTCCGGCCCGCTGGCCGAGCTGCTGGCCCGCACAGACCTGCCACTGGCCTCCGCCGAGGATGCCGGCGTGGTGCTGCAGGCTACGGTGCAGGCGCATGACCCGCCGTTCGGCCTCAGCCTGCTCGGCCTGGACGGCGCCGGGCAAGGCGGCGGTGAGCAAGCACTGGGGCTGTGGGTAGGCGCGCTGGCGCAGCCGCCCGGCAGCCCCGTGCGCGCCCGCGTGCTGGCGCGGGACGTGAGCGTGGCCCGCAGCGCCGCGGCCGACAGCAGCATCCTTAACGTGCTGCCCGTCACGCTGGCCGAGGTGCAGCTGGGCGCCGCCACCGCGCTGCTGGGCCTGCGCCTGGGCCATGCCACCCAAGCCATGCCCGCCGCTACACGCCTGCTTGCCCGCATCACCCGGCGTTCGTTCGAAGGCCTGCAACTGGCGGTGGGCCAGCCCCTTTTCGCCCAGATCAAGGCCGTCTCGCTGATGCGCTGAAGGGCGCTGAATGTCGCTGAGGGCCGGTCAAAGGAGAGACACACCATGGAGCGTGAACCCCAGAGCTGGCAGGCGCGCCTGCCGGCCGAACTGCAGGCCCAGGTCTGCTGGCCGGTGCGCATCGAATCGCACCACGACGACGGCGTGCCTGCCTCCAAGTGGCGCGGCTACGACGCGCTGGGCCTGCTCTGCTACTACCGCCACCACTTCTCGCAGTGGGACTACAGCTTCGACGACGAAGACCAGCCCTGCATGCGCATGCTGCGCGCCGAAGACTTCGAGGCCTGGCGCTGCCTGAACGGCCAGTGGTTGCGCACCGTGGAAGTCATCGAAGGCGAGGGCAGCTGCGGCGGCCGGGCTCACCACAGCGGATTCGAGATCGTGCCGCCGCAGCACATTCCCCGCCTTTGAAACCTGCGTGGGGCGCCCGCGCCATGGACCGCCTGAGCGACGAACTGCTGCGCTGCTGGTGGCGGAAGACGCGCCACTCTGCAGCGGCGCGCCGGCCGTGCGTGCGGTGGCCGCGGGTGGCGCCGTGATGCCCCGCCTGGGCCTGTCCGAATCCTTGCTGGTCTTCCCTGAACGCAGCCTGTTCCTGGCCCGCCGCGCTGCGCGCTGCCCAGCCCGAAAAGCGCCTGGTCGTGGAAGTGGGGCAGCGAGGCCCAAGCCCTGGCCGAGCGCGGCCTGCGCCCCTCGTTGCCCCCGCAGGCGGCGTCAGCGCCACCAACGCCCTGGCTAACGCCCAAGCCGGCGCCGACTTCCTCGTCAGTTCAGCGCCCTGTCTCGCCCGCGCCCGCAGATGTGAAGGTGGTGTTCGAGCGCAAGGCTTGATGCCGATTGGCCATTCACCAGCGCTTTACGCGACCCCGCCAGTGACCACAATGGCCCGAAAAAAGCGCCGGGGGGCGATCCCGCGCATGGCTCACCGCATCTCCAGGCCGGGGGCGCCGTGATGGTTCAGTTCAACACGGCCTGCCTGCTTGCTCAGCCAACGGTGAAGAATGGGCACTGCCGACCGTTTTCGGTCTCCGCGGGCGGCCGAACTGCCGCCCTGGGCGCGCAAGGTTCAGGTGACGAGGCTCCTGCGACGCCGTCCTGCGAACAACCAGCGCAATGATCTTGCGCCGCGATGCAATCCGACATTCTCTTCATCATGGACCCAACATGCGGCACTTGAACTTGCTTCTTTCCGTCTTGCTCCTGTCGGGCTGTCACCGCATCGTGACGCCGCCGGGGTCGGAGACCGTCTTGATCGACAACCCCTGGTTCTTCGGGCACGGCGGCCCGCGCGACGAAACCCAGAAGCCGGGTCTGTCCTGGTACTGGCTGACGACCGATGGCTTGGAGGTTTCGCTGGTGCCGACGAAACGCGACGAACCTTTGGAGCATCTGGCCACGGGGGACAACAACTTCATCAACTACGCGAGTTACGTCGTCATCCAATGGAAGGATCCGGCCGAGCTGGTCAAGAAGTTCGGTGCCAGCGGCTGGTATGAGAACAACCTGAAGGAGCAATACCGGACCATCGTCCGGGACGTGACGAAGAAGTATTCGATGACGCCCATCATGACGGACCCGGAGACCCTGGCGGCGATCGAAAAGGAAATCGCGCGGCAGTTTCGGGAGCACATCAAGGCGACCGGCCTGCACGTCGAATTGCTCAACGTGAACATGGGCAAGGCCTTGCCCGATGCACCGGTGATCGCCGAGATGAATGCGACTGCGGTGCAGCAGCAGCGCAAGAAGACGGAGACACAGCGCAAGCTTGCCGAGGATTCACGGTTGCAGGCGGAGCAAAGCCGCGCCAACGCGGACAACGCCTACCGCGAGCAGATGAAGCTGGACGCGGCGCAGTTCGTGCAGCTGGAGGGCATCAAACGCTATTCGGAGGCCTGCAAGGAAAGCAAGAACTGCGTGATCGTGCAAGGCAACACGCCTGTGCTGGTTGGCCGGTAGCGGGAAGGGCCGTGCGGCAATTGTCCCCGCCTTGACAGCCGCGCCCGAACCCGCGGCCTACATTGCCCTTGTCTACCTTCTCGGGACGCATCGCAATGGACTCACTGCCTGACCCGCTGGCCCAGATCCGAGCCATCAACCAGACTGCGGCCTTCAATCGATGGTGCGGCATCGAGGTCATCAGCGCGGAGCCTGGCAAGGTCGAAATTGCCATGGCATGGCGGCCGGAAGTCGGGCAGTACGCTGGCTTCCTGCATGCCGGACTGATCGGCGCGCTCATCGACACGGCCTGCGGCTTCGCCGCGGCGACCGTCGCCGGGCGGGTGCTGGCCTCGCACTTTTCAGTCAACTGCCTGCGCCCGGCGACGGGCGAGCGGTTCGTGGCCAGGGCGCGTGTCGTCAAGCCAGGCAAGTCGCAGGTGTTCACCACCTGTGAGTTGTATGCCCAGGCGGCCGGTGCCGAGAAGCTCGTTGCCACCGGCGAGACCTTGCTGTCGGTCGTGGCGGGTCCGGTGGCCTGACGGTCCGTCAACCTTCCATCCCCGCAGGTTCTGACTACGGGCCGACTACGCAGGCTGCCTAGCATGCGCAGCCATGGCAACTGCTGGCTCCCGCCTTCGAGGCGAGCACATGCGGCTGCCAGCCCTGCGGCCCCTCGCTTCTGACAAGCATCAGGAAGTGCAGGCCGCCGTCATTTGGAATGAATCATCAAGGGGAATCGAAATGTTGAACGCGATCAAGAAAATTGCTGTTGTGGGTTTTGCGGCCGTGGCCGCTACCAGTGCCATCGCGCAGGACGTGTTGATCGACGCCAAGGCGGCCTGCCTGAGCCTGGACACGATGACCGGCGGCCGGGTCACCTTCCAGCTGGACGCCGGCAGCTACACCGTTTCGCTGGTGGACAACGACATGAGCTGTGGCGGTGAAGATCCCACCGGTGGTTGCCTCATTGACACCGTCGTCATCCGCGGTGGCAGCGCGGCCAAGACGGGATGGGGCCTGGCCGTGAAGGCTGGCAAAGCCCAGCAGTTCAAGGTGAAGGGCGTTGGCAAGTTCTCGGCCATCGTCATCGACGAGCCTTGCTACGACAACACCGGTTCGGCCATCCTGAGGTTTGAAAAGATCACGCCGCAGGCGGAGTGAGGCCCACCTTCAGGACCTGGGTTCACCGCCCGGGTCCTGGGCACTGATCGCGGCGGCCAGTGCCGCTTCAACTTCCGCTGCCAATGCGGCGCGCAGCCAGCGGTGCACCGGGTCCTCCTGGTGCCGCAGGTGCCACACGGCATACATGGGCAGCGGTGGCGTGGCCAGCGGCGGCGCGACCGAGGCCAGGCCAGCCAGTGCGCCTTGTGCCAACAGACTGGGCGCGGTGGCCAGCCAGGCGCTGCCGCGCAACATCGCGCCCAGGCCGGCCATGCCCGGCACCGTGGCCACGATGCTGCGCGCCACGCCTTGCGCGGCGAGCCAGTCGTCCACCGCCAGCGTGCGGCGCGGCGCGTACAGCACGCTGACATGCTCGGCCGCGAGGTAGTCCGCCAGCCGCTGGGGTGCGGCGCGGCAGGCCGGATCGTAGAAGACGCGGTAGGCGTCCTCGAACAAGCGCTTCTGCATCAGGTCCGCGCCTTCAGGTGGGCGCGGCGTGAGGATCAGCTGGCAGGCCTGCTCGCGCAGCAGGGCCGGCTCTGGCGCGCCTGAATCCATCACCCTCAGCGTCAGGCCCGGTGCCTGCGACCGCAGCCGGCGCAGCAGCCGCGGCAGCAGCAGGTCGCGCTGCAGGTCGTTGGCCGCCACGGTGATGCAGGCCTGCAGCCGGGCCGGCTCGAAGCCTGCGGCCAGGCTGAAGCCGCGCAGCTCGTCGAGCAGCCGGCGCGCACGGCCGGCCAGCAGGTCCGCCTGCGCGGTGGGTGCAATGCCGCGACCCGACTTCACGAACAAGGGGTGGCCGACGATGGCCCGCAGCCGGTCCAGCCCGTGGCTGACGGCCGACTGCGTGAGGTCCAGGCGCTGCGCAGCGCGCGTCACCGAGCCCTCTTCATGCACTGCCAACAGCAGCGCGAGCAGGTGGCCGTCCAGGTCCAAATGATCGATGGCGTTCATGGGTTGCATGAGTGTGGCGGCCTTTATCCGGCGCCGGGGCGCCGGAATACTGAGCGGCATCAAACCCCGTGCTGAAACCCCGAGAAAGGGCTCGCCATGTGCACACCCGACATTCCCGGCACCACCTTGTTCGATGGCCGGCAGGCCATCAAGGGCTACGCGCTCAACAAGATGTGCTTCTCGTTCAACGAAGCCGCCAACCGCGCCGCTTTCCTGCAGGACGAGGATGCCTACTGCACCCGCTACGGCCTCACGCCGCCGCAGCGCGAGGCGGTGCGCAGCCGCCAGGTGCTGCAGATGATCGAGGCCGGCGGCAATGCCTACTACCTGGCCAAGCTGGCCGGCATCTTCGGGCTGGACATGCAGGACATCGGCGCCCAGCAGACCGGCACCACCAAGGCCGAATTCCAGGCCAAGTTGCTGGCCGCGCGCTGAAGGAGAACCCCATGGCCCAACTCATCGGCGGCATCTGCACGTCCCACGTCCCGGCCATTGGCCGCGCCATTGCCAAAGGCTTGCAGCAAGACCCTTACTGGAAGCCCTTCTTCGACGCCTTCGTCCCGGTGCACCGCTGGCTGGCCGAAGCCCGGCCGGACGTGCTGGTCGTCTTCTACAACGACCACGGCCTGAACTTCTTCCTCGACAAGATGCCCACCTTCGCGCTGGGCGCCGCGCCGCAGTACCGCAATGCCGACGAAGGCTGGGGCCTGCCCACGCTGCCGGCCTTCGAGGGCCACCCGGCGCTGTCCTGGCACCTGATCGAGCAGCTGATGGCCGAGGACTTCGACCTCACCACCTGCCAGGAGATGGTGGTGGACCATGCCTTCACGCTGCCCATGGCGCTGCTCTGGCCGGACCAGCAGTGGCCGGTGAAGGTGGTGCCCATCTGCATCAACACCGTGCAATTCCCGCTGCCTTCGGCACGCCGCTGCTGGGCGCTGGGCCAGGCGGTGGGCCGGGCCATTGCCTGCTGGCCTGGCGATGCCCGCGTGGCCGTGCTCGGTACCGGTGGGCTGAGCCACCAACTCGACGGCCAGCGCGCCGGCTTCATCAACAAGGCCTTCGACCTGCAGTTCATGGACAGCCTGGTGAGCGACCCCGAATGGGCAACCCGGTTCAGCATCCCCGAACTGGTGGAGAAGGCCGGCACTCAGGGCGTGGAGCTGCTGATGTGGCTGGCCACCCGCGCAGCGCTCGGCGGCCCGGTGCGCTGCCTGCACCGGAACTACCACATCCCCATCTCGAACACCGCTTCCGGGCTGATGCTGATGGTGCCGGCTTGAAGCAGCAGGCTGGTGTCGACTTGCCTGTCGGACGTCGCAGCCCTTGCCGGTGAGCAAGGGTGAGGGACACCGGGCTTCGGTGAATTCAGGCGCCTGTTTCAGACGCCGGCACCGCCGCTGATCGAGGCCAGCAGCGAGGCCACCACCTCGTCGCCGATGCGCGCCTGCGGGTCCAGCGCGGCGATGGTGGCCAGCAGTTCACGGGCCTCCTCAGGGTGGCCGCCGCGCAGGCTGAGGAAGGCCAGGGCCTTGAGCGTGAACAGCCAGAAGCGCGCCGGGCCGCTGCCCTGGAAGTCCACGCCGGCCGGCAGCGTGGCCGGCGTGACCGAGCGCCAGTCTGCCGCCAGGCCGGCCTGGCGGGCGGCCTCCTGCAGGCCGCGGCGCGCGGCGCGTTCGGCCTCGGCCAGTTCGCGCTGGCTGGCGTGGTGCTTGTAGAGCACGTAATACACGCCCAGCGCCTGCGGCGCCATGGCCTGCGCGGTCCACAGCAGCGAGGCCACTTCCTCGCGCGGCGCGTGGGCTGCCAGGCGAAGCGCCTGGCGAGCGGCCGCCGGCATCTCGCCGCCAAAGAATTCGTCTGCTGATTCGCCGGTGAAGAGGTTCATGGTCGGTCGCTTGTCGGGTTGCGTCTTGCGCGGGGCGCTGCCTTGCTGCTGACGCAAACAACGGGCCCGCAGCGCCTTCGCAGGCGGAGCGCCAGACTGCCCGGCGCCGCTGCGTCGCACATCCGACAAAGCCGACAGCGGCTGTCCGCACGACAGGGACCAGCGGTCGTCCGGCATCGATTCCCAGGCCGCTCGAATGGCGCCAAGTGCCTGATTCATTTGATGTTTCCGGCGCCGGGAAATGAGCCGCCGGAACTGGCACGTTCCTTGAGAAGAAGGAGCACCTGACCTGACTGGGAGTGGTGCGATGAATGGCTCGACACGGGGTTCGCTGGATCTGAAGCTGGACGGCAAGCCGATCTATCTCGACTATGCCGCCACCACGCCGGTGGACCCGCGCGTGGTCCATGCGATGGTGCCCTACCTGTACGAGCAGTTCGGCAACCCGGCCTCCCGCAGCCATGCCTACGGCTGGGCCGCCGAAGAGGCGGTGGAGATCGCCCGCGAGCACGTGGCCGGACTGATCGGCGCGGACCCGCGCGAGATCGTCTGGACCTCGGGCGCCACTGAATCCAACAACCTGGCCCTGAAGGGCGTGGCGCACTTCTACCAGGCCAGGGGCAAGCACCTGATCACGCTGAAGACCGAGCACAAGGCCGTGCTCGACACCATGCGGGAACTGGAGCGCCAGGGCTTCGAGGTGAGCTACCTGGACGTGCAGCCCGATGGCCTGCTGGACATCGAGGTGCTCAAGGCCGCGCTGCGGCCGGACACCTTGCTGGTCTCGGTGATGTTCGTCAACAACGAGATCGGCGTGATCCAGGACGTGGCCGCGATTGGCGCGCTGTGCCGCAGCAAGGGCGTGCTGTTCCATGTGGACGCGGCGCAGGCCAGCGGCAAGGTAGAGATCGACCTGGCCACGCTGCCGGTGGACCTGATGAGCCTGTCGGCCCACAAGACCTACGGCCCCAAGGGCATTGGCGCGCTCTATGTGCGGCGCAAGCCGCGCGTGCGCATCGAGGAGCAGATGCACGGCGGCGGCCACGAGCGCGGCATGCGCTCGGGCACGCTGGCCACGCACCAGATCGTCGGCATGGGCGAGGCCTACCGGCTGGCGCGGCAAAGCATGGCCAGCGAGAACCAGCGCATCGCGGCGCTGCGCGACCGGCTGCTGGCGGGGGCTCGCGAGATCCCCGAGGTGCTGGTCAACGGCAGCCTGCAGCAGCGCGTGCCGCACAACCTGAACCTGAGCTTCACTTTCGTCGAGGGCGAATCGCTGCTGATGGGAATGAAGGGCATTGCCGTGTCCTCCGGCTCGGCCTGCACCTCGGCCAGCCTGGAGCCCAGCTACGTGCTGCGCGCGCTGGGCCTGTCCGACGAAGTGGCCCACAGCTCGATCCGCTTCTCGTTCGGCCGTTTCACCACCGAGGCCGACATCGACACCGCACTGGCCCGCGTGAAAGCCACGGTGGCCCGCCTGCGCGAGCTGAGCCCGCTGTGGGACATGCACTGCGCCGGCGTGGACCTCGCCAGCGTGCAGTGGGCCGAGCACTGAACCCCACCCAACCCGCCCCTTCATTCCCAGAGCCCCAGGAGCCCCCATGGCCTACAGCGAAAAAGTCATCGAGCACTACGAGAACCCGCGCAACGTGGGCGCCTTTGGCGCGGACGACGATGGCGTGGGCACCGGCATGGTCGGTGCGCCGGCCTGCGGTGACGTGATGAAGTTGCAGATCCGCGTGAACCCGGCCACCGGCCTGATCGAGGACGCACGCTTCAAGACCTACGGCTGCGGCTCGGCCATCGCCTCCTCGTCGCTGGTCACCGAATGGGTCAAGGGCAAGACGCTGGACCAGGCGCTGGCCATCAAGAACACCAGCATCGCCGAGGAGCTGGCGCTGCCGCCGGTGAAGATCCATTGCTCCATCCTCGCCGAAGACGCCATCAAGGCGGCGGTGGCCGACTACCGGCAGCGCCATGTCGCCACGGATGCGGGCGCCGCGACCACGCTGGAACAGCCCGCCTGCAGCCCGTCCGCCGCGAACGCCACTGCAGTCGCCTGAGCGCCGCGGATTTCCTTCGCCTCCCTGGCCCCAGTGGCCGTTCACCGAACAGGAACCCACCATGTCCGCTTGCCAATCCCAACCGAACGCCGGCAGCAGCTGCGCCACCACGCCCCGCCCGCCCTCAGAGCCCTTCGTACTGCCCGAAGGCGCACCCAAGCTGCAGGTCAGCGACGCGGCCATCGGCAAGGTCGGCGCGATGCTGGCCGAGGAGGGCGACCCTGAGCTGAAGCTGCGCATCTTCGTGACCGGCGGCGGCTGCTCCGGCTTCCAGTACGGCTTCGCGTTCGACGACGTGGCCAAGGAAGACGACCTCTGCGTCGAGGCCGGCGCGATCAAGGTGCTGGTCGATGCCTCCAGCCTGCAGTACGTGATGGGCGCGCAGATCGACTACGAGGAAAGCCTGGACGGCTCGCGCTTCATCATCCGCAACCCGAATGCCGCCAGCACCTGCGGCTGCGGCAGCTCCTTCAGCGTGTGAGGCCGTCATGACCCTCAGTGTGACGCCCAAGGCCGCGAAACAGATCCAGAAGGCGCTGGCGCAGCGCGGCGGCGGCTACGGCCTGCGCGTGGCCGTGAAGACCAGCGGCTGCTCGGGCTATGCCTACGCGCTGGAATTCGCCGAGTCCCCCGCACCGGAAGACTTGCAGTTCGCCAGCGAAGGCGTGACCCTGCTGGTGGACGCCAAGAGCCTGCCGCTGGTCGACGGCACCCAGCTGGACTGGGTGCGCGAAGGCCTCAACGAAGGCTTCAAGTTCCACAACCCGAACGCCACCGCCAACTGCGGCTGCGGCGAGTCCTTCGCGGTCTAGACGGGCCCACCCCCTACGCGCTTCGCGCGCCCCCTCAAGGGGGCACCGCTGGCAGGCCGGCAAAGCCGTCCTGCGGCGGTCGCTGGGTTTGGGGGAGCCTGATCGCCGGCTGTTCCCTGTTCACTCCAAGAGGTACATGATGGCTTTGCTGCAGATTGCCGAACCCGGCCGCGCGGCGGCGCCGCACCAGCACCGGCTGGCGGTGGGCATAGACCTGGGCACCACCCATTCGCTGGTGGGCACCTTGCGCAGCGGCGTGCCCACGGTGCTGGGCGATGCGCAGGGCCGGCTGCTGCTGCCTTCGGTGGTGCACTACGGGGCCGATACCGCGCCGCTGGTCGGCCACGAGGCCCGCGAGATGGCCGCGGCCGATCCGCAGAACACGGTGGCTTCGGCCAAGCGGCTGATCGGCCGCGCGCTGCAGGACATAGCGCCCGGCAGCCTGCCTTACGCGCTGGAGGCGCTGGGGCCGGGCGCCATCGGCGTGCCCACGCGGGCCGGCCTGAAGAGCCCGGTGGACGTGGCGGCCGAGGTGCTGCGCACGCTGCGCGAGCGCGCCGAGGCTGCGCTCGGTGGTGCGCTGGTGGGCGCCGTCATCACCGTGCCGGCCTATTTCGACGACGCCCAGCGCCAGGCCACCAAGGACGCCGCCCAACGTGCCGGCCTGACGGTGCTGCGCCTGCTCAACGAGCCCACCGCCGCGGCCGTGGCCTACGGGCTGGACAACGCCAGCGAGGGCGCCTATGTGGTCTACGACCTGGGCGGCGGCACCTTCGACGTGTCGGTGCTGCGGCTCAGCCGCGGCGTCTTCGAAGTCCTGGCCACGCATGGCGACGCCATGCTGGGCGGCGACGACTTCGATGCCGAGATCGCCCGCTGGTTCACCACGCAGACCGGCGGCTCGGGCCTGGCATGGACCGGGGCCGATGCCGGCGCGCTGCACGCCGCAGCCCGCCAGGCCAAGGAAGCCCTCAGCACCGAAGACCAGGTGTGGATGCGGTGTGCCCATGCCTCGGGCCAGCAAGCCAGTGCGCGGCTGGACCGTGCCACGCTGGAGGCGTTGACCCAGCCGCTGGTGCAGCGCACGCTGGGCCCGCTGCGGCGCGCGCTGCGCGACGCCGAACTGACGGTGGACCAGGTCGACGGCGTGGTGCTGGTCGGCGGCGCCACCCGCATGCCGCTGGTGCGCCAGGCCGTGGCCGGCTTCTTCGGCAAGCCGCCGCTGACCAACATCGACCCCGACCAGGCCGTGGCGCTGGGCGCCGCCATCCAGGCCGACCAGCTGGCAGGCAACCATGCCCGCGGCCCTGGCGGCGAAACCGGCCTGCTGCTGCTGGACGTCTGCCCGCTGTCGCTCGGGCTGGAAACCATGGGCGGCCTGGCCGAGAAGATCATCCCGCGCAACACCACCGTGCCCACCGCCCGCGCGCAGGAATTCACCACCTTCAAGGATGGGCAAACGGCCATGTCCATCCACGTGGTGCAGGGCGAGCGCGAGCTGGTGAGCGAGTGCCGCTCGCTGGCCCGCTTCACGCTGCGCGGCATTCCGCCGATGGTGGCCGGCGCGGCGCGCATCCGCGTGACCTTCCAGATCGATGCCGATGGGCTGCTGTCCGTCAGCGCCAGCGAGCAGACCACCGGGGTGCAGACCCATGTGGAGGTCAAGCCCAGCTACGGCCTGGCGCACCACACCGTGGCCGACATGCTGCGCAGCGCGATGCACAGCGCCGAAGCCGATGCAGCCGCGCGCATGCTGCGCGAGGCCGAGCTGGATGCGAGGCGCCTGCTGGACGCGGTGGACAGTGCGCTGGCCGCCGACCAGGCGCTGCTGCTGCCGCGCGAGCAGTTCCTCATCCTGCGCGCCATGCAGGACGTGGCCGACCTGCTCGAACAATGCGCCAGCGACGAAGGAACGGGTGCCACGGCGCACCAGCAGCTGCGCCAGGCCTTGCGCGACGCGACCGAAGGCCTCAACGCGGCCACCACGCCGTTTGCCGCGCGCCGCATGGACCTGCGCGTGCGCGAGGCCTTGTCCGGCCGCTCGCTGGACCAGTTCGCTGCATAGGGCGTCGCGCCCATCCGGGTGCCGATTGAGGCGCCTCTTCATCTCCGTTCTCCACAAGGCCTGCCATGAGCTCCTCCGCCGATCCGCAGGCCCTGCCTGCGTCCGTCCCTTCTGCCAACGCCGCCGCCACCTCGGCCGCCACGCCGGAGCGCACCCAGGTGACCGTGCTGCCGCATGCCGAGCTGTGCCCGCAAGGGCTGGTGCTGCAGGCCAGGCGAGGGCGCAAGCTGGTGGACGAGTTGCTGGCGGCGGGCGTGGCCATCGAGCACGCCTGCGAGAAGGTCTGCGCCTGCGCCACCTGCCATGTGCACGTGCGCGCTGGCGCCGAGTCCCTGGCCCCGGCCGACGAGGAAGAGGAAGACCAGCTCGATGACGCCTGGGGCGTGGACCCGCAGTCGCGCCTGTCCTGCTGCGTGCGGGTCAAGGGCGAGGCCCTGGTGATTGAGCTGCCGCGCTACACCAAGAACCATGCGCGTGAGCGCTAAGAAGCCGAGCCTCACCCGCTGCGCGTCGGCTGTCGAACAAGCGACAAATGACACAGGCCCTCCGCGCGCCCGAACAAGTCAGAGATTTCCTTGTGAATCAATGACTTGAGTGACCTGAGTGGCATGGCACACCGCTTGCGATGAAGCACTCAGCAATGCAAGGAAGGCACATGCAAGCCCCTGGATCTCCCCGGCCCTTCACAATCAACGACACCACGCTGCGCGACGGTGAGCAGACCGCGGGCGTGGCCTTCAGCGACGACGAGAAGCTGGCCATCGCCAGCGCACTCGACGCCGCTGGCGTGCCGGAGATGGAGGTGGGCGTGGCGGCGATGGGGCCGCATGAAGAGGCGGTGATCCGAGCCATCCAGCAGCTGCGGCTCAACGCCCGCACCATGGTCTGGGGCCGCATGTGCGAGGCCGATCTTGCTGCGGCCCTGCGCTGCGGCGCGGACATCGTGCACCTGTCGATCCCGGCCTCCGACATCCAGATCGAGCGCAAGCTGCGGCGCGACCGGGCCTGGGTGCTGGCCACGATCACGCAGTTCGTGCGCCGCGTGGCGGACGCTGGCGCGCGCATCAGCGTGGGCTTCGAGGATGCTTCGCGCGCCGACGATGCCTTCCTCGCCCGCGCCGCCACCACCGCGCAGGCCGCGGGCGCAGAGCGCGTGCGCTATGCCGACACGCTGGGCATCCTCGATCCGTTCGAGACCGCGCATCGCATCGGCCTGCTGCGCCGCGAGGTGGACCTGGACATCGAGATGCACGCCCACGACGACCTGGGCCTGGCCACCGCCAACACGCTGGCCGCCTGGCGCGCCGGCGCCACCCATGCCAGCACAACCGTCAACGGCCTGGGCGAGCGGGCCGGCAATGCGGCGCTGGAAGAGGTGGTGATGGCCATGCGCCACCTGCACGGCGTGCACACCGGCGTCGAGGCGCGTGCGCTGCCGGCCATCTCGGCCCTGGTCGCCGGGGCCTCGGGCCGGCCGGTGGCGGCGAACAAGAGCATCGTTGGCGCGGCGGTGTTCACGCACGAGTCCGGCATCCATGTGGACGGCCTGCTCAAGGACCCGCTGAACTACCAGGGCTTCGACCCGGCCGAGCTGGGCCGGCAGCACACCACGGTGTTGGGCAAGCACAGCGGCAGCCATGCGGTGCAGGCGGCCTACCAGGGCCTGGGCCTGAGCCTGGCTGCCGAGCAGGTGCCGGCCTTGCTGGAGCGCATCCGCGGCCATGTGCTGGCCACCAAGCGCACACCGGGGCGGGCCGAGCTGCTGCAGTTCTACCAGGCCTTCCAGCCAGCGCTCTGACGCCGCCTCAGTCAACCGACTTTCCGCCTCAGCCCACCGACCCCACGCCACCCGGAGACCCGAGATGACCGACCTTACCACCCGCCTGAAGGCCCTCTCCAGTGCCAACGAGTTCCTGGAGTTCTTCGGCATCGCGTACGACGAGCAGGTCGTCAACGTGAACCGCCTGCACATCCTCAAGCGCTTCTACCAGTACCTGCACCGAGCCGAGGGACTGGCCGATCTGGACGAGATCGGCCTGTTCAGCCGCTACCGCGCGCTGCTGGGCCGGGCCTACCAGGACTTCACCACCTCGAACGCCGTGACCGAGAAGGTCTTCAAGGTCTTCCAGGACGCGCAGGGCCAGCAGCACGTGTCGCTGGGCTCGCTGCGCGAAAGCCTGGCGCAGCGCCGCGCCGCCTGATCCCCCACCGCTGGCCGCAGCACAGGAGAGCACCCATGCACATCGTCGTCTGCATCAAGCAGGTCCCGGACTCGGCGCAGATCCGCGTCCACCCGGTGACCAACACCATCATGCGCCAGGGCGTGCCGGCCATCGTCAACCCCTACGACCTGTTTGCGCTGGAAGAGGCGCTGCGCCTGAAGGACGAATTCGGCGGGCGCGTCACCATGCTGTGCATGGGCCCGCCGCAGGCCGAAGACGCGCTGCGCAAATGCATCAGCTTCGGCGCGACGGACGCCATCCTGGTGACCGACCGCGCCTTCGCCGGCGCCGACACGCTGGCCACCTCCTACGCGCTGGCCGCGGCCATCCGCAAGATAGCCCAGGAGCAGGCGGTGGACCTGGTGTTCACCGGCAAGCAGACGATTGACGGCGACACCGCCCAGGTCGGCCCCGGCGTGGCCAAGCGCCTGGGCCTGAACCTGCTGACCTACGTGAGCCGCGTCGTGAAGGTGGACCTGGACGCCCGCCGCCTGCAGGTGGAGCGGCGTGCCGAAGGCGGTGTGCAACTGCTGGACACCACCTTGCCCAGCCTGATCACGATGCTCGAAGGCACCAACGAAATGCGCTTTGCCGGCATGGACGACATGCTGCGTGCCGCGCGCTTCCCGGTGCGCCGCTGGAACAAGGAAGACGCCGGCATCGAGGACCTGACGAAGATCGGCCTGAAGGGCTCGCCCACCGTCGTCAGCAAGGTTTTCGGCCCCACGCCGCGCAGCCAGAAGGCCGACCTGATGAGCGTGGTCGACACCAGCCTGAACGACGTCACGCTGAACCTGCTCGACAAGATCTTCACCCAGCACCCGCTGCTGGAAGAAGAGATCGTGTCTCAACTCTCCGTCTGACCAAGGACGCTGCCATGGCTGAAGCCGCCAAACCCGCTGCCCCCCGTCCCGCTGGCCGTGCGGGCCGCAACATGGAGTTGCCCGAGCACCTGAAGGCCTACAAGGGCGTCTGGGTGTTCATCGAGCATGACCGAGGGCAGGTGCACACCGTCAGCTGGGAACTGCTGGGCGCGGGCAGGGTGCTGGCTGACAAGCTGGGCGTGACGCTGCATGGGGTGATCCTGGGTGGGCCGGACGAGCCGCTGGACAGCTTCGCCAAGGAAGCCTACGCCTTCGGCGCCGACACCTGCTATGTGATGCGCGACCCGGTGCTCAAGGGCTACCGCAACGAGCCCTTCACCAAGGGCCTGACCGACCTGGTCAACCAGTACCAGCCGGAGATCGTGCTGCTGGGCGCCACCACCATGGGCCGCGACCTGGCCGGCTCGGTGGCGACCACGCTGGCCACCGGCCTCACGGCAGACTGCACCGAGCTGAACATCGACGGCACCACCCGCGCGCTGGCCGCCACCCGGCCCACCTTCGGCGGCTCGCTGCTGTGCACCATCATGACCCTGGCCTACCGGCCGCAGATGGCCACCGTGCGCCCGCGCGTGATGCCCATGCCCCGGCGCGATGCCAGCCGCAGCGGCACGATCACCGAAGCCACGCTGGGCATGATCGAGACCGACATCGTCACCAAGCTGCTGGCCTTCATCCCGGACGCCAAGCGCAACACCGTCAACCTGGCCTATGCCGACGTGATCGTCTCCGGCGGCAAGGGCCTGAAGCACCCGGACAATTTCAAGCTCGTCTGGGACCTGGCGCGGGTGCTGGGCGCCGAGGTGGGCGCCACGCGGCCGGTGGTCCAGGCCGGCTGGGTGGAGGCCGAGCGGCAGGTGGGGCAGACCGGCAAGACGGTGCGGCCCAAGCTCTACATCGCTGCCGGCATCTCGGGGGCGATCCAGCACCGCGTGGGCATGGAGGCGGCGGACGTGATCGTCGCGATCAACACCGACGCCAACGCGCCCATCTTCGACTTCGCCCACTTTGGCATCGTCGGCAATGCGCTGCAGGTGCTGCCGGCGCTCACCGAAGCCTTCCGCGCCCGGCTCACGCCGCAGATCCGCAAAGTCGCCTGAACGCCGACCCCACAGGAGCAAGAAGATGGCCAACGAAAAGTTTGATGCGATCGTCGTCGGCGCCGGCCCTTCGGGCAATGCCGCGGCCTACACGCTGGCCAAGGCTGGCCTGCAGGTGCTGCAGATCGAGCGCGGCGAATACCCCGGCAGCAAGAACGTGCAGGGCGCCATCCTCTACAGCGACGCGCTGGAGAAGATCATCCCGGACTTCCGCGACGATGCGCCGCTGGAGCGCCACATCATCGAACAGCGCATGTGGATGCTGGACGAGCACAGCTTTGTCGGCACCCACTACCGCAGCGATGACTACAACAAGCCGCCTTACAACCGCTACACCATCATCCGCGCGCAGTTCGACAAGTGGTTCTCATCCAAGGTGCGCGAGGCCGGCGCGCTGCTGATTTGCGAGACCACGGTGGAGCACCTGCTGATGGATGGCGAGCGGGTGATGGGCGTGCACTGCGACCGCCTGGGCGGCGACGTGTTCGCCGATGTGGTGATCCTGGCCGACGGCGTGAACTCCACGCTGGCGCGCAAGGCCGGCTTCCATGGCGAGCTGTCGGCCAAGAACGTGGCGCTGGCGGTGAAAGAGATCCTCTTCATGCCGGAAGAGACCATCCAGGCCCGCTTCAACATCAACGAGGAAGAGGGCGTGGTGATCGAGATGATGGGCTCGGTCACCGAAGGCATGGTGGGCACCGGCTTCCTCTACACCAACAAGGACTCGCTGACGATTGGCGTGGGCTGCATGCTGGCCGACTTCAAGTCCAACCCGAACCGCACCGCGCCGTATGCGCTGCTCGAGAAGCTCAAGCAGCATCCGTCCATCGCGCCGCTGATCGAAGGCGGCGAGATGAAGGAGTATTGCGCCCACCTGATCCCCGAAGGCGGCTTCAACGCGGTGCCCAAGGTCTATGGCGAGGGCTGGATGATCGTGGGCGACTCGGGTGGCTTCGTCAATGCCGCCCACCGCGAAGGCTCCAACCTGGCCATGACCAGTGGCCGGCTGGCTGCCGAGACGGTGATCCAGGCCAAGGCCGCCGGCAAGCCCATGAGCGCGCGCACGCTCAAGGCCTACAAGGACGCGCTGGACCAGAGCTTCGTGATGAAGGACCTGAAGAAGTACCGCCGGCTGCCCGAGGTGCTGGAGAAGAGCCCGCAGTTCTTCACTGCCTACCCCGGCCTGGTCAACAACGCCGCCAAGACCCTGTTCACCGTGGACGGCGTGGACAAGATGACCAAGCAACGCGAGGTGATGGGCAGCTTCACGGCGGCGCGCAGCCTGCGCGGCCTGCTGGGCGACGCCTTCCGGCTCTGGCGCGCCACGCGCTGAGCCTGCCTTCCCACCGACCCCACACCACGCATCCGACGCAAGAGGCCGCCATGACCGTCAATGTCGAAGACAAGCTGTTCCAGAACCGCTACAAGGTCGACCCCGGCCGGCCGCACATCCAGATCAAGGACGCCGCCGTCTGCGCCAACGAATGCGAAGCGCAGCAATGCACCTTCGTCTGCCCGGCGGCCTGCTACAAGGCCGAGGGCAACGGGGCCGTGACGCTGATCACCGACGGCTGCCTGGAATGCGGCAGCTGCCGCGTGATCTGCACCGAACACGCCAACGTCGCCTGGGAGTACCCGCGCGGCGGCCACGGTGTGCTGTTCAAGTTCGGATGAACGTTACCCCATGCAGCGCTGCCTGAGCGGCTCGGCCTCGCGCGCGGTGGCCGCGATGATCGAGCTGGCCCTCAGCTCGCGCGGCGGGCCGGTGCCGCTGCATCGCCTTCAGCCGCAGCCGGCCAGTTCCAAGTCCTACCTGGACCTGCTGTTCGGCAAGCTGCGGCGGGCCGGCCTGGTGCGCTCGCTGCGCGGGCGCGACGGTGGCTACGTGCTGGCCAGGCCGGCCGGCACCATCAGCGTGGCCGACATCGTGCGCGCGGTGGAGCCACCCACAGCGGCGCCGTTCCTCGATGAAGAAGACCGGACGGGCACCGTGCCTGGCGGCGCCGGAAGCCGGCCTGCCAGCCCGATGGAGGCCTGCACCCAGGCGCTCTGGGAGGCGTTCAACACCCAGTCCATGGCCTGGCTGTCGGACCTCACGCTGCTGGCCCTGGTGGACGCGCAGCGGGCCGCCATGCAGGCGCGGCAGCACGAGGCTGGTGCCGGCACCGGGCTGGCGGGCGCATCCTTGTTGGGCGGCACCGGCGGCCCGCGCCCACCGCGGCTGCCGCGCGGCCCGAACTCGGTCTTCGCATTGGCCAATGCCTGCCTGTGACCTGGGCCGGCATGGCTGGCGAAATGGCATTTCCTTGATGTGCATCAGCCCGCGTGCCAAAGCCGCGCGCAGGCGCCTGCGCCGAGGGCAAACAGGCCAATTTCTTGCAGCGCGAGACACAGCGGCCCGCGCCGCCGGCATTTGCGCCTCGTGGCGTTCGAACATGCACCGGTGTGCGTCGACATGCATGCACCCGGTGCGCAACCGTGAGTGAGGTGGACCATGGCCCGCACCAGTCAGGAAGATCGCTCCCACGTGGAGCTGATCACGGTCTACGAGATCTGCCGCATCCTGGGCGCCTCGCTGGACCTCAAACGCAGCTTTCGCGAGGTGCTCAACGTGCTGACGGCCCACATCGGACTGTCGCGCGCGATGATCGTGCTGGTCGACGAGGACGACGAGCTGCTGCGGGTGCACAGCGCCGTGGGCCTGGACCGTGAGCAACTGGCGCGCGGTGTCTGGCATCGCGGCGAGGGTGTGATCGGCCGCACCTTCCGCTCCGGCGTGCCAGTCACGGTGCCGGACGTCACCCAGTCGGCCGAATTCATCGACCGCACCGGTGCCTTCAGCCAGCGCGACGGGCAGATGATGTCCTTCCAGGTCGAGCCCATCAAGACCGAGCACACGGTGCTGGGCGTGCTGGCCGCGCAGCGCGAGGTCCAGGGCAATGCGCGCCTGTCGGACGACCAGCGCCTGCTGCACATGGTGGCCGGGCTGCTGGCGCAGGCCATCGTGCTGGCGCGCGCGGTGACCGAGGAGCACCAGCGCCTGCAGACCGAGACCACCCGGTTGCAGAAGGCCCTGGCACCCGAGCCACGAGGCCGCTACGCGCTGGACAACGTGGTGGGCGTGTCCAAGGAAATGCAGCAGGTCTTCGGCGAGGTGCACCAGGCAGCACCCTCGCGCGCCACGGTGCTGTTGCGCGGCGAATCAGGCACCGGAAAAGAGGCGGTGGCGCGGGCCATCCATTTCCTGTCGCCGCGCAAGGATGCGCCCTTCATCAAGGTCAACTGCGCAGCGCTCACCGAGTCGCTGCTGGAGAGCGAGCTGTTCGGCCACGAGCGCGGCGCCTTCACCGGCGCGGTGGGCGACCGGCGCGGCCGTTTCGAGCAGGCCCACACCGGCACGCTGTTCCTCGACGAGGTGGGCGACATCTCGCCCTCGTTCCAGGCCAAGCTGCTGCGCGTGCTGCAGGAGCGAGAGTTCGAGCGCGTGGGCGGCAACCGCTCGATCAAGGTGGACGTGCGGCTGATCTGCGCCACCAACCGCGACCTGGAGAAGATGGTCAAGCGCGGCGAGTACCGGGCTGACCTCTACTACCGCATCAACGTCGTCTCCATCTTCCTGCCGCCGCTGCGCGACCGCCGCGACGACATTGCCCCGCTGGTCGCCCACTTCGTGGAGCGCTACAACAAGGACAACCGCCGCAAGCTCAAGATCGCACCGGACGCGATGGAGGTGCTGACGCATTGCTACTGGCCAGGCAACGTCCGCGAGCTGGAGAACTGCATCGAGCGCACCGCCACAATGGTGCAGGGCGAGGTGATCCGCGGCCTGGCCTTCCCGTGCCGGCACAACCGCTGCCTGACCCAGACCCTGCACCACCTGGACAAGGACGATGCCGTGGCGCCCATCCGCATGAGCGGGCCGGTGCCCGGCACCGGCCGGCCCGGCGCGCGCGACGCCCGCCTGCCTGCGCCCGTGCGCCCGGCGGATATCGAACCGGAGGACGAGGACTTCGACGCGGGCGAACTGGACGACGAGGTGCTGCGCATCGGTCCGACGGCCCACCTCAACGGCACGGAGCGCCAGTTCGGCAACGAGCCGCCGGACGGTGAACGCGAGCGCTTGATCTGGGCCATGGAGCAATGCGCCTGGGTCCAGGCCAAGGCCGCGCGGCTGCTGAAGGTCACGCCGCGCCAACTGGGCTATGCCCTGCAGAAGCACCGCATTGAAGTGCGCAAGCTCTGAGCGGCGGCGCCGGTGGTGCTCGCGCGGTGACTGCGTTCACCTCACCGCGCCGAAATCGTTCGACATTTGATCTGGCGCAAGAGCGAGTCTGTTTGTTGGACTGACCCATCAACTCGTCGGCCCCCCGCGACGATATGCCCGATGTCCCCCAGCGAAGCGACATCACGCATCCGGACAACATCCTTAGAAGGAGGCACATCATGGCTGTTCCAACGATCACACACGCCTGCTGGCAACGCCTTGCAGGCGGTGCCCTGGCAAATCTGAAAACCCAGCACTTGGGCATCCAGTTGCTGACCAAGCGACTTCAGCGCAGCACCGATCCGCTCTCGGTCAAGGCGAGCGAGCTTCACGCGTTCTTCGCCAAGTGGGAGCGCGTCCTCCCCAATGAAATCCAGCAACTCACCCATCTTTGATCGGATACCGCCATGAATGAACTGATTACTGTGGCGGCCGCCGCCGCACTCATCCGCCGCGGTGTGCCACTGAGCGTGGCGGGCCCGGAGGCCGCACTTGACCAACTGCCCGCAGGCAATTGGATCGGTGGCACGATTCCTTACTTCATGGTCGCCGATGGCGGCACCGTTGTGACCGATGACAGGGTGTTCGTCACCGACCTGTCGCACATCGGTCAGGTCCGGATTGCTTGTTATGGTGCCGACGAACTGGCCGGCATCGTCGGCCATGCGCCGGACAACGGCTTCTCGCTGACCATCATCCCGGCGGGCGGGCAGACGCTCCAGCGCTTCTCTGCCGAGGCCGCGAACTACCCAGACGCCTTCCTCAAGCCCACGGTGGGTTGGATTGCCGGCGTGCACCTCTCCGACCTGGCGCGCGCGACGCCAAAGGTCTACGACGGGCGCAGTGCCGCCAAGCACGAGGATCGCGCGGTCGTGGCCTATGTCGAGCTGCCGGCAGACAAGATGGTGTCGTTGGAAATCGTCAATCTGTTCGAGCCCGGCAGTGGCGACGTGCTGCGCTTCAATGACACCTCGTTCCATGTGCGCGAGTGCGAGGTCAACGGCGAGCGCGTGAATTTTGTCGACTATGTGCGCCGTGTCGGCCTGGACCACGGCAAGCTGCCGATGGTGGGTGATTTCGCTGGCGCGCACCTGAACGTCTCGCTGCAGGGCATCGACGACGCGCAAGGGGTCGTCAATCTGTACGCGCCTGTGTTCACGGGCGTGGACTATCGCTTCGCCAAGCCGGTGGTCGACTATGCCGCAGCATTTCGCACGCGCCTGGCCGAGGTCGATTCGAAGGGCGTGGTGATGGGCTGCAACTGCATCCTGAACTTCGTCTTCGGCGAACTCGAGGGCAAGGCCATCGGGGGCGTGCAAGGTCCGGCCACCTTCGGTGAGATTGCTTATCAGCTACTCAACCAGACCATGGTGATGATCCGCGTCGACTGACGATTGCGGGATGGGCCGGGCATTGACCCCGGTCCCATCACCTATCCGCGCACCACCGGAATCGTCAACACGGCCCGGCGCCCGATCTGCGCGTTGACGCGCTGGCGCACGGTTTCCAGCTTGAACGGCCGCACGATGGCCGAGCGCGCGCCCAGCGCCAGGGCCTCGGTCACGCCCGCATCGCCGGCCGGGCCGCAGGCGATCACCGGCACGCCGGGCAGCGCGGCCAGCAGCTGGCTCACCACCTGAGCCCCCTCGGCCTCGATCACGCTGGCGCCCAGCAGGATCACGTCCAGCGGCGCGCCCGCGGCGCGCGCAATCGCCTCGGCGCTGCTCGCCACGACATTGACCTCCAGCTCGTCAGCCAGCATGAATTGCAGGCCCATGGCGCTGATGTCGTCGCTGTCGATGATGAAGGCGCGCTTGGTCTCCACGGCGCGCTGGGTGTCCACACCAATCTGCATGACGGTCTCCTGAAGGAATGAAGCGGTAGGGCGTGCCGGCTGCAATTGCCATGCCGTCCCCATGCCGTGGCGCGCTGCCGGGAAGCGCCCGCGGACGAGGCCGGTGTGTCGCTCCACGACGTGTCTGGTTTGTCGGCATCCCCACACCATGCGACACACGCAAGTGGTTGATTCAAAAGGAAATCACGCTGGCACGCGTCTCGCAATGGAGGGCCATCCACCCCCGATTCAAGAGGCCTGCCGATGTCAACCAACACCGCCTATGTAGATGCTTCTCAACTTGGCAAATCCCGCCAGGCCGTCAGCCAGATCCTGGAGACCGCCGCGTCCGGCGGTTGCGGCACGACGGGCGGCGAGGGCAAGGCCAGCTGTGGTTCTTCGGGAGGCCCTGGCGACATGCCCGAGGAGATCTGGAACAAGGTCAAGAACCACCCCTGCTACTCGGAAGAGGCGCATCACCACTATGCCCGCATGCACGTGGCCGTGGCGCCGGCCTGCAACATCCAGTGCAACTACTGCAATCGCAAGTACGACTGCAGCAACGAGTCGCGGCCGGGCGTGGTCAGCCAGAAGCTCACGCCTGAACAGGCGGTGAAGAAGGTGGTCGCCGTGGCCAGCGAGATCCCGCAGATGACGGTGCTGGGCATTGCCGGCCCCGGGGATGCTTTGGCGAACCCGAAGAAGACCTTCGACACCTTCCGCATGCTGCAGGAGCAGGCGCCGGACATCAAGCTGTGCCTGTCCACCAACGGCCTGGCGCTGCCCGAGATGGCCGACGAGATCTGCAAGTACAACATCGACCACGTCACCATCACCATCAACATGGTGGACCCGGCGGTGGGCGAGAAGATCTACCCGTGGATCTTCTGGGACCACAAGCGCGTGACTGGCATCGAGGCCGCGACCATCCTGCACCAGCAGCAGATGAAGGGCCTGGAGATGCTCACCGAGCGTGGTGTGCTCACCAAGATCAACTCGGTGCTGATCCCCGGCATCAACGACGAGCACCTGATCGAGGTCAACCGCGAGGTCAAGAAGCGCGGCGCCTTCCTGCACAACATCATGCCGCTGATCAGCGAGCCCGAGCACGGCACGGTGTTCGGCCTGACCGGCCAGCGCGGCCCATCGGCGCAGGAGCTCAAGGCCGTGCAGGACGCCTGCATGGGGGGCGCGAACCTGATGCGGCATTGCCGCCAGTGCCGGGCTGACGCGGTCGGCCTGCTGGGCGAGGACCGCAGCGCCGAATTCACGCTGGACAAGATCGACGAGATGGAAGTCGTCTACGACCTGGACAAGCGCAAGCGCTACCAGGACGCCGTGGAAGTGGAGCGCCAGGCCCAGCACGCGGCCAAGGTGGCCGCGCTGGAAGCCGCCGGCGTGGACGATGGCGTGGACCCGGACATGACCGTGCTGGTGGCCGTGGCCACCGAAGGCCATGGCAAGGTCAACCAGCATTTCGGCCACGCCACCGAGTTCCAGATCTTCCAGGTGAGCAAGAGCCAGGCGCTGTTCGTGGGCCACCGCCGGGTGGACCTGTACTGCCAGGGCGGCTACGGCGAAGACGAGGCGCTGCCCTCGGTCGTCAACGCCATCAACGACTGCCACGCGGTGCTGGTCTCCAAGATCGGCGCCTGCCCGAAGGATGAGCTGAGTGCCGCCGGCATCGAGCCGGTGGACGCCTATGCCCACGAGTTCATCGAGAAGGCCGCGCTGTCCTGGTTCGCGGACTACCGCAGCCGCGTGGCCACCGGCCAGGTCAAGCACCAGGCGCGAGGCGACGCGCAGATCCGCCAGGGCGCCTTCTCCAGCGCCACCGAACAGGCTGCCTGAGCAGCATTTCCATCCCTCCAGCCCCCGCCCGAAGGAGTTCTTTCCATGGCCTTGAAGATCATCGCCTCCATGTGCACCGGCTGCTCCGCCTGCGAGCCCGAATGCCCCAACGTCGCCATCCGCGAAAAGGGCGGCACTTTCATCATCGACCCCAACAAATGCACCGAGTGCGAAGGCCAGTTCGACTCGCCGCAATGCGTTGCCGTCTGCCCTGTCGACAACTGCATCAAAGCAGCTTGACCCGATTTCAAAGGAGACCTCATGATCCAACCGAACGTCACCGTCACCCCCGCCGCCGAAAAATTCATCAAGCGCATGGTGCGTTTTTCGGAGCACCCTTCGGGCGGCTTTCGCCTGAGCGTGTCGCCTGGCGGCTGCTCGGGCTACAACAGCGAGTTCACCGTGGTGCCTGCCGCGCAGCAGGGCGACAGCGAGTTGCTGGTCAACGGCGTGAAGGTCTTCCTGCCGGCCGAGAGCCGGCTGATGCTGGACGGGGTGACGGTGGACTTCGCCGACACGCCGACCCAGAGCGGCCTGACCTTCTTCAACCCGAACGCTGCCGCCTGCGGCTGCTCCACGTCCGGCGACAGCGCCGCAGCGCCCGCCCAGGCCACCGTCTCGGTGGCTTCCATCGCCCGGCGTCCGCCGGTTACGTCCAGCCACTGAGCGCAGCCTCGCCACCCCGGACGCCACCGCCATGGACAGCCGCCTGGACTTCGATGACGCCGTGCTTGGCGGCGGCTTGCCGCCCGAGGCGCAGCAGGCGCTGGCCGAGGCCGGCGCGGCCCGGGGCGACTCGCTGCAGGTGATGGCGGCGCTGATGCGGGCCTGCGTGCTGGCGCCTGAGCATCCGGCCGTGCTGATCGCCTTCTATCGCCACTACTTCTACAGCCACCGCCTGCGCCTGGCGCGGGCCGTGGCGCGCAAGGCCCTGGTGGTGGGTGCGGGCGCACTGGGCCTGCCGGCGCTCTGGCGCGAGGTGCCCGACCAGGCCCTGGCCGGCGCACGCGATGAGCCCGCCACGCGTTTCTACCTCTGGGTGCTGAAGGGCTACGCCTACCTCAGCCTGCGCATGGACGACCCGGTGGAGGCCCGCGATGCGCTGGCCAAGCTGCGCTGCCTGGACCCGCAGGACTGCGTGGGCGCGGCCCTGCTCGAAGCCGTGCGGCAGCGGCAAGGCCTGGAGGGTGACGATGACGGCCCGGCGCTGCCGGTGTTCGGCGCCGCCGCCTGGGCGCGCGTGGCGGCCACCGCCAGCCTGGGACAGGGCTCACTGGTGCACCCTCCGCTTCGCGGGTCCCTCCAAGAGGGACGGCGCGCTCCCCTTCGGGCGGCCGTGCGGGGGCGCTCATGACCGCATCCTGGCAGGACATCCCGGCCCTGCACTGGGAAGGCGGCGCGCTGGACTGTGCGAGCTGCCCGCACGCCGTGCTGCGTTCGCAAGGCGGCTGCGAGCCTGGTGTGTCCTGCATGCAGGACGCCTACGCCCGCCGCATCGACCGCTTCTTCCGCAGCCACCCCGAACTGGCCGCCCAGCACCTGGGCCACGGCTACTTCGAGGTGCGCGCCATCGCCGCCCGCTACGCGGACCTGTTCTGCCTGCCGCCGCTGATGGACGACCCCGATGAGACCGTGCGCCTGCAACTGGCCCTGCGCCTGCCGCAGCGCCAGCTGATGCAGATGCGCACCGACCCGCACCGCGAGGTGCGCATCCGCGTGGCCCAGCGCCTGGCGCCCGAGCAACTGGCTTCGATGCTGCATGACGAGGACTACCAGGTGCGCGCCACCGTGGCCCGCCGCCTGCCCGAGGCCTTGCTGCCGCTGCTGATCAGCGACCCGGACCTGACCGTACGGCGAGAGGTGGCCCGGCGGGTGCGCATGCCTTCGCTGTGGCGCATGGTGGAGGACCGCGAGCCCGACGTGCGCCGCATCGTGGCCGAGCACCTGCCCGTGCCGCTGCTGCAGGTCTTCGCGGACGACCCGGACCTGCTGGTGCGCTGGGAGGTGGCCGGCCGGGCGGCGCCTTCGCTGCTGGCGCGCCTGGCCTGCGACCCCGATGCAGAGATTCGTGAACGTGCCCGTGCCCGGCTGATGCAAAGCCCGGCGCTGGCCAGCCAGGAGGCCCAGCATGGCTGACATCAACCGCGACGATGACGTGATCGAGGTGGCCCAGCCGCCGCGCTTTGCCATGGGCGAGCGCGTGATCAGCCGCACCGTGATCCGCAATGACGGCACCTACAACGGCCGGGACATTGGCGAGGTGCTGGTGAACAAGGGCGAGATCGGCTTTGTCACCTCCATCGGCACCTTCCTGCAGCAGTTCTACATCTACGCGGTGGAGTTCGTGGACTCGGGCCACCGTGTGGGCATGCGGGCCAAGGAACTGTGCACGCTGGATCACCTGCCCGACGAGGTGCTCGCCCAGCTCGGCGATCGCGTGGCCGAGCTGCAAAGCCTGCGCTGAACTTTTCCCCTCAACGGAGCTTCGCCATGATGGACCAACGTCTTCCCTGCTACGAATGGGGCCAGGCCGTAATCGCCGCGGTCGACCTCTACAACGATGGCAGCCACCCCGAGGCCGAAGAAGACCAGCTGCTGGTGGTGGCCGGCGGGCCGGGCGAGATCGTCCAGGTCGGCCAGCATGTGGACAGCCAGGAGCCGGTCTACATGGTGGACTTCGGTGTGGCCGTGATCGGCTGCCTGGAAGACGAGATCGCCGTGGAGGGTGCGGACTTCTGCGCGCTGCCATCGCCGGCCCCGACGCTGGAAGAGGTGCCTCTGTGAGCGCGCTTCGGGCCCGAGAACGCCAGCCTGGCGCGCCTGTCGAGGCGGTGGCCTCGCTGGATGCGCGCCGCATCCGCCGGGCACTGGCCCTGCGGGCTCGCTACAAGTACGTGCAGCCGCGCGTGCTGGCCGAAGGGCAGGGCTGGAAAGTCGTCAGCCCCAACTGCTCGCGCAATGTCGACAAGGCCGGTGGCGAGATCGACATTGCCTGGCTGGCCCCTTCGGACGACGGGGGCTGGTTGCTGTTCTCCCGCGACCATGCGGAGGACTGCTGGCAACTGCGCCACCACGAGCGCAGCCTGTCCGCCGTGCTGCTGCACCTGCAGCAAGACCCCGAGCGAATCTTTTGGCCTTGAGACACGGAGAGCGCACCATGCCTGACTGGCTCTACCTGGACCACAACGCCACCACCCAACCCTGCGCCGAAGCGGTGGAGGAAATGTTGGACGGCTTGCGCACGCTGTGGGCCAACCCTTCCTCCACCCACGCCAGCGGCCAGGCCGCGCGCCGCGCGCTGGCCGACGCCCGTGCCCGCACGGCCAGCCTGATCGGCTGCCAGGGCGCCGAGCTGGTCTACACCAGCGGGGCCACCGAGGCCAACCACATGGCCGTGCTGGGGGCGCTCGCCCTGGGGCGGAACCAGGGTCGGCAGCGCCTCGTGCTGAGCGCGGTGGAGCATCCGGGCCTGCTCGCGCTGGCCGAGCGGCTGCGCGGGCAGGGCCATGCGGTGGACCTGATTCCGGTGGACCGCCAGGGCCGGCTGGACCTGGACGCGGCCAAGGCCTTGATCGGCCCCGACGTGGCGCTGGTCAGCGTGATGGGCGCGAACAACGAGACCGGCGTGCTGATGCCCACCGAGGCGCTGGCCGAGCTGGCGCATGCCGCCGGGGCGCTGCTGCATGTGGACGCCACCCAGCTGCTGGGCAAGAGCCTGCAGCGCTTTGACCGCAGCGGGGCGGACCTGTGGTCCGTCTCGGCGCACAAGTTGCACGGCCCCAAGGGCATTGGCGCGCTGGTGGTGCGCAAGGGCCTGAGCTGGCCCGCGCTGATCAGCGGCCGGCAGGAGCGCCAGCGCCGCGGCGGCACCGAGAACCTGCCCGCGGCGCTGGGCTTTGCCGCCGCGGCCCAGCGCTGCCTGCGCACGCTGGCAGATGACCTGGCCCAGCTGCGCGCCCGGCAGCAGCAGCTCGAAGCCGGCCTGCGCGCCGCGCTGCCTGGCCTGCATCTTTACGGCGAGCTGGCCGAGCGACTGCCCAACACCAGCTGCCTGCGCTTTGGCCAGCTCGATGCCGAGCAGGTGTTGGGCAAGCTGGAGCGCGCCGGCGTGCTGGCCTCGTCCGGCGCGGCCTGCTCGGCCGGCGGCACCCAGCCCTCGCATGTGCTGCTGGCCATGGGCGAGCCGGCGCCGCTGGCGCGCGCCGGCATCCGCCTTTCGCTGGGCCGCGAAACCCGCGAGGCCGATGTCGCCCGCGCCATTGCCGCGGCCGTGCAGGCCATCGGTCCCTTGCTGCCAGAGGCCAGCCCGGCGCCTGCCGAGGCCGTGCCCGCTTGAGCTTCTTCCTTGTCCGTCACCCCAACCCGAGATCCCCCATGAAAGTCATGATCCGCCGCAGTTCCGCCGGGGTGCTCTCCGCCTACGTGCCGAAGAAGGACCTGGAGGAGCCCATCGTCTCGCAGGACGCGCCCGAGCTGTGGGGCGGCAACGTCACGCTGGCCAACGGCTGGGTGCTGGCCCTGCCCGAGATGGCGGCCGGCACCTCGCTGCCCATCACCGTCGAGGCGCGCCGGCTGTCCGGCGGCGCAGACTGAGTTCGTCCCATGGGCACCCTCATGGACCCCGCCACCACCTCCGAAGCCCTGGGCCTGGCCGAGGCTGCCGCCACCGTGCGCGAGGCCGCCCAGGCCTTGCGCCAGCGCTTCGCGCCGCTGCGCGTGGTGGTGGTCGACGCGCTGGACATGCGCGACGAAACCCCCGCCGCGCTGGGCCCCACCCGCGCCCTGTACTACGGCGCCAGTGACGGCCACTGCTGGACCGTGACCCAGGATCCGGCGCAGGCCGCCGGGCTGTTCCTGACCGACAGGGCTCCGGCATGTATCGACAGGGGGCCGGCATGAACGCGCCCGAGTTGATGGACCCGATGGTCGTCTTGCCGCACGCGGCAGTGGCCGAGGCAGACGAGCCCGAGCTGCAACTGCCCGACGACTGGCTGCTGCTGTCGGCGCCAGACGTCGGCGAGGTCGAGCAGCAACTGGTGCAGGCGGCGCTGTCCCAGCCCAGCCTGTCGGCCGGCACCATGGTGCAGCACTTCGAGCAGCGCTTTGCCCAGCGCGTGGGCCGCAAGCACGGCGTGGCCGTGGCCAGCGGCACGCTGGGCACCTGGCTGGCGCTGCGCGCGCTGGGCATCGGCCCGGGCGACGAGGTGATCGCCTCGCCCTATGGCTGGCACCAGGTGGCGCACGCCGTGGCGCTGGTCGGCGCGCGGGTGGTGTTTGCCGACATCAACTACTGGTCCGGCTGCCTGGACCCGGTGCGCGCCGAGGCCCGCATCACGCCGGCCACCAAGGCCTTGCTGGTGGGCAATGTCAACGGCCATCCGGCTGCGTGGAAAGCGTTTCGCGCGCTGGCCGACGCCCACGGCCTGGCGCTGATCGAGGACTCCACCGAGGCCATCGGCTCGCGCTACCAGGGCCGGCAGGTGGGCAGCTTCGGCGACCTGTCGGTGTTCGACTTCTCGCAGCCCTCGGCCCTGTGCTGCGGCGAAGGCGGCATGGTGCTGACCGACGACGACGCGCTGGCCAGCGAGTTGCGCTACCTGCGCGCCCGCTCGCTGCGCGACCGGCGGTCGGTCTCGGTCGGCTCGAGGGTGCCCACGCAAGCCTGCCTCAGCGAACTCACCGCCGCACTCGCCGCCGGCCAGCTGGCCCGGCTGGACGAACTGCTGGCCACGCGCAAGCAGGTCGAAGGCTGGTACCAGGAGCAGATGCAGAGCTTCGAGGGCATCAAGCCGCCGTACATCGCGCCGGATGTCGACGAGGTGCACTGGATGCTCTACACGGTGCACCTGGGCAAGCGCTTCTCGGTCAGCACCTGCGAGCAGATCATCGACGACATGGCCGCGCAGTACATCGAGACGGTTCTCTACTGCCAGCCGCTGCACCAGCAGTTCCATTACATCCAGCAAGGCTGGCAGCGCGGCCAGCTCCCGCTGTGCGAGCGCATTGCCGACAGGGCCGTCTCGCTGCCATTCCACGCCCATCTTGAGGCCGACCATGTCAAGTTCATCGTCAAGACGATGAAGGACAGCTCGGTCAACGTCGGCGCCGGCGCCGCCATCTACTGACACCGACTTTGGAAAGCATCGCCATGTCCGACCCGCTTCACACCCTTCCTGCGGCTTTGATCGAAGGCCTGGCTGCCGGCCAGCTCGCCCCCTATCTCGGCCCGCTGGTGCTGGAACTGTGCCCCACGCAGCCAGTGCCCGCCACGCCGCTGGCGCTGGCCGGCTTCCTCAATGCCAAGACCTCGGTGCCCGGCAAGATCCGCAACCGGCTCACCGCAGTGGCCCAGTTCATCGAGAACTTCAAGCACCGCAAGACCCTGGTCACCGCGATGAACGAGGCCTTTGCCGCCACGCCCCAGCCTTCGCCGCTGCACCGCTGGCTGGCCTCGCTGTCGGCGCCGCTGATCGTCGATACCTGGTACGACGACACCGTGCGCGCCGCACTTTCTGGCAGGGCCGACTGGGCCGAGGTTCAGGGCCTGTCGCAGTCCGAACACTTCGGCACCTGGACCGGCTGGTACCAGCCGGACGGCCAGCTCAGCCCCGACCCGCTGGCGCCCACCACCGTGCTCTACAAGCCCTGGGGCGGCCATGCGCCGGCCGGCAACTACCTGGTCTCGGACACCGACTACGTCGAGGTGCTGACCGAGATCGACATCCAGACCCCCATCCCCGCCGTGGTGCAGCAGCGCCGCGCTGCGCTGGGCTTCGTGTTCCTCGGCTGCCGCTTCAACGACCAGCTGCCGCGGGCCTTCGCGCGCCAGATCATGAAGCGCTCGGCCGGCCCGCACTTCGCGGTGCTGCCAGACGAGCCCACGCGCATGGAGCAGCGCTTCCTCGAAGAGCAGGGCATCACCCGCATTGCGCTGCCGCTGGCCGAGGTGGCCGCGCAGCTCGTTGCTGGTGTGCCGCAGCCGGCCTGAGCGCGCCGCTTCCTTCCTGTTTTCCCCACCCGCCCCATCCGGAGCCATCGCCATGACCACGCTCACCATCCTGCCTTCGGGCACCACCACCGAATTCACCGCCGGCACCTCGCTGCTGCAGGCCATCCTGGACGCTGGCGTCAAGCTGGTCAGCAAGTGTGGCGGCGAAGCCAAGTGCGGCGCCTGCCACCTGTTCGTCACCGAGGGCCGCAAGGGCATCTCGAAGATGACGCCGGCCGAAAACGCAAGGCTCGACAGCCTGATCGGCATCGGCAGCAAGTCCCGCCTGGCCTGCCAGGTCACGCTGCTGGGCACCGAGGCGGTCACCGTCGAGCTGCTCGGCGCGCTCTCGGGTTGAGCGAGGGACTGGCCATGCTGGACCTGGCCCTCGTCGGCGGTGGCGCCTGCGGCCTCGCGCTGGCCCACAGCCTGCACGCGCGCGGCAGGGACTGGCGGCTGTTCGAGGCGCGCGAGCGCCTGGGCGGCCGCGTGCTCACCGCGCAGTCGCAGGACGGCACGCCGCTGGACCTGGGCGCCACCTGGTACTGGCCGGCAACCCAGCCGGCCATGGCCGGCCTGGTGGCCGACCTGGGCCTGGCCGACCTGGCCCAGGTCGACGATGGCCGGGTGCTGCACCTGGCCGACCCCAACCGCGTGCCGCAGGCCGTCGCCCTGGGGCCGGACCAGCGCCCGGCCGCTGACGCCACCGCCACGTCCGGCGCGGTACATGGCGGCGCCCGCCGCCTGGCAGGCGGCATGGGGGCGCTCATTGGCGCGCTGGCCCGGCCGTTGCCGCCCGAGCGCCTGCGCCTGGGCCACGCCGCGCTGGCGCTGGTCGACCACGGCGAATTCATCGAGCTGCGGCTGCAGGTGGGCGAGCGCCTCCAGGCCGTGCATGCGCGGCATGTGGTGCTGGCGCTGCCGCCCCGGGTCGCCGAGTCCCTGCTGCAGTTCACGCCCGCCTTGCCAGCGCCGGTGCAGGCCGCGCTGCGGCGCACGCCCACCTGGATGGCCACCGCCGCCAAGGCAGGCTTTGCCTATCGCCGCCCGTTCTGGCGCGAGGCAGGTCTCACCGGCAATGCCTGGGTCACCCACTCGCAGGCCATGCTGGCCGAGGTCTTCGACACCAGCGGGCCCGAAGGCGAGTCTTCGGCCGGTGCCCTGGCCGGCTTCGCCGCGCTGGGCGCCACGCAGCGCGAGCGCTTCAGCAAGGGCCGCGAGCTGCTGCTCGGCAGCCAGATGGCCCAGCTCTTCGGCCCCCAGGCGGTGGACGAAGCCCTGTGCACCGGCCGCTTCTGGCAGGACTGGGCGCAGGAGCGCTGGACCTGCAGCCCGGCCGACATTGCCGAGGAGGACCAGCCCTCCGCCGCGCACCCTGCGCACCCCGGGCACCCCGCACAGGGCGAGCCGCTGCTGGCCGAGCCGCACTGGGGCGGCAAGCTGTTCTTCGGTGGCTCGGAGACGGCGCACCGGGGCTGCGGTTATCTCGAAGGTGCGCTGGTGGCGGCGGGCCGGCTGCGCAGCCAGCTGTCGCCGGCAGGCATCGCAGCGCGACCAGAGCCGCTGCCGCGCCCTTCAGCCGCTGCCAACGACGCTTGCGCCGTGGTGCCGGGCAGCTCGGCCTGAACCATGTACCACCGCTCGCTGTTCGACATCCTGATGGACACCGGCCGCGCCATCGGCACGCTCACCCACGAGATGCAGAACGAAGACGAACTCTTCGCCAGCACGCTCACGCTGCGCGCCGTCGAAGCCCAGTTGCTCATCATGGCCCACACCATGGGCAACATGACCCCCGCGCTGCACCAGCGCCTGCTGCAGGTCGACTGGCCCGGCTGGGCCACCCTGCACGACAAGCTGCGCCACGGCATCCAGCCCCGCCGCGAAGAAATCTGGTACGCCGTCAACGGCCTGGTGCCACAGACCCTGGAGTTGCTGCGTGAGCTGAGGCGCAAGCAGCCGGTGTGGTTTGAGGTGGGGTATTGAGGGCATGGCGGCTGCTGCAGGGCCGTCCAACCGGGGTGATCGGTCGGCTGCTGTGGACCCGTTGCAGCCGGCCACGTTGATCGATTGATCGCCGCGGAGCGGACGCTCAGCGGGCCACCAAACGAGCGCCTCGGCCGGTCAACAACTCCACCGGACCTGGATCTGACGGAACCGCCAGACCGTTCCATGCGCGAATTCAGAACCTCGGGCTCTTGCCGGTAAAGCCCGCGTCGTACTTGCGCATCTGCGTCAGATCGTCGCGGTTGCGCACGCCACAGGTCCGGTACTGCTCGTGCAGTTCTGCGAGCTTGTCGGGATCGATCTCCACGCCCAGACCCGGACTTTTCGGCACCGGCACCGCACCGTGGTCGAAGGCGATGCGTCCGCCTTTGACCACTTCCTCTTCTTGCCATGGATAGTGCGTGTCGCAGGCATAGGTGAGGTTCGGAATGGCGGCCGCCACGTGCGTCATCGCCATCAGGCTGATGCCCAAGTGCGAGTTCGAATGCATCGACATGCCGAGGTCCCAAAGCGAACACATGCGTGCCAGTGTTTGGGTGACGCGCAGTCCGCCCCAGTAATGGTGGTCTGACAACAGTACCTTGACCGACCCCATTTCCGCGCCCTTGCGGAAATCGTCGAGGGTCGTAATGACCATGTTCGTAGCCAGCGGCAGCCGTGTATGCCCGGCGAGCTCGGCCATGCCCTCCAGTCCCGGCGTGGGATCTTCGTAGTATTCGAGCAGTTCATCGAGTTCAGGCGCGGCCTTGATGCTGGTCTCGAGCGACCAGTTCGCGTTCGGGTCCAGCCGCAAAGGCAAGCCTGGAAAGGCCTCGTGCAACGCACGCATGCAAGCGATCTCGTGCGCAGGTTCGAACACTCCGCCCTTCAGTTTGATGCTCTGGAACCCATACAGGCCGACCATGCGCCGCGCCTGCGCGACGATCTGTGCCGGGCTGATGCCCTCGCCCCAGGCGTCCGCGGCGTACGGCTTGTCGATGTGCTCGGCGTACTTGAAGAACAGGTAGGCGCTGTACGGCACCGCGTCGCGCACCGCGCCGCCCAGCAGATCGACCACCGGTGCACCGACGATCTGCCCCTGCAGATCAAGCATCGCCACCTCGAAGGTGCTGGTCACCTTGGCGGCGTTCTTCGCCGTGTGCGAACCCGGCGCGAGTTCGAATTCGACGGCACCGGCGCTCGGGCGGATGGCCGCGCGCACCCGCTCTTCCATGCGGTTGAGGTCGAATGGCGACAACCCGAGGACGAGCGGCTTCGCCTGCGCCAGCACCCGCAGCATCGGCTCGTCGCCGTAGGTCTCCGAGATGCCGGTGCGGCCGTCGCTGGTTTCGAATTCGACAATCGCGCGCAGCGCCCAGGGCTCGTGGATGCCGGCCGCGTTCAGCAGCGGGCCGTCGCGAAACGCGATCGGGGTGATGCGGACGTCGGTGATGCGGATGTCTCGGCTCATGGGCTGGCTCCTCAATTGACCGTGGCGCCGGACTTCTTCACCAGCGCGCCCCAGCGCGGGATCTCCTTGGCCATCAGCGCGGCCAGCTCTTCGGGCGTGCCGCCGACCAGGTCCATTCCGAGGCCGCCGAGCTTGGACTGCACATCGGGCATCTTCAGCGCCTTGGCGATCTCGGCGTGCAGCCTTTGCACGATGGCCTTCGGCGTTCCCTTGGGCGCGTAGATCGCCTGCCACGACGACATCTCGAAACCGGGCACGCCGGACTCGATCATCGTGGGCGTGTTCGGCGACAGCGCGATGCGCTTGCCCGTCGTCACCGCCAGCAGCTTCAGCTTGCCCGATTGCAGCAGTGGCAGCGCCGCCGTCATCTGGTCGAACATGAAGGTGACCTGGCCCGCGGACACGTCGACCATGGCCGGCGGCGTGCCCTTGTACGGGATGTGCGTCAGTGGCACGCCGATCAGGTCGGCGAACAGCTCGCCGGCCAGATGAGTGGACGTGCCTGCGCCGGACGACGCGAAGGTGCGCCGCTTCTCGTCCTTCTTCAGCAACGCGACCAGCTCGGCCACCGAGTTCAGGCCGAGATTCGGGTCCACCAGCAGCACGTTGGGCAGCGTGGCCACCAGGGCCACCGGCTCGAAATCCTTCACCGGGTCGTAGTTCAGATGCTTATACAGGCTGGCATTGATCGCGTGGGTGCTGATCGTGCCGCCGAAGAGCGTGTACCCGTCGGGCGCGGCCTTGGCCACAAAAGAAGCACCGATGCCACCGCCCTGTCCGGGTTTGTTGTCCACGACGACCGTTTGCTTCAGCGCGGCCTGCAGCTTCTCGGCGATCACGCGCCCGACCACGTCGGTCGAGCCGCCCGCCGTGAACGGAACGATGTAGGTGATGGGCTTGGCCTGGGGCCAGTCCGGCGTCTGTGCTGCAACTGAGCCGGCAGCAGCGAGAGCCGCTGACAGGGCGAGGCACGAGAAGAGGTTTCGACGGTTCAAGGGGATGTCTCCGCAGTTTGGCCTGGGTTCCGTGCCTCAAGGGCGGCGCGGGCTCTTTGAGCGGAGTAAAGCACTAATATATTAGTATGTCAACGAGGCGACCTTGCTAAACTTCGAGTCATGCCCGCCCCGTCCGCCAGCCGCTTCGCGCCGTTCGACCGCTCGCGCCACGCCGCGCCACAGGTATTCGAGCGGCTGCGCGACATGATCTTGTCTCTCGAACTGGCCCCGGGCACCCTGCTCTCGCGTGCCGATCTGGCGGCGCATTTCGGTCTCAGCCAAACGCCCGTCCGCGATGCGCTGAACAAGCTCGGCGAAGAGGGCTTGATCGACATCCGTCCGCAGCACGCCACGGTCGTGAGCCGCATCGACGCAGCTGCGGCCGTGCAAGCGCAGTTCCTGCGCCGGGCAATCGAAGCCGAGGTGGTGCGCACCCTTGTCGGTCACGCCGACGCGGCCCTCGTCGACCAGCTGCGTGCACAGATCGACGTACAGGCCGCGCTGATGGGCAGCGCGGCGTACCTCGAGTTCATCGCTGCCGATCGGGCCTTTCACCGGTTGATGTACGTCGCCGCGGGCGTGCCGGACCTGTTCGACCTGGTGCGGCAACGCAGTGGGCATGTCGACCGCTTGCGCATGCTGAGCTTGCCCTCGGTGGGCAAGCAGCGGGCCATCGTGCGCGACCACCGCCGAATTGTCGATGCCATCGCGAGCGGCGACGCCGCGGCGGCGCAGACGAGCTTGCGCGACCACCTCTCCGGCACACTGGGCCAGATCGACGCGATCCGGCTGGCGCATCCGGACTACTTCACGGCGTAGGAACGACCAACGGGGCTTGCCAACTGCAACTCGAAGAGCCTCACGCCAGTTCCGCCAGTTCATGGCCGTATGGCGGGCGGACTGAATCGCAGTCTGGTGTGTCGCGTTGCGCGTGGCCGGCCCGAAACAATGAACAACATCCGCTGGAGTGGCGCGCTCGCAAAACCGCTTCGCGCGATTGCTGACTGCAGAGGAGTCACGCGTTGGCTATCCACAATACACAGAGCGGACTCTCGCGAACTGCGGCTCATGGCCGACTGCTGTCGCGACCGCCGGCTTGGGTGGATATTTGCCTGCCTCTGATGGATCACCGAAAGACGGTGGGCCTTCTTGCTCATTCTTGCCAGCCGACATATCAGGCATCACTCGGAGGCTCATCGATCGGCTGTGGGTTTGGTTCGCGATGCCAGTCGTCGCCAAGTTCCTTGCGGTCGGCGCCCCACCCGGCAGGCATGTCCGCCAGTTGCCAAAGTGTGGCGTCCCTTTCAACCATGCAGCCCAGGCAGACCAGCTTTGGCTTCTCGCCTTGGTGGGGTGCGCCGCAGAGAAACTGCAGTGTTCTCCGCTTCACGAAAGGGCCACGTGCCGACGAAATTGTGTGGGTGCGAACTCATCGCGAATAGCCTACCTGAAACCTGCTGGTGGCAAGCGGCAGTTCTTGCCGCCCGTGTCCACTGGCCCATTGGCCCCAGCTGCTCATCATGGCCCACACCATGGGCAACATGACCCCCGCGCTGCACCAGCGCCTGCTGCAGGTCGACTGGCCCGGCTGGGCCGCGCTGCACGACAAGCTGCGCCACGGCATCCAGCCCCGCCGCGAAGAAATCTGGTACGCCGTCAACGGCCTGGTGCCGCAGACCCTGGAGCTGTTGCGCGAACTGCGCCGCAAGCAGCCGGTGTGGTTTGAGGTGGGGTATTGAGGGCATGGCGGCTGCTCCAGGGCCGTCCAACCGGGGTGATCGGTCGGCTGCTATCGACCCTCAGCTGCCCTTCGGATCTCTCCAATGCTGCCCGACAGTCAAACCACGGCTCTACGCGTTGCGCATCCAGGAAGCAGCCGCCCACGGCCTCCGGGAACCGGCCAGAAGCGCTTGTCGGCGAAGGTCGTCTGCCATGGGGCATAGCGGTCAAGAACGCCGTGTGCCGGGGTATCAAGCTATCCCGCCACGGCCAGAAGTTCCTGGCCGAGAGTGGACGAGGAAGCGGGCCGTCGCCGGCCTGTTGCACAACGGACAAGCCCGCCGCCAGCCGGCAAAGCCTGGCGTGCGGCCCGCTCAGCCGTTGCGAAAGCGCCAAGGCAGCTGGCGCTCGGCGGCGTCGCGCTGGCGGAACTCGCGCGGTGACAGGCCCAGGGTGCGCTTGAACACCTTCGAGAAGCCAAAGGCGTCCTGATAGCCCACTGCTGCGGCTACCGCCTCCAGCCGCTGCTCGGTCTCGGACAGCAGCTGCATCGCGCGCTGCATGCGGAGCGTGCGCAAGTGGTTCAGCGGCGTGTCGCCCATGGTGTCTCGAAAGCGCTGGGCGAACGCGGTTCGCGACAGACCTGCGCGCTGCGCCAGCTCTCCCAGCGTCCAGGGGTGGGCGCAGTCTTCGTGCATCAGCGCCAGCGCACGCTGGAGCTGCGGGTCGCGCGAGGCCTGGCTCCAGCCGGCCCCGGCCTGCGCGCAGCGTGCGCAGACCTCGCGCATCGCATAGGCGAACACCACGTCGAGGAGACCGTGCACGATGATCGAGCGACCGGCTTGGCTGCCGCGCAGCTCGGCCTCGACCAGGCTGGTGCTGAGCGCCAGCGGCCCGAGCTTGGGCAGCATGGCGGCACGCAGCACCGTCCACGCTGGCAGCTCGGCAAAGAAGGGATGCAGCGGCGTGTTCCAGAACTGGTAGACGCCGCTGATCACCGAGCCGGCGTCGGCCGCCGGCACGTCGTCGGCGTCGGCCGGGGCGCCGATGAACCGCACCTCCAGGCCCTCGATCCGCCCTTGCGCGCTGAGGTGATGGTCGCAGCCGCGTGCTATCACCGCGACGTCGCCGCTGTCCAGCGCGAGCGGTTCGGCCAGTGCGGCCGCGTGCACGTAGACCGGGCCGCGCAGCACCAGGTGCAGCCCGATGCTGCGGTCGCAGGGGAAGCGCAGCGCCACCGTGGACTCCAGCACATGCAGGTCGAGCACACGGCGGTGCAGTCCGCTGTCGCGCAGCAGGTCGGCAAGCAAGTCGGCTGTCATTGATCAATTATCCATGACTTGCGTACTACAGGACATGAAATATGTACGTTTGTCCATTCATGGTTCAACCAAATGGATCGACGATGAATGTGTCTTCAATCCCAACAGGACCGTCATCATGTCCAAGATCCTTGTCGTCGGCGCCAGCGGCACCGTCGGATCCGAACTCTCCCGCGTGCTCGCGGCGCAGGGCCATCAGCTGCGCAAGGCCACCAGCCGCGCGCCGACCGCTGCCGACCAGGTGCAGCTCGACGTCGTCGCGCGACGCGGCCTGAACGAAGCCCTGTCCGGCGCCGATGCTGCCTTCCTGCTGGCGTTGCCGGGGCACGCCAACCAGGACGAGTTGCTGGCACCGCTGATCGACGCCGCGCGCGCCCATGGCCTGCGCAAGGTGGTGCTGATGTCGATGATGGGCGCCAACGCCGACGACAACGCGCCGCTGCGCAGGGCCGAGCGCTACCTCGAAGCCTCGGGTCTGCCCTACAACATCCTGCGCCCCAACTGGTTCATGCAGAACTTCAATACCTTCTGGCTGCCCAGCATCGTCACGCAGGGAACGATCCTGCTGCCGGTGGGCACGGCCAAGGGCAGCTTCATCGACACACGCGACATCGCCGCCGCCGCCGCCGTGCTGCTGACCAGCGACACGCTGGCCAACCGCGACTTCGACCTCACCGGACCCGAGGCGCTGAACCACGACCAGGTGGCTGCCATCCTGTCGCGCGAAAGCGGCCGCCGCATCACGTTCCAGGACATCCCGCCCGAGGCGATGCTCGACGGGCTGCTGGGCGCCGGGTTGCCGAAGCCCAACGCCGAGCTCATGGTGATGCTCCTGGGCTTCTTCAAGGCCGGCTACGCCGAGCGCACCACAGACGCGATGGCGCAGATCACCGGCCGCGCGCCGGGCAGCTTCGAGCGCTACGCCCGTGACCATCGGCAGGCCTGGCAGGCCTGATCGAAGCAGACGCGGCCTCGCAGCTGCTTGCTCACACGGCACCTGCTGGACTTCGCCGGGGCTGTTTGCCGAACACGGCCACGGCGGCGCGTGAGGCAAGGTCTTCGAGCGCGTCGGGAAGGACGGCTACTGGCCGACTGCAGGCATCAGGACGCGAGCAATTCTCGCAGCTGTTTGAGGTACAGAACCTGCAAGCGGTGAGGCTCCGCGCGCGTCCCGCACACCTCGAAGCCTTCCTGCAGATTGAGGCGCGCCATCGCCAGGTTGCCCTGGTACTTGGACTCCGTCATGGCATATCCGAGCTTGAATCCGATGAGCCGCGCGTCTGACCTTGCTGTGGCCACGCTCGCGTTGGGCATGGCCGAAAGCCGCCAATCGACGTTCAGGTCTGGTTGATCGAAGACGCGCGGTGGTTGGAACTCAAGAAGTCTATCGCGTGGGTCCGCCGTGGCCGAACGCGAAGATTCGCGATTCGTCACTCGGCAGCCTCAGGCGGTCAGCCTTTCACCGTCAGGTACCCCATCCAAGGCCAGTAGCTGAGGGAGAAGAGAAGCAGCAGCGCGGTGGCCGCGGCGGTGATGGCCAGGCCGGTGCGGACGAAGTCGCGGGCCTCGAAGGTGTCGGTGCCGTAGGCGATCATGTTCTGCGGGGCGTTGACCGGCAGGATGAAGCCGAAGCTGATGACGAACTGCAGCAGCATGGTCATGCCGATGATGTTGATGCCCGGGGTCTGCACCGCGCCCAGCACGCTGATGACGATGGGGATCATGGTCGAGGCCAGTGCGGTGGCACTGGCAAAGCCCAGGTGGATGACGATCAGGAACAGCGAGAGCAGGATCAGGATCGCGAAGGCGCTGGCCTGTTGCAGGCCCAGGTGCTGCACGATGAGCTGGGCCAGCCAGCTGGCCGCCTGCGTCTTGAGCAGCGCGGTGCCCACGCTGATGCCCACGGCGAACAGCAGCACCGTGCCCCAGGGAAAGCCGCGCTGGGATTCCTTCCAGTCCATCACGCCGATCCGTGGCATCAGCATCAGCGCAACGGCGGCAATGGTGGTGGAAGAGGTGTCGAAGTCGTGCAGCACCTTCTCGGTGGACCACAGGCCCAGCAGCGCGAGCACGATGCCCAGGAGCTTCCACTCGCGCGCGGTGGTGGGGCCGATCTCGGCCAGCTGCTGGCGGATGGCTGCCTGCCCGCCGGGGACTTCGTCCATCTCGGGCTTCATCATGCGCGTCATGATGAAGTACAGCGCAATGGTGAGCGCCGCAGAGAAGGGCGCCCCGGCGATGAACCAGTCCAGCCAGGTGATGCTGGTCTGGAACTGTTTCTCGATGAAGCCGATGGCCACCATGTTCTGCGCGGCGGCGGTCTTGATGCCGATGTTCCAGACGCTGGCGGTTTGCGCCGCGGTGATCACCAGCAAGCCTGCGAAGCGGCTTTTGCGGTCCACCTGGAACGCACGGATGAAGCCCATCATGATGGGCACCAGGCAGGCCACGCGGGCGGTCGTGCTGGGCACGATGAAGGACAGCAGGAAGCCGACCACCATGGCACCGATGACGATGTGGCGGCAGTTGGCGTCCACATGCGAAAGCACTCGCAGCGCGATGCGTCGGTCCAGCCCGGTGGCGCTCATCGCGGCAGCGATGAAGCAGGCCGCGGCCACCAGGGCCACGGCGCTGTTGGAGAAGCCAGAGAGCGCGAGATTCAGTGCCGCGCTGGTGCCCATGGCGCTGGCCGCGGCCTTGCCGGGTTCGGCCACCTGGGCCAGTGCGAATGTCATCAAGGCGCCGATCACGACGGCGCTGACGGCGTAGTCCAGGGCTTCGGTGATCCAGACGATCACCGCGAAGGCCAGGATGCCGAGCATCACCTGGCCGGCCGGCGGCAGGCCGGTGGCAGCAGGCATCAGCAGCACCGCCAGCAGGGCGGCGAGCCCGGCCAGGAGACCGGCGCGTTGGACGAGCAGGCGCTTGCCTGAGGCTGGCGCTGCGGCTGTCGATGGGGGAAGAGGCGTATTGGTGCTTGTGGTGTTCGGGGTGGTGGTGGTCATGGGGACACACGCGCTTGCGCACTGCAGTCATGCTTTGAAGAATGAAGCGAGTCTGGGCACGGCCTGTCGTCCCGGTCTTGACCTTGCGCAAGGCGCTGTCGCATGGGCAGGCGCGCTGGCGGCGCGGATCTTGCGGCTTGCCCGCATGACCATCGCGCGCACGCCGCCCCGCTCGCCCATGCACCACTACGCGCGCAGTCGTGCCTGGTGCGAGTGGGAAGACTTTGCGCAGTGGCCAGCGCGGGCCCTGGCCATGCTGGCAGACCCTGGCGAGCAGGGCCGGTTGCCACCCTTCCATCTGCTGTCGCTGCCGGGCATCAGCGCAGCCGATCAACGTGACTGCGCAGACCAGTGGATGGCCGGGCGACTTGCAGCCAGTGCCGACGAGCGCGCTTTGCTGGCGCGGGAATTCGCCAGCACCGATCTGCTGGCAGCGCCCGGCCCCCGGCCTGCCACGCGCCGGCTGCGCATCGGCTACCTCTCCTGCGACTTTCACCAGCACGCCACCGCGCTGCTGATGGTGGAGATGCTGGAGGCGCACGATGCGGCCGATTTCGAGCTGCACGCCTACAGCCATGGCGCCGACGACGGGCTGGGCATGCGCCAGCGGCTGGCCAGATGCTTCGCGCAGTTCCACGACATCAGCGGCCTGGACGACCTGCAGGCCGCACGTGCCATTCATGCAGACGGCATCGACATCCTGGTCGATCTCAAGGGCTACACCGCCGGGACCCGCACCGCGCTGCTGACCTACCGGCCTGCGCCGCTGCAGGTGAGCTTTCTGGGCTATCCAGGCACGCTGGGCGGCGGCTTTTGCGACTACCTGATCAGCGACCATTTCATCACCCCGCAGGACCGGGCAGGCGACTACAGCGAGGCACTGGCCTGCATGCCGCACAGCTACCAGCCGCACGGCCGCAGCATGGCGTTGCCGCCAGCGCCCAGCCGTGCCGCGGCCGGGCTGCCCGAGCAGGGACTGGTGCTGTGCTGCTTCAACCAGGCCTACAAGTTCACGCCGGCGATGTTCGACATCTGGTGCCAGCTGCTGGCGCGGGTGCCCGGCAGCGTGCTGTGGCTGCTGCACAGCGATCAGGCCGAGGGCAACCTGAGGCAGGAGGCGATGCAGCGCGGCATTTCGCCGCATCGCCTGGTGTTTGCCGAGGACCAGCCCCACGCGGCTCATCTGGCGAGGCTGCAACTGGCAGACCTGGCGCTGGACACCTCGCCGTACAACGCCCACACCACGGCCAGCGATGCGCTGTGGGCCGGCGTGCCGCTGGTGACCTGTGCGGGCGAGACCTTTGCCTCCCGCGTGGCGGGCAGCCTGCTGCGCGCAGTGGGCCTGCCGGAACTTGTCACGCATGACCTGGCGGCCTACGCCGCACTGGCCGCCTCACTGGCGACCGACCCGGCCCGGCTGCAGGCCCTGCGCCTCAGGCTGGCGGGCCTGCGGGTGCATGCGCCACTGTTCGACGTGCCTGGCCATGCGCGCAGCCTGGAGACGCTCTACCGCGCCATGTGGGCTCGCCATCAGGCCGGGTTGCCGCCTGCAGCGCTGTCCCTCAGCTGAGCTTGGGGCAGCGGCGTGCCCAGGCCGCTCCAGAGTTGCCCCATGGTGAAAAAGCCCCATCCCTGATGCAATTCGCGCATCGGCATGAGCGACATGGTTCGCATACATTCGTGCTTGAGCCAACTGAAGGGGTCCAGCGGGATGAGAGCCGATCGGCGCTGGTGGTGGCGAGGCGCTCCGGCCGTGCCGGGAGGGGAAGTCCTTCCGCTTGCCAGTGACTCCCCGGCCCGTCGCTTCCCCTGGCGGCGCAGCTACCTTCTCTCCCGCCTGGTGCTGGTGGTCCTGTCGGTGGTCGTGCCACTGACCGCGCTGCAGGTGGCGGGCCTGCTGCGCGACAAGCAGGCGGCAGAGGCCGAAGTCCATCGAAATCTTGAAGCCAGGGTGGCCATCGTGGCCGGGCGCCTGGAGGTGGTGCTGGGCCGTGCCGAGCAACTGCTGACCTTCCTGGCCTCGCGGGAAGAACTCAAGGCCATGAGTGCCAGCCGCTGTGTCGAGTTGCTGCGTGACGGTGCCGACATCGGGCAGCCCTTCAACAACGTGCTGCTGGTCGACGCCGAAGGGCAGCTCGTCTGCGCGGCGGCAGGGGCGGCCGCCCCTGTCAGTTTTGCTGATCGCGAATGGTTCAAGCAGGGCATGGCGACCGATGGCTTCAACCTGGGCCGGCCCGTCATCGGTCGGCTCACCGGCAAGCAGGCGGCGGTGTTGACACTGCCGGTCCAGTCTCGCATGGGAACCAAGGTTGGCATGCTCACGGCCTCGATCGACCTGCGTCAGCTGGCCGAGCTGCTGCCTCGGGGCGACCTGCCGGCGCAGGGCACGATTGCCATCGTGCAGTCCCGCGCAGTGTTCCTGGCGCGCAGCCCCGACCCCGACCTCTGGATCGGCCGCACCGTGTCACAGGACGTCCAGGACAAGCGCCGGAAGTCGCCCACCGGCATCATCGTGGCCACCGGGGCCGATGGCATTGAGCGCACCTACGCAACGGCCAACCTTGCGAAGTACGACCTGAGCGTGTGGGCGGGGACGCCGGCCTCGCTGCTGTATGCCAGCTCGAATCACGAGATCTTCTGGCGCGCCGCGACCGTCGGGCTCGTCACCTTGCTTGGCCTTCTGGCGGCCTTCATCGGGGCTCACAGGCTGGCATTGCCACTGCACAGCATGGCAGCGACCACCCGTGAGCTTGCAGCAGGGGGCTCAGGCATGCGGGCCGACGAAACCCTGCCCGGCGAGTTCGGTGAGGTGGCGGTGGAGTTCAACCGGCTGATGAACCGGCAGGAGGACAGCGCAGCGCAACTCCGGGTGTCCGAGCGGCGTGCGCTTCGGGTCAGCAAGCTGTACGAGGCGCTGTCGAGCATGAACCAGGCGATTGCACGCGGCCCGGAGCCGCAGGCCTTGTTCGAGGAGGTGTGCGGCATCTGCGTGCGCACGCAGCTGGCCGAGGTGGCGTGGATCGGTGAGGTGCGGGGCACAACGCAGGGTTGGGTGGTGGCGCCCGTCGCCTGGGTGGGCCGTGGCGAGGGCGGCACCGAGGGCTTGTTGATCACGCTAGATGCCGACTCGCAGGCGCAGGAAGGGCCGATCTCGACCGCACTGCGCCTGGGCCGCCCGACGATCGCGAATGACCTGGCGAGCGCCGAGGGCGGCGCCGGGTGGCACGAGTTCCGCAAGCGCCATGCGCTGAGCACGCTGATCGTGGTGCCCTTCATGTGCGACGGTGCGGTGGTCGGCGTGCTCGGGCTCGGCGTGGGCGAGGGCGACATCTTCGACGAGCCCCTGGTTGCGCTGCTGGAAAACATGATGCATGACATCACCCTCGCGCTCGACTCGCACAAGCGCAAGGCGGCGCGCGTGGCGCTGATGGACGCCGAAGCCGCCAATCAGGCCAAGACGGCATTCCTGTCGAGGATGAGCCATGAACTGCGCACGCCTCTGAATGCGATCCTCGGCTTCACGCAGTTGCTGCAACTGCACAGCCGCGAGGCGCTGGACGAGACGGCCCGCCAGCGGCTGGACAACGTGTTCCTGGCGGGGACGCAGCTCCGCGCGCTGATCGATGACGTGCTGGATGTGTCCAGGATCGAGGCCGGGCAGTTCTCGCTGCAATGGATGGAAACCGGATTGCAGCCCCTGCTCGACGGGGTGCTGAGGATGAGCGAGCCACTGGCCGAAAAAACCGGCATTGCCTTGCAGGCAGCGTATGCGCACACGCCGATGCTGTGCGTGAACACCGACCCGACGCGGTTGCGGCAGGTGCTGCTCAACCTGGTTTCGAATGCCATCAAGTACAGCAGGCCCGGCGGGCGCGTGATGCTGGAAGTCGACCAGCTGGACACGCAGTTGCAGATCCGGGTGATCGACCACGGGATCGGCATGTCGCAGGACCAGATGGCCGGCCTGTTCCAGGCCTTCAATCGACTGGGCCGGGAGAACACCCCCATCGAGGGCACCGGCATCGGGCTGAACCTCTCGCGTCAGCTGGTCGAGTTGTTGGGTGGCACGCTCACTGTTGCGAGCCAGGAAAACGCAGGCACGCAGGTGACGCTGCGCCTTCCCCATGGCGAGGGCGCTTCAGGCGCGGTGCGCACCGCTGATCTTGACCCCATGAGGGCTTCAGTCGGCCTGGTGCCTGGCAGAGGGCCCAAGGGGCGGGTGCTCTACATCGAAGACAACCCGGTCAATGCGATGCTCGTCGAGCAGTTGCTGGGCCACTGGCCGGAGGTTCAGGTCGTCATCGCCTCCACCGGTGCGCAGGGGCTGGCCATGGCAGAGTGCCTGCGGCCCGATCTGATCCTGCTGGACATGCAGTTGCCGGACATGACGGGACTGGAGCTGCTGGCCAGGCTGCGGGCCCGGGACAGCACCGGCCATCTTCGGGTGATCGCCTTGTCGGCCAGCGCCATGGCGGCAGACATCGAGGCCGCCCGGCGCGCCGGCGCCGAAGCCTACTGGGCCAAGCCCATGGACTTTGGGGAGGTGTTGCAAGGGGTGGCCGCCCGGCTGAGCGGGTGAGGGCCGCAGTCCAGCCGGGGCCCGCCAGCAGGCCGGCCTCAACCAGCGGCGCTCAGCCTTGCTTGACGGTGCAGGTGTTGAAGCCCAGCGCGGTGTAGAGCGGGCACCAGCCCAGCGCGCCGGTGAGCAGCGGCACCACGCCCACCCAGCCCCAGACGCCGATCTGGCCGGTGAGCGAAAGGGCGATCAACACCAGTCCGAAGAGGATGCGCACAGCGCGATCCAGCGTGCCTTCATTGCGTGGCATGGGCAATCTCCTGACACCGGCCGAGGGGCCGGCTTGTGATGCAAGTCTGCGCCGTGGTCCGGTGCCCGGCATTGACCTGGGTCAGTCCGGCCTTGCTCAGGCCGTGACCGGCGTGTCCAGCACTGCCTTCAGGTTGAGGGTGATGTTGGTCTTGGTCGCGTCCACGTAGGGGCAGATGCCTTTGGCGCGTTCCAGCAGGTTGTCGGCCGCCGCCTGGTCCAGCGGGCCGGCCATGTGCACCGTGAGCGTGAGCGCCATGCGGTAGGCCTCTTCGAAGGTGATGTACATCGACAGCTCGGCCTCGACATAGCAGCCGCGCAGCGGCAAGTGGGCCTTCTTTGCGATGTGCCGCACCGACTGCTCGAAGCAGGCCGCGAAGGCGCCGGCGAAGAGTTGCTCCGGGTTGGGACCGTCGCCCTTGCCGCCCATGCTGGCGGGCACGGCCAGCTTGAGTTTGACGCTGCCGTCATGGCTCTGCACGGTGCCGCTGCGGCCGCCCTGGCTCAGCATCACGGCCTTGTAAACCAGCTCCATGGGAATCTCCAGTAAGCGTGTGGTTGGGGTCCGGGTTTCGAGCGCAGGCTTGGCGCTACTTCAGCTTGAGCAGCTTGTTGCGCTCGGCGGTGCTAAGGTGGCTGAAGTGGCCTTCGCGCGCCGCCTGGCGGCGGTTGGACATGCGGATGGCTTCGATCTTGCCGGCCGGCGCAATGCGTGAGACGGCGCGCTCCAACGTGGTGGCGCCGCAGTGCGGGCAGGTGGGCACGGTGCCAGCGCGCACCAGCACTTCGAACTCGGCCAGGCAGGCCGGGCAGTGGTAGTCGTAGAGCGGCATGCGCAAGCCTCCTGCGTCGCGGTCAGACGGGCCGGTTTTCGTAGACGTTGCGCACCGGGCCCATCAGCTTGAGGCCCTCCTCGAAGCTGAGCGTGGGGAAGCTCTGCGTGAAGCTGCTGGCCTTGTCCGCAATGGCGTCGACCTTGCCGGCGGTGTCCAGCCGCTTCAGTTCGGTCTTCTCCAGGTACAGCAGTTCCAGGGTCTCGTTGTAGACCGTGGCTTCGTCGATGGGCAGCACGTAGAACGTGGCGCCGCCGTACGCCACCTGGTAGCGCTTGGAGATGTCGATGTTGTCGCAGAACAGGAAGTACTTGCCATCGGGTGAGAGGGCGTCGCCCAGCACCTCGGCCAGCAATTGCAGGTACTCGAAGCTCAGCAGGAAGCCGGCCAGGAACCGCAGGTGCGGTTCGCCTTCGTGCGCCACGGCGATCACCTGTTCGCAGCTGATTTCGGGCGGGCGCGCTTCGTCGGCCATCTTGGCCTGGAACTTCAGCGCAAGGTCGCCGCGAAAGCCGATGCGGCCGGCTTGCCTGGTCGGGCCTTTGAGCACGCAATTGAGAAGGCGGCCTTCGGTCTCGAGGCGGCCGAGCACGGTCTGGGCAAGGGTGGTCATGGAAGCGGCTTTCGGTGGGGGTGGAAGGAAGAGGGCAGGACGGGCAGGTGGGTGGTGCCAGCCATGGAGGGAGGGCCGGCCGGATCCGGGGCCGGCTTGTTGCGAATGGCGCGGGCGACCTTGTCGAAGGCCGCGTCGAGTTCGGCCATCAGCGCGTGGTCCGCGCAGGTCTCGGCCAGTGCCTGGCGCATGCAGTCCATCCACGCATCGCGTGCGGCGTCGTCGACCTCGAAGCGCCGGTGGCGGCGGCGCAGCATGGGCGCGCCGTGCAGCGCGCTGTAGCGCTTCTCGCCGCCCATCCATTCCGTCAGGTAATCGACCAGCACGGCGCGCGTGGTCGTCAGGTCGGCCTCGTGCATGGCGCGGATGACGGCAGCTTCGGGCCGTGTGTCCATCGCCGCATAGAAGGCGTTCACCAGGCGCACGACGGCCTCGCGGCCGCCCAGCCGCAGCAGGTGCGAGGGGGCGGGCGGGGCGTTGGGAACAGATGCAGGAAGGGCTTGCATGGGCCCTTCTCTGCAACCCCCGTACCAGCGCGCCCGAGGCGGTGTTCGCATGCCGCTTTCTCCTCGCAGCGGACCCGCCGCAGCGACCCTCAGCGCGCATGCCTGCATGTTGCTGCGGCCTTGTCGCAAGCCCCCGATTTGTCGGTTTCCGGACAAAGGTCACCACCCCGCTTCAGTCCTGGTGGAATGGCACTTTTCCTTTGTAAAACAATGAGTTGTATCGCTTCAGAAGGGGTGGCACGCCCATTGCGATAAGCAGTTGGCGCGGACCCCATGTCAAGCACCGAGGGACCTTCATAAGAAGACCCACACAGGCACCGAAGGCTGCATTGAGATCGCGACGAACCCCTTGTGTCTCGTCTACCTCCTTCAATCCAACTGGAGCAACAAGCAATGTCCAAACTGCGGCAAATCGCCTTCTACGGCAAAGGCGGCATCGGCAAGTCCACCACCTCCCAGAACACCCTGGCCGCGCTGAGCGACCTGGGCCAGAAGATCCTCATCGTCGGCTGCGATCCCAAGGCCGACTCCACCCGTCTGATCCTGCACGCCAAGGCGCAGGACACCATCCTCTCGCTGGCCGCGGAAGCCGGTTCGGTGGAGGACCTGGAACTCGAAGACGTGATGAAGGTGGGCTACAAGGACATCCGTTGCGTCGAATCCGGTGGCCCGGAACCCGGTGTCGGCTGCGCTGGCCGCGGCGTGATCACCTCGATCAACTTCCTGGAAGAAAACGGCGCTTATGACGGCGTGGACTATGTGTCCTACGACGTGCTGGGCGACGTGGTCTGCGGCGGCTTCGCCATGCCGATCCGCGAGAACAAGGCGCAGGAAATCTACATCGTGATGTCCGGCGAGATGATGGCCATGTACGCGGCCAACAACATCTCCAAGGGCATCCTGAAGTACGCCAACAGCGGTGGCGTGCGCCTGGGCGGCCTGGTCTGCAACGAACGCCAGACCGACAAGGAGCTGGAGCTGGCCGACTCGCTGGCCAAGATGCTGGGCAGCCGGCTGATCCACTTCGTGCCGCGCGACAACATCGTGCAGCACGCAGAGCTTCGCCGCATGACAGTGCTGGAGTACGCGCCGGAATCCAAACAGGCACAGGAATACCGCACCCTGGCCGAGAAGATCCACAACAACGCCGGCAACGGCACCATCCCCACGCCCATCACGATGGACCAGCTGGAAGACCTGCTGATGGAGCACGGGATCATGAAGGCCGTGGACGAAAGCCAGGTTGGCAAGACCGCCGCTGAACTCGTCGCCTGACGGCACGCCCCGGAGCGGCGCCCACCGGTGCCGCTCCTCTCTCAGCTGACCCTCGCGCAGCACCCACGGAGCACACACCATGAGCATGACGGTTGAAGACCGCAAGGCCGCGAACAAGGCCTTGATCGATGAAGTCCTGAAGGCCTATCCGGAGAAGATGGCCAAGCGACGCGCCAAGCACCTCGGCCAGTTCGAGGAGGGCAAGCCCGACTGCGGCGTCAAGTCCAACATCAAGTCATTGCCAGGTGTGATGACCATCCGCGGTTGCGCCTATGCCGGCTCCAAGGGCGTGGTGTGGGGTCCCATCAAGGACATGATCCACATCTCGCACGGCCCGGTGGGCTGCGGCCAGTATTCGTGGGCTGCGCGCCGCAACTACTACATCGGCACCACCGGCATCGACACCTTCGTCACGATGCAGTTCACCTCCGACTTCCAGGAGAAGGACATCGTCTTCGGTGGCGACAAGAAGCTCGACAAGATCATCGACGAGATCCAGGTGCTGTTCCCGCTGAACAAGGGCATCTCGATCCAGAGCGAATGCCCGATCGGCTTGATCGGCGACGACATCGAGGCGGTCTCGAAGAAAAAGACCAAGGAATACGGCGGCCACACCATCGTACCGGTGCGCTGCGAAGGCTTCCGCGGCGTGAGCCAGTCGCTGGGCCACCACATTGCCAACGACGCGATCCGCGACTACGTCTTCGACAAGGCAGACCCGAACAAGCGGCCGGACTTCGTCTCCACGCCCTACGACGTGGCCATCATCGGCGACTACAACATTGGCGGCGACGCCTGGTCCAGCCGCATCCTGCTGGAGGAGATGGGCCTGCGTGTGATTGCGCAGTGGTCTGGCGACGGCACCATTGCCGAGCTGGAGAACACCCCGCGCGCCAAGCTCAACGTGCTGCATTGCTACCGCTCGATGAACTACATCAGCCGGCACATGGAAGAGAAGTACGGGGTGCCCTGGGTCGAGTACAACTTCTTCGGCCCGACCATGATCGAGAAGAGCCTGCGCGAGATCGCCGCTCACTTCGACGACACCATCAAGGCCAAGGCTGAAGAAGTCATCGCCAAGTACAAGGCGCTGACCGAGGCGGTGATCGCCAAGTACAAGCCGCGCCTGCAGGGCAAGAAGGTCATGCTGTTCGTGGGTGGCCTGCGGCCGCGCCACGTGATCGGCGCCTACGAGGACCTGGGCATGGAAGTGGTGGGCACAGGCTACGAGTTCGGCCACAACGACGACTACCAGCGCACCACCCACTACGTGAAGGACGGCACGCTGATCTATGACGACGTGACCGGCTACGAGTTCGAGAAGTTCGTCGAGAAGGTGCAGCCGGACCTGGTGGGTTCGGGCATCAAGGAAAAGTACGTGTTCCAGAAGATGGGCGTGCCCTTCCGCCAGATGCACAGCTGGGACTACTCCGGCCCGTACCACGGCTACGACGGCTTTGCCATCTTCGCCCGCGACATGGACATGGCGATTGCCAGCCCGGTGTGGGCACTGGCGAAAGCCCCGTGGAAGAACGCTGCTTGACCCACTTCCGTTCGCGCTGAGCCACCCTTCACCGTTCGCGCTGAGCCGCCCCTCACCGTTCGGGCTGAGCCTGTCGAAGCCTGTCCTGAGCCCGGTCGAAGGACCCTTCGACAGGCTCAGGGCGAACGGAACCCAATCACTGCCTCACCAGGAGTTCACCATGCCCCAGAACGCAGACAAGGTCATTGACCACGAGATGCTCTTCCGCGAGCCTGAGTACCAGGACATCTTCGCGCGCAAGAAAAACGAGTTCGAGTTCAACCATCCGGACGCCAAGATCGCCGAGATCCGCGACTGGACCAAGAGCGTCGAATACAAGGAAAAGAACTTCGCCCGCGAAGCGCTCACCGTCAACCCCGCCAAGGCCTGCCAGCCGCTGGGTGCGGTGTTCGTGGCCAACGGCTTCCACAAGACGCTGAGCTTCGTGCACGGCTCGCAAGGCTGCGTGGCCTACTACCGCTCGCACTTCAGCCGCCACTTCAAGGAACCCACGTCCTGCGTGTCGTCCTCGATGACGGAAGACGCGGCGGTGTTCGGCGGCCTGAACAACATGATCGACGGCCTGGCCAACACCTTCAACCTCTACAAGCCGGAGATGATCGCCGTCTCGACCACCTGCATGGCCGAGGTGATTGGCGACGACCTGAACGCCTTCATCAAGACCTCCAAGGAAAAGGGCAGCATCCCGGCAGAGTTCGACGTGCCGTTTGCCCACACCCCCGCCTTCGTCGGCAGCCACGTGACCGGCTACGACAACGCGCTGCTGGGCATCCTGCAGCATTTCTGGGACGGCAAGGCCGGCACCGCGCCGGCGCTGGAACGCCAGGCCGACGAGAGCATCAACTTCATTGGCGGCTTCGACGGCTTCGTCGTCGGCAACATGAAGGAAATCAAGCGCATCTTCGACCTGTTCGGCGCCGACTACAACGTGCTGTGCGACCCGTCGGAAACCTGGAACACGCCCACCGATGGCGAGTTCCGCATGTACGAAGGCGGCACCACCAAGGAGACAGTGATCCGCGCGCTGAACGCCAAGGCGACCATCGTCTTCCAGGAGTACAGCTGCGAGAAGACCATCAAGTACCTGCGCGAGAAGGGCCAGGAAGTGGTGGTGCTCAACAGCCCCATCGGCGTGGCCGGCACCGATGCCTTCGTGATGGCTTTGTCGCGCCTCACCGGCAAGCCGGTGCCCGCGCTGCTCGAGAAGGAGCGTGGCCAACTGGTGGACGCGATGGCCGACAGCCAGGCCCACCTGCACGGCAAGCGCTACGCGATGTACGGCGACCCGGACATGATGCTGGGCCTGACGCAGTTCCTGCTGGAGCTGGGCGCCGAGCCGGCGCATGTGCTGGCCACCAACGGCACCGACGCCTGGGCCGCCAAGGTGCAGAAGCTGTTCGACGCTTCGCCCTATGGCGCCGGTTGCAAGACCTACCCCAAGCGCGACCTCTGGCACCTGCGCTCGCTGCTGCACACCGAGCCGGTGGACTTCCTGATCGGCAACACCTACGGCAAGTACCTGGAGCGCGACACCGGCGTGCCGCTGATCCGCATGGTCTTCCCGATCTTCGACCGCCACCACTACCACCGCTATCCCATCTGGGGCTACGACGGCGCGCTGCGCACGCTGGTGATGTTCCTGGACGAGTTCTTCGAAACCCTGGATGCGAACACCATCATTCCGGGCAAGACGGACTACAGCTACGACATCATTCGGTGAATGGTGCCCCTCGGTCGACGGGTACGTCGACCGATCCCCCGAGGGGACGCGGGCCGGCTTGGGGCGGCCCGGCGCTCGGCCCTTGGGGGGATGGAGCACCCGGTCTCGCGCAGTCGCGAGGCCGGTCTACTCCGTCGAGGTTTTCAGAATCGCGACACAGCTCCCGTTCGGGCTGAGCCTGTCGAAGCCGGCGCGTATCTCGACGCAAGCACTTCGACGGGCTCGGTGCGAACGGATTCAAAACTGTTTCGATTGAGGGAACTCTCAAGGGCGTTCTTTCAGTCAAGGGGACGCAATGACCGAAGCGGTGTATGTCAAGCACCTGTCCGACGATCGCGTGGTCGAGGTGATCGGGCGGCATGTGTGCATTGCGGGGCAGCCCGAGGCGGACCATCTGGTGGTGCTGGACGAGCACCCGAACCGGCAGGCCATCCTGAAGGCGGTGCCGGGGGCCACGCATGTGGCGGGCCGGGTGCCGCTGACGCTGCCGCAAGCCTCTGTCGCGCAGGCTGCGCTGAGGCGGGCGCACGAGACCTACGACGGTAGCCCGCGTGCGGTCAGCGAGCGGCTGCGCCAGGCGGTCTGGCAGAAGACCATGGCCGATGGCGCGGATTGACGAACCTGAAGCTGGAGCCTCGTCATGATCTACGTGGTTGAAGTGCCATCCGAGGGGCGCCCGCAAGCCTGGTTTGCGTTTGACGAGGTGGACCTGCTCAGCAAGGTGGCCAGCGGCGATGCGCGCGAGGACTTCGAGATCTGGGACAGCGCCACTGCGCGGGAACTGCTGGCGCTGTTCGACGAACAGCCCGAGGCGCCCGGTCTGGACCAGCGCCTGCCCGGCCTGCATGGGCTGGGGCAAGGGCAGGGCTGGGATACGCCACTGTTCCGTGCGGACTACCTGCAGGCCCCCGGGCTCTACCAGGCCGAGCCGGTGCGCGTGGTCGATGCCTGCCGGGCCGCGCTGCGTGCCCGTGGCGGCGAATGGCGCTTCTACGAGGGTGAGGCGCACGCGCTGGTGGCCGTGGACAAGCCCGACGCACTGTACGACCGCCCGGGCGGCTGGCGCGCGCGCTGGGCCCTGCGCGAGCAGTTGATCGCCGTGGAGGCGCTGGCCGATGACCTCTGACGCGGCACCGGCCCAGCCCGCCGTCCGGCTGGAAGACGACGACTTCACGCTGCTGGGCCTGCCCGCTCGCCAGGCGCTGGACCTGGCGGTGCTGGCGCAGCGCTGGAAGGCCTTGCAGGCCCAGGTGCATCCGGACCGCTTCGCTAGCGCCGGCGCGGCGGCGCAGCGGCTTGCCATGCAATGGGCCTTGCGCGTCAACGAGGCCTACCAGCGCCTGCGCCAGCCGCTGTCCCGCGCCGCCTACCTGTGCCAGCTGCATGGTGTGCCACTGGACGCCGAGCGCAACACCGCGATGCCGGTGGCCTTCCTGATGCAGCAGATGGCCTGGCGCGAAGCGCTGGAGGCTGCCACCACCGCGCAGGCGGTGACCACGCTGGCCAGCGAGGTGCAGGCGCATCAGCGCGCCATGCTGGCCATGCTGGATCAGCTCATCGACCAGCAGCAGGACTGGCCGGCCGCCGCCGCTCAGGTGCGGGCATTGATGTTCGTGGCGCGCTTTTCCGAGGACTTGTGCGACCGGCAGGACCGGCTGGATGCCGCTTCAGCGTTGCCTTATTGAGGCTTCCCTTATTCGAGACAGTTTTGAATCCGTTCGCACTGAGCTTGTCGAAGTGCCTGCGTCGAGGTACGCGCCGGCTTCGACAGGCTCAGCCCGAACGGGGGGCTGTATCACGAATTTTGAAAACATCAATAACTGCCAGGCGAGGCAGATGTCGGGCGGCTGCGCGCGCGGCTGGCTGCGCTGGCCCGCCTGCGGCGCCACCACAGCCACAGCCCGGTGCCGAACAGCAGGGCAGGCAGCAGGCCGAACACCGTCCACAGCAGCCGCGCGAGCAGCCCCAGGGCTTCGGCGCTGTGCAGCGGGAAGACCCAGTCCAGCAGCACATTGCCTGCCGGTGCGTTCAGCGGGTCCGACTGGCTCAGCACCCGGCCGCTGGCATCCAGTCGCACGCGGGTGTTGCCGGTGTCCACCCGCGGCTCGCCGGCCTGCAGCAAGCGAAGCTCGAAGGGCGCACCGGCCTTGGCCGGCAGGCTCAGGCGTGACCAGGTGGCGGCGGGAAAGCGGGCCTGCGCCCGCTGCACCAGCTCATCCAGTGGCAGCGCTGGGCCGGGCACAGATGGGCCTGCATCCTTGGCATCGACCGTCATCGGCTTGGCCTGCCGCGGCTGCGTAGGCAGCACCGCCGACACAACAGTTCGAGCGCTGTCGCTGAAGACCAGCATCGCGCCGGTCAGCGGCAGCAAGAGCAGCAGCGGCGCCGACCACAGGCCCAGCGCGCGGTGAGCATCGAACCACAGGCGCACGGCCGAGGCATCGGTCTTGATGCTCAGCGTGCGGCGCCAGGCCTCGCGGCTGCTGCGGCGCGGCCAGGCCAGCACCACGCCGCTGATCGCCAGCGCCAGCAGCAGCAGGCCACCGCTACCAATGATCAGGTGGCCGGTCTCGCCAGCCAGCAGCCGGCTGTGCAGTTCATAAAGCGCGGGGACTGCATGGGCGCGGTCCATCACCCAGGCGCCGCGGTCCCGCTGGCCCAGGTAGCGACCGCAGGCCGGGTCCACGAAGTGTTCGCGGCGCAGGCCGGTGCGCGCGTCTCGCGCTTCCCAGACCTGGTAGCTGGCGCCAGGGCGGCTGGGCGCCACGATGATGGCGGGGCGCACCTGCGGCGCTTCGCGGGCCAGCACGGCCAGCACTGTCGCCACCGGCTTGTCCGGCTGCACCGCGGTACCGGCGCAGGCACTGGGCCCGAACCAGTGCGGGTTCAAGGCGGCATCCAGTTCCGCCTGCCAGACCATCACGCTGCCGGTGAGGCCCATCATCGCCATCAACAGGCCGGCCAGCAGGCCCACCCAGCGATGGCCCCATGTCCACCATTTCCTCATCAGAACTGCCGCTTCCAGCTGACGGTGAAGGTCCGGCCGCGACCTGCGTAGTAGTCGTCATTGCCGCCGGAATAATTGGCCTGGCCGTAGTAAGTGAAGTATTGGCGGTTCAGCAGGTTCTCGACGCCCAGGCCCAGATCGCCCCAACGCGAATGCCAGCTGGTGGCCAGGTCCAGCACGGTGTAGCCGCTGAAGTGTTCGGCCAGGCTGGTGGTGCCGGAGAGCTTGTCTTCATTGGCATTGCGCGGCCGGAAGTGCGAGACGGTGAGGCGGCTGCTCCAGTCCGGCGCGAAATCCCATTGGCCGGCCATCACCAGCTTGTCCGGCCCTTGCGAGCGGGCGCCGAGGTCCAGGTCCAGCGGCTGGCCGGCGGCGGCGGCCGTGCGTCCGCGGGTGAGCGCGTAGCTGGCGTCCAGCTTCAGCGTGGGCAGCACGCGCCACTGGCCGCTGAACTCGAAGCCCTTGACCTGGATGGGCACCCGCTGCACGGTGCCGATGCCATTGCTCACCACCAGCTGGCTGCCCAGCGAGGAGCGCGAGTCGTAGACCGAAGCGCTGAAGCTCGCACCGGCGCCGCGCCAAGCCAGGCCCAGCTCGCGGTTGTAGGTCACGATGGGCTGCAGGTCCACCAGGCTGTCCACCGACTGGCCGGCCGTCTTGATGGCCCGCAGGATCAGGCCCACGTCCGGCATGCCGAAGCCTTCGTTGTAAGAGACGAAGCTGGACCAGCCGCTGTCGCCAAAGCGCCAGACGCCGCCCAGGCTCTTGACCAGCTTGGCCGAGTCGCGCGTGCCGCCCTGCACCTCGCGGTTGCCGTAGAAAGCCAGTGTGGTGTAGCTGTCCACGTTCAGGTGGCTGTTCTCATGGCGCAAGCCGGCGCGCAGCGTCAGGTCGTTCCAGGTGTATTCCAGCTGGGTGAAGGGCGCCAGGCTGCGGTACTTGAGCGGCGGCACCCAGGTGCGGCCTGTCATGGTCAGCGTCTGCGACGAGGTGTCGTGCAGCAGGTCCACGCCACCGGTGAACTCCAGGCCGTGAAGGCCGAAGTCCGGCCGCACCCAGCTGCTGCGCAGGCCCCATTTGTCGGCGTCGATCTGGCTCTGGTCCACCAGCGTGCCGGTGGGGGCGAGGCTGGCGTCCTGGAAGGTGGTGATCACGCCGCCGGTGTAGCGGGCACTGAAGGTCTGCTTGAACAACTGCACCGAGGCCACGCCACCGGCGAGATCGCTGTCGCTCCATTCCAGGCTGGTCGAGCGCACCTGGTTGCGCGGCGCCTGCCAGTCCAGCGTGCCGTGTTGGGCCGAGGTGGGCAGGCCGGTGGCTCGGTCGCCATCCACATCAACCCAGTCGTCAAAGCCGTCCGCGTGGAACTGGTTGAGCATCAGCTGGAAGCGCTGCGTGCCCACCTGCTGGCCCAGCTTCAGGTAGGCATCCCTGGCCTCGTGCAACGACTCGGTGGCCAGGTAGCGGCCGTCGCCGTCCACGCCGATGTCCTGTTCGCGCTTGCCCAGGTAGAGCAGCACGTCGTAAGGGTTTTCGCCTTCGCTCAGGTGCTCCAGCATGTAGCCGGCTTTCCAGCCCTGGCTGTTGCTGTGGCCCTGGGTGCTGTATTTCAGCTCCACCGTCTGATGGGTGCCGGGCGTCTGTGGCGTGCGGGTGATGGTGTTGACGATGCCGCCGGTGGCGCCCATGCCCTGTACCGCCGAAGCGCCGCTGACCACCTCGATGCGCTGCACGATCATCGGGTCGGCGAAATAGCCTTCGCGGCCTCCCAGCCGCAGCGGGTTGGTCTGCGGAATGCCGTCGAGCAGCAGCAGGGCATTGCGCCCGCGCAGGCCCTCGCCGAAGTTGCTCAGCTTCTGGCGCGAAGGCGCATAGCCCGGCACCTGGACGGCCAGCAGCGCGCTCGGGTCTTCGCTGACCAGGCCCTGGGCCTCGATCTCGCTGCGGCCGATCACGCTGACCGCGCCGGGGATCTTCTCCACCGCCTTGCCACCCCGGGTGGCGGTGACCACCACCTGCTCGGGCGCCGGGGGCGGGGTGATCGCTGGCGCATCGCCAGCCGTTTGGGCCTGGGCGCCGAGGCTCATCAGCGCGGCAGCAAGGGTGGTCAGCGCCAGGTGCGGCGCAGCGAAGGCGGTGGAACGGTGGGGCATGAAGTGAGAAGGCGACTACGGGAAAACCATGAATTATATTGAGAATGCTTCTTAATTGCATGATTCGCCGACTTGCTCCCGAAGGTCGCCCCAAGCTCACCCGACCTCGCGAGCCCCGGGCCGAACTCAGCGCGGGCCGGCGTGACAGTCGCGCCAGACCACCGCTTCGCCCACCTTCGCGAAGAGGGTTGGCAGGGCCACGAAGGCCTTGGCGTGCACGTCGTGGAACAGCATCACGCCGTGGCGCTTGATCAGCATCAGCGTGACCATGCGGTCGGTCACGTCCGCTGCCGTGACACGCGCATTCCAGTCCTGCGAGTCCAGGTTCCACAGCGCCACCTGCAGGCCTTGTTCGGTGAAAAACGCGCCGCTGTCTGCCGTGCGCTGGCCGTAGGGTGGGCGGAACCAGGGCAGGACCTGGTCCTTGCCGAAGCTGGCCTGCAGCAGCGCCTGCGTTCGGCGCACCGAGTCCTGCCAGCCGTCCCAGCGTGCATGCGACTGATGCTCCCAGCCGTGCGAGGCCACGCACTGGCCCTGGTAGGCCTGCGCGAGCGCCGGCGCGCCCAGCTTGTTGACCCGGGCCTGCAGGTTGCCGCCCAGCATGAAGAACACCGCGCTGCGCTGCTGCGACGCCAGCATGCGCAGCGTCTCGTCGGTGCTGCCGCCGGGCGGCGTCGGGCCGTCGTCGAAGCTCAGCAGGAACTGGCCGTCGGGCAGGGCGTCGCCGGTCCATTCGTCGTCGCCGAAACGGTCGATCTCGCTGCTGATCTTGGGGAAGAGGGCGGCCAGCCGCATCTGCTCAGCGAGGTAGGCGCGTGAGAAGGCCGCCAGGTTGGTCCGCCAGGCGGCCGACGCGCCTGGCACACGCGCCTGCCATTCGATGGCAGCGCTGGAGAACTCGGCGGGTGAAGGCGGCAAGGTGGGCAGGCAGGTCCAGTCTTTGTTGGCGCTGCCTTCTGCACACTTGGCTGCAGCCGCGCGGTAGTTGGCCGTCGCCTGCGCAAGCTCGCGCTGCAACCACTTGTCGGTGGAGGCCCGATTGACGCTCCGGATCGAAAACGCGGCCATCATGTCGGCGTCCGAAAGCTTGCGCATCTCGCCCAGCACGCCCACGTGGACCAGGATCGCGGCGCGCGAGGCCTTGTCGTAGCCGGCACGCTGGTCGATCGCCTCCGGCCACAGCGAGAGGTCCGCCTTTGCCACCACCGCCGGGCCGACGGACGCGCTGGGGGCCGCGTGTGCCGGGGCCGGCAGCAGCACGGCGGCAGCCCAGGCCGCGGTGATGGCGGCCAAGGCCACGCAGCCTGCCGCCAGTTCGCGATGCCGGCTCATTGCGCACCTTTCTGCTGCATGCGCAGCATGGCCTTGTCGTAGCTGGCGTTCGGGGACTCGGCCTTGGCCTCGCGGTATTCGCGCAGCGCATCGCTCCATTGGCCGGCGTCCTCGTAGATCTTGCCGTTGTTGTAGTGCGAGCTGGCGCGCACCTTGGCGGCCGTGGGTCCGTTGGCCAGCGCAATGGCCTTGCGGTTGGCCCACATCGCCTCGGCCACGCGGCCGGTTTTTTGGAAGGCCAGGCCCAGGTTGCTCCAGGCCTGGCCGAAGTTGCCGTCCAGCTCGATGGCCGCCTGGTACAGGCGGATGGCCTCGTCCAGGTTGCCTGCGTGGTATGCGGCTTCGCCCTGAGTGTTGAGCGGGCGGGCATCGGCCTGGCTGGCTGCGCTGTAGCTTACCGCTGCGGCAGTTTGGCTCACGGTTTCCTGCAAGCCTGCAAGCTCAAGCCGGTCCTGGCTTTGCACATACTTGATTGTGTTCAGGTCCTGGAATTCACCGGCCTCGGTCACCGCGAACACCGACCACAGGTTGCCCACCCGCTGCGGTGGCACGTAGTAGGTCTTCACCAGCGTTTGCCCCACGTAGACGAAGACCTTCGCGCCGCTCATGGACAGGCGCGCCGATTGCGGATCGGTGCGGTCCGAGAAGTTGTGCACCGCGTAGACGTAGCGTTCGCCCACGTGCTTGCGTGAGAGCGTGATGGTCTCGGGGCCGAAGCCTCGGGTGTTGTCCACGTCCAGCATGGCGTCCGTCCCGCGCATGTGGCTGAAGTAGACATGGTTGCCAGGGTAGACCACGTGCGAATCCAGGTCGCGCGGCTCGGCCCCCCAGTTCAGCACGATGCGCATGCCGTCCAGGTTGTTCATCACCGGGCTGATCGCGTAGGTGGTGCCGGCGCAGGGGCACTTCACGACCAGGTTGGAGTAACCGGGCTTCTTGACGATCAACAGCGCATTGGTGTCGTCGGCGAAGGTGGTCGGCAGCGAGACCTGGCCCTGCGCATCGGTGCTGCCACTGGCAGACTGCTCGCCGTTCTTCTGCAGCGTGACCGATGCGCCTGCTATGTGCTGGTCGCGCACCGTCGCGCTGAGGATCTGCACGTCAACATTGGTGGCCAGCGCCGATGCGCAAGGCATGGCCAGCGCGGCGGCGACAAGGGCGGTGGAGACGGCAGAGAGGCGGTGGAACATGGGGTGTCCGGGTGGTGAGGGGTGGCTTCACTGTAGAAGCGCAAGCGCCCTTCACAGCGGAGGCTTTGCCGCCACTGCGCGGCCTCTTTGTTCCGCCGCCCGGAGTTTTTCTTCCGCCTTTCTTCCTCTGTTTACGGGGGCAGTGTCAGGGCGCCAGCAACACCACTTCCTGCCCCGCGTTGACGGCGCCGCCCTCGCGGCAAGCCACGCGCCACACCTGCCCGGCGCAGGGCGCCACCACCGCGAACTCCATCTTCATGGACTCGACGATGACCAGCGTGTCGCCTTCGGCCACGGTGTCGCCTTCGTTGACCAGCACGCGCCAGACGCTGCCGGGCACTTGCGAGTGCACGGCGCGGGTGCCGGGTGGCCGTGGGCTGTCATCGCTTGGCGCGGTGGCCTCGGGTTCGCCGACGTATTCGGCCTGGCCGGCCTCGCGCCAGCGTTCGCGCTCTGCATCGAAGGCGGCTTGCTGGCGGGCTTTGTGGGCGACGATTTCGGTGGCGTGTTCGGCCAGCAGCGCCCGGTAGTCCTTCAGCCGGAACGTGCCTTCCTCGATGCGCAGCCGCAGCCGGCCGGCGGGGAAGTCGCGGCGCATCTGCAGCAGCTCAGCCTCGCTGACCGGGTAGAAGCGGATCTGGTCGAAGAAGCGCAGCAGCCAGGGCTTGCCGGCTTCGAATTCCAGCGCACCGCTGCGCGCATCGCGCCAGCGGTTCCACATCTGCACCGTGCGGCCAACGAACTGGTAGCCGCCCGGGCCTTCCATGCCGTAGACACAGAGGTAGGCGCCGCCAATGCCCACGGCGTTTTCCGGCGTCCAGGTGCGGGCCGGGTTGTACTTGGTGGTGACCAGGCGATGGCGCGGGTCCACTGGCGTGGCCGCCGGCGCGCCCAGGTACACATCGCCCAGGCCCATCACCAGGTAGCGCGCGTCGAACACGGTGCGGTGGACGGCGTCGATGTCGTCCAGGCCGTTGATGCGGCGGATGAACTCGATGTTGCTCGGGCACCAGGGCGCGTCCGGTCGCACCGACTGCATGTACTTCTCGATGGCCAGCTTCGTTGCCGGATCGTCCCAGGACAGCGGCAGCCAGACGGTGCGCGAGGGCACCTCGAAGTCGTCGCTGCGCGGCAGCGCGTGGTCGGTGGCCAGCAGGCATTGCAGCAGCGCCTCGCGGCCGAGCAGCGTCGGGTCGTGGTGCACCTGCAGCGAGCGGATGCCGGGTGTCAGGTCGATGATGCCGGGCAACTCGCCCGCGTCGCGCCTGGCCTGCAGCGCCAGCATCAGCGCGTGCACCCGCATGCGCAGCTCCAGGTCCAGCACCTGCGGGCCGTATTCGACCAGCAGGTAGCGGTCCCCCGCCTGACGCACCACCATTTCGGGCAGCTCGCCTTCGGCCGGGTCACGCAACAAGACCGGGCTGTGAAGGGCCGTGACCTGTTCGGCTGGCGTGCCATCGGGCAGCTGGGGCCATGGCGCGTCCAGCGACTCGACCAGCGCGTCTTCGGCGGCTTGAAGTGCCGCAGCCTCTTCGGCATTCAGGCATCGGAATCGGATCGTGTCGCCAGGCCGCAACTGGCCCAGCTTCCAGCGTTCGGCGGCCACGACCACGGCCGGGCAGACAAAGCCGCCCAGGCTGGGCCCGTCCGGCCCGAGGATGACCGGCATGTCGCCGGTGAAGTCGATCGCGCCGATGGCGTAGGCGTTGTCGTGCAGGTTGGAGGGATGCAGCCCGGCTTCACCGCCATCGGGCCGCGCCCATTCGGGCTTCGGGCCGATCAGGCGCACCCCCGTGCGGCTGGAGTTGTAGTGCACCTGCCAATCGGCGCCGAAGAAGGCTGCGATGTCGGCAGGCGTGAAGAAGTCCGGCGCACCATGCGGGCCGTAGAGCACACCGATGTCCCAGTGCTTGGCGTAGACGGGCGGTGTGACGGTGGGCGTGGCTGCCGGCAGGCCCGCGTCGCAGGCGATGTGCAGCAGGTCGCCGGTGCGCAGCGTGCGCCCGCCGTGGCCGCCGAACTGGCCCAGCGTGAAGGTGCTGCGGCTGCCGAGATACTGCGGCAGGTCCAGCCCGCCGCGCAGCGCCAGGTAGGCACGCGCGCCGGCGCCTTGCACGGCACCCAGGCGCAGCAGGCTGCCGGCGGCCACCGCATGAGACTGCCAAGGCGCGAGCGGCTGGCCGTCCAGCGTGGCGCCCATGTCTGCGCCCGTCAGCGCGATCACCGCGTCCGCATGGAAGCGCAGCGCCGGGCCGGCGAGTGTGCATTCGAGTGCCGCGGCGTCCGAGGCATTGCCCACCAGGCGGTTGGCCAGGCGCATCGCCAGGCTGTCCATTGGGCCCGAAGGCGGCACGCCCACGGCCCACAGGCCTTGCCGGCCCGGCCAGTCCTGCACGCTGGTCTGCACGCCGGCTTCCAGCACCTCGATGGCGCGCGGCGCCCAGCTGAACCGGCCCAGCGTGGCCGTGATGACGCGGCCCTCGCGAAAGGTCTCGCTGGCCACCACTGCGCGCAGGTAGCGCAGGTTGGTCTCGATGCCGGCCAGGCGCGTGGCGTCCAGCGCTTCGGCCAGCTTGGCCACGGCCTCCTCGCGCGTGGCGGCGGTGACGATCAGCTTGGCCAGCATCGGGTCGTAGCTCGGCGGCACTTCGGTACCGGCTTCGACCCAGCCGTCCACCCGCACGTCGTCTGGCCAGACCACTTCGGTGAGCAGCCCTGCGCAGGGCTGGAAATGGCGCGCCGGGTCTTCGGCGTACAGCCGCACCTGGATGGACGCGCCTTGCGGCGCGGGGGCGACCAGCGGGAAGGCCTCGCCGCGCGCGAGTTTCACCATCCACGCCACCAGGTCCACGCCGGTGACCTGCTCGGTCACGCCATGCTCCACCTGCAGCCGGGTGTTGACCTCCAGGAAGTAGAAGGCGCCGCTGGCCGCGTCCAGTACGAATTCCACGGTGCCTGCGGAGCGGTAGTGCACGGCTTCGCCGAGTCGCAGTGCTGCGGCCTGCAGCGCCTGGCGTGTCTCGTCCGCCAAGTGCGGGGCCGGGGTTTCCTCGATGACTTTCTGGTTGCGCCGCTGGGCCGAACAGTCGCGCTCGCCCAGTGCCACCACCTTGCCCTGCCCGTCGCCAAACAGTTGCACCTCGATGTGCCGTGCCTGCTCGACGAACTTCTCCAGGAACAGCCCCGCGTCCTTGAAATTGGCCCGCGCCAGGCGGGACACGGCCTCCCAGGCCGCCGCGAGTTCGGCCTCGTCGCGCACCAGCAGCATGCCGATGCCGCCGCCGCCTGCGGTGCTCTTGAGCATCACCGGGTAGCCGATGCGCGCCGCTTCGCGCTGCGCCTCGGCGGCGTCCGCCAGCAGCCCGCTGCCGGGCAGCAACGGCACGCCATGCACCAGCGCCAGTTCGCGTGCGCTGTGCTTGAGGCCGAAGGCGCGCATCTGCGCTGGCGTGGGGCCGATGAAGGCGAAGCCGGCGGCCTCGCAGGCTTCGGCAAAGCCGGGGTTCTCGGACAGGAAGCCGTAGCCGGGATGGATGGCACCGGCGCCGGTGTCGCGCGCCGCCGCGAGGATTCGGTCTGTATTCAGGTAACTTTGGGCCGCTGGCGCGGGGCCAATGCAGACGGCCTGGTCGGCCATTGCGACATGGCGTGCGTCGGCGTCTGCCTCGGAGTAGACGGCCACGGCCTTCAGGCCCAGCGCGTGCAGCGTGCGGATGATGCGGCAGGCGATGGCGCCGCGGTTGGCGATGAGGACGGTGTCGAAAGACATGGTGACCTTCACCTGTGCGGTGAGGGCGGGTCGTCCCGCCGGGTCAAAGGGCAGCCGGGCTCAGGTCGTCCTGAAGGCTGTTTCTGCGTCAGGCCCAGACGAGCACCTGCGCGGGGGTCGGGTCGTAGCCGTTGCAGGGGTTGTTCAGCTGCGGGCAGTTGGAGATGAGCAGCCACAGGTCGATCTCGGCGCGCAGCTCCACGTACTTGCCGGGGGCGGACACGCCGTCGTCGAACTTCAGCCCGCCTTCGGGGGTGACCGGCACGTTCATGAAGAAGTTGATGTTGGGCGCCAGGTCGCGCTTGCCCAGGCCGATGTCGGCCGCCAGCAGCGCGCTGAGGAAGTTGTCGCGGCAGGCGTGCATGTAGCGCTTGCCGAGGGCGTAGCGCACCTGGTTGCTCTCGGTGGAGCAGGCGCCGCCCAGGGTGTCGTGGCGGCCGCAGGTGTCGGCCACGATGGTGGCCATCTTGCGGCCGGTGTTGCTCATCAGGACCGAGCCGGTGGTCAGGTAGATGCCGCCCTGGGCCAGCATGGTGTTGGTGGCGCTGTAGCGCTCGCCCAGCGGGGCTTGCGCGTAGAAGAGGGCGTCGATGGCCTGGTTGCCTTCGAGGTCGACCAGGCGCAGCGTCTGGCCGGCCTTGATGGCCAGCAGGCAGGGCTCGCCCGCCGGCACGGTGTGGTCATGCAAGGCGTCGGCCGGGTCCAGCGGGCTCTCCTGGATGCGGAATGCAGTGGCGTTGGCAGTCATCGCGGCCTCAGGCAAAAAGCAGTTCGGTGTTGTGCAAGGCACGGGCGTTTTCCGGGCGGAAGCTGCGGCAGAAGTCGTCTGCCGGCGCAGTGCCGGAATGCCAGGCGGCCAGGCCGATGCGGCCGGGCGTGTAGACGGGCGCCGGGTCCAACGGATGCGGCGCGCTGCTGTAGGCCAGCAGCAGGTCCATTTCGCAGCGCAGTTCCAGCGTGCTGCCGGGCTTGGCATGGCGCTCGGCGAACTGGAAGCGGCCCTCCAGGTCCACCTGCACCTTGCTGAAGGCGTTCACCGGCGCGATCAGGTCGCGCGGCGCGAGGCCGAACTTGGCCAGTTCGACCTGCAGGCCTTCGCGGCCGGCGCGGGCCATTGCGTTGCGGTGCGTGGCGTAGCGCTGGGCCGGGTACTTGGCGGCGAGCAGGGCTTCGTCCAGCAGCGCGCCCAGCGGGTCGTGCCAGCCCAGCGTGTCTTCGGTGATCGAGGCCATCGCCCGGCCCATGTCGCTCATCAGCACATGGCCGCGGGTGAGGTGTGCGGTGTGCTGGGCCTTCAGCGTGTCAGGCATGTTGTAGCGCTCCAGCAGGTCGGCTGCGGCGTACAGCACCAGGCTGAAGTTGGCCGAGGCGTCCAGCGCGACCATGTGCAGCGAGGTGCCGCGGCGCAGCAGGCGCGCGCCGTGGCAGCCGCCGGGCACGATGTCGGACCAGAGCAACTTGTCTGCGGGCAGCGTGGGGGCGAACTCACGCCACAGCTCGGGCGTGTCCACCGGCGCGCTGGCCGGCGGGTTGTCCAGGGTGTGGACCAGGGTCTTCATTCAGGTCTCCCAATGAGGTGACGCTCAGGTGTTGCTTCAGGCCGCAGCCTGGCTGAGCTTTTCCAGCAGCTCCAGGTCGGTCTTCATGCCGGAGGTGTCGCGGATGCGTTCGAGGATTTCGCGCTTGAGCGCGAGGAACTCCGGTGCCAGCTTCATGTCCTGCTTGCGGCGGGCGGGCAGCGGAACCCGGTAGATGGTGTCGATGCGGCCGGGGCGCGGCGCCATCAGCACCACGCGGTGGCCCAGGTACAGCGCTTCTTCCACGTCGTGCGTGACGAACACGATGGTGCTGCGCTCCTGCCGGTGCACGTGGGCAATCAGGTCGTGCATGACCTCGCGGGTCTGTGCGTCCAGGGCGCCGAAGGGCTCGTCCATCAGCAGGATGGGCGGTGCGCTCATCAGTGCGCGGGCAATCGCCACGCGCTGCTGCATGCCGCCGGAGAGCTGGTTGGGGTAGGCGTCGCGCACGGCGCCCAGGCCCATCAGCTGCAGCAGCGCGTCGGCCCGGCCGCTGGCGGCTTCCACGTCGCTGCTGCTGCGGTCCCGCGTGTGGGCGGCCAGCCGGCGCACGAAGCGGATGTTCTCGATCACCGTCAGCCACGGGTAGAGGCTGTAGTGCTGGAACACCATCGCGCGGTCCGGCCCTGGCCCGGCAATGGGCTGGCCGCAGACGCGCAGCTCGCCCTGGTCGTGCCGCTCCAGCCCGGCCATGCAGCGCAGCAGCGTGGACTTGCCGCAGCCCGAGGCGCCAACGAGTGTGACGAACTCGTTGGGCGCAATGTCCAGGTTCACGTCCACCAGCGCCGGCTGCTTGCCGCCGGGGTAGGTCTTGCCCAGGGCCCGGCAGCAGAGGGACGGCATCACGTCCAGGGTGGCGAGGGTCATGTCAATTTCTCCCGTATAGCCAGGGGAATGCCTTGCGGTGCAGCAGCCGGAACAGCTGGTCGATGGCCAGGCCGATCAGGCCGATCAGCAGGATGCCGGCGAAGATCTTGTCGGTCTGCAGGAAGCGCTGGGCCTTCAGGATGGCAAAGCCCAGCCCCGAGTTGGCGGCCACCAGTTCGGCCACCACCAGGTAGGTCCAGGCCCAGCCCATGGTCACGCGCAGCGTGTCCAGCAGCGCCGGCTTGGCCGAAGGCACGATGACCTGCTCGACCACTTCGCGCCGGGTGGCGCCCATGGTCTGCGCGGCCTCGATCTGCGCCATCGGCACGCGCCGCACGTCCTCGGCCACCATCAGCACCATCTGGAAGAAGGTCCCGATGAAGATGATGGCGACCTTCGCGCCTTCGCCAATGCCCACCCACAGCATCACCAGCGGCACGAAGGCGACGGCCGGCATGTAGCGGATGAAGTCGGTCAGCGGCTCCAGCAGCGCCTGCATCGCCCGCCAGCTGCCGATGAACAGGCCTAGCGGCAGCGCCAGCAGCGCGGCCAGCGCCCAGCCGGCGACCACGCGCAGGATGCTGATGCCGGCATCACCCAGCAGGTCGTCCTCGGACCACCAGGTGACGATGCGGCCCAGCACCTCTTGCGGCCCCGGCATGAACACCGCCTCGACCTGGCCGCTGGCCGCCAGCAGGGCCCAGCCGGCCAGCGGCAGGATCAGCCCGGCCAGCGCCAGCGCGAGGTAGGTGCGGCGGCCGATGGCCTGCCGGATCTGCAGCATCTGCAGAAGCTGTGACACGGCGGCCCCTTACTTGGCCGCGGTGGCGGTGCCCAGGGCTTCCTGCAGCAGAGAACCGTCCACGCCAGCGGCGGCGTCGGGCTTGCCGTCGATCAGCTTGTGCTCGGTGAGGAAGGCGGCGATGGTGGGCGCCACGGCGACCAGCGACTGCGGGTTCTTCGCGTCGAAGGCGGCCTTGTTGGTGGCGGCATCGAAGAAGCGGGTGCCGGGCAGGAAGACCTGGTATTCGTCGGGCTTCATGCTGACGACCTTGGCCATGATCTTGGCGGCTTCGGCCGGTTGCTCGCGCACGAACTTCTCCACCTCGAACCACGCGCGGATCATGCCGACGAACTCCTTGCGCTTGGACGCGATGGCCTTCTCCTGCGCCACCAGCAGGTCCGGCACCAGGCCCGGCATGTCCTTGGAGGTGAACAGGGCCCGGCCTTTGCCGGACTGCTGGATCTGGTTGACCCAAGGGTTCCAGACCACGGCGGCGTCCACGCGCCCGGCCAGGAAGGCGGCGGCAGCGTCGCCGGCCGGCAGGTTGACGATCTTCACGTCGGCCGGCTTCATGCCGTTCTTGGCCAGCGCGGTGGCCAGCACGAAGTGCGAGATGCTGTATTGCTCCAGCGCGATGCTCTTGCCTTTCAGGTCCGCGTAGCCCTTGATCTTGGGCGAGACCATCAGCGCGTCATTGCCGGCCGAGTTGTCGTTGACCAGCACGGCCTTGAGCTTGATGCCCTTGGCCAGCGGGCCCAGGGTGTCGCTCCAGGTCTGGCTGTTGGCGTCCAGCTGGCCGGAGGAGAGGGCGGAGATCGAGTCGGTGTAGTTGGCGAACCAGACCAGCTTCACATCGGCGCCGTATTTCTTGAAGTAGCCCTTTTGGTCGGCGATGTACCAGGCCACCCAGCCTGGCCAGTCAGACAGCCCGACCTTGACCTCGGCTTGCGCCGCTTGGGGCGAAACGGCAGCGGCCGTGCAGACCAGCAGGGCCACTGCAAAGGTGGCGCGGCGCAGTGCCGAACGAGTGGCGACAAGGACGGGAAATTGGGCAACGGAAGACATGGGCGGGGCACTCCGGCGTTGTAGGGACGAATGGCGAGAGGGACCTCTGACGAAGCCGCCTCCCGGGTTTTTGTCCCGCCGTGTAACGTGCCTTGCGGCCCGCCGGCAGCTCTCGGACCAGACACCGCCGAAGCGATCGGAACCCTAGCCACCATTCAAAGAACGGCGCTGTCTCGGCCGTCCCTCTCGGGCAGACGGGCATGCAAGCGATGTGCCAGGCCTTGGCGCCAAAAAGCGCAGGGCAAGGCACCAAGCTGAAGCGTCAGCCGCCCCTTGCCGCCTCGGCGAGGGGCATGCATGCACCACCGGCCACTTGCAGAGGCGGTGTGCCGCAAATGCCCCGAAAGACCCGGGATGACGCCGGTGTTCCGGGCTTGCAATGGGCGGGCCGTCGCTAAGATCCCGCCCATGCAGATCCTTGGCGTTCAATGGCGCAAGCCGACTTTCAAGGCCTTCACCGAAGCCTCGGTGATCGGCCTGGGCTTGTGGCTGTGCGGCGTGGCCGCAATGGTGCAGGCCAACCCGCAGGTGGGCGCCGACGAGGTCGGCGCGCTGCTGGTGATGGTCTGGTGGTTCAGCCTGGGTGCTCGCATGGGGCTGGACCTGCGCACCGGCCTTCGGCCGCTGCTGGTGAACCTCGGCATTGCCGCGGTGCTGCTGGCCTGCTACAGCGCCGCCTGGCACTGGCTCGCGGCCTGAAGCCCGACGGGCCATGAAAAAGGCGCCGTGGATGCGGCGCCTTGTTGCGGGTGAAGGTCAGGCCGGGGGCATGACCTTGTCAGTTCACCAGCTCTGGTTGTAGCGGGCCTTGGCCGAGGCCACGCAGGTGTCCTTGGCGTCGCCCGATAGGCCGTCGCACTTTTCCTTGGCGACCTTGTATTCAGCGGTCATCTTGGTGTCGATCGCGTCCTGCTCGGCATTGACGATCTTCTTGTGCGCCTTCAGGTCGGCTTTGGCCGAGTCATGCGCAGCCTTGGCTTCCTTGACGCACACGTCCTTGGCATTGCCCGACAGGTCATCGCACTTTTCCTTGGCCACGTCATAGCGGCCGTCGTACTGCGCTTCGGTCAGCTTGGCTTCGTCGGTCGGCTTGCCGGTGTAGTTGTATTCGAGACGGGCCTTGGCGACCTTCTCGTTGGCCTTGGCCTGCTCGACGCAGATGTCCTTGGCATTGGCCGACAGCTTGTCGCAGCTGTCCTTTTCTGCCTTGTAGGTCGTCTCGATGTCCTTCTTGGCGCCGTCGTAGGCGCTCTTGCTGAAGTTGTTGGCCTGGGCGGCGCCCAGGCAGCAGACCGCAGCAATGGCCACAAGGGATTGGCTCAGCAGCTTGGAAGTTTTCATGATGTTGTCCTTAGATGAGGTTGGTTGCTCTGCAGGCGGGTGAACCCGGGTCGGCCCTGGTCCATGCAGTTGCCACACATCCCGCCTTCTGTCCTTGCCGTGGCCCGCTGCTTCATCACCCGTTGGGGTATCAGGTGATGAGCCGGTCCTTTGGCGTGATCGCAGTGTCACGCTGAGCCGCATGGTCCTGCCACCGGTGGCCGCCGCGGCGACATGTAGGCTCCGGCCTACAGACTTCGCGTGGACCGTCGGCAAAAATTCCTCTGCATCGCCCCTGCCTGCTGCCTGCCTACATGCCGTTTTCGTCGTACCAAACCGTAGACCGCCGCGATCACCTGGTACTGGCCGCTGCGCTGCTGTTCGAGGTGGGCCTGCTGGTCGTCGACATCCTGACGCCGCTTGGATTTGCCGAATGGGTGCTGTACCTGCTGCCGCTGTCGCTCTCGCTGCTGCAGCGGCGGCGCTGGGTGCCCTACCTGCTGCTGGTGCTGGCCATTGTTTTCACGTTCCTTGGCATGCAGTGGTCGCCACCGGGCCTGGCCTCGCCGTTCCTGCTGTATGTGAACCGCAGCATGGGATCGGCCGCCTTCATCGTGATGGCGGTGGTGATCTCCAAGGTGCTGGGCCAGCGCGAAGCCATTCGCCGGCAGCTGTGGCTGCAGCAGGCGGAATCGGCACTGGCGCAGCGCCTGGCCGGCGAGCTGACGATAGAGCAGGTGGGCGAGGTCAGCTGCGCGATGCTGTGTGGCTGGCTGACACCTTCGGTGGCGGCGGCCTATCGGCGTGACGGTGATAGGCTGCGGCGCTTTGGCAGCCACGCGGCTGACCTGGCCACGCTGCCGGCGACGCTGACGCTGCAGGACGGCCTGCTCGGCGAGGCCGCACGCCAGGACCGATTCAATGCACTGAGCCCGGCGCCGCAGGGCCACCTGGGGCTGCAGTCCGCCCTGGGCCGCAGCTTGCCGGAGCACCTGCTGCTGATGCCGCTGCATGCCGAGGGCCGCAACGTCGGCGTGATCGAACTCGGCGTGGCGCGCGCGAAGCTGGACCTGGCACTCTGCGAGGAACTGGCGCGCGGCATCAGCGAAGTGGTCGGCCTGGCCTTGCGCGGCGCCGCCTACCGGCTGGAGCGCCAGGCCATGCTGGAGGAAACCCAGCGCCAGGCCGAGGAACTGCAGGCCCAGCAGGAAGAGCTGCGCGTGTCGAACGAGGAACTTGAAGAGCAGGGCCGCATCATGCGCGAGTCGCAGGCCGAGCTGGAGACGCAGCAGACCGAGCTGGAGCGCGTCAACGGCCAGCTGGCGCTGCACGCGCGGGCCATGGCCGACAAGCAGCAGGAACTGTTGCAGTCGCAGGCGGCGCTGCAGGCGAATGCCGAGGCGCTGGAAGCGGCCAGCCGCTACAAGTCCGAGTTCCTGGCCAACATGTCGCACGAGCTGCGCACGCCGCTGAACAGCTCGCTGATCCTCTCGCAGCTGCTGGCGGCCAACAAGGACGGCCGGCTCAGCGAAGAGCAGGTGCGCTTCGCCCGCGCGATCTTCGATGCCAACAACGACCTGCTGGCCTTGATCAACGACGTGCTGGACCTGTCCAAGATCGAGGCCGGCCATGCCGACCTGCAGCGCGAGCGCGTGCCGCTGCAGGAGCTGGCCACGCGGCTGCAGACGGTGTTTGCCGCGCTGGCCGAGAAGAAGGGCCTGGGCTTCGAGGTGGTGCTGGACCAGGGCCTGCCCGAGCACATCTTCAGCGATAGCCGGCGCCTGCAGCAGGTGCTGAAGAACCTGCTGGCCAATGCGGTGAAGTTCACCGTCAGCGGCAAGGTGACGCTGGCGCTGAAGCCGCTGGCCGGTGGCGCGGTGCGCTTCGAGGTGCGCGACACCGGGGTGGGCATTCCGGTCGACAAGCACGAGGTGATCTTCGAGGCCTTCCGCCAGGCCGATGGTTCGACCAGCCGCCAGTTCGGTGGCACCGGGCTGGGCCTGTCGATCTCGCGTGAACTGACGCAGCGCCTGGGCGGCACGATGACGCTGCACAGCAAGCCTGGTCAGGGCAGCTGCTTCAGCGTGGACCTGCCGGCCGAGCTGCCCGAGCAGCCGGCGCCGGACGAACCCCGCATGGCCCGCCCTGCCGCGCCGACGTCGCGGCCCGCCGGCCCCGCCGCGCCCACGCCGGCCGCGCTGCCGATCGAGCTGCCGCCTGGCCTGGGCGAGGACAGGCGGGTGCTGCTGGCGGTGGAAGACGACAGCGCCTTTGCCGCCACGCTGCGCACGCTGGTCGAGGAACTGGGCTTCGACTGCGTGGTGGCCAACACCGGCGAGCAGGCGCTGACGCTGGCGCGCGAGCTGCGGCCCAGCGGCGTGCTGCTGGACGTGGGGCTGCCTGATGTGTCCGGCCTGTCGGTGCTGGAGCGGCTCAAGCGCGACCCCGGCACCCGGCACATTCCGGTGCACGTGGTTTCGGGCCTGGAGCGCAGCCACGCGGCCATGACCATGGGCGCCATCGGCCACCTGGTGAAGCCGGCGCTGCGCGAGCACCTGGTCGAGGCCATCGAGCGGCTGCGGCACCGGCTGGACCATCCGTTGCGCCGGGTGCTGGTGGTGGAAGACGATGTGGCGCTGCGGCAGAACCTGCAACTGCTGCTGGCCGCGCCGCAGGTCGAGATCACGACCGTGGGCACGGTGGCCGACGCGCTGACCGCGCTGGGCGCGACCACCTTCGACTGCATGGTGACCGACCTGGCACTGCCCGACGGCAGCGGCTTCGACCTGCTGGAGCGCATGGCGCGCGGCGAGCGCGAAGGCTTTCCGCCGGTCATCGTCTACACCGGCCGGGCGCTGAGCCGCGACGAGGAAACGCTGCTGCGCCGCTATTCGCGCTCCATCATCGTCAAGGGCGCACGTTCGCCCGAGCGGCTGCTGGACGAGGTGACGCTGTTCCTGCACAGCGTGGAGGCGGCGCTGCCGGGCGAGCAGCAGCGCCTGCTGCAGGCCGCGCGCAGCCGCGACGCGGTGCTGGAAGGCCGGCAGATCCTGCTGGCCGAAGACGACGTGCGCAACATCTTCGCGCTCAGCAGCGTGCTGGAGCCGCTGGGCGTGCAGCTGCAGATCGCCCGCAACGGCCGCGAGGCGCTGGAACGGCTGGACCGCCAGCCGCCGGTGGACCTGGTGCTGATGGACATCATGATGCCGGAGATGGACGGGCTGGAGGCGATGCGGCGGATCCGCGCCCGGCCCGATGGCGCCGACCTGCCCATCATCGCGCTGACCGCCAAGGCCATGGCCGACGACCGCCAGCAGTGCCTGGAGGCCGGTGCCAACGACTACCTGGCCAAGCCGATCGACGTTGACCGGCTGGTTTCGCTGTGCCGCGTCTGGATGCCCAAATGACACGCCCACGCCGCTCTGTTTCTTCGCCGGAGCTGCCGGCGGCTGCGGTGTCGGCCGCGGGCAGTGCCGACGCTGCGCAGCGCGAGCGCAGTGACGCCGTGGCCCAGGCGGATACCTTGTTCGACATCGAGATCAAGCTGCTGCTCGAAGCCGTGTTCCTGCGCTACCAGCACGACTTTCGCCACTACGCACCCAGCTCGTTGCGCCGCCGCCTGCACCAGGCGCTGCAGGCCATGCGCTGCGAGCGGCTGTCGCAACTGCAGGACCGGGTGCTGCGCGAGCCGGATGCCTTCTCGCAGCTGCTGCAGTTCCTGACCATCCAGGTCAGCGAGATGTTCCGCGACCCGGCCTACTTCCGGGTGCTGCGCGAGGAGGTGGTGCCGGAGCTGCGCACCTATCCGTCGCTGAAGCTGTGGGTGGCCGGCTGCAGCCATGGCGAAGAGCTGTGGTCGCTGGCCATCCTGCTGCACGAGGAGGGGCTGCTGGAGCGCTGCATCCTCTACGCGACCGACATCAACCCGGTGGCCCTGCAGCGTGCCGAGGCCGGCATCTACCCGCGCGAGCGCATGCCGCTGTTCAGCCGCAACTACCTGGCGGCCGGCGGCAAGGCCTCGCTGAGCGACTACTGCACCGCCGCGTACGAGGGCGTGATGTTCGACCGGGCGCTGAAGCGCCAGGTGGTGTTCGCCGATCACAGCCTGTCGACCGACGCGGTGTTCTCCGAGGTGCACCTGGTGTCCTGCCGCAACGTGCTGATCTATTTCAACCGCGACCTGCAGGACCGCGCGGTCGGCCTGTTTCGCGAGGCGCTGGTGCGGCGCGGTTTCCTCGGGCTGGGCAGCCGCGAGTCGCTGCAGTTCGGCGCCCATGCGCACCTGTTCCAGCCGTTCCACCCGCAGCCGGACGTTCGGCTCTACCAACGCCTGTGAGCCAAGGAGCATGTCCATGAACTGGCCTGACCTGTCGCTCAAGGCGGTGGTGATCGGCGCCTCGGCCGGCGGCGTCGAAGCGCTGCTGGCGCTGACGGCAGCCTTGCCTGCCGATTTCCCGGCGCCGGTGCTGGTGGTGTTGCACCGGGCGCCTCAGCCGGAAGGCAAACTTTCACCCGCGGCGCTGCTGGCCAGGCGCTGCGCGCTGCCGGTCGAAGACGCATGGGCCGGCCAGCCGCTGAAGCCGGGCCGGGTGTTGCTGGCACCGGCCGACTACCACCTGCTGGTCGATCCGGGGCCGGATGGGCCGGTGGCTGCGCTGTCGGTCGACGATGCGGTGCTGTGGTCGCGACCGGCGATCGACCCGCTGTTCGAGAGCGCGGCGCACGAGTACGGTGCTGGCCTGCTGGCCATCGTGTTGACAGGCGCCAGTGCCGACGGTGCGGCCGGTGCTTTGGCTGTGCGCGCGCACGGCGGCCGGCTTTGGGTGCAGGATCCGGCCGAGGCCGTGGTCCCGACGATGCCGAGGGCCGCGCTGGACCTGGCCGGCGCAGACCAGGTGATGAGCCTGAAAATGATGTGTGATGCCCTGGGCCAGGCCCAGACGGGGGGAGAGAGATGATGGCTGCCAAACCTTTGAACATCCTGGTCGTCGACGACGTGCCGCAGAACCTGCTGGCGATGCGCGCGCTGCTCGCCGCAGACGACTGGCACGTGCTGACCGCCGACTCGGCCGATGCTGCGCTGGAGCTGCTGCTGCAGCACGACGTGGCGCTGGCGCTGCTGGACGTGCAGATGCCGGGCATGGACGGCTACGCGCTGGCCGAGCTGATGCGCGGGGCCGAACGCACCCGCCACGTGCCCATCATCTTCCTGACCGCGGGCTCGATGGAGGAGCAACGCAGCTTCCGCGGCTACGAGGCTGGCGCGGTGGACTTCCTCTACAAGCCCTTCGACGGCCGGGTGCTGCGCAGCAAGGTGGCGATCTTCGCCGACCTGCACCGCCAGAAGGCCACGCTGGCCGAGAACATGGCCGAGCTGCAGCGGCTGACGCGGCTCAACTCGACCATGCTGTCGGCGCTGTCGCACGACATCCGCGCGCCGCTGGCCGCGCTGGCGCTGAATGCCGAGCTGCTGCTGCGCTCCGACAAGCCCGGCCCCGGTTCGGCCGGTGCCCGCATCAAGGCCGCCACCGCGATGCTGAGCCGGCAGGTCGACCACCTGGTGAACCTGGCCCAGCTGCCCAGCGCCGAGCTGCGCCCCAGCCCCGTCATGACGGACCTGGCCGCGCTGACGCAGGAGCGGCTGGAGACGGCCCAGGGCAATGGCTTGCTGAGCCAGCTGCCAGCCTTCGAAGTGCTGGGCGACACCCAGGGCCTGATGGACCGGGCGATGCTGCAGCAGGCGCTGGACCACCTGCTGCTGCAGGCCACGACCTATGCTGGCGAGTCCGGGCTGAAGATCGAGCTGGATGGCGACCAGCGGCGCTCGCTGCTGCTGCGCATCAGCTTTGCCGGCTTGCTCGGCGACGCGGCCAGCCAGCACTTGTTTGGCGGCGGCGAGGCCGTCGAAGGCATGGCCGCGCCGCGCGTGGGGTCCGGCCTGTCGCTGCCGGAACGGGTGGCGCGCGCGCATGGCGGCTCGTTGGTCGGCCGCTCGCGGCCGCGCGAGGGCACGCAATTCGAGTTGATGCTGCCGCGCGGGCTCTGACGCCCCGGCAGGCCCATAAAAAGGGGCCCGCCACGTTGCCGCGGCGGGCCACCAAAAAAACCAGCGTCGTCGCCGGTCCTTCTCAAACGAAAAACAGGAATTGCAGGCAAGTCATTGCAGGTTCCGCGCCAGCCGCGGGCCTGCTGCCAGCGTGCCGCCTGCATGTTGCCGGGCCGTACGAGGGAGAGTCCTGTTTTTGCGTCGCCAGCGCTGTTACGATTTTTCACTTTCAGGGCCTTGCGGCCCGGCTCCGGACTGCGGTGGACGGCCGCCAGGGCGACCGGGCGTGACACATTTCGTCGCCTCGGGCGCGACGTTTCACGGCCGCGGCCGCAAATTGGCAATGCGGTTGAAGCGAACGCGCTACTTCCTCAGCGCGCCAATGCCCAGCAAGGCCAGCACGACAAACAGCAGGCAGATGGCCAGGAACACGAAGAAGAGCACCTTGGCGATGCCGGCGGCGCCAGCGGCCACGCCGCCAAATCCCATCAGGCCGGCAATCACCGAGATCACCGCAAAAATAAGGGCCCACTTGAGCATGATGTTGTCCTCTTGAGTCGACGAAGGTGGCCGCGAAGCCGCTCGCCAGGCAGGGCCGCCGGCGAGCGTTTTGCGGCATGGTGGGACTGTAGAAAGCGGCAGCCTGGGGGGCCATCGGTGGCGGCGCAGGCGGCTTGTAGGACGGGGCCTTGAGCCGGCCAGGTTCAGCCCGGGTGAGCCCGGGCCGGGGCATCGCGCATTGTTGATCGCCTGGCTCGGGTTTTGGGGTATTCCCTTTGGGCTGGCGCCCGCGCGCGTGTCAGGCTGCAAACGCGGCGCAGTCCTACACTGCGCTCCGGGCGCGAGAGGCGATGCTGCGCCAGTCCACCGCAAGCCCAGGGAGAGCCATGCGCGCCGTGTTCGACTCGATTCCCACCCTCCGCGACGTGGTGTCGCGCACCCAGCCACGGGGCCTCACGCCCGTGGATGCCGCCCCCGAGGATCCAGAGCGGGCGGCCATCGTCGCCGCACTGCTCAAGCCGGCGGCGAGCATTTCACCGAAGTACTTCTATGACGAGCAGGGCTCCGCGCTGTTCGAGGCCATCACCGAGGTGCCCGAGTATTACGTGACGCGCACCGAGCGGGCGGTGATGGTGCGCCATCACGAAAGCATTGCCGGCGCGGTGGGGGAGTGCAGCAGCATCATCGAGCTGGGCGCCGGCAGCTGCAAGAAGGCCATGTCGCTGTGCGAGTTGCTGGACCCGGACCACCTGGTCGTGGTCGACATCAGCGGCGACTTCCTGGCCACCCATGCACGGGTGCTGCAGGCCGGGCTGCCGTGGATGCAGGTGCATCAGGTGGTGGCCGACATCACCCGCCCTTTCGAGCTGCCGCCGGCGCTGCCCATGCAACGCCGGCTGGTGTTCTACCCGGGCTCGTCGATCGGCAACTTCGAGCCGGCCGAGGCCTGTGCGCTGCTGGCCCGCGCCCGCGGCCTGAGCGGCGACGATGGTGCGCTGCTGCTGGGCGTGGACCTGGTCAAGGACCCGCAGATCCTGCAGGCCGCCTACGACGACCATGGCGGAGTCACCGCGGCGTTCAATCGCAATGTGCTCACGCACCTGAACACGCTGATCGGCAGCGACTTCCAGCCCGCGCAGTGGCGGCATGTGGCGCTGTTCAATGCGCAGCGCAGCCGCATCGAGATGCACCTGGAGGCCAGCCGGGAGCTGGAAGTGCGCTGGGCGGGCGGCGGCCGGCGCTTTGCAGCCGGCGAGCGCATCCACACCGAGAACAGCTACAAGTACACGCCGGACCGGCTGCAGGATTTGCTGGCCACCGCCGGTTACTCGCGCGTGCGCTGCTGGACCGATGCCCGCGGCTGGTTCGCCGTGGTGCTGGCCCAGCCTTGAGTTCGCGATGAGCGCCGCGATGCTGATCGATGAAGTGCTGGCGACGGCTCCTGCGCACGCGGTCGTGCCGCTGGTGCAGCGCTACCACGCGGTGCGCCAGCATTCGCTGGGGCTGGTCACGCCGCTGTCGCCCGAGGATTGCTGCGCGCAGTCCATGCCGGATGCCAGCCCGGCCAAGTGGCACCTGGCCCACACCACCTGGTTCTTCGAGACCTTTGTGCTGGAACGCTGGGAGCCGGACTTCGCGCCCTTCCACCCCGGCTTCCGCATGCTGTTCAACTCCTACTACGACAGCGTGGGTGAGCGCCATCCGCGGCCCGCGCGTGGGCTGTTGACCCGGCCTTCGCTGGCCGAGGTGCTGATCTACCGCCGGCAGGTTGATGCCCGCATGGGCACGCTGCTGCTGCAGCTGCATGCCAACCCCGAGGTGCAGGCACTGGTGACGCTGGGACTGCAGCATGAGCAGCAGCACCAGGAGCTGATGCTGACGGATCTGAAGCATCTGCTGTTTGCCAACCCGCTGCGGCCCGCCTATGTGGCCAGGCCGGCGCCGGTGGATGCGGCAGAGGTCGCAGGCGCGTCCAGGGCGGCCAGGCCATTGCGCTTCCAGCAGTTTGCCGGTGGCCTGGTGGAGATCGGCCATGCGCGCCAAGCATTGGATGACGAGGCCACGGCGTTTGCCTTCGACAACGAATCGCCGCGGCACAAGGTCTACCTGGCACCGTACGCGATTGCCGATCGGCTGGTCAGCAATGGCGAGTACCGGGCCTTTGTCGAGGATGGTGGCTATGACGACCCGCTGTTGTGGCTCTCCGAAGGCTGGGCATGGCGCCAGGCGGCACAGCACCGGCACCCGCTGTACTGGGAGCCCGGCGCACCGGGCGCATGGCTGGCCTTCACGCTGGGCGGCCTGCAGCCACTGCGCGACGCCGAGCCGGTGGCCCACCTGAGCTACTTCGAGGCCGATGCCTTCGCCCGCTGGGCCGGCGCGCGGCTGCCGACCGAGGCCGAGTGGGAGCATGCCGCTGGCGCGGCCTGGGCGGAAGCTAGACCTGGCTTGCGGGGCCCCGACCAACTGCACCCCCAGCACGCTGCAGAAGCCCAGGCCCAGTGGTTTGGCGAGCTGTGGCAGTGGACCCAGTCCAGCTACGCGGCCTACCCCGGCTTCCGGCCCGCGCCAGGCGCGGTGGGTGAGTACAACGGCAAGTTCATGGTCAACCAGTACGTGCTGCGTGGCAGCTCGTGCGCGACGCCGGCCGGCCATGCCCGGCCCAGTTACCGCAACTTCTTTCCGGCCACCGCCTGCTGGCAGTTCAGCGGCCTGCGCCTGGCCAAAGACCTGAGCGAACTGCCGCCTGGCGGCTGACGGCGATGCCGCGGGGCCGTGGGCCAAGTCCTACATGTCCCGTTGGCATCGCCTGACACCCGGGGTCTTTTGAGGGGCGTACGCTGACATTCATCCGGTCAACACCGGGTGTCACTTTCCTCCCCAAACCGCGCAGTCACCTGTGCGGACTTTCAAAGGAGTTCCCATGAACACGAACAAGACCCTGCTTTCCGTCATCACCGCCGCCAGCGTCGCCGGTGCCCTGTCGATGGCCTACGCCCAGTCCGAACCGGCCCCGTCGCCGACCTCGGTGCAGGCCCCGACGACCGAATCGTCGGCCCAGTTGCAGGCATGGCACGACCTTGAGCAGCAGCGTGAAAAGGTGCGCGAGATCGCTCGCCAGCAGGCGCTGGACGCCGCTGAAGCCCAGCGCGCTGCGAATGAAGCCTCGGTGGCGCAGGCTGGTCAGGCGGCCGAGCCGACTTATCGCGCCAACATGAGCAACACCGCCGTGTTTGCCGAGCCTGCGCAGCAAGCCGCGCCGATGGCCCCGGCCACCCCGGAACCCAGCGCCACGCAAAGCAGCGGCACGACCACCCCCACGCCTGACCAGGGCTACAACAGCAGCACCGACAACAGCGCCATGAACAGCGGCTCGACCTCGATGCCAGCCCCGCAAGCCGACCGCAACTGAGCGACTCGTCCAGCCATCCCGGTCCTGACCCCATGAACACGAACCCCGAGCATCCTTCCGTGCGTCGCCCTGAGTCTGCTCCAGTGGCGCCTCGCGACACCGACTGGTTCGATGGCATCCGACGGGGTCTGTGGATCGGGCTGGCGGCGGCGGCCGTCATCCTGCCGGTGCAGTACCAACTGCGCCAGCATCGGCTGGCAGCGCAGCGGTCTGCGGCCGTCGCGATGGCGCCCGGTGCGGAACAGGCGCCTGCGGCTTTGCAGCCGCAGGCGCCGCTCGCCGTCACGCCGCCGCCGCCGGTGCGCCCGATGGTGGTGGACTGGCACGGTGAATCCGCCTCCGAGCCGGCCCGCAAGCTGGCGCAATGGGTGGCGGCTTCGCACAACAACGAAGGCATGGATTTCGTGATCGTCGACAAGCACAACACCAAGGTGTTCGTGTTTGCCTCCGACGGCCAGCTCAAGGGCGCCACGCCGGTGCTGCTGGGCTCCAAGGTCGGCGATGACTCGGTGCCCGGCATTGGCCAGAAGCCGATTGCCGACGTGCGCCCCGACGAGCGCACCACACCCGCTGGCCGTTTCCTCGGCCAGCGCGGCATGAACGCGATCAACCAGGATGTGGTGTGGGTGGACTACGACGCCGCCGTGTCCATGCACCGCGTGCGCACCACCAACGCCAGCGAGCGCCGGCTGGAACGCCTGGCCACACCGACCACCGCGGACAACCGCATCTCCTACGGCTGCATCAACATGCCGGTGGCCTTCTTCGAACAGGTGCTGGCACCGACCTTCGCGAAACAGCGCGCGGTGGTCTATGTGCTGCCCGAGGTCAAGAGCCTGCAAATGGTATTCGGCATTCCCGATCGGTTCGATGCACCGGCCACGACGGCCGAAGCCCCGGCCACGATGCCAACGATGACTTCGCTGCGTGCACCGCTCGCGGCGGCCGCACTCGCCGCCAAGGGCTGAATGGGCCGCCCGTTCCCAGCATTCGCTTAGCACAGCAAGGAAGCTGAACACTCAATAACGCCAGAAAACGCCAGTATTTGCCGCAAAGCCTGCAAACCCTGCGCTGCTAGTATTCCTGCCTGACACGACCGGATCGGAGATCCGCGTCAATCGTGTCGCTGGACATTGGCGAGGCGGGGTGCATGGGTTTGCTTGCTCGGCGTTGGCTGAAGGCTGCGGCCTCGGCATGGGTGCTTTTGTGTGTCGCGTCTGGCGTTCAAGCCAGCGTGGCGGTGTCCACGGCCGTTGCGGCACAGTCTGCGGAAGCGGCTGATGCTGGCGGTGCCAGCGCAGACCAGCAGCGACTGGTGAACTGGATCGCCGAGACCGGCGACAACCACGGCCATCCGTTTGTGCTGGTCGACAAACAAGCAGCGAGCCTGCGTGTCTACCGCGCGGACGGCAGCCTGGCCGGCGCCACCACGGTGTTGTTGGGCCGCACCCGGGGTGACCTGACGCAGCCGGGGGTTGGCGAGCGCACGCAGACCGGCCATCTGCTGCCCGAGGACCTGACCACGCCGGCTGGCCGTTTCGAGTCCGAGCCCGGCCGCAATCGCTTGGGCGAAGACGTGGTCTGGGTCGACCATGCCGCTGCGCTGGCCATACACCGCCTGCGCCCCGGTGCTTCGCAGGTCGAGCGGCTGCGTCGGCTTGCATCGGTCACGCCGGAAGACAACCGCGCCTCCGCGGGCTGCGTGGTCGTGCCGGTGTCGTTTTACCTGGACGTTGTCCAACCCCTGCTGGGCCAACAGGCCGGCGTGGTCTACATCCTGCCCGAGCGCGGCATGGGTGAGGGCACGCAGTGGGCCGACGGCCTGTCCCCCACCCACCTGCGACCTGTTGCACTGAAGTGATCAGCGCGCCGCGCCTGTCGGCAGCGGCGGGCGTGGCACCACGGTGACCCGTGTGACGCCATCGTCGCCGGTGCTCAGCGCATAGTTGCCCAGCGAGAAATAGGCTTCGGCGTGCGCGATGTCGCTGGCCTGCGCAACGAACAGCCGCAGCCAGCCGGTCGAGCCGCCAGGCAGACCGGTCAAGCCCAGCGCTTGTGTCACCACCTGGGTCTGTCCGGCCGGAAGGGTCACGGTGACCGGCAGGCCCAGTGCCTTGCCCTTCTTGCCAATGTCGTAGACCACGCTGCCGGTCTGTGATTCGCTTTGCAGCGCATTCAGGTACAGCCACAGCGAGACGGTCTGGTCCTGTGCGCTGGTATTGCGCAGCGTGTAGGCCAGCTGGCAATCGCCCACCGGCGTGTCGCTGCAGCGCGCCACGTCGTCCAGGTCCACCACCACCTCCGGCATGGTCAGCGTCAACGAGCTGGCGCTGGTGCCGGGGATGTCGAAGGTCTTGGAGAACTGCATGCCGTAGTGGGCATTGGCCAGCGCGTGAATCTGGTAACGGCCGGCTGGCAGCTTGGCCAGGTTCAGGTAGAACTTGCCATCCGCCGGCAGGGCCAGTCCGTCGCCTTCGATCCAGCGGCAGTATTCGTCGTCGGACCGGTCGCAGCTCATCAGTCGCACTGAAGGCGCGAGTTCCAGCGGCAGCGCCGCGCCGGTGTCCGCCGCCAGCACCTGGCCGGACAGGAAGCTGAGCTTGGCGTCCGGCCGGGCGGCGGGTGTGCCGGCCGCGATCAGGCCGGCGTGCCGCCGCGCACGCAAGGCGCGGGCTTGTTCGGCCGCGGCCGAGATCGGGCGCAGCGTGCCGTCGCCCTCGGAGAACACGGTGGGCAGGCTTTCCCAGATCAGCGCCTGCTGCGGCAGGTCCTTGGGCGACACGAACAGCGAAATCGAGGCGTACGCGCCGCGCGGCAGCTGTTTGCCGACATAGACCTTCTGCGTCAGCGTCTTCTGCTTGCCGGCGCCAAGCGTCAGCTGCACGCGCTTGGTGTCGCCGTCGCCATAGGTGTATTGCGACCATCCGGCCGGCATGAAGGCAGTGGTGGAATTGAGCACCCAGGCCTGCAGTTGGCGGCTGCTGCTGCCGATGTTGCGCAGCGTGTAGCTGACGCTGCAGAAGCCTTCGGCGTCCACCATGGTGCAGCTTTGCAGCTTGCTGGCCTGAAGCGGCAGCAGGTCCAGTGGCATGTCCATCGGATGGTCTTCGCTGCCGGTCACCGAGAACGGGGCCGAGTGCGTGTATTCGTGGTTCAGCGCGCTGCCCCAGAGCTGGTAGCGGCCGGGGCTGTCGAAGCTGCCGGCGGCAAAGCGGTAGCTGCCATCGGCCGCCGGTTCGGCGCCGGCCACGAATTCGGCGCACAGCGTGTCGCCTGGCGCGCTGCAGCGGTGCAGTTCGACGGATGGGTAGTCGTCGGCCACGAAGGCTTGCTGCGTGCTCGCGTCGAACAGGCGGCCCCAGACGTCGGCATGCGCAGGCAGGGCAGCCAGGCCCAGCCAGGACAGGCACAGCGCCCATTTGGCAGTTGAGCGAGGAGGGCGGGGAAGGAACATCGGGACACTCCGGAAAGATGGCGCATAAGTGCATGCAACGTGGCCTTGTGCCGCAATGCAGGGGCTGTGCCGATTTGACGGGGCCACCCTGGCACCGACAATGCTTGGGCTGCCAAGCTTTTCTCGTATTTTTCTCACGAAAAGATTTTTCCTCGTGAAATCAAGCAGTTACGCGCCGGCTTACGTGGCGTGCCCGGCGCTGTGAACGCACCGGCTACCGTTGAAGCGGCCGCCGCAGCCGCCCGTTTCTGGACCATTGGCCGGTTTCGCCTCGACCTGGCAACCCGCAGCCTGAGCGCCGGGCCTGGTGCTGACGGCGTCGCGCTGAGCGAAAACCTGTCGGTCAAGACCGCAGCGGTGCTGCGGCGCCTGGCCGAACGTGCTGGTGAGGTCGTGCCACGCGAGCGCCTGATCGCCGAAGTCTGGGAGGGCAATTCGTACACCGGTTCGCGCGCCTTGACGCAGGCCATCTGGCAACTGCGCCGGGTGCTGGATACCGAGGCAGCGGCGGGCGGCGAGAGCGCGATCAAGACGATTTCCAAGGCCGGCTACCAGTTGCTGCTGCCGGCCGCGCCCTGGATTCCCGCGGCCGGCGTGGCGCATGCCGATGAGCCCGCCGACGCGCCGGCTGTCTCGGTGAACCCGGCCGCGCCCTGGGGCCGCAGGCGCTGGCACCGGGCAGCGCTGTGGGGCCTGGTGCCGGTGCTGATGGTGGTGCTGGCCTCGAGTTTGGGCCTTGCCGGCCTGTGGTGGCCGCACTCGGTGCCGGTGCTGGCCGCGGCGGCGCTGCCGGCACCGCCCCTGCCGCTGACGATGCGGGATGGCGTCGAGGAGTATCCGGCCTTCAGTGCCGACGGGCGCTGGATGGCTTACCTCTGGTCGCGCGCCGGCAGCCCGGCGCGGCTTCAGGTGGTCGACCGGCATGCGCCCGACGCACCGCCGGTCGAGATCCGCGACGAGGGCTACACGCTGGCGCGGCCGATGTGGCTGGGCGCGCGCCGGCTGGCCTATGCCAGGGCGCGCGAGGCGGCCGACTGCGAAGTAGTGGTGGTCGACCTGACGCAGCCCGAACGGCCGGCCCGGCGGCTGGCCAGCTGCTTCTACGAGCGCAACCAGGCTTTTGTCGATGCCTCGCCGGATGGCCAGTGGCTGGTGCTGGCCCGGCACCAGGGCGAGGCGGGCGTGGCCCTGGTGCTGCACCGGGTTGCAGACGGCCAGGAGCGGCAGCTGACCCGTCCGGCCGGCGGGCTGGACGACGCGCAGATCAGCTTCTCTCGACGCGGCGACCGGGTCGCCTTCATGCGTGGCACTGCCATCGTTGGCGACCTGTACGTGGTCGACATCCAGACCGGTGCCGAAACCCGGCTGACGCACGACCAGGCACCGGTGGGCGGCCTGGCCTGGTTGTCGGGCGATGCCGGCATCGTCTTCAACTCGGCCCGCGATGGTGCTTTTGCAACCTGGCGCGTGGCGCCCGCCGGCGGCGAGCCGACCTTGTTCGCCCGCGCCGGCACCGCCACCAACCTGGCCACCCTGCCGGGCGAGCCGCAGGCGGTTGCTGCCAGCCTGCACCATTTCTCCGACACCATCGAACTGCGCTCGCTGGCCGATGGGCGCCTGCTGTCGGCCATCGCCTCCAGCGGCCGCAACCTGTACGCCCAGGCCTGCCCGGATGCCGGGCGCGTGCTGTTCCTGTCGATGCGCAGCGGCCGAATTGCGCTGTGGACCGGTGACGGCCAGGGTGCTGCGGCGCGCCAGGTCGCGCTGCCGCCCGGCACGCCAGACCCTCCAGGCTGCTCGGCGACCGAGCCGCGGTTTGCGACCAGTTTGCGGGCGCCCGGGGCGCAACACGACGCGCTGGTCATCGGCCGCCTGGACCGTGACGAGCCGCTGCAGGTGCTGCCGCAAACCGGTGGCTACAACAGCGTCAGCTGGTCACTGGATGGGCGCAGCCTGCTGGTGGCCAGCGGCCGCGGCGGCGGCTGGGACCTGTGGCGCTTCGACCTGCAGCGCCACGATTTCCAGCGCCTGACCGATGACCAGGGCCACTTCGGCCGCGAGGTGCGCACACGCAGCGGTCTCTGGTTGTATTACGCGCGGCTGGGCAAGCCGGGGCTGTGGCGGCGGCCGCTGGACCAGGCCGGCCGCACTGGTGCGCCAACGCTGGTCACCGACGCCCTGGGCTCGGAAGACTGGGCCAACTGGCAGTGGCATGACGGTGCGCTGTGGCTGGTCGAGCGTGGGCCCGAGCAGGACCAGGTGGTGCGGCGGGACGAGCTGGGCGCCGCGCCGCGGATCGCTTTCACGTTGCCACCGGGTCAGCTTCGGCTGTACCGCTCGTTTGCCATCACGCCGCAGGGCGAGGTGGTGGCCAGCATGTCCGGCCCTCGCCAGGCCGACATCGTTCGGCTTGAAGGGCCTGCGCTGCCGGCCGTCTCCGGTCAAGCCACATCTGTGGGACGTTGACCCATGTGCCGTTGCAGTTCTCTTTCAGATCGGCTGGCCCCCTGCATTCGTGGGGTTCATGCATATGTTTCGCATGAGCAGGCGTACAAATTGCATAAGCCAACCCAGGTGAAAACCCGGTCTGAACGCCACCGGACTCGTAGCACCCTAGCGCTGCTGACGGAGGATGGCGACGTGAGACCGATGTTGGTTGCAGATGGCTTTGCTTCTAGGGGTTGCGTTGCTGGGGTGCCAAGAAGGCCCTCGGGGCAGGCACCAAGAGCGGGCATACTGCAAAAGGTCAACCCAGCATCATGAGGCATTCCGGCCGGCCTTGCATGGCGGCTCCGGGTATGTCCCATGAGCAAGCGCTGAGCTTGGGCTGGCGGGCGTGGCGAAAGCGGCGCTGGCGGGTGTGCTGGCAGCGAAGAGTGGGGCTGGAGGGGCGTTTCCTGACCTCCAGCGTGTCGTGTCGTCCCCTTGGGCGGCCGGTGCAGGCAAGGAACGGCTGAATACAGCGGGAGTTGGGGTCATGGTTTTGGACAAGGTGTACTTCCAGGTGGGCAGCGCTGGTGATGGCATGTGCGCCGCCGGCCGGGCCATCGCCGAAGCGCACGCGCTGTTCGCCTGAGCGGGACGCACCATGGCCGCCCCGCTGTTCCTGCTCGCCCCGCCGAGGTCGTACACGTCGCTGATGAACGCGATGATCGGCCAGCATCCCCAAACCTTCGGTCTGCCGGAGCTGTGCCTGTTCAACGTCGAGACGCTGATCCAGCTCTGGACGCGGACCAGCGACGAGATCGAGAACTTCTCCAAGACCCGCCAGGGCCTGCTGCGTGCGGTCGCCGAGATCTATGGCGGCGAGCAGACCACGGCCACCATCAAGATGGCCAACCACTGGTGCTTCGCGCGCCAGCACCGCAGCACGGCCGAGGTCTACCAGGAACTGGTGCGCGACATCGATCCGCTGATCGCGGTGGAAAAGAGTCCGTCGTACACGATTTCGCTCAAGCGCATGCAGGCGATCTACCGGGCCTTCCCGGACGCCCGCTTCCTGCACCTGGTGCGGCACCCGGTGGCGACCTGCAAGTCCATCATGGCGCTGAACGACGGCGCGTTCGCGATGTACGTGAACTCGATCGACTTCCTGGAAGACCGTGCCATCGTCGATCCGCAGTTCGCCTGGCACGACCTGAACACCAACATCTTCAACTTCCTGCAGATGGTGCCGCCCGAGCAGCAGATCCGGGTGCGCGGCGAGGACATCATGCATGACCCGACCCACTTCCTGGGCGAAGTCTGCCGCTGGCTGGGCATTCGTGACGATGCCGAGGCGATCGACGCGATGATGCATCCCGAGCGTTCGCCTTTTGCCTGTTTCGGCCCCATCACCGCGCTGTTCGGCAACGACCCCAACTTCCTCCGCGGCCCGGCCTTCCGTGCCCACAAGGTCAAGGTGCCGCCGCTGGACAAGCCGCTGGCCTGGCGACCCGACGGCAAGGGCCTGGACCCGCGCGTGATCGAGCTGGCGCATGAATTCGGCTACCGCTGACCGGCGGCGCCAGAGATTGAGAAACGACTCAGTATGAGACACCCCGTGTCAACTTATTCCGTGCGGGCCGAGCGCCGGGCCGCTCCCAAGCCGGCACGCATCCCCCCGGGGGATCGGCCGACGTACTCGTCGGCCGAGGGGCTGGCATGAGCGATCCAAACGAGCGTCCGCCGGGCAACCGGCCCAAGATCGGCCACATCGATGGCGATCCGGTGACCAGCCATCCGAAACTCGACACCTTGTCCGAGAACCAGCGCGCACTGCGGCTGGCGGTCATCAAGGAATTCAAGGCCAAGAAGGTCAAGAAGTTCGTCGAGAAGCAGGTTCAGCACATCAACACGAACCAGCGCATCGCCGAAGGCATCAAGTTCCTCTTCGACGAGGAAGGGCGGCCGCCGCCCAACATGCCGATGGAGGACATCATCGCCGAGCGGCGCCACATCGAGTATGAGATCCGCTGGTTCGAGGCAATTCTTGAAGAGCTGCACAACCGCCTGGTGCGCGTCAAGGAAATCGAGGACCACGCGCTCGACATGCTGGCCGACCGGTTCACCGAGGAATGAGCATGCGCCGCATCCATCCTCCTCAACCGCATCTTGTGCAGAGCGCCCCGCTGGCAGACATGCCGCGCCGTGGCGAGGGAACGACCATGCGCCTACTTCCTGTCGCCGCCGCCGTGCTGGCGGCTGCCTTGTCCGGCTGCGCCGCTGTCGGCCCCGATTTCGAGCGCCCCAAGGTGACCGAGCCTGCCGCTTGGCGCACCACGCTGCCCGTGCCGGCCCAGGCCACCGCGGAGCCCGCTGCTGCTGCCCCTGTCGCTTCGGCAGACATGGCCAACCTGGCCTGGTGGAAAGCCTTTGGCGACCCCAAGCTGGAAGCGCTGGTGCAGCTGGCACTGGACAACAACAAGGACCTGAAGATTGCCGCTGGCCGGGTGCGTGAATACGCCGCCCGCCTGGACATCGCCAAGGCCCAGGAACTGCCCAGCGTCAGCGCCCGCGGCAGCTCCAACCGCGAGAAGATGAGCGAGGAGCGGCAGGTGCCGCTGTCCAACCGCACGCCGGTCAACAGCGCGGCCTACGAGCTGCAGGCCCAGGTGAGCTGGGAGCTGGACATCTGGGGCCGGGTGCGCCGCACCAACGAGGCCTACCTGGCCGACCTGACGGCGATTGACGAAAACCGCCGCGCGCTGACGCTGACCGTGGTGGCCAACGTGGTCGCCAGCTATGTGCAGTTGCTGGCGCTGGACCAGGATCTGGTGCTGTTGAAGAAGGAACTGGCCAGCCGCCAGGAAACCGCGCGCCTGACCGAGTCGCGCCAGGCCAAGGGCGGCTTCTCGATGCTGCCGGTGTTCCAGTCGCGCATGGTGATGGAAGAGGCCGCAGCAGCGATCCCGCCGAAAGAGCGCGAGATTGCCGCAACCGAAAACGCGCTGTCCATCCTGTTGGGCGTCGAGCCTTCGGCGGTGGCGCGGGCGAGGGCGCTGAACGACCTGAAGGCGCCGCCGGTGCCGCAAGGCATTCCGTCGCAGGTGCTGGCGCAGCGGCCTGACGTGCGCATGGCCGAGCAGAACCTGATCGCCGCCAATGCCCGCATCGGCGTGGCCAAGGCCGAATACTTCCCGGTGATTTCGCTGACCGGCCTGTTCGGCTACGCCAGCACCGACCTTTCCAAGCTGCTGACCGCACCGGCCAGCTTCGGCAGCGCCGGCACGCAGGTGCTGGCCAAGCTGTTCGATGGTGGTGCACTGGATGCCAACGTGCGCCAGGCCGAAGCCGTGCAGGCCTTGCACGTCGATGCCTACCGCAAGGCGGTTCAGAACGCCTTCTTCGAGGTCGAGGACGCATTGTTGTTTTACCAGAAGACCCGCGAGCGGGCCGACGTGCTGACCCGCCAGCTGAAGGCTGCGCAGGAAGGCGCGCGCTACGCCCGCAAGCGCTACGAAGGTGGCATGGGCACGGTCTTCGAGGCCCTGGAAGCCGAGCGCCAACTGACCTCGGCCGAGCGGCTGCAGGTCGATGTGCAACGCGACACGCAGCTCTCGCTGATCCAGGTCTACAAGGCCATGGGCGGTGGCTGGAAGGTGGCCGCACCGGACATCCTCGACAGCAATGCTGCAGTTGTCAGCAGCAGCACGAATTAACAGCAGAAAGATTCGGTCATGAGTGAGCAAACCAAGAAGGTGGCCCTGCCTGCCTACCTGCCGAAGCGGCTGGAGGCGTTCAAGATCTCCAAGGACGATCAGCCGAGCTACCTGCTGCGGGACAAGCTGCTGAACAAGGTGCACGACCTGGAGCCCTGGCAGTTCTTCCTGCTGGAAGTGCTGCCTGGCTGCGAGACCTATCCCAAGCTGCAATCGGTCTTCGAGGACCGTTTCGGCCGGCCGATCACGCAAAAGCAGATCGAGGAATTCTTCGCCAGCCTGGCCGACCGCCAGTTGCTGGACATGGAGAACCCGACGCATGAGCTGCTGCAGCGCTTTCGCACCAAGGGCTACGACATCAAGGACGGCACGGCGACGGTGAAGTCGCATGTGGCGAATGTGGCGGCTTCGCATGCCGAGGCGGCCACGGTGGCCGCTGCCGCGGTGGCCTCCGCTGCCGGCCATGCCGCGCCGCCTGCGCCGCCGAAGGCACCCGGCGCTGGCGCTGCTGCGCCCGGGGGCGACCTGCCTGCCGGCGTCAACGATGCCGCTGGTTTCGATCCACGCGCCACGCGCTGGATGTTGAAGCTGTTCGATCCGCGGCCGATGCTGAAGCTGCTGGCGCCGGTGGTCGCGCCGCTGCGCTTCCTTGTCTACATCATGCCGCTGATGGCGATCGCGGCCGTGCTGCTGTCGCTGGAATACAGCCACCTGATCCGCGAAGACCTGGCCAACCTGCACAACTACACCACGCTGTTCGAGCACGTGCTGTTCAGCTTGTTCACGGTGAATCTGGCGGTGACGCTGACGCAGGCCTTCATCGCACACGCCTACCGCGCCACCGTGGCGAAGTTCGGCATCTCGGTGTTCATGGGCTTCCTGCCGCGCTTCCTGAACGTTGTCACGCACACCGAGCAGATGACGCGCCGCGAGCGCATGTGGCTGAACGCAGGCCCGCTGCTGGTGCGCGTGTTCCTGTTCAGCCTGGGCATGCTGATCTGGTACAACACCCGTGACTCCGCGGGCACTGCGGCCAAGATCGGCCTGGCGCTGGGCATCATCTGCGCGATCGACCTGGTGTTTGCCTCGGGCAATCCGCTGGTCAAGGGCAGCGGCTACCACCTGCTGTCGGCCTTCATGAACGAGCCGCATCTGCGCGGCAAGTCATACAAGACGCTGCTCAACCGCATGCGCGGCCAGACCTTCAAGGAGTCGGACAACAGCGTGCTGGCGGCCTACGCCTTGGCATCGACGGTGTACGCCTTCGTGCTGATCCTGATCTCGGCCGTCATCGTCGGGGTCTACCTGCAGTCGGTGATGCTGGGCGGCACCGCGCTGTTCCTTGCGGCGCTGATGGCCATCTACCTGGGGCGGCGTTCGATCCGCCGCCTGCAGATGATCGAGGCGGCCTATGACCGTTCGGTGCAGTTCGACCGCTGGCGCAAGCGCACGCTGCCCGATGCGGTGGGTGAGGCCGAGGACACGCTGAAGCCGCGCAGCGCCTGGAGCCACTACGGCAAGATCGCGCTGGTGGTCACCTTGCTGCTGTTGCTGGTGATGCCATATCCGTACGAGCCGGGTGGCCGATTCCTGGTCTATCCGTTCCAGAAGCAGATCATCACTTCAGACATCGGTGGCGTGGTCCAGAAGGTCAACTTCGACGGTGGTGAGCGCATTGCCAAAGGCACCGTGCTGGCGACGCTGTCGACGCTGGACTACCAGTCCGAAGTCAGCGTCTACAACGCCCGCATTGCGGAGCAGCAATCCGTCGTGGCCGACCTGAAGGCGCGCCCGAAGCCGGAAGAGGTGGAGGTGGCTTCGCGTCAGCTGCAGGTGGCCCAGGAGCATGAGCGCTTCACCAGGGACCGCGTGCCGCGTCTGGAGTCCATGTACAAGGATGGCACGGTGTCATTCGAGGAACTGGACTCGGCTCGCCGCGAATACCAGGTCGACGTGAGCCAGGTGGCCGAAAAGAAGGCGGCGCTGGCGCTCGCCAAGACCGGTGCGACCAAGGATCAGATCGACGCTGCCGTGGCGAAGCTGCAAAGCCTGAACGAAGAGCGCGACATGTACCAGAGCAAGGTCGGCCGCGGCGAGTTGACCATGCCTTTCGATGGCAATCTGCTGACACTGCACCTGCAGGATCGCACCAACAGCTATCTCGAGAAGGGCGCGCCGTTTGCGTCGGTGGAAAACACCAACGATGTGACGGTGGAGGTAGAGGTGCCTGAAACCGACCTGGCCTACATCAAGGTCGGCACCAAGGTGCGCGTGCGGCCGATCGCCTTCAGCGACAAGTTCTTCGACGGCGAGGTCACCACGATCGATCGCAATGTCACGCAGCAGTCGTTTGGCACCGTGGTCAAGGTCGTGGCCAAGGTCAAGAATCCGGATCAATCGCTGCGCACCGGCATGACGGGCTACGCGAAGATCGACGGCAGCACCATGCCGGTGTGGAAAGCTTTCTCGTTGGCCATCCAGCGCTTCCTGAACGTGCAGGTCTGGTCCTGGATTCCCTGATGACACGGATGGCGCGCCTTGTTGGCGCGCCAGATCTGTTGCGCGTTGTCCCTCAAAGGCGCGACATCACAACAGCCACCTTCCTTCGGGGGGTGGCTTGTTTTTTTGTTGGCGCCGGTTTCGCGTCTGTTTCCGGCATATGCGTGAGAAAAGGGGAAATATTGCCTCTTTTCGCTGGAGACGCACCATTCTGGGGACATTGCGCGCGAAAATGCCTCGTAATCTGTCCGGTGGCTGGCATGGCGGTTGCAAAGTGCATTAACAGCCTATCTATGTGACTTTTCCCCCACGCATAAGTCGGCTTGAGTCGCCAACGTTCTTCAACGACACAGATTAGGGATAGTCGCTAGGTCGGCCTCCAAGTGACATTAGCGACTGGCGGTATTTGCTTAGAACCTGCGCGCATGAACCCGGTTGAAGAGCTGTCAAACCCGCGCCACGTACCGGTGGTCAGATGGGTGGAGAAGGCAAGGCTGGCGAAAGCCGGTCGGTATCTGATGGTGAGGCTGGGTGCCGCATCTGCGTTCGCAATGCGCACTGCCCTGTTTGTCGAGGCCGCGCTGTGCAAGGCGGTCCCGTTCCAAGTTTCCGGTGTCGTGAATGCCCACCACGAACGCCATGTCGCACGGGCCTGAAGACATGCAGCAGCCTTTGTTCACCCAGTTTGTGTTCACCCCCGCAGGTCAGGACGACGCCAGTCTGGCGATCGCCGCCTGTCGTGCCGGCGCCGTCGGCGTCGTCAATGCCGAATGGCAGCCTGACAGCCAGGTCGTGCTGGCCATGCTGGCCCAGGTGGCACGCCACGGTGGTGAAGGCTACGGCCTCAAGCTGGACCGGCTGGACCTGACGCTGGAAACCGCGCTGCAATCGCCCGCGCTGTCCGGCCTGGCTTGGCTGATCGTCGAGGCGCCGCTGGTCGAAGCCGCATGGCCGCTGATGACGCAGCTGCAGGCCCGCGGTGTGCGCCTGCTGGTGGAAGTCTGCGCGCCGGTGCTGCCGGTGCTGCCTGCCGAAGGCGTGGTCGAAGGCTGGTTGCTGAAGGGCAACGAGGCTGGCGGTTTTGTCGGTGAAGATGCTTCATTCATCCTGCTGCAGAAGTGGCGCAAGCTGAGCGCGCTGCCGCTGTACCTGCGCGGTGGCCTCACCCCGCACGTGGCCGCAGCCTGCAGCGCCATCGGCATGGCCGGTGGTGTGCTCGACTCGCAAGTCCTGCTGCTCGAAGAAGCCGGCCCCAGCGACGCGCTGATTGCGATGCTGGGCAACCTGTCCGGCAACGAAGCCACCGCGATTGGCGACGGCGAGCATGGCGAATACGTTCGCGTGCTGGTCCGGCCTGGCCACACTTTCGCGCGGCAACTGGTGGTCGATGGCGAAGGCCTGGGTTTTGCGAAGCTGGCCGAGATCGTCAAGGGCAAGGCCGACTGGCGCAACCTGCGCGCCGGCCTGCTGCCGCTGGGGCAGGACGTCTGTTTTGCTGGCACCTGGCGCAAGCAGTACAAGCACCTCGCCGCCGTGCTGCGCGCGTTCGACGAGGCGGTGGCCGGCCACCTGAAGGCGGCAGTCGCCGCCAATGCGATCAGCAAGGACGCGCCGCTGGCGGAGGCTCTGGGCATTACGTTCCCGCTGGTCCAGGGCCCGATGACCCGCGTGTCCGACAGCGCAGCCTTTGCCCAGGCGGTCGCCGACGGTGGTGCGCTGCCGATGCTGGCCTTTGCGCTGCTCAAGGGCGCTGCACTGCGCGAGCTGCTGGAAGACTCGGCCCGTCGCATGGCGACCAAGCCCTGGGGCATCGGCCTGCTGGGCTTTGCGCCGCAGTCGCTGCTCGACGAGCAACTGGCCATGGCGGCCGAGTACAAGCCGAGTTACGCCATCATTGCCGGCGGCCGGCCCGACCAGGCCGTGACGCTGGAACGCGCAGGCATCCCGACCTTCCTGCACGTGCCGTCGGCCAACCTGATCCCGATGTTCGTCGGCGAAGGCGCTCGCCGCTTCATCTTCGAAGGCCGCGAATGCGGTGGTCACATCGGCCCGCTGAGCAGCTTCGTGCTGTGGAGCACCATGGTCGACAAGCTGCTGGCCGAGCTGGCCGGCAGCAAGGTGCCTCCCGGCGACCTGCAGGTGCTGTTCGCCGGCGGCGTGCACGACGCTGTGTCGTCCGCCTTCGTGCAGACCATGATCGCCCCGCTGGCAGCCAAGGGCGTCAAGGTTGGCATCCTGATGGGCAGCGCCTACCTGTTCACCAGGGAAATCGTCGAGAGCGGCGCCATCGTCGAGCAGTTCCAGAAGGAAGTGATCGAATGCGACCACACGGTGGCGCTCGAATCCGGCCCGGGCCACGCCAGCCGCTGCGGCTACACGCCATTCGCCGAAGAATTCTTCCGCAAGCGTGACGAATTGAAGGCCGCGAAGGTGCCGGCCGATGAAGCTCGTCACGTGCTGGACGACCTGATCCTGGGCCGCCTGCGCATGGCTTCCAAAGGCACGACCCGCGTCGGCCTGAACGGCAAGCTGGAAAACCTGACGCCGGAGCAGCAGCGTGCCGACGGCATGTACATGCTGGGCCAGGTCGCCACGCTGCGCAACGAAGTCACGCAGATCGAAGACCTGCACCGGCAGGTCACCGAAGATGCGGCTGCGATGATGGCCGAGCGCCTGGCCGGCTTGGGCGATGCACCGCGCGCCGCCACTGCCGGTCCGGCCGACATCGCCATCGTCGGCCTGGCCACCTTGCTGCCCAAGGCCAACGACAGCCGCCAGTACTGGGACAACATCCTGGGCAAGGTCGACGCGATCACCGAGATCCCGTCGCACCGCTGGGACTGGCGCCTGTACTTCGACGAAAACCGCTACGCCAAGGACAAGATCTACTCCAAGTGGGGCGGCTTCCTGGACGACATGGCCTTCGACCCGACGCGCTTCGGCATGCCGCCGAAGTCCATCGAAGCGATCGATCCAATGCAGCTGATGGCGCTGGAAGTCGCTCAGCGCACGCTGGTGGACTCGGGCTATCACGAGAAGGCTTTCAATCGCGAGAGGTCCTCGGTCATCATCGGCGCCAGCGGTGGTACCGGTGACGTGGGCACGCAGTACGGCCTGCGGTCGGAGCTGCCGCGCTTCCAGGGCCAACTGCCTGAGGACGTGGCCGATCGCCTGCCCGAGTGGACCGAAGATTCCTTCGCCGGCATCCTGGTCAACGTGATCGCCGGCCGCATTGCCAACCGCCTGAATTTTGGGGGCGTGAACTACACCACCGATGCCGCTTGCGGCTCCTCGCTGGCTGCCGTGTACCAGGGCGTGAACGAACTGGTGGATGGCCGCAGCGACATGGTGCTGGCCGGCGGTGTCGACACGGTGCAAGGCCCGTTCGGCTACCTGTGCTTCAGCAAGACGCAGGCGCTGTCGCCGCGTGGCCGCTGCTCCACTTTTGACCAGAACGGCGACGGCATCGCGGTCTCCGAAGGCATTGCGATGATCGCGATGAAGCGCCTGGCCGATGCCGAGCGCGATGGCGACCGCATCTATGCCGTGATCAAGGGCGCTGGCGGCAGCAGCGACGGCAATGCCAAGGGCATGACCGCACCGCTGCCGGCTGGCCAGCTGCGCGCGATGCGCCGCGCCTACGCGCAAGCCGGTTTCGGCCCGTCCGATGTGGGCCTGTTCGAGGCACACGGCACCGGCACGGTGGCCGGCGACACGGCGGAGCTGGAAAGCACCACCGCGCTGATGCGCGAAGAAAACGGCGCGCCGCGCAGCGCCGTGGTCGGCTCGGTCAAGACCATGATCGGCCACACCAAGGCCACGGCCGGCGTGGCCGGCCTGATCAAGGCCGCGCTGTCGCTGCAGCACCGCGTGCTGCCGCCGCACCTGAACGTCAAGAAGCCGGTCGCGATCCTGCAAGCCGAAGACGCGCCATTGCACCTGCTGGAAGATGCGCAGCCCTGGTTGACGGTGGATGCCAAGCCGCGCCGCGCGGCCTGCAGCGCCTTCGGCTTTGGTGGCACCAACTTCCACGTCGTGATGGAGGAGTACACCCGCGAGTACCGCCCGTGGGTGCGCAGCGCAACCATGAGCCAATGGCCGGCCGAGCTGATGCTGTTCAGTGCCGCGAGCAAGGCTGAACTGGCCGACCGCGCCGCCGAACTTTCGACGCAACTGCCTTCGCTCAAGGACCTGGTGCTGCGCGACCTGGCTGCCAGCCTGGCCCAGCAATGGGAAGCCGGCAGCGACACGCTGGCCGTCGTCGCGAAGGACGCTGGCGACCTGGCTAGCAAGCTGGAGAAGGCTGCTGCCTTCCTGCGCGGCCAGGCGCCCATGCTGCCGCCGGGCGCTCACTTCGGTGCTGTCGGTGCGGACGCTGGCAAGGTGGCCTTGCTGTTCCCCGGCCAGGGTTCGCAGTACCCGATGATGGGCCGCGAACTCGCCGTGCTGTTCCCGGTCGTCGCCGACGCGCTGTCGCGTGCCAATGCTGCGCTGAAGGGCGCCTTCGAGACCCGCTTCGGCCGCGGTGCCAGCCTGGGTGGCTTCATCTTCCCGCGCGGCGCCTATGACGACGCCGCCAAGGACGCCGCCAAGCTGGCACTGACCAGCACCGACGTGGCACAGCCCGCGCTGGGTGCGCTGGAAGTCGGCCTGCTGCGCCTGATGCAGGGCTTCGGCCTGAAGGCCGACATGGCGGCAGGCCACAGCTACGGCGAGTTCGTGGCGCACCATGCCGCAGGCGCCTACGACCTGGAAGCGCTGATGACGCTGTCGGCGGCCCGTGGCCGCTTCATCGTCGACGCCGCCAAGGCCGGTGGTGCCGAGCTGGGCACCATGGCCGCGGTGCAGGCGCAACGCGCCGATGTCGAGAAGCACATCGCCGGTCTGGACAGCGTGGTGATCGCCAACCACAACGCACCGCTGCAAACCATCATCTCCGGCACCCATGCCGGCGTGAAGGCTGCGCTGGAGAAGCTGCAAGCCGCTGGTGTGGACGTCACGCCCATCCCGGTTGCTGCGGCCTTCCACTCGGCCCTGGTGGCCCCGGCGCAAGCCCAGTTGGCCGAACTCATCCAGGCCACCGACTGGCACACCGGCATGCTGCCGGTCTACGCCAATGCCACCGGCAAGCCGCACGCGGACGATGTCGCCACGGTCAAGCGCCAGATGGCCGACCACCTGGTGCAGTCGGTCGAGTTTGTGGCCGAGATCGAGGCGATGTACGCCGCTGGTGCCCGCACCTTCATCGAGATCGGCCCGAAGGCCGTGCTGAGCAAGCTGACCGGCAAGATCCTGGCCGGCCAGCCGCACAAGGCCATTGCCATCGACGACGGAAGCGGCCTGCCTGGCTTGTTGAACGGCCTGGCACAGATGCTGTGCGCTGGCGTTGACCTGGACATTTCGCCGCTGTTCGAGAAGCGCGACTGCCGCATTGGCAACGCCACCCAGCCAGCCGCGCTGCAGCGCACCGTCACCGTGCCCAAGCATGCCTGGATGCTGAACGGCAGCGGTGCCCGCAAGGTCACCGAGCCGGTGCAGCAGATCGGCATGACGCTGGAGCAGGCAGAGGTGCGCAACGCCGCCTTGGCCGCCCCTGCGCCTGTGCTTGCCGCTGTGGCCACTGCCGCCGCGCCGGCCCTTGCCGCGTCCCCCGCTTCGACCGCCATCGCAGCCGCGTCGGTGGCCTACACCCCTGTTCAAGCAATCCCGCCCGTCACCCCCCCACGTTGGAGAAAAGAGTCCCGTATGGATGAACGACGTCCCCTGCCACCGGCAGGATCTTCCGGCGTCATGTCGGAATACTTCGAGACCATGCGTCAGTTCCTGGAGACCCAGGAACGCGTCATGGGCATGTTTGTCGGTCAAGGTGAGCCGATGGCGGCTCGCCCGGCAGCTCCCCGTCTGCAGCGCGCTGCGCAGCCGATGGCACTGCCGCGCGTGACGGAGTACGCCGCGCCCGCACCGGTCGCTGCCGTGGTGCCCCCGGTTGCCGCTCCGGCACCGGTGGTGGCTGCGCCTGCGCCGGTCGTTGCGATGCCGGCACCGGTGCCCGCACCGGTTGCCGTGCCTGCTCCGGTGGTGGCCAAGGCCGCCCCGGCGCCTGCACCTGCCGTGGCGGCAGTGCCCGCACCGGCACCTGTTGCCGCTGCTGGCGCTGCGAGTGCTGCAATGGGCCGTGACCAGATGATCGACATGCTGCTTGCCATCGTCGAAGACAAGACTGGCTACCCGCGCGACATGGTGGGCCTGGACCAGAACCTTGAATCCGACCTGGGCATCGACTCGATCAAGCGCATCGAAGTGGTCGGCGCCATGCTGCAGAAGCTTCCGGAAGGGCTGCGTGCCAGCCTGACCGAAAGCCGCAGCAAGCTGAACACCCAGCCGACCTTGAATGGCATGTTGGACATCCTGTCCTCCGCCAAAGCAGGAAGCGTGGTGGCAAGCCCTTTTGATGTTGCCGAGACGGGATCAAAGGTTGTCGCTGCAAGCAGCGACAGCCACCCGCCTCGGCATGTCATGGTGCCTGCGCACGAAAGCATCGACGCCGATGCGCTGAAGCAGCTGCAACCCGGCCTGTTCGTGATCACAGAAGATCTCGCAGGCCAGGCCAAGGCCTTGGCTGGCGCCCTGCGCGAGCAGGGGCGCGAGTCCGTCCTGGTCGGGCGGGCCGTGCTGGGCAGCGAATCGGCCTTGATTGAATGGGCAGCGGCCCTGCGCCAGCAGGCGCAACCGTTGGCCGGTGTCATCCACCTGGCGGCATTGGGCGGGGAACTGCTCGCGCCGCAAGGTTCGGTGGCCGAATGGCGCCAGCAATTGCTGACGCATGAAAAGTCCTTGTTCCTGCTGTTGAAGGAACTGGCCTCCCGCCTGACCGAAGGCTCGCATGTGATGGCTGTCAGTGCGCTGGGTGGTCATTTCAACCGGGCGGGTGAGCACACGCCTGCCGGCCTGTCGCTGCAGAGCGGCGCGGTCGGCATGCTGAAGTCCTTCCACGAAGAGCGGCCTGAGCTGCGCGTGAAGGCGGTGGACCTGGACCCGGGCCAGTCGGCTGCGGCCCAGATCCAGACGGTGATGTCGGAACTCGAAGTCGTGGGTGGCCGCCAGGAAGTTGGCTATCCGGCGGGTCAGCGCACGGTGTTCCGCACCGAGGCGGTGGTGGTGCCGACCGACCCTGCGAACCTGGAAAAACTGAAGGGCATCGTGGTGCTGGCCACCGGTGGTGCCCGTGGCATCACGGCCGAAGTGCTGCGCGAGCTCGCGCTGCCCGGCAATACGCTGGTGCTGACTGGCCGTGGCGCCTGGCCCGAAGCCGAGCCGGCCGAACAGGCCGCGCTGACCACGGAAGGCGCGCTGCGTGCGCACTTCATCGCCCTGGTGCGTGCGGGCAAGCTCAGCATGAAGCCGGCAGAAGTGCAGAAGAAGGTGCAGGCCGTGCTGGCCGCGCGCGAGATGCACGGCAACAAGGCCGACTTCGAGCAGCGCGGTGCCAAGGTGGAATACCACCCTGTCGACGTGGGCAGCGATGACGGCATGAAGGCCTTGCTGGCCGACCTGTACACCCGCCACGGCGCGGTGCACGGCGTGCTGCACGGCGCGGGCGTGATCGAGGACAAGCTGCTGGTCGACAAGGCCTCGGACAGCTGGGACCGTGTGGTCGGCACCAAGGTCATGGGCCTGCTGCTGCTGCAGAAGTACCTGAAGCCCGAATCGCTGCGCTTCCTGAGCGTGTTCAGCTCGGTCGCTGGCCGTTACGGCAACAGCGGCCAGTCCGACTACGCGACCGCCAACGAACTGATGAACCGGCTGTGCTGCCAGCTGCAGCGCCGCTGGGAATACAAGGTCAACGTCAACGCCCTGTGCTGGGGCCCGTGGGGCCCGACGATGTTCGGCGCCGGCATGGTGACGGCCGAGACCGAAGCCAAGTTCGCCGAGAAGGGCGTCTACCTGGTGACCGCCGAGATGGGTCGCCGCCTGCTGATCGACGAGCTGATGCGCAGCAGCGGCGTGGACAACATCGAGATCATCTGCGGCGCCGGTCCGTGGGAAGCGCGCGAGGCCGACCTTGGCCGCATCCGGCGCCAGAACCCTCCGGCCCCACGTGAGGTGCTGGGCTCGCTGCTCGGCCCGGCCGAGATGATGACGCTGCCGATGGGCGGCCAGGTCGTGACCTTTAACGTCGACGCGAACCACGTCTACCTGCAGGAACACTGCATCGACAAGACGCCGGTGCTGCCGGCAGCCGCCGCGCTGGAGTTGCTGGCCCAGGCCGGCCGCACGCTGTGGCCGGGCTGGCACGTCGTCGAGGTGCGCGACTTCCGCCTGATGAAGGGCGTGGAGCTGAAGGAGGCTACCCGCAAGTTCGACATCGTGATCAACCCGCCGCCGTATGGCAGCGCGGAAGGCTTCGAGGTCAACGCAACGCTGCAGTCCGAGCAGCAGGGTGGCAAGTCGGTGGTGCACTACAAGGCCGTGCTGCGGCTGGAGCAGCGCATGCCCGAAGGCTTCTCCCGTGCGCCGCGTGCCCGCTTCGACAAGAAGCTGCCGGTGGCCCAGGCCTACGACGAGTACCTGTTCCACGGTCCGCGCTTCCAGGTGATGAAGACGCTCAAGGGCCTGTCGGCAGATGCCGCGGCCGCCACCGTCGCGTCCAGCAAGCCGGCCGAGTGGATGGGCCATGTGCCGGCCGAGCAGGACCGCTGGGTGTTCGACCCGGCGCTGATCGATGCCGGCCCGCAGCTGGCCATCGTCTGGGACCGCCTGTTCCGTGACGAGACCTGCCTGCCGACCCGCTTCGGCCGCGTGTCCCGCTATGTGGAACAGCTGCCGGCGCAGATGACGATGGAAATCGAGATCGTGCCGCTGGAAGACAGCAGCCTGGTCGGCGCCAACGTCTACTACACCAACACCGCCGGCGAGGTGGTGATGATGATCGAGGACATGCAGTGCATCTCCAGCAACGCGCTGAACCGCCTGGGCGGCACGGCCCGGCTGGCAGCCAAGTCCTCTGTCTGAAGCTCCTGATTGCGCACCATGACTGAATCGACCCAAGGCGCCGCCGCCACCGGTGGCATCTCCAGCAAGGCCGACGTGCCTGCCGCCGTTGCCATCATCGGCATGGCCTGCATGTACCCGCAGGCCGGCAGCATGCATGCCTTCTGGCGCAACATCATCGGCGGGGTCGACGCGATCACCGAGCCGGTCGAGTCCTGGGACGCCCAGCGCTACCTCGACACCGGCCGCATCAAGACGCCGTATGGCGGCTACCTGAAGGACCTCTACCGCTTCGATCCACGCGAATTCGGCATCATGCCGAACTCGCTGGATGGCGGTGAGCCGGACCAGTTCCTGGCGCTGAAGGTGGCGGGTGATGCGCTGCGCGATGCGGGTGGCCGCTACGCCGACCCGAAGTACGACCACCGCGACACCGGCATCGTGCTGGGTCACAGCACCTATCTGCACCGTGGGCAGGGCACGCTGATCCAGAATCACATCGTGGTCGACCAGACCATCGAGATCCTGCGTGCCAGCTGTCCGCACATGACGGAAGAGCAGATCGAGGCCGTGCGCAGCATGCTGGCCAAGAAGCTGCCGGCCGCCAGCGCCGACATCGCGCCTGGCCTGGTGCCCAATGTGATGACTGGCCGCATTGCCAACCGGCTGAACCTCAAGGGCCCGAACTACCTGGTGGACGCGGCCTGCTCGTCTTCGCTGCTGGCCGTCAACGCCGCCATGGACGAACTGCGCCTGGGCCGCAGCAAGCTGATGTTGGCGGGCGGCGTGAACGCTTCGCTGCCTGCGGAAGTCTCGGTCATCTTCACCCAGCTTGGCGCCTTGAGTGGCCGCGGCAAGGTGCGCCCGTTCGAAAAAGGCAGTGACGGCACGCTGCTGGGCGAAGGCCTGGGCATCGTCGCGCTGAAGCTGCTGGACGAAGCGCTGGCCGATGGCGACCGCATCTACGCCGTGGTGCGTGGCGTGGGCCAGTCCAGCGACGGCCGTGGCACCGGCCTGCTCGCGCCCAGCATGGAAGGTGAATCGCTGGCGATGAAGCGTGCCTACTCGGACTGTGGCGTGGACCCATCCACCATCAGCCTGATCGAGGCCCATGGCACCGGCATTCCGCTGGGCGACAAGACCGAGATCGGCGCACTGAAGAGCATCTTCGGCGAGCGCACGGCAGAGCAGGGCACGATCGCACTGGGCTCGGTCAAGTCCATGATCAGCCACACGATTCCGGCCGCCGGCATGGCAGGCCTGATCAAGAGCGCGCTGGCGCTGCACCACAAGGTGCTGCCGCCGATGCTGTGCGGCGAGATCAATCCGGATCTGGGCATTGACCAGACGCCGATGTACATCAACAACCAGACCGGGCCGTGGATCGCGCCGCAAGGCGCGCCGCGCCGCGCGGGTGTCAATTCCTTCGGCTTTGGCGGCATCAACACCCATGCGGTGCTGGAAGAAGCGCCAGCTGCGGCCCTGTCGCCGCAGCGCTTCATGCCCTGGTCGGCCGAGCTGTTCGTGCTGTCGGCCGATTCCGCCGAGGCGCTGAAGACGCGAGTGGCCGAGGTGCAGGCCCTGATCGAGGCGCGCCATGACCTGACGCTGTCCGACCTGGCCGGCTCGCTGGCTGCCACCGATGCGCAAGCCGCCTGTCGTCTGGCGCTGGTCGCGTCCGACAAGGCCAGCTTGTCCAAGCAGCTGACACAAGCCGTCAAGAAGCTGAGTGATGGCAACCCGAACTGGTCCACCCGCAATGGCATGGTCTACAGCAGCCAGCCGATGCAGGGCAAGCTGGCCTTCATCTTCCCGGGTGAAGGTTCGCAGTACCCCGGCATGCTGGGCGATCTGGCGCTGTGCTTCGACGACGTGCGCAACTGGCTGGACTTCTGGTGCAGCCTGTATCCGGACCAGCCGGGCGAGCGCCGCACCGACATTGCCTACCCGCCGTCCACCGGCCTGAGCGCGGAGCGCCGGGCGATGCTCGAGCGCCGCATGAACGACATGGACGTCGGCTCCGAAGCCGTGTTCGTCGGCGGCCAGGCGCTGAACCAGTTGCTGGGCACGCTGGGCGTACAGCCGGACGTGATGCTGGGCCACAGTTCAGGCGAATCGTCGGCGCTGGCGGCTTCGGGTGCGATTCCTGCCGCCACGCCGCAGGAGCTGGCCGAGTTCATCCGTGAGCTGAACAAGGTCTACCGTGCCGAACTGGCCGATGGTTCGATCCCGACCGGCGCGCTGCTGGCCGTCGGTGCGTTGCCGCGCGAGCAGCTGGACGGCTTTGTCGCCGAAGCCGGTACCGGTGTGTTCGTTGCGATGGACAACTGCGCGAACCAGGTGATCCTGTACGGCTCGGCCGAAGCCATGGCTGCGCTGCAGGCCAAGCTGACGCAGGTTGGTGCGATCTGCATGATGCTGCCGTTCGACCGCGGCTACCACACGCCTGCGTTCGACACCGTCACCAAGGCCTTCCTGAAGTACTACCGCGCGATCAAGCTCGGCGCGCCGCGCGTGCCGATGTACTCGTGCGCTTCGGCCAATCTGTTCCCCGAAGGCACGACCGCGCTGCGCCAGCAGGCCGCCGCCCAGTGGTCCACCACCGTGCGCTTCCGCGAAACCATCCAGAAGATGCACGACGACGGCGTGCGCTGGTTCATCGAGGTCGGCCCGTCGGCCAACCTGACGGCCTTTGTCAACGACATCCTGGCCGGCCGCGAATACACCGCCATTGCCACCAACCAGCGCCGCCGCAGCGGCATGGAACAGCTGCTCAGCGTGCTGGGTCAGCTGTGGGTGCATCAGAAGCCGGTGGGCCTGGCCACGCTGTTCAATGGCCGCAAGCTGAACACCGTGGCGCTGACGGACCTGACCGTGCCGGCGCCCAAGGGCGTGTTGCTGGACAACACCATGCCGCAGATGCACCTGAACGAAGGTGAACGCTGCCGCCTGCGTGACCTCGCCGCACTGCCGTCCGAAGCGGTGCCGGTGGCTGCACCCGTGCTGGCTGCCTTGCCGCCAGCAGTGCAGGCGCCCGTTGCTGCAGCCGTTGTGCCGGTCGAAGCGCCTGCTCCCATGGAGGAGCTGTCGCCGCTGGACAGCGAGGCCGCGCTGCGTGGCCAGGTCATGGGCGAATACTTCGACGTGATGCGCGGCTTCCTGGAACAGCAGCGCGCGGTGATGGATCGCCTGCCGATCGAGTCCGACTGGGACGAGTCAGCCGAGGCTGTCGCCGCGGAGCAGGACCCGGTGGCGGCTGCCATGGGATTCCTTGACGAGATCCTGGAATTCGACGAAGAACACCTGGTGGCGCGTTCCGCGCTGAGCCTGGAGCGAGACAACTTCCTGCGCGACCACGTGCTGTCCGGCCGTGTCTCCGTGGATGACCCGCAGCTGGTCGGCCTGTCCTGCGTGCCGCTGATGGTGAGCCTGGAGATCATGGCCCAGGCGGCCGCTGCACTGGCCGGCAGCGTCAACGTCTGCGTGATCGAAAACGTGCGCGCTTTCGACTGGATCGCGCTGGACGATGGCGAGATCGAGCTGAAGGTGCAGGCCAAGGTGATGAACCGCGAGCAGCAGCGCTTCAGCGCCTTGCTGTCCGGGCCGTCGGGCCGGCTGGTGAGCGCGGAATTCCGCTTTGCGCCGGTGTGGCAACTGCCCGCGGCGAGCAACCTGACGGAATGGCGCAGTTCGCTTTGGAACGACGAAGAGCTCTACACCTGCGGCATGTTCCATGGCCCGGTGTTCCAAAGTATCGAGCACATCCACGGTTGGGACGACGCGGGCATCGATTGCGCGCTGTCGCCGGTCTCGCTGGACAGCTTCTTCACCCCGGGCCAGCAGGCCACGCTGGTGCTGAACCCGGTGCTGCTGGACGCAATGGGTCAGTTGGCAGCCTTCTGGATCGCCCAGTACGTGGGCACGGACTTCAACTGCTTCCCGTCGACCATCGACCGCATTGAGCTCTACACGCCGTGCCCGAACGCACAGCCCGGCATCCAGCTGCGTGCGCGTCACTACTCGCTGGACGCGTCCAACAATGAGGTGTCGGCGCCGCGCGCCTGGCAGTTCGAATGCCTGGACGCCAACGGCCAGCCGCTGGTGCGCGTCAACAAGCTGGTCAACATCTTCTTCTCGGTGCCCAACCGCTTCTACCAGGTCCGCCGTGACCCGCTGAACGGCTGGCTGGGTCAGCCGCTGGCGGCTGGCGCTGAAAAGGGCACCTTGCTGTGGCGCCTGGAGCACCTGCCGGAAGACTTCTGCGCCCAGTCGGGCAACATCTTCCTGCGCATCCTGGCGCACATCTACCTGAGCGTCGAAGAGCGCGAAGAGTGGGCGGCGCTGACGGGCAGCGTGCGCCGCAAGCGGGAGTGGCTGCTGGGCCGTGCATGTCTGAAGGAAGCCGTGCGCCAGTGGATCCAGTTGCAGACCGGCCAGCTGCTGTATTCGTCCGACATCCTGGTCGGTCACGACGAGTTGGGCGCGCCCTGGGTGGACGGCTGGTGGCGCGACCACCTGGTGCCGGCGCCGCAGGTGTCGCTGTCACACAACGAAGCTGGTTCGCTGGTGGCGGTGAATCACCCGGATGCACCGGTGGGCGTGGACGCGGAGCAACACGGCCGCATCCAGAACCCCGAGCTGTTTGCGACTTCGCTGACCGCGGCCGAGCAGGCTGCACTGGCCGCATTGCCGGCCGATCAGCAGCCTGGCCGCCTGCTGGCGCTATGGTGCGCCAAGGAAGCTGCGGCCAAGTGCCTGGGCCTGGGCTTGCAAGGCCAGCCGGAAGCCTTTGCGGTGGAGTTTCTCGATGCAGCCGGCCTGCAGGCCCGCGTGAGCCATGCCCAGGCATTGCTGGCGGTGACGATTTATCGCGACGAGGGCTCGCTGATCGCACTGGCCACAGAGAGCGGCGACCGGGTCGAGGTCCATTGAAGTGGGGACGCTGATGGAAACGCTTGTAAGTGGCCTGGCCCAGGCAGGGGTGGAGCCGGCAGAATGCGTAACCATGCGTGACAGCAGGATCGCCGCGCCTCGTATTTCAGCCGACCGCCGCCCAACCCGCGCCGTGCGCGGACAGGCGGAGCGGTGGCATGCAGGTGTGTTTATTGCTTTCAGTCTGAGCAGTCACGCATCAGCGTCCCTGGACCCTCGGCAACGTCGACGCGAGCGCAGGCTTGCCGCGTACCACCGGTTCGTGATGCGACCGCAGATGTTGAGCCTTTCGGAGTAATTGCCATGCCTGTCGCTCAAGTCAATGGAGCCCGGCTGAACTATGTTCAGATGGCGCCGGAAGATGCCACCGATGAGGTCGAAGACCTCATCATGGTGCACGGATTGGCCACCAACATGGCCTTCTGGTACTTCCACTACGCGCCTGTTTTCTCGCAGCGTTTCCGCGTCACGCTGTTCGACCTGCGCGGCCATGGTCGCTCGGAGATGACCGAAAGCGGCTACGAGCCGCCCGACCTCGCGCAAGACCTGCTGGGCCTGATGGACCACCTGGGCATCCGCAAGGCGCATTTCCTGACCCACAGCTACGGCGGCGTGGTGGCGCTGAACGCCGCCTGCCTGGCGCCGCACCGCTTCAGCAGCCTGGTGCTGGCAGACACCCATATCGCAGCCGCTCGCCACGAACACCACTGGGAAGCCGGCCAGTTCGGCACCAAGATGCAGGCTGTGCTTGACGAGCACGGCATCGGGCTGGACACCCGCGACCCGTATTTCGGCTACAAGCTGCTGACCGAGGTGGCCCACCTGCAATTGCGCAGCGAGGAAGTGCCCGCCGTGCTGCAGGAGATGGTCAGCCCGTTCATCGGCAAGTACGGCAACCGCACGGCCAGCCAGTGGATCCGCCTGATGGACCAGACCAAGGCCTGCACCGAGCTGATGGGCGACGACGGACTGCGGCTGGACGAGCTGCGCAAGCTGCAGTTCCCCATCATGGCCATGTACGGCGACCATTCGCAAGCCCGGCTGACCGGCCGCGAATTGCTGGAAGTCTGGGGCCACGCGGTGTTCCGCCGCGTGCGCGATGGCGGGCATTTCTTCCCGTCGTCCCGGCCACAGGAACTGATTTCCGGCTGCAACCGCTTCTGGGGCGGTGAGTTCGGCGTGCGCCACGAGCTGCGCACCGGCGAGCCCAAGCGCAACTTCTTCCGCAGCGACCGCATTTTCCAGGCTGGCGAAGCCTGGTATTTCACGACCCGGGAGCACGCCCGTGTCGGCCCTGCGGCCAGCCGAGCCGAGGCCGAACAGGTCCTGGCTTCTTTCATTGCCGCGATGGCAACGGAACAACTCAGTGCAGTCTCGCAATAAGAACAAGCTCGGCGTTCATCCCGGACTCGGTCAACGCGATTTCAAACTGGTTGCCCACGGTGGTTTTGGCGATGGCCTGAATGCCTATGCGCATTCGATGGCCTGGTACAAGGACCGGCTGTACGTGGCGACCACGCGGGGCAACTTCCCGTTCATGAAGGCCCGCCTGCCGATCGGCATGGACATCTGGCCGGTGGAGTGCCCCGAGAGTCCGTTCGACCTGGACATGGGTGCCGAGATCTGGTGCTACGACCCGCACGAAGGCGTGTGGGAGAAGCGCTTCAAGGCGCCGATGATCGTCGGCAGCCATGGCAAGCTGATCCCGCGTGAGTTGGGTTTCCGCGGCATGGTGGTCTACACCCCGCCTGGCAGGCCGAACGAGCCCGAGCTGTACGTCAGCACCTGGTCGCCCGCGCGCGGCCCCGGCCCGAACATCCTGCGCTCGACCGACGGGCATCACTTCGAGCCGACCTGCGAGCCCGGCCTGGGCCTGCCGGTCACGACGATCCGCACCATGGTCCCGTTCAAGGGTCGCATGTTCACGACGCCGGCTGGCTCGCGCGGCGGCAATCCGAACGTCTCCGGCCACTCGGTGGTCTACGAGAGCACCGACCCCGCCAGCGGCGAATGGGAGCCGGTATCGGACTTCGGCTTCGGCGATTCCGGCAACAAAACGATCTTCGAGATGTGTGGCTTCGGTGACCATCTCTACATCGGCACCTTCAATCTGGAAGGCTTCCAGATCTGGCGCAGCACGGTGGAAGGGGAGAAGCCCTACCACTGGGAGCGCGTGATCGAGAAGGGGGCCTACCGCGGCCCGCTGAACCAGTGCGTGCTCAGCCTGTACCCGTTCAAGGGGCACCTCTATGTGGGCGGTGGCATCCAGGGCGGTGGCGTGGACACCCAAAACCGCATCGGCCCTGCGCCGCCTGAGCTGCTGCGCATTGCGCCGGATGGCAGCTGGGACCTGCTGGTTGGTGAGACGCGCGACACGCCGCTGGGTCGCAAGGAAGCGCTGTCTGGCTACCTGCCGGGGTTCGACAATTTCTTCAACGGCTATTTCTGGCGCATGTGCGTGCACGATGGCTGGCTGTACATGGGCACCTTCGAGTGGAGCTCGGTGCTGGGTTATGCGAACCGGCGGCGCTGGCCGGAAGCGTTCACGACCATCATCAACAAGCTGACGCCGCAGTTCCTGCTGGACCATTCCTCGGGCTTCGACCTCTATCGAACCTGCGACGGCAAGAACTGGGTGCCGGTCACCACCGATGGCATGGGCAATCCGTACAACATGGGTCTGCGCACGCTGATCTCTACCCCCCACGGCATGTTCATCGGCACCGCGAATCCGTTTGGTCCGAAGATCATGCCGCTCAACGGTGACCGCTACATCCCCAATCCGCGAGGTGGCTGCGAGGTGTTCCTGGGCAGCCCGCGCGACTGAAGCGAAACAGTTCGTCACCGTGTCAACCATCTTCGCCCGCTGGGACGTTGCGAGTGCATACCCTCAAACCTGCCGCTTCGCGGCAGGCCCCCCGAGGGGGATGAGGAAGCTTGGGAGCGGCCCGGCGCTTCCTCATGCAAGCACCCTGGAGAACGAACCATGTCCCTGGTCCGAAAACGATTCATCCTGCGCGGCGGCCTGGCCGCATTGGGCGCGAGTCTGCTGATGCCTGTCTTTGCTGGCCCCCTGAAAGACGCCATCGTCGACCGCATGCTGACGCGCAAGCTGGAGCAGGCGCAAGAAGGTGGCGCCGCGGCAATGGAAGGGCAGATGCTGCCCGTGCCGCTGCCGCCCGGCGCGCGTCTGGAGAAGGATTTCAGCTACGGCAGCGATCCGGCGCAGAAGATGGACATCTACATCCCCCAGCACACGGGGCTGGCGCCGGTGATCTTCATGGTGCACGGTGGCGCCTGGATGGTCGGTGACAAGGGCATGTCCAAGGTCATCATCAACAAGGCCGCGCGATGGCTGCCCAAGGGCTATGTGATCGTGTCGGTCAACTACCCGATGCTGCCGAATTCGCCTGTGGACCAGCAGGCCCGCGACGTCGCCAAGGCCCTGTCCGTGGCCCAGGCCAACGCAGTCAGCTGGGGGGCAGATGCCTCCCGCTTTGTGCTGATGGGCCATTCGGCCGGTGCGCATCTGGTGACGCTGCTCTCGGCCGACCCGCAGATCGCCTACAGCGCCGGGGCCAAACCCTGGCTTGGTACCGTGTCGCTGGACAGTGCATCGATGGACGTGGTCAAGACCATGGAAGACAAGCACTACAGCTTCTATGACAAGGTCTTCGGTAGCGACCCGAACTTCTGGCGCCAGGTCTCGCCGTACCACCGCCTGACCAAGGCGCCGCCGGGCCCGGTGCTGATGGTCTGCGGCACCGGCCGCGCCGACTCCTGCCCACAGGCCCAGGCCTTTGCGCAGAAGGTCATCTCTCTGGGCGGCAAGGCCACGGTGCTGCCGCAGGGCATGAACCATGGCGACATCAACGGCAAGCTGGGTGAGCCAGGTGCGTACACCGACACTGTCGAGAACTTCCTGCGCAGCCTGGGCGTGAGCTGAGCCTGCGGGTATTTCGGCAGGTCACCCGCGTGACAGCTGCCCGAGCGCCACAGGCGCACACTTGCCGCCATGGGAAGTGTCTACCTCGTTCGCCATGGTCAAGCCTCGTTCGGCGCGGCCGACTATGACCAGCTGAGCCCCCTTGGCGAGCAGCAATGCCAGCGCCTGGGGGCTTACTTCGCGGCGCGTGGCCAGCGCTTCGACGCGGTCTACACCGGCACGCTGAAGCGCCATGCACAGTCGCTGGCGGCCATCGCCAAAGGCATGGGCACGCCGTTGACCCCGCGCATGCGACCCGGGTTGGACGAGTACCTGCCCGAAGCTTTGGTGCGTGCAGTGCATACCGGCGAATTGCCGAAAGTGGGCACACCCGACGCGGTGCGGGCTCACTTCCGGTTGCTGCGCCAGGGGCTGCTGGCCTGGATGCAGGGTGAAAGCGCGCCCGAAGGCATGCCGACCTACCGCGGCTTTGTCGACGGCGTGCAGCTCGCGCTGCGCGATGCGCAAACCCACCACGAAGGCCAGGTGCTGATCGTTTCCAGCGGCGGGCCGATCTCAGTCGCCGTGGGCCATTTGCTCGGTGCCTCTTCAGCTGCCATCGTCGAGCTGAACCTGCGCATTCGCAACAGCGCCGTCACCGAGCTGGTCGCAGGCCATCGCGGCCATTTGCTGCTGAGCTTCAACACCTTGCCACACCTGGACGACGCCGAAGGCCGCGCGCTGCAGACCTACGCCTGAGCAGGCGGCCACCTTCAGTGAAGGGCAGCACCCGCGGCGGCTGGATGCCAAGCCGGACTGGCGCCTGCATCGACGGCGCCGGCTGCGTGGTCCAGCACCTGCCAGCCTGGCAGCCGCAGCCGGCTGACCTGATTCAGCAAAGCCTCTGTTTGCGCCGCGCTCAACTGCGAAGCAAAGCGTTGCCAGGCAACCAGCACCTTGCCATCCAATGCAGCATCTTCCAGCCGCTCGCGCCATTGCACCGGCGTGGTCGGGCGGCCGCCTTCCCAGACGCGCGGCAGCAGGCGGTGCAGCCACAGGTGGAAGGCGCGGCGCAGCGCGGCATTGGGCAAGGCATCCACCAACCGGCCGACGCGCAGGCCCCAATCGGGCTGCGCCAGCTGCAACATGGCCAGCGCTTGCAGACCTTGCAGCGGGTTGGCCAGCAGCACGCGGTTCGGCGGCAGCGCGGCCATGGGCATGTCCGTCAGTGTTTCCGCTGGCAGCGGGGTGACCAGGGCCATCAGCGCGGCCAACCGGGTCCATTCAGCTGCGCTGAGGCCTTCGGTCATGCCGTCCACCGCAGCGCGCGCCTGGCCGATGCGGGCCTGGACCTGCGCCAGGCTGAGCTGGGCGCGGGCCTTGGCGGCCTCCGGGCTCAGCGCGACCAGTTGGCCGGCCGTGTAGGCACCGGCTGGCGCCAGCGGCGTGATGTGGGCCTCGGCCAGGCTGAGCGACCGGCGCGTCACCGGGCAGCGGCTCACGGCCAGTTGGCGCAGGTAATGCGGCGTCAGTTGCAGTGTGTCGAAGGCCTGCCGGTACTGCCAGGCGTGCAGGCGCAGCTGCAGCCACATGCGCACGGCAGGGTCGGCACGGCGCGTGCGACCGCTGAAGCCCGGCTGTGCCAGCGCCCAGCCCTGGCGCACCGGGTGACCTGGCAGCAGGTGCTGTGCCGGCGGCACCACGCCGTAGCGCGCGTGTTCCTGGCCGATCTCGAAGCCGGCGCCGAACTCGTCGTCTGAGCTGGCCAGGCCGCCGTGGGTGGGTGGCGTGCCGCGGAAGCTGACCGGCAAGGGCACGGGTGGCAGCGCCGAGTTCTGGGCGGGCATGTCGAAAGCGAAAGCGGTCTGGGCCATGGTGCAAAGCTCCTGAAAGTCGTTTCGGTCGGCGGTACGGCCCGCCGGGCGCTGGGGCTGGAGGCCCTGTTCACGATGGGAGCCAGTTTGTGCGGCCCTGGGCTCATGGCATGAGCCAGCCAAAGCACTGTGGATAAAAACAGACTGGGGAATGCGCTATGCTGAAGGCTCAGGCTGTGAGCCATGAATGCGCTAGGCGTGCCATGACGAAGCAGGTTGGCGCGACGCCTGACCAGTTCTTTCACCGTGTGGTTGTCCGATGAACAAGACTGAACGCTTCTACAAGATCGAAGTGCTGATCCGCAGCCGCGGCGGCGTCAGCTTCGAGACCTTGCTGGACGAACTGGAGGTCTCGCGCGCGACGCTCAAGCGCGACCTGCAGTACCTGCGCGAGCGCATGGACGCACCCATCGTCTACGACCGCCACGACAACCTCTACCGCTTCGAAGACGGTGGCAGTGCGGGCGGCGAGGTGTCACACCAGCTGCCAGGCGTCTGGTTCAGCGAGACGGAGATCCACGCACTGCTGACCATGCACCAGCTGATCGCCGGGCTGGACTCGGGCGGCGTGCTGGGGCGCCACCTGCAGCCGCTGCAGGACAAGCTCAACAGCATGCTGGGCACGGGAGAAAGCGCCTCGCGTGAACTGATGAAGCGCGTCAAGATCGTCAACCCGGCGCGGCGCGCCGTGCCTGGCCGCTGGTTCGAATCGGTCGGCAGTGCCTTGCTGACCCGGCGTCGGCTGGACCTGAGCTACTTCAGCCGTGGCCGCAAGACCGAGTCGCAGCGCATTGTTTCCCCGCAGCGCCTGCTGCATTACCGCAACACCTGGTACCTGGACGCCTGGTGCCACAGCAGCGAAGGCCTGCGGCGTTTTGCGATGGATGCAGTGCGTTCGGCCAAACTGCTGGACCAGCGAGCCAAAGACGTCAGCCTGAAGACGGTTGAGGCCGAGCTGGACGGCGGCTACGGCATCTTCAGTGGCCACAAACTCAGCTGGGCTACCTTGCAGTTCACGCCCGAGGCTGCCCTCTGGGTGGCGCAGGAAGAGTGGCACCCTAAGCAGGAGCAGCGCGAGATGGCCGATGGCAGCCTGCAGCTGAAGTTGCCGTATGCAGACGCGACCGAGCTGATCATGGACATCCTGCGCCACGGGCCTCAGGTCAAGGTGCTGTCGCCAGCCTCGCTGGTGAAACAGGTCTCCGAGCGACTTCGCGAAGCTGCGTCGCGCTACGACGCCTGAGCCTTTTCCGCGTCCGTCACAAGCCGCCAGCCTGGGAAAACCCGTGGCCGGATTCGTGTCGCTTGCGCATATCTTCATTGGCTGACCGACCGGTCGAACTATTCGGTTCGAGTGCCGGCGAGAAGGCGCTATGAAGACGTGAGGGCCGGCAGGGCCAGGAAAGGCAGCAGTACGCATGGATGGTTCGATCGCCAGCATCCTGGCCCTGGATGGCATCACCAACGGGGCCGTGTATGCCTTGTTGGCGTTGGCCATCGTGCTGCTGTTTGCCGTGACCCGCGTGATCTTCATCCCGCAGGGCGAGTTCGTGGCCTTTGGCGCGCTGACGCTGGCGCTGCTGCAGACCGGCGCGGTGCCGGGCACTGTCTGGCTGCTGCTGCTGCTGGCAGCCGGTGTCGCGCTGGGTGAGCTGGTCAATGGCTGGCGCCAGCGTCGTTCGGCCAAGGCCTTGCTGCTGGCCGCGCTGCGCACACTGGCCTGGCCCATCGCGATTTCACTGCTGACCATCTGGGCCGCGCCGCAGCACTGGCCACTGCTGGCCCAGGCCGCGCTGACGCTGGCCGTCGTCACGCCGCTGGGCAGCCTGGTCTACCGCGCGGCCTACGAATCGCTGGCGGATGCCAGCGTGCTGGTGCTGCTCATCGTGTCGGTTGGCGTGCACTTTGTCCTGACCGGTCTTGGCCTCTATTTCTTCGGCGCCGAGGGCTACCGCAACCCGCCGTTCTGGGACGAACGCTTCAACGCCGGCCCGCTGATGCTCAGTGGCCAGACGCTGATCGTGCTGGCGGCGTCTTTCGCGCTGATCGTCATGTTGTGGCTGTTTTTCGAGCGCAGCCTGTGGGGCAAGGCCTTGCGGGCGACGGCGGTGAACCGGCTGGGCGCGCGGCTCATGGGCATTTCAAGCAGCAGTGCAGGGCGCTTGTCGTTTTCGATGGCGGCCTTCATCGGCGCGCTGTCCGGCCTGCTGATCGGACCGACGACCACGGTGTTCTACGACTCCGGCTTCCTGATCGGCCTGAAAGGCTTTGTCGCCGCGGTGTTCGGCGGCTTGGCCAGTTACCCGCTGGCGTTGGTCGGCGCGCTGGGCGTGGGCCTGCTGGAAAGCTTTGGCTCGTTCTGGGCCAGCGCGTTCAAGGAGGTGATCGTGTTCTCGGCCATCCTGCCGGTGCTGCTGTGGCGCTCGCTGCGCGACCCGCATGGCGAGGAGCACTGAGATGGCGGTTTCCTCCACCCGAGCTGCCGCCATCGCGCGGCGCCCGTCCCGCCTGCAGGCCTGGCGGCTGCCGGTGTTCTGCCTGCTGATGCTGGCCGCGCCGCTGCTGCCGCTGCCGGACTTCTGGATCACCCAGCTGAACTACATCGGCCTGGCATCCCTCGTCTCGCTGGGCCTGGTGCTGCTGACCGGCGTGGCCGGGCTGACCTCGTTTGGCCAGGCGGCGTTTGTCGGCGTCAGCGCCTACAGCACGGCCTGGCTGACGCTGAACGTCGGTCTGTCGCCGTGGCTCACGCTGTTCATCGGCGTGGGGCTGGCGGTGCTGGTGGCGCTGGTGCTGGGCCTGATCACGCTGCGCATGTCCGGCCACTACCTGCCGCTGGCGACGATTGCCTGGGGCCTGGCGCTGAACTTTGGCATGGCCAACATGGCCTTCCTCGGCAAGTACGACGGGCTGCAAGGCATTGCGCCGCTGACGCTGTTCGGCCACAGCCTGGCCGATGGGCGCTCGATGTGCAGCCTGATCTGGCTGGTCGCACTGGCGGCCGCCGTGGCGTTGAATCACCTGCTGGACTCTCGCCCGGGTCGCGCGCTGCGGGCGCTGAACGGCGGCGCGATGATGGTCGAGGCCATGGGCATCTCGACCTTCCGCTACAAGCTGACGGCCTTTGTGTTGGCCGCCGTGCTGGCGGCGCTTTCGGGCTGGCTGTTCGCCCATTTCCAGCGCAGCGTGAACCCGACCCCATTTGGCCTCAACAAGGGCATTGAATACCTGTTCATGGCGGTGCTGGGCGGTGTCGGCCAAGTCTGGGGCGCGTTCACCGGCGCGGCCATGGTCGTGCTGCTGACGGACAAGCTGCAGACCCTTCTGCCAGCCCTGTTGGGCAGCAGCGGCAACTTCGAGGTCATCGTCTTTGGCGTGGTGCTGGTGGCCACGCTGAAGTACGCGCCCAATGGCCTGTGGCCCTTCATCCAGCGCTGGTGGCCGCCGGCGCAGCGGGTGCGGGACTGGGAAGGCGCACCGCCGCTGCCGTCCCGCCCCAAGCCGGCCCCAGGCGAGCCGTTGCTGGAGGCTAGGGCGCTGCGCAAGCAGTTCGGCGGGCTGGTGGCGGTCAACGGCGTGAACTTCTCGCTGAAGGCCGGCGAGATCATGGGCTTGATCGGGCCGAACGGCGCCGGCAAGTCCACCACCTTCAACCTGGTGTCGGGCGTGCTGTCGCTGACCAGCGGCGAGGTGCTGTTCCGCGGCGAGGCGATTGCCGGCCTGAGCTCTCGGGCCATCGCGCGCCGCGGCATGAGCCGCACCTTCCAGCACGTCAAGATGGTGCCGGACATGACGGTGCTGGAAAACGTGGCGTTGGGCGGCTACCTGCGCAGCCATGGTGGCCTGTTGCGCGCCATGCTGCGGCTGGACCGGGCCGAGGAGCGCCAGTTGCTGGCCGAGGCCGAGCGCCAGCTTCGTCGCATCGGCATGGCTGAGCTGATGTTCGAGCGCGCCGGCAACCTGGCGCTGGGGCCGCAGCGCTTGATGGAAATCGCCCGCGCGCTGTGCACCGATCCGTCGCTGCTGTTGCTGGATGAACCTGCCGCCGGCCTGCGGCTGAAGGAAAAGCAGGCGCTGGCCGAGGTGCTGCGCCAGCTGAAGCAGGAAGGCCTGTCCATCCTGCTGGTCGAGCACGACATGGACTTCGTGATGGGCCTGGTCGATCACCTGACGGTGATGGAGTTCGGCACCTGGCTGATGGCCGGCACGCCGGCCGAAGTGCAGGCCAGCCCGGCCGTGCGCGCGGCCTACCTGGGCACGGAGCATTGAAGTGAAACACCCCCTACCGGCTTCGCCGGCCCCCTCAAGGGGGCGCGCCCGCAGGACCGGCAAAGCCGGATCCTGGAGCGCTGCTGGCTTGGGTCGGTTTCCTGTGTCGCGGGTGCTGCCCGGGAGCGTGGAGCAACTGAAATGAGCAGCAGCAGTTCAATCCTCAATGTGCAAGGCTTGCATGCCGGCTACGGCCGTGCCGAGGTCCTGTCGGGCCTGGACCTGCAGGTTGGCCGCGGTGCGGTCGTCACCGTCATCGGGCCCAACGGCGCGGGCAAGTCCACCACGCTTAATGCGCTGATGGGCGTGCTGCCCTCGCGCGGCAGCATCGTCTTCGACGGGCTGGAGCTGGCCGGCAGCACGCTGGAAGAGCGGGTGATGGCCGGCCTGGCGCTGGTGCCCGAGAAACGCGAGCTGTTCGGCACCATGCCGGTGGAAGACAACCTGGTGCTGGGCGGCTTTCGGCCGATGCGCCAGCGCGTGCCCGGCTGGCGCAGCACGCTGGACGAGGTCTACACGCTGTTCCCGCGCCTGAAGGAGCGCCGGCTGCAGCTGGCCGGCACGCTGTCCGGCGGCGAGCGGCAGATGCTGGCGGTCGGCCGTGCCTTGATGAGCCGGCCCAAGCTGATGATGCTGGACGAGCCCAGCCTGGGCCTGGCGCCGCTGGTGGTGCGCGAGATCTTCCGCACCATCAGTGCGCTGCGCGCCACCGGCGTCAGCATCCTGCTGATCGAGCAGAACGCGCGTGCGGCGCTGGAAGTGGCCGACCATGGCTATGTGCTGGAAACCGGCGCGCTGGCCTTGCAAGGTCCGGCCGCCGAACTGGCGACAGACCCGCGGGTGATCGACACCTACCTCGGTGCTGCCCGCGCGAGTTGACGGCTCCCGGCATCGGCGTACCGATGCCACCCTCCGAGAGGGTGCTCAGGCCGCTTGGGGCGGCCCGGCGCTGGCCTGAGACCGTCGCTTGGTCCTGGGCTACAGTTCCGCGGATGAACAAGGCCTTCACCAAGGAGCCCGAGGGCGACGACGAGGACGACGACGGCGGTGGCCTGCCATCGCTGCCCGCGGGTGGCAAGAACTACATGACGCCGGCAGGCCACACGGCGCTGCGCACCGAGCTGCTGCAGCTGATCGACGAGGAGCGGCCGAAAATCGTCGAGATCGTGCACTGGGCCGCGTCCAACGGGGACCGCTCCGAGAACGGCGACTACATCTACGGCAAGAAGCGGCTGCGCGAGATCGACCGCCGCATCCGCTTCCTGACCAAGCGGCTGGACATTGCCGAAGTGGCCGATCCGTCAGCCCACCATGGCAGCGACCAGATCTTCTTCGGCGCCACCGTGACCTATGCCAACAGCAAGGGCGAAGAGCGCACCATCACGATCAAGGGCATCGACGAGGTCGACCACTTGGCCGGCGAAGTCAGCTGGATCTCGCCGATCGCCCGTGCGCTGGTCAAGGCGCGCGAGGGTGACGAGGTCACGCTGATGACGCCCGGCGGCGCCGAGACGCTGGAGGTGCTGGAAGTGAAGTACCCGAAACCGGGAAACTGACGCGGGCCAGCGCAGGGCCGCCCCAAGCGGGCCCGCTACCCGCCTGGCGGGTGGTGATGCGTACTCGCATCACCGGGTGCTCACATTTCGGGTTAAGGGCGCACGCGCTGGGCTCTGAGCACCGTGGGGTTGCGCTTCAGCGTCCTGAGCACATCGGCCAGGTGTAGCCGGTCGCGCACGCTGACCAGCAGCCGCATCTCGGCCGTCTCGCCCACCGCTTCGTCGCCCATGTCGATGTGCGTGATGTCGGCCTCGGCACTGCTGACGGCCTGCGCGACCTGCGCCAGCACACCTTTGCTGTTGCGCATCAGCACGGTGATGGCGGTTTCGAACGCGCGGGTTGGCTCTTCGGCCCATTCCACCTGCATCCAGCGCTCGGGGTCGCGCTCATAGAGGCGTTTGCCAACTTGGCAGTCGGCGGTGTGCACCAGCAGGCCTTCGCCACGGCCCAGGTAGCCGACGATGTCGTCGCCGGGAATGGGCCGGCAACAAGGTGCCAGCGAGACCGAAGCGCCCTCGGCGCCGTCGATCACCACCAGGCCTTGCGCGGGGGTGTTTTCGTCATGGCCATAGCGGCCCATGCTGAGCATCACCGCATCAGGTTTCTGGCCCTGTTCGCGCAGCGACTGCGCGACGCGCTTGGCGACGATGGTCGCGATCTTCTTGCCCAGGCCGATGTCGATCAGCAGCTCGGCCTGCGTGCGGTTGCCGCTCCAGCGCAGCAGCGCCGGCCAGATCGAAGGTGGCTCGCCTGCGGCCGGCTCGCGCGCCGGCATCGTCAGGCCCTCGGCCCGCAGCGCCTGCGACAGCATCTTGTGCCCCAGCGCCTGCGATTCCTCCAGCTCCATGTTCTTCAGGTAATGGCGGATCTTCGAGCGCGCGCGGCCGGTGCGCACGAAGTTCAGCCAGGCCGGGTTGGGCCGCGCGCCGGGGGCGGTCAGCACTTCCACCACGTCGCCCGAGCGCAGCTCGGCGCGCAGCGTGGAGGCTTCGCCATTGATCTTCGCGGCCACGCAATGGTCGCCCACGTCAGAGTGGATCGCGTAGGCGAAGTCCACCGGCGTGGCGCCGCGTGGCAGCGCCAGGATCTTGCTCTTGGGCGTGAAGACGTAGACGGCGTCCGGCACCAGGTCGATCTTCACGTGCTCCAGGAACTCGGCCGCGTCGCGCGTCTCGTCCTGGATGTCCAGCAGGGACTTCAGCCACAGCGCGCCCAGGCGCTGCGCCACGTCGCCGGGGTTGGCGTCCCGGCCGACCTTGTAGAGCCAGTGCGCGGCGATGCCGGCCTCGGCCACCGCGTGCATTTCCTCGGTGCGGATCTGGAACTCCACCGCCGTGCCAAGCGGGCTCACCAGCGTGGTGTGCAGCGACTTGTAGCCGTTGGGCTTGGGAATCGCGATGTAGTCCTTGAAGCGGCCCGGCACCGGTTTGTAGAGCTGGTGCAGCACGCCCAGCGCGAGGTAACACTCCGGCAGCGTGGGCACGACGATGCGAAAGCCGAAGATGTCGCTGACCTGCGCAAAGCCGGCGTGCTTCTCGCGCATCTTGCGGTAGATCGAATAGACCGTCTTCTCGCGCCCGCTGACCTCGGCCTTCATCTTGTTGTGCACAAAGGCCTTGCCCACGTCGTCCTGCACGCGGGTCACGATGTCGCGCCGGTAGCCACGCGCGCGCAGCACGGCCTTTTCCAGTGCCGCGTGGCGCCAGGGGTTGATGTAGGCGAACGACAGCTCCTGCAGCTCGCGGTAGGTCTGGTTCAGTCCCAGGCGGTGGGCGATGGGCGCGTAGATGTCCAGCGTCTCGCGGGCGATGCGGGCGCGCTTGTTGACGGCCATCGCCGCCATGGTGCGCATGTTGTGCAGCCGGTCGGCCAGCTTGATCAGGATGACGCGCACATCGCGCGACATCGCCAGCAGCATCTTGCGGAAGGACTCGGCGTCGCTTTCCGCGCGGGTCGAGAACTGCAGCTTGTCCAGCTTGGTGAGGCCATCCACCAGCTCGGCCGTCGGCGCGCCAAAGCGCTCGATCAGCTCGACCTTGGTGATGCCGCAATCTTCCATCGCGTCGTGCATCAGCGCGGCCATGATGGCCTGCGCGTCCAGTTTCCAGTCGGCTACCAGGCTGGCCACCGCGATCGGGTGCGTGATGTAGGGCTGGCCGCTGGCGCGGAACTGGCCCAGGTGGGCCTGGTCGGCGAACTTGTAGGCGTCGCGCACCTTTTTCAGGTCGGACTTGCCCAGGTAGCCCAGTTTGTCGGCCAGGTCGGCAAAGGTGTTGACCTCCACCGGGGTCTGTCCGGTGGTCACGGTGGGCAGCCGCGGCCGACCCTGCAGTGCGGAAGGCAGGAGATCGGCGGCGAAGGAACGAATACCCATGCCTGGAATTTAGCCCATAACCCGGGCCGGCCGCGGCGATCTGCGAGGGGCCGTACCCGACCGCAGGGCTTTGCGGGCTTTGTTGCCGCCGGAAAGCAAAACGGGCACCAAGTGGCGCCCGTTCGGGATGGCAGGCCGGCGTTGCAGCCGGCATGCAGTGAGCCGGAAGCTCAGGTCGGAACCTTGCGCAGCATCTCGATGCCGACTTCGCCAGCGGCGATTTCGCGCAGCGCGGTCACGCCAGGCTTGTTCTTCGACTCGACCTTGGGCGTGTGGCCCTGGCTCAGCATGCGTGCCCGGTAGGTCGCGGCCAACACCAGCTGGAAGCGGTTGGGAATCTTGACGAGGCAGTCTTCAACGGTGATGCGGGCCATGGGGTATCCAAGGTCAGGAAAAGCAGGCAGTGAGCCCTGCGGGGCCTGAAGCGTCAGCCCAAATCCAGTGCAGTGAACACGGCGGACTTGGCGCGGCGCTGTGCCGCATACTTCAGGCGCTGCGAGTGCACCACGGTTTTCAAATCGAAAAGCGCGGTCTCGAACAAGCCGTTGATTATAACGTAGTTGAAATGCCGGGCCTGGGCCACCTCGTGGCGGGCGTTCACCATGCGCTGGGCGATCACCTCCGGCGGGTCCTCGCCGCGGCGAGCCAGCCGCTGCGCCAGCTCTTCCCAGCTGGGCGGCAGGATGAAGATCAGCACCGCGTATGGGAACAGCTGCTTGATCTGCAGCGCGCCTTGCCAGTCGATCTCCAGCACCACGTCTTCGCCGGACATCAGGCGCGACTCGATGCCGATGCGCGAGGTGCCGTAGCGGTTGCCGTGCACCTCGGCCCATTCGAAGAACTCGTCGCGCTCGACCATGCCCTGGAATTCATCCAGGCTGACGAACCAGTACTCGCGCCCATGCTGCTCCTGCCCGCGCGGCGCCCGCGTGGTGTGAGAGATGGACACCTTCAGGTGCGAGTCCAGCTCCAGCAGCGCCTTGACCAAGCTGGACTTGCCGGCGCCGCTGGGGGCGGCCACCACGAAAAGATTGCCAGGGGTTTCCATCGCGTCGTCCGGCTTTGCTCTCAACCAAATTCATCATTTTCGGCCATTTGGGTACTGTCTGCGCCCTCGAAGACGATTTGCCGCCGCTGACCAGGGCCTGAATGCGGGCCGCAGCAGAAATATTGCGCGCCAAGTGCGAGAAACAAAAGCGTGAACACAGGCCGACCGAGGGGCCGAGACGATGCGCGCCGTCACACACGGCAGCCCTCACGGGCTGAGGCCATGCTATCCAGGTGCCAGGGGCAGCTCCAAGAGAAACTCTGCCCCACCCTCTGGATGATTGCTGGCCGTCAGGCGACCGCCGTGCTGTTCGACGATGCCATAGCTGATCGACAAGCCCAGGCCCGTTCCTTTCCCAACGGGCTTGGTCGTGAAGAACGGGTCGAACAGACGCGACAGGTGTTCGGGCAGGATGCCTGGCCCGTTGTCGCGCAGGCGCACGCGCACCCGGGTGTGGTCGCGCTCGACCGTGAGCCGGAGTTTGGCTTGCTTGCCGTGGGCACCCGAGGCTGCGTCGGTGCCATTCTGTAAAAGGTTCATCAGCACCTGCTGCAGCTGACCGGCGCTGCCGTTGACCACACAGGGCGGTCCGCTCTGCCAGTGCATCTCGAAGCCCGCGCCCGTGCCTTTGCGCACCCAGTGAATGGCCCGCTCGATGACCTCGTTGAGATCCACAGGCGTGCGCGCCTCCGGGTCCATTGCCGAGAAGCGCTTGAGCCCGCCCACAATGTCGGCGGTGCGCTGTGCGCCTTCGAGGGTCCCTTCGATCAGCGACGGCAGATCGCCGAGCACGTGCTCGATGCGCAAGGTCGTGCGCAGGGCCTGGAGCGCCTCAGCGTCCTGCCCGGCATGCACGGCGGCGAGGTATTGGCGCAGCCGCTCGCTGTAGCGGGCTAAGGCATGCACATTGCCGAGCACGAAGCTGATCGGGTTGTTCAGTTCGTGAGCGACGCCGGCCACAAGCCGCCCGAGCGAGGCCATTTTTTCGGAATGCAAGAGCTGCTGCTGAGCGAGCTTGAGTGACTCGTGCGCTGCCCGCAGCTCGTGGTAGGCGCGTTTGATCTCGGCAGTCGGGCGGCCCACGAACACCGTGCCCACACGCCGTCCATTGACGCCGACGCGCGGCGTGCAGTTGGCATCGACCGACACGCTTTGGTGATGCGGCCCGGTCAGGTTCAACTCGGTCGCCTCCCCGCCGCGTGCGGGCTTGCTGCGCGACAGGACCGCGCGCGCGCGCTCGGCGCTGGGCTCGTCCGCGAGCAGGTCGTAAAACGAGGTCCCGCGCAGTTCTGCGTCGCTGCGCCCTACGAGCTCGCACAGCGCTGCGTTGGTCTCTTCGATGCGGCCGTGTTCGTCGCAGACCAGCAGCACGTCCGACATCGCCGAGAGCACACTGAAGATGAACTGCTGCGACTGCTCGAGCTCGTTGTTCTTCTGTTCGAGCTGGATCTCGTCGTGCACGAGCTGCGAGTAGACCTCGTCCATCTTGTGGATCACGTCCAGCCAGGTCGATTCGTCCACGCCTTCCATTGCGCCATGCGGCACCAGCCCTGCGAGGCCCAGGCTGCGCCTCGCAGGTTCGTTCTCGAGGTGCTCGGTGTCGGCCATGCTTCAACCCCGCTCAATGCACCGTGCACACCATGCACGGGTCGAACGAACGCACGATGTGCTGTACCGCGATCGGCGTGGTTTCGCCGTCGAGCACGGGCGCGCCGACGAGCGCCTGTTCCAGCGCGCCGGGTGTGCCGGCGGCGTCACGCGGCGAGAAGTTCCAGGTCGTCGGCGCCACGATCTGGTAGTTCACGATGCGCCCGCGCCGGGTCTGCACCCAGTGCCCCAGGCTGCCGCGCGCGGCTTCGCTCAGGCCCACGCCCAGGCCTTCTTCAGGCAGCGCCGTGTTCACGCAATAGGCGTCGTTCACCACCAGTTGCTGCAGCCAGCGTTCCATCATCGGCACGACCTGCGCCAGCTCCAGCAGCCGCGCCAGCACGCGCGTGTAGACCGTGCCGCCGTGGCGCGCCACCACCTCGCGCACCAGCGGGTGGGCCGACGCGAGCTGGCGTGCGATGGCGCCGGTCTCGACCACCTGGCCCCCCAGCCGCGGCGCCTTGTTCCAGGTGTACGCGTCGGCCTTGTCGGGTTCGGGCCGTGTGAGGCCGGCGCTCGGGTGCAGCGGGCCACCGGCGTCGGCCAACCGGGCGTGTGTGGCGTCTTCGCGGATCGCACCGGCATCAAGCGGGCCGAGCGCGTCGGTGGCGCTTGACCACACGCCGGGCGCGAACAGGTACCCGCCGCCCGGCTGCGGGTAGGCGCCGTAGCTGAGGTAACGCTCCGGGCCGGGACCGAGTGCGGCCAGACCGGTGTCCTGCGCGACGCTCAGGAACAGGCGGAAGTCGCCGCGCCACGGGTCTTGGGCATGCCAGGCCTGCAGCTCGGCTTCGCTGCGCAGCGCGGCGATCTGCTCCAGTGGCGCCGCGAACAACTGGCGTTCCAGAAAGCTCCGGAACTCGCGCACCCGCGCCAGCAGGCGCGTGCGCTCGGCCGCTTCGACCGGGCGCGTCGACCCGCCGGGCTCGATGCTCTGCGTGTGCGGCCACTTGCCGGCCAGCGTGCCAAGCAGTTCGAACCAGCGCTGGCGTGCCGAGATCGCGGCGCGCACCTGCTCGCCGGTCTGCGGCGCGAAGCGTCGCAGCGCTTCGGCGTGCCAGGCCTTCGCGGCGTACACCGGGCGCGTGAAGTCGGGCATGAAGAACAGGTAGAAGTGCGTCAGGTGGTCGGCGAGGTTCTCGGTGGCCAGGATCACGTTGGTGATGTGCTGGCCGTTGGCCGGCATCTGCATGCCGCCCAGGTCGGCCAGCGCCCGCGCCGCCGCGACCGATTGCGACACCGAACAGATGCCGCAGATGCGCGGCACGACCACCAGCGCGTCTTGCGGCGCCTTGCCCTGCAGGATCTGCTCGAAGCCGCGGTACATCGGTGCGTTCACGCGTGCCGAGTCGACGCGCCCGTCTTTGAGCTCGAGCGTGACTTCGAGATCGCCCTCGACGCGGTTGAACGGGCCCACCAGCAAACGGGTCGTCATGCGCCGCTCACCTCGACCGCGTCTTGCGCGCAGTCATTTGAGCCGCGTCTTCCGCGCGGCAGGCGCCACCACGATGTGGTCGGCCGTGGCATTGAGCTTCACGCGGCGCGGCGTGGCCGATTTCGACAGCGACGCGAGTGCTACGAACCAGGCCTTGGGCATGTCGGTCGGCAGGCCGATCGGAATGCCGGCGATCTTCGGCGTCTGGTGGAACGGGTGGCCTGGCTCTTGAAAGCCCGGTTCGGTGCAACTGATGCAGGCGTAGCCGCCGCGCGTGCACGAGCCCTCGCCGTTCCACAGCCGCGTGTTGCAGTCAGCATGCGCCTGCGTGCCCTTGCAGCCCATGTGCTCCATCATGCAGCCCAGGTCCGATGGCTTTTCGGCGCTGGCCTTGAACTCGTAGTACTCGTTGCGGGTGCAGCCATGGTGCACGAGCTGGTCGGCGTAAAAACGCGGGCGGCCCAGTGTGTCGAGCTCGGCTTCCGACAGGCCTTCGGCCGCCAGCGCCATCAGCGTGTCTGTGACCCAGCCCGGATGCGTGGGGCAACCGGCCACGTTGATCACCGGCAGGCCACTGCCCGAGCGGAACGCCGCGCCGAGCAGGCCGCCAGGTCGGTCGTCGTCATACTGCAGGCCACAGGCGTCAGTCGGGTTGTCGCCGCCCGCGGTGATGCCACCCCAGGCCGCGCAGCTGCCGATCGCGACCACGTGCCGCGCCTTCGCAGCGAGGCGTTTCACCCAGTCGATCATCGGCAGGCCGGTGCCGGCCAGCACGTGGAAGCGGCCGGTGCCGTTCGGGCCGCGCAGCAGCGAGCCTTCGATGCACAGCGCGTCGACGCGCAGCGTGCCGGCCAGCACCGCGTTCAGCATCTCGATCACTTCGCTGCCGCTGGCCAGCGAGAGCGAAGGGTGCCACAGCAGGTTGATGCCGGCGTCGCGCCACTGGCCATGGAAGTCGGTGGTGTCGGCGCACAGCAGCGACATGCTGCAGCCGCCGCAGCCGCCCGACTGCAGCCACAACACGTTCAACCCCGGCGGTGAAGTCTGCACGGCGCCCATCAGCCCTCCAGCCCGAAACGTTGCATCTTGCCGCGCAGGCCGACGCGCGACAGGCCCAGCTCCTTGGCCGCGCGGGTCTTGTTCCAGCGGTGGCGCAGCAGGGTCTCGCGCAGCACCATCGCTTCCATCGCGTCGAGCCGCTCGCCCAGCGTACCACTGGCGGGCAGCGGCGTGCCCTGGCCGTTCAGCGCCGCCGAGCGCCCGGCCTGGCCGTGCAGCACACGCGTGGAAAAAGCCTGCGCTTCGATCACTTCAGCGTCGCTCAGCGCGATCGCGCGGGCGATCTCGTTGCGCAGCTCGCGCACGTTGCCGGGCCAGGGGTAGCTCATCAGGCAGGCCATCGCTTCGTCGCTCAGGGCCACGCGCGGGCGGCCGAGTTCGGCGCCCACTTCGCCGACCAGACGCTGCGCAATCGGGCCGATGTCGCCAGGCCGCTCGCGCAGCGGCGGCACCGTGAGCGACACGCCTGCGATGCGGTAGTAGAGGTCTTCGCGGAACAGGCCTTCGTGCACCCGCTGTTCCAGGTCGCGGTGGGTCGCGGCGATCACGCGCACGTCGACTGGCACCGCACGCGCGCCACCCACTGGCCGCACCTCGCCTTCCTGCAGCACGCGCAGCAAGCGCACCTGGAACGCCGGCGAGGTCTCGCCGATCTCGTCGAGAAACACGGTGCCGTTGTGGGCGCGCTGGAACAGGCCGGGGTGGTCTTCGTAAGCGCCGGTGAACGAGCCGCGCTTGTGGCCGAAGAGTTCGGATTCGAGCAGCGTGTCGGGAATGGCCGCGCAGTTCTCCACCACGAACGGCGCCCCGGCGCGCGGGCTCGCGTAGTGCAAGGCTCGCGCCAGCAGTTCCTTGCCGCTGCCCGACTCGCCGAGCACCAGCACGCTCAGGTCGTAGCGCGCCACCCGCGCGGCCATCTCGCACACGCCGTCGAGCGGGCTGCCGGACGCACGTTCGATGCGGTCGAAGTCGAACACCCGGCGCGCCCGCTCCAGCTTGTTCGCGGCGCGCTGGCGCAGCACCGGGGTGCTGGTGCGCAGCTCCACGTCGAGCCGGTTCATGTCGCGCTGCAGCGTCTGTGCTTCGGCAGCGGTGCGCACGGCGCCGAGCAGGTGGTCGGGCACCCAGGGCTTGAGGATGTACTGGTAGATGCCGGCGTCGTTGATGCCGGCGATGATGTCTTCGGAATCGGTGTAGCCCGAGATCACGATGCGCACCGTGTCGGGCCAGCGCTCGCGTACTTCCTTCAGGAACACCACGCCGGTCTGGCCTGGCATGCGCTGATCGCACAGGATCACGCTGACCTGGAAGCGTTCGAGCTGGCTGCGGGCTTCGTCGGCGTTGCTCGCGGTGAGCACGGTGAAGTCTTCGTCGAGCGTGCGGCGGATCGCGTCCTGCGAGCGCACTTCGTCGTCGACGATCAGCACACGCGGCAGGTCGAGCACGGCGCTCACGATGAGGCCTTCATCAGATCGAAGCCCGGTTCGCGGTGCAGCGCCAGGTGACGCGGCGTCCAGGCGTGCGGCAGCTTGTGGACGAAGTGGTAGCGCGCCACGTGATAGCTGGGGTCGAAGCCGTAGAAGTTGCGGTGCATGCGGGAAAGTTCGTCCTGGCGGTACGCAGCCAGTGGGCGCAGCGCTTCGTCCGTGGCGCGTGCTGCCCGCTTGTGCGCCAGGCGCTGCGGCAGATTGTGCGACAGCGCCAGTGCCAGCGCATCGGCAACAGCCCCATCACCGAAGTCCGAGGCGGGGGTGTTCACGCAGCGGTCGATCAGGCCCATCTGCGCCGCCGTCGTGGCCGACAGCGGCAGGCGCTGCTGCATCAGCGCGCGCGCACCCTCCGCGCCGAGGCGGCGCGGCAGCAGATAAGTCCAATACTCCGAGCCGTACAGGTTGCCCATGTTCTTGTAATGCGGGTTCAGCACCACGCTGCGATGCGCCCAGACCTCGTCGGCCGCCAGCGCCAGAAAAGCGCCGCCGGCACCGGCGTTGCCACGCAGCGCGGCAACGCTCAGGCGGTCGGTGGTGGTGATGAGTTCCAGCGCCAGGTCGTTCATCGCATTGATGTTGCGCCACGATTCGTCGGCGGCGCTGTCGCCCGGCCGGTGGGCGGCGGCCTCGATGCAGTTCAGGTGAATGCCGTTGCAGAAGAAGTCGTGCCCGCCGAGCAGCAGCAGCACACGCGTGTCGCGCCGTTTCACTTCACGCAGCGCGGCGAGCAGGCGTTCGCACTGCGCGGTCGACATCGCGCCGTTGTAGAAGTCGAACGACAGGCAACCCACGCGTGCGCCGGGCGGGCCGAGTTCGCGGTAGCGCAGCTCGGCCCATTCGCCATCGGCGCGTTCGAGCGGCGCCGGCCGCTCGGGCAGCCGCGCGGCCTGCGGGGCGAACGCCAGCGCGGCAGGCAGCTTGAACGAAGGCCCGTCGCCGCAGGCTTGCGCGGTGCGGGCCTGGCCAAGCCACACCGCGCCATCGGCGGTGCGGCGCAGCAGCGCGCCGTCGCGCTGCGCGATCACGTCGCCGGGCCGGGCGGGGGGCAGCGTGTGCAGCACCGCGTCGCTGGCGGCGTGGCCATCGAACAGGTGGCAAGGCTGGCCGAACAGTTCGTCGGCCACGCCGGGCTGGCCGTCGGCGCTGCGCAGCCTGGCCAGCACGCGCGTGGTGGTGTCCGTCTGCCAGTCGATGCGGCGTGCCGACTGCGGCATCGCCGGCCGCCAATGGCCGGCAGGCGTTGCGGTGTTCGCAGGCTCGCCGCCACCGGCCATGGCAGCGCCGTGGCGTGCGACCGCCTGCAGCGTGGCCGTCACAGCCGCTTCGGCAACCTCGCCGCGGTACAGGCTGCCCTTGGCGGCCTCACGCATCGCGAAGGCGGCGTGGGCTTGCACCGGGCCGGCGTCGAAGTCTGCAGTCGCCTGCAGCACCGTCACGCCCCAGCGCGTTGGCGCGTCCAGCACCGCCCAGTCGAGCGCAGCCGGGCCACGGTCGCCGGGCGGACCGGGGTGCACGACCAGGCACACGGTGCTGCGCCACACCGGCTCGGGAATGCGCCGCTTCAGGAACGAGGCGATCACGAACTGCGGCTGGAAAAGCGCCACCGCTTCTTCGGTCACCCGGTCGGCGATGTCGAATTCCACCGCCACCTTGTGGCCGAGCGCATTCAGCTCGACGAACAGGCGCTGCGTCAGGCTGTTGAAGCTGTGGCACAGCAGCAGGATGCGCAGGGGGCCATTCATGGCGCAGGCGCGGGCTTCGGCCGCACCGGCGCTGCCGGTGGGTGTCTTGCGGTAGACGCGGTCGAGAGGCAGGTTCATCGGTACTGCACCGGTCGGTGGGCACGCGAGGGCCGCGCCGCATCAACAAATGCGCGGCAACTGCTCGCCGCTGAGCCAGTCGACCACGCGGCGCCCGCCGAAGCGTGTTGCCATCTGCACAAAGTGGTGCGGGTCCTCGGTGACGGTGCCGATGCGCACCGCGTTGCCACCGAGCGGGTGGGCGCGCATCGCCGCGAGCACGGCCGCCGCCGACTCGGGGGCGCAGACGGCGACCAGCTTGCCCTCGTTGGCAATGTACAGCGGGTCGAGCCCGAGCAGTTCGCAGGCCGCGTCGACCTGCGGCAGCACCGGGATCGCGGCTTCTTCCAGCAGCATGCCCACGCCCGACTGGCGCGCCACTTCGTTCAGCGTGGTGGCCAGGCCGCCGCGGGTTGGGTCGCGCAGCACGCGTACGCCATCGCGCGAGGCTTCGAGCATGGCGGCTACCAGCGTGTGCAGCGCCGCTGTATCGGAAGCGATGGTGGTCTCGAACTCCAGCGACTCGCGCTGCGACAGCACCGCCACGCCGTGCTCGCCTATCGTGCCCGAGAGCAGCACCACGTCGCCCGGCCGCGCGTTGGCGCCGCTGACGTTCACGCCGTGCGCCACCACGCCGATGCCGGTGGTGCTGATGAACACACCGTCGCCCTTGCCCTTTTCGACCACCTTGGTGTCGCCGGTGATGATCGGCACGCCGGCCTCGCGGGAGGCGGCGGCCATCGAATCGACCACGCGCTTGAGTTCGGCCAGGGGAAAACCTTCTTCGAGGATGAAGCTGGCGGCGATGTGCAGCGGGCGGGCACCGCACATCGCCACGTCGTTGATCGTGCCGTGAACGCTCAAGGCCCCGACGTCGCCGCCGGGGAAGAACAGCGGCGAGACCACGTGGCCGTCGGTGGCCATCACGAGCTTGTGGCCGGCGGGAATGTCGAACACGGCACCGTCGTTGCCCTGGCGCAGGTACTCGTTGTCGAAGGCCTTCAGGAACAGCTCCTCGATCAGCTGCGCGGCCGCGCGGCCGCCGGCACCGTGGCCCATGTCGATGCGGCCGTTCTTCAGGTCGAGCGGGCGCACGTAGTCTTTCTTGATCGTCATGCCGCCACCTCTACCCGCACCGGAATGTCGCGGAAGCGGCCATACGAATAGTGCGCCGCGCACGCCCCTTCGGACGAGACCATGCACGAGCCCATCGGGTTCTCGGGCGTGCACACGGTGCCGAAGATCTTGCAGTCGGTCGGCTTCTTCACGCCGCGCAGGATCGCACCGCACTCGCAGGCCTTGTTGTCGGCCACCGGCCGATAACCCAGACCGAAGCGGCGCTCGGCATCGAAACTCGCGAACGCGGGCCGGATCTTCAGCGCGCTGTACGGCACTTCGCCCAGGCCACGCCATTCGAAGCTCGCGCGCAACTCGAACACTTCAGACACCAGCGCCTGTGCCGTCAGGTTGCCTTCGGAGGTGACCGCGCGGGTGAACTCGTTCTCGACCTCGGTGCGGCCCTCGTTGACCTGACGCACCAGCATCAGCACGGCCTGCATCACGTCCAGCGGCTCGAAGCCGGCGATCACGACCGGCTTGCGGTATTCCTGCGCGAAGTGTTCGTAGGGCGCCGAGCCGATCACAATGCTCACGTGGGCCGGACCGACGAAGCCGTCGATCGGCACGGTGCCGTACTGCCGCACTTCGGGGCTTTCGAGAATGTGCGTGATCGCCGAAGGCGTGAGCACGTGGCAGCACAGCACGCTGAAGTTGGCCAGGCCTTCGAGGTGCGCGGTGCGGATCGCCAGCGCGGTGGGCGGCGTGGTGGTCTCGAAACCGATCGCGAAGAACACGACCTCATGGCCTGGGTTCTGGCGCGCGATCTGCAGTGCATCGGTCGCCGAATACACCATGCGGATGTCGCCGCCGCGCGCCTTGGCCCGCACCAGCGACAGGCTGTCGGAAGCCGGCACCCGCATCGTGTCGCCATAGGTGCAGACGATCGCGCCCTTGTCCAGCGCGAGCTGGATGGCCAGGTCGATGCGTCCGATCGGCAGCACGCACACCGGGCAGCCCGGGCCGTGGATCATGCGCACGTTGGCCGGCAGCAACTCGGTGATGCCGTAGCGCGAGATTGCGTGGGTGTGGCCGCCGCAGAACTCCATGAAACTGTACTGGCGCTCGGGTGCGGCCTCGGCGCGCAGACGCGCGGCGATCTTCTGCGCCACGCCGCCGTCGCGGAACTCGTCGATGTACTTCATGGCTGCGTCTCCAGCGCGGGCGTGGCGCCGGCCAGTTCGCCGAACATCGCCAGCGTGCGCCGCGCTTCTTCAGGGTCGATCTGCCCGATGGCGTGGCCGACGTGCACGATCACGTAGTCACCGACCAACGCGTCGGGCACGAGCGCGGTCGAGACCTGCTTGCGGATGCCGCCGAGGTCGACGATGGCCTGGTCTGGGCCGATCATCTCGATCAGGAGGGCTGGGATGGCGAGGCACATGAGGAACTTTCGTTGAGGCAGGCCGAGTCGGTGGCGACTCGAAGCTGATGCACCGCGACCCAGGCCTGGCCGAGCGCCAGACCGGCATCGCCGCACGAATGCCGCAGCGGCCGCAGCACACGCAGGCCGCGGCGTTCGAGGTGTTGCGTGAGGTGCGTGGTGAGCACGGCATTGAAGAAACAACCCCCACCGAGGCACACGGTGCCAATGTCGAAATGCTCGGCGGCCGACGCGGCCCAGCCGGCGAGTGCGGCCGCGAGCGAGGTGTGGAAGCCAGCGGCGGCTTCGTCGGTGGCCGTGGGTGGCACGTCGAACAAGGGGGCGAGCAAGGGGCGCAGGTCGAGCACACCTCGGGCATCGACGGTCGGCGCGGTGCTGCCGACGCGCGGTTCGTGCCCGGTTCCGAGCCAGCGGGTGGCGGCCTGTTCGAGCGCGATTGCGGCTTCGGCTTCCTGCGTCTGCTTCAGGCTCAGGCCGAGTGCCGCAGCGGCCGCGTCGAACCAGCGGCCGGTGCTGCTGGTGGGTGGGCATTGGACGCGCTTGTCCAGCATCTGTCGCACACCTTTGGCGCTGGCCGCGCCCACCGCCGCCGCGAAGCGCGCTTCGATCTCGTCGGCACGGCCGAGCGCGTGCAGGGCCGAGGCCGCCATGCGCCAGGGCTCGCGCGCAGCCACGTCGCCACCGGGCAGGCCGAGCGGGTACAGGTGGCCGAGGCGGCGAAAGCCCTGCGCATGGACGTGCAGCAGTTCGCCACCCCAGGCCTGGCCGTCGCTGCCCAGGCCCACGCCGTCGAGCGCGAGGCCGATCACCGGCTGCTGCAACCTGTGTTCGGCCATCACCGCCGCGATGTGCGCATGGTGATGCTGCACACCGATGGCCGGTACGCCGAGCTCGGCTGCCAGCCGCAGCGCGAGGCGGGTACTGAAGAAGTCGGGATGCAGATCGTGCGCGATCGCGGTGACCCTGCGCGGCGTGTCGTTCAACAGCGCGGCCACCGAGGCTTCGAGCGCGATGCAGGCCTGCGGGTCGCCGAGGTCGCCGTGCACGGCCGAGAAGCGCGGCTCGCCCGCGCTCAGTCGGCATGCGGCGTTCTTCAGCCACGCGCCGAGTGCGAGCACGTCGGGCAAGTGTGTGAACGCTGCGTGGCCCATGATCGGCTCAGTCTCTCAGGCGGGCGCGGCCATGCGCTGCTCCAGCCACTGCAGCCACGCGCCCATGCCTTCGCCGGTGGTGGCCGAGAGCTGGATCACCTCGATGGCGGGGTTCACGCGCCGCGCCGCCTCGATGCAGCGCTGCACGTCGAAGTGCAGATGAGGCAGCAGGTCGGTCTTGTTCAGCAGCATCAGCGTGGCGGCGGCGAACATGTCGGGGTACTTCAGCGGTTTGTCTTCGCCTTCGGTGACCGACAGGATCGCGACTTTCGCGTCTTCGCCCAGGTCCCACAGCGCGGGGCACACGAGGTTGCCGACGTTCTCGATGAAGAGCAGGCTGCGCGCGTCGTGGTGATCGCGGTGGTCGTGGTGGTGATCGTGATCGTGCAGGCGCGCGAACGCTTCTGCCACCATCGGTGCATCGAGGTGGCAGCCCTTGCCGGTGTTGATCTGGATCGCCGGCGCGCCGGTCGCGCGGATGCGGTCGGCGTCGAAGCTGGTCTGCTGGTCGCCTTCGATCACCGACACCGCGAGCCGCGGCGCACGTGCCTTCAGCGCTTCGATGGTGGCGCACAGCAGCGTGGTCTTGCCCGAGCCGGGGCTGGAGACGAGGTTCAGCGCCGTCACGCCATGCGCTTCGAAGTGCTGGCGGTTGTGGCGCGCGATGCGCTTGTTCTCGCCGAGGATGTCGGCCTCAAGCTTGACCGCGCGTGCCTGGCTCATGCCGGGCACCGAAACGCGTGCCGTGCCGGCCCCGAAGTGCAGGTCGCCGTGGCGCGGGTCGACCTGCACGTGGGCATGCTCGTGCTCGCTGCCGTGCTCGCTGCCGTGCGCGTGGACATGCGTGTGCCCCGTCCCTTCAGCTACCACACCGGCAGGGCCGGTCTCTGAACAACCACAAACGACACACATCAGCGCTTCTCCTTCACACGTCTTCGACCAGCATGTCCACGACCCGCAATTCGGTGCCGCCGACAGGCTGCAATTGGTAACCACCGCAGCCCGGGCAGGCCGCGCCGCGCTGCGCGATCGACACGGTGCTGCAGCAGTGCATGCACCAAGCCTGGCCGGGCGGTTCGTCGATCTCGAACACCGCGCCCTGCAGGCAGGTGCCGGGCGCCAACGCTTCGAGCGCGAAGCGCAGCGCGCGCGGCTCCACGCCGGCGAGTTGCCCGGCTTCCAGGCGCAGCGAGGTGACACGCACGAAGCCTTCGCGCCGGGCGTTGTCTTCGACCAGCTTCAGAATGCCGCCGGCCAGGCTGGCTTCATGCATGGGAGGCCTCGTGGGGCATGGGCAGATCCTGTTGGTGGGGCACGCAAGGATCGTAAGCGGCCATCAGCGCGCTGAGTCGGCGCAAACCCTTGTCTGCAGGTTGTTTTGGCAATTGCTCCAGCACGCGTGCCACCGCGCCGTCGGCATCGAAGTTCCATTCGGTCGGCGCGACCACGTGGCAAGCCACCACACGCGCCGTGTCGCCGCTGCCTTCGAGCTGTACGTGGTGCAGCAGCAGCCCGCGCGCCATCTCGACCCAGGCGATCGCCTCGAAGGGCGCGAGCGGCAAGGCGCCGAGGCTCAGCCAGTGCGCGCCGCAGCGTGCCGGCGCATCGGGCAGCGCGAGCCGCACACACTCGGCCAGGCGCGCGCCGAAGCGAAGCCAGGCGCTGTTCAGGCGCTGCGGTGCAGCTTCGTTCAGGCGCGTCCACACGCCGGTTTCTGCACAGTGGCCGCGCCAGCGGGGTTGGCGCGCGAAGGCGCGGTCGTTGAGCAGATTCGATGCGAAGCCACGCAGCTCTGCGGCATCGGCATGCAGTTGCAAGGCCGGCACGTCCGGCAGCGTGGAGCTGGTGGCGAGCCGGCAGGCCTGTAGCAGTTGCGCCAGCCGGCCCCTGCCGTGCTCGCACCAATGCGCCAGCCATGTGGCCGGGGCGTGTTCCCACGCTGCCAGCCAGCCGGCTGCTGCCATGCCCAGCAGCTCGGCCTCGAACCATGCAGCGGTTTCGCCCGGCGCGGCGGCCGACGCGAAAGCGGGGCAGCGCGCCAGCCAGCGCGCGGCGGCGTCGAGGGCCGTGTCGGCCGCCGGCTCTGCTGCGAGCTGGCGCGGCCAGTCGAGCGCGATGCGGCGCAGGTGTTCGCGCAAGGTCTGCTGTGCGAGCGACCTGCGGGTGGCGCGGGTGATCCCGTCGTCACGCCCGAGCGCTGCGTTCACTGCCATGCCGGCGCACAAGCTGTGGGCGTGGCCGCACAGGCTGAACAGGCTGCCCAGCGTGGCCGGCAGGCGGCTCGCCGGCAGGCCGCTGGCAATGCGGCTGACCCAGTCGGGCCGCGTGCTGCGCAGGTTGTGCGGGCGTGCCTGGCCCGCCCGCCACCAGAGTGCACCGCCGAGCGGCTCGTGCGTGTTCATGGCCGCACTTCGGAGGCGGCACTGCGGCCGAACAGGAACGAGCGGCGTGCCGGAACGGGCTCGGTGCGCACGGCCGGCAACGGCGGCCTGCGCAGCTGTGCCAGCACTTCCAGCGCGGTGGCGCGCGCAGTGGACTGGTCAGCGAACTCGAACATCGGCGAAAACAGCGAGCACGCACAAAATGCACCGAGCGCCGCTTCGTGCGCACCGATGAACTCGAAGCGCTGGCCTGCCAGCGGCTCGTCGTGGGTGCGGCCGACCTGAGCGGCCGAGTCTTCGCGTTGCAAGGGCAGGCGCACGAGGTTCATGAACCACGGCGTGACCAGAATGCCCAGGCCTGCCGGCTCACCCTCGCCCGCAGGCAGGCACTCGAAGCCGATGGCCTCGACCTGCAAGGCCGTGTTCAACACCGGCATGCCGGCCATGCGCGTGTGTGCAACGGTCGTGAACAGCGCGGCCAGTTCGGCCACGCGGGCGCTCAGGCGGTCGACGGGTGCGGGGTGAGGGCCCATGCGGTGTCAGTCGGTGTCTGCCAGCACCATGAACTGCTCGGCGTCGCCATCGCATTGCGGGCAGCGCCAGTGCGAGGGCCGGCCGCTGAACGGCGTGCCGGGCTCGACCTGCCAGACCGGGTCGCCGAGCGCCGGGTCGTACACCCACCAGCAGATCTTGCATTCGAGGCGCGCACCGGCCGGCAGCTTGGACAGGTTGCCGAGATAACTGCCTTCGAACCGCGCGCCGTTCATGCGCCCTCCACCCAGGTCAGCACTTCGCCGAGCCGCTCGTGGGAGTCATCGAGGTCTTCTTTCGCGGCCTGCGCAACGTCCGGCAGTTCCACCACTTCGACGGTGTTGAGGATCACCACGTCCTGCGAGTTGTAGTACACGACACGCCAGCAGTTCGGCATGCGTGTGTTGGTGATGCGGCAGTTGCCATAGCCGCGCGACAGGATCAACACGCGACCGGTGCCGAGGTGGTGGTCGAGGAAGCCGATGTCTTCGACCGACATCGGCAGCAGCGTCAGGTTGACCACCTGTGCCGGCTGGCCGGCACGCCAGGCGTGCCACTGGTCTTCGATCTCGGACAGCAGCGTCGGAGCGTTCTGTACGTTCGGGGGCAGGGCGCCTTGCCAGCGTGGCATGGTCGGCAGCACGTCTTCGAGCGCGACGGTCTTCAGCGCCTGCGGCACCGCGCCGAGTTCGATCACGTCGGAGCTGACCACGCCGTTCACCGAGCACACCACGCGCCACACGCCAGCAAACACCGACTCCTGCACACGCACCTCGTAGCCCGAGTCGCCGCCGGTCACGACCGCGCTGACCTCGCCTTCGCCGAGCACCTGGTTGATGAGCTGGCGGTCGGCCACCGGCAACCCGGTCAGGTCGACTCCGAGGTTGGCGCCGCCCTGGCGCACGCGGTCGAGCTGGGCCAGCGCCTCGCGCAGCGCGCGGTGTGCCCGATGGCAACCGGCCACGTCTTCCGGCTCGGGCAACAGCGGCGCGCGGAAGGTCTCCATGCCCTGTGGCATGGGCAGGTAGTCGAGCGTTTCTTCTTCGGGCTGGCTGCCCGGGCCGATGCCGATGGCCACCACAGGAATGGGGAAGTCTTTCATGCGAGGGTCCTCTTCAGTTCAGTGGCAGGACGCGTCGCCGGCGCCGGCGCTGACCACCGGGATGCCGATGGTCGGTGCGCGCGAGACCGGCATTGCCAGCGCCTGGGTCACGCGCTCGATGAACACCTCCCAGTCGTGCATGCCGCTCACCGTGGTGACGTACTGGCCGTCGCGCAGGAACAGCAGCGTGGGCCAGCGCTGGGAGCCGAAGCGGCGTGCGACCTTGTCTTCGCGCTCGCGTGGCACCACGCCCACCTTGAAGCGGCCAGGCAGGCTGCGCTGCAGTTCGGGCAGCACCACGGCCACGTCGAGCCCCTCGGGGAACTGCACCGGGTCGCCGGCGAACAGCACGACACGGTCACCGCCTTCGGCCGCCCAGGCGTCGATGTTGGTCTCGTCGACCCAGCTCGCACCGAACTGTTCGACCAGCCGCTCGATGAGTGCCGAGGTCACGACCTTCGGCGCCTGCACGGGCAGCTTGACCAGGGTTTCGGAGCCTTGTTTGTTGGTGCTCATGGAATGCTTTCCGGGGTGGGTAGGGCAGGCGCGCCGGACAACGCGCGCAGTTGCGCAGCCGTCCAGCGCGAGGGCAGGTCGAACGCGGCGTTGGCGGGGTCTTGTGCGTCACCCTTCATCGCGGCCTGCAGCAGGTCGAGCGTGGCGTTGATCTCCGCCACCCGTTGCGGCTCCAGCCGTTCCTGCGCGCTGTCGATGAAGACCAGCAGCCATTCGCCAGGCGCTACGTCGCCGACCAGCGCGGTGCGCACGCGGCGGCTTTCGCCGCGGCCACTGCACAGCGCGTGACCTGGTTCGGTGCTGCCCACCTGCATGGGGATGCCGATGCACATGCTCAGGCCGGGAAAAAACGTTCGTCGCCGACGCGGCAGGCCACCGCTTCGGGCGGGCGCTCGCCTTCGTAGCGCCTGAGTTCGAGCTGGGCGAAGCCGACGCTTTCGTGTTCGGCCAGCGGCCGCATGCGCGGCACCGGTTGTGCGCCCCAGCGCCGCAGCGTGTCGATGCCGAGGGCCAGTGCGTCTTCCATCGCGCTGCGCACGACAGGGCGCAGGCTACCGCCGTAGTCCTCCAGCTCTTCAGGCTGGCAGCCGATCAGCAGCACGTCTTTCGGGTACTGCTCGGTCAGCAGTGCGAGCATCAGCACTTCCTGAAAGCCGGTCTGGTGCAGGCTCATCTTCTTCGCGCCCATGAAGCGTGGCACCTCGTCGTTCTCGACCAGCTTGAGCGTGCCCGGTGCGAGGCCGTAGTCGATCGCATCAAAGATCAGCAGCCTGCCCGCCTGCTGCACATGCTGGATCAGGTACAGACCCTGCGTGCCGCCGTCGATCAGCTGCACGTGCGGCGCGAATTCGCAGCGTTGCTGCAGCGTTTCGATGCAACGCACGCCGAAGCCTTCGTCGGCCCACAGCAGGTTGCCGATGCCCAGCACCGTGATGGTGTTGTCGCGATCAGCCGGCTGGCTCATGTCAGTCCTTGAACGTCCGGTGGCCGGAGATCATGGTGCTGACCACGCTCGAGCGGCCCATGATGTCTTCGCGGATTGCGGCGTATACGTGGATGATCACGAAGCAGATCAGTCCCCACATGCCCACGTGGTGCCAGGTGTGCACGTCCTGCGACTGGCCAAACAGCGGGATCACCCAGCCGAACATCCGTTCCTGCCAAGAGCCCATCTGTGAACCTTCTCCGTACAGCGCGAAACCGGTGACGATCATGAACAGCGTCAGCAGGAAGAAGCCGAAGAACATCGCGAAGCGCGCCAGCGGGTTGTGACCCACATAGCGGCCGGGCCGGGCGCTGACGAAGGCGTACCACTTCACCATGCCCCACATCTCGGCCCAGTAGGCGCGCTGGAAGATCGGCACCCAGAACAGCTCGCGCGCGTGGTGGTTGCCCACTGCGGCCCAGTACAGGCGGCCGAGGATGCCCACCGCCAGCAGGTAGCCGGCCGCGAAATGCGCGAATCGAATGTAGCCCATCAGGTAGTTTGCGCTGGCCTCGCCGGGCTGCGTGGGCAGCGGCGAGCCGATGAAGTAGCCGGTGATGGCCAGCACGGTGATGGCGAGCGCGTTGATCCAGTGCCAGATGCGCACCGGGGCCTCAAAGACATACACCGACTTGATCGACTGCGCGAGGGCGACGACGCGCTCGTCGTTCACCGTGACGGCGGCGGGTGCGGAAGGGGAGCTGGTGGACATGGTGGTGTTCTCCTCGCGGGTTCCGGACGGGGGTCTCAGAGGCGGGTGGCGAGCATCACGAGCCCGCCGCCGCCGATCAGCGCGGCGGCCGCGCGCCAGGCCCAGGCCTGCACACGCTGCAGCCAGGCCCCGGCCCCGAGGCCGGCGCCGTGCAGTGCCGCCGAGCCGAGAACAAAACCAGTGGCGTAGGCGGCGAAGGATGTGCCGGCTTGCCACTCGATGCCGTGCGCCTGCCCGTGCAGCAGCGCTGCGGCGGCCACGATCAGCAGGCCCGCGCGCGCCGGAATGTGGCGCGCGCCGAGCATCAGCACGGCCAGCAGCACGACGCTGAGTGCCACGCCGGCTTCCACGCCCGGCAGCACCAGGCCGGCACTGGCGAGCAGGCCGCCGAACAGCAGCATCGCCAGGAAGACCAGCGGCCCGCGGGCACGCTGCGCGCCGCGCGCCGAAGCGGCAGACCAGAGGCCGACTGCCAGCATGGCCAGCAGGTGGTCGAGGCCGGTGAACGGGTGCATGAGCCCGGCGGCAAGGCCGTCGACGCCGTGCCCAGGGTGGGCCTGCGCGGCCGATGCCGCGAGCAGCAGCGCGGCCGCCACCATCGCGCGCGAGCGATTTTTCGTGAGCATGTCGTTGTCTCCTGGATGTTTGTGGTTCGTGGCCTGCGGCTTCAGCGCACCTTCACGCTGGTGAGTTCCTGGCCGTCCGGGCTCATCACGTGGGTCGAGCAGGCCAGGCACGGATCGAACGAATGCAGCGTGCGCAGGATCTCGACCGGCTGCTCCGGATTGGCCATCGGCGTGTTCATCAGGCTTGCCTCGAACGCACCGATCTGGCCCTTGTTGTCGCGCGGGCTGCCGTTCCAGGTGGTCGGCACGACGCACTGGTAGTTCTCGATGCGGCCGTCCTTGATGCGGATCCAGTGGCCGAGCGCACCGCGTGGCGCGGCCACCGTGCCCACGCCCTTAGCCTCCTTGGGCCAGGTCGCCGGGTCCCACTTCTCGACGTTGGCGGTGCTGGTGTCACCGGCCTTGATGTTGGCGACCAGCTCGTTGAAGTCGTCGAGCATCATCTCGGCGCAGTACTGGCTTTCCAGCGCGCGCGCCAGCGTGCGGCCGATGGTCGTGGGCAGCAGCTGCTTGGCGGTGTACTGCGTCTCGGGCAGGCCCAGCGCCTTCGGGATGACGCTGTTGATCGCCGCCGCCGACGAATCGATCTGCTGCTTGACGCGCTGCGAATACCTGTTGCCCTGCAGCGCATGCGCATGGCCGAGGATGTAGCGCGCCAGCGGGCCGACCTCCATCGCGTGGCCGCGCCAGCGCGGCGACTTGATCCACGAATACTTGGCGCTCTCGTCGATCTCCTTGATGTCTGTGCGCGTGCCCTTGGTCCTGGCGCCGAGTTCGTAGTTGGGCTCGGTCACGCCGTCCCACGGGTGCAGGCCCTTGGACTCGTCGGCATACTTGTACCAGCTGTGCGGCACGAACTCCTGCACCTGCTCGGGGTCGCGCGGGTCGACCGGGTGGATCACGTCCCAGTTGCCGTCGAGGATCGCGCCGCCGGGCAGCTGGTCGGTCCTGGCGTCGTAGTTGACCTTCGAGTAGGTGCCGTAGTCCATCACGTTGGTGGCCGAGAGACCGCCGCCGAACAGCCAGCCGGCGTTCTTGTAGATCGTGCCGATGGCCAGCACGTCTGGGATGTAGACCTTGTTGTTGAACTCGATCATCTCGTCGATGCGAGCCTTCACGAAGTTCAGCCGCTCCATGTTGATCGGCGCACCGGCGGCACCGTTGCCGTCGATGTTGATTGCGCAAGGCACACCGCCGACCAGGTAGTTCGGGTGCGGGTTCTTGCCGCCGAAGATGGTATGGACCTTGACCCATTCCTTCTGCAGGTCGAGCGCTTCGAGGTAGTGCGTCACCGCCATCAGGTTGGCCTCGGGCGGCAGCACGTAGGCCTTGCTGCCCCAGTAGCCGTTCATGAAGGGGCCGAGCTGGCCGCTCTCGACGAACTTCTTCAGCCGGTTCTGAATGTCGCGGAAGTAACCGGCCGAGGACAGCGGGTGCGACGGCGAGACGAGCTGCTGCAGCTCCGAGGTCTTCTTCGGATCGGCCTTGAGCGCCGAGACCACATCGACCCAGTCGAGCGCGTGCAGGTGGTAGAAGTGGACGGCATGGTCGTGCACCTGCAGCGTCTTGGCCATGATCTCGCGGATCAGGTAGGCGTTCTTCGGGATCTTGATGCCCAGCGCGTCTTCGACCGCGCGCACCGAGGTCAGCGCATGGCAGCCGGTGCACACGCCGCAGATGCGTTCGACGAAGGCCCAGGCATCGCGCGGGTCCCGGCCCTTCAGGATGACCTCAAGGCCGCGCCACATCGTGCCGGTCGAGACAGCGTTGCGGATCACGTTGTTGCTGTCGAGGTTGACCTCGCAGCGCATGTGGCCCTCGATGCGCGTGACCGGGTCGACGACGATGCGCCGGCCGGTGTTGTCCATCTTGAAGCCTTGCGTTTCGTAAGCGCCCATGGGTGTACTTTCTTCAGACCTTGGTGTTGGTGTCGTTGTTCTGGTTCGCGCGCTTGATCGCCGAGACGGCCGCGTGCGCCGCCGCTGCCGCACCCACGACGGCGGCCGCCACACCGCCGACCTTGTCGGCGTTGGCTTCGATGCCGAACTGGTGGATGTCGGTCAGTCGGTTGTAGAACGAGCCCTTGTCCCAGAAGCCGTCCTCCGAGCAGCCGATGCAGCCGTGGCCGGCCTTGATCGGGAAGCTCGTGCCCTCGTTCCACTGCACCGTGGAGCAGGCGTTGTAGGTGGTCGGGCCCTTGCAGCCGACCTTGTAGAGGCAGTAGCCCTTGCGCGCGCTCTCGTCGTCCCAGGCCTCGACGAACTGGCCGGCGTCGAAGTGCGGGCGGCGATAGCACTTGTCGTGGATGCGCTGGCTGTAGAACATCTTCGGCCGGCCCTGGCGGTCGAGCTCGGGGATGCGGTCGAAGGTGAGCATGTAGGTGATCACGCCCGTCATGACCTCGGCGATCGGCGGGCAGCCCGGCACCTTGATGATGGGCTTGTCGAAGATCACCTTGTGGATCGGCGTGGCCTGCGTCGGGTTCGGCTTGGCCGCCTGCACGCAGCCCCATGAGGCGCACGAGCCCCAGCTGATGATGGCCTTGGCGTCTTTCGCAACGTGCTTCAACTGCTCGATGAAGGGCTTGCCGCCGATGATGCAGCTCATGCCGTCCTGGTTGAGCGGCGGGTTGCCTTCCACGGCCAGGATGTAGTTGCCCTTGTACTTGACCATGATCTCTTCGAGGATGGCCTCGGCCTGGTGGCCGGCGGCGGCCATCAGCGTGTCGTCGTAGTCGAGCGAGATCATCGACAGCACCACGTCCTTGGCGAGCGGGTGCGCCGATCGGATGAAGCTCTCGGAGCAGCAGGTGCATTCCAGCCCGTGCAGCCACAGCACCGGTGTGCGCGGCTTGGTTTCCATCGCGTGCGCGATCTGCGGCACGAAGGCCGGGCCGAGGCCGAGCGAGGTCGCGGTCAGCGAGCAGTACTTCAAAAAGCTGCGGCGCGAAATGCCCTGGCGGCGCATCACCTCGTAGAACGTCTCCATGCGAGCTGTCTCCTCTTGTTGCTTCAAGGGTCTGGGGTCGCCGGTACGCCGGCTGCTGCTGCTTTGATTACAAGTCGCGAGCCAGCTTTCGGGGCCTCGCGGGAAAACCCCGAACGCAGCTCGCAAGCCCTTGTTTCAATTGGCAAAACGCGCGGGCCGCGGCATGCGCCCAAAACACGCGCGGCGCCAGCTGCCAGCTCGGCTTGCGATCATGGCGGCGCAGCGGCAGCCCGGCTTCCAGTTCGCGGCCGGCGCTCGATGCGCCGAACGCTCGCCGAGCCCGAGCCCGTGGCACGTCGTCGCGAACACCGCCGCCAGGCGCACCGAGATCGCAGCGATTTCCGAACTGCTCGCAACGCCGGGTCGAATTAGGCGCTCAGGACGGCGCTGCGCGACATCGACGGCCACGACGCAAGCTCCCTTGACCGCGCGCTGGACGCGGCGCGAGCCGCCGGCCGCCCGGTGCTCGTCCGCTGCGGGACGACCATCGGCCGAGGTTCGCCAAATCGCGCTGGCAGCGCGGATGCGCATGGTGCACTGCTCGGCGACGCCGAGATCGCCCTGACACGCCAGGCACTCGGCTGGACATCTCCGCCGTTCGAGATTCCGAAGCCGACTTCCTTGCCCGCACCGGTGTCGATGCCCTGGCCATCGCCATCGGCACCTCGCATGGCGCTGCAAATTCAGCCGCAATCACCACGGCCAGGAACAAGCAGCTCCCTTCGGTGGCGATGTTGCTGATGTCGCCACCCACACTGCGCCGTGCACTTGCATCAGCTTTTGCACCCGGTCCTTGCCCATCCGCATGCCTCGGGCCAGCAACTCCTTCGAGGTTTGTCTTCTCGACAGTGAATTGGATGGGCACAAACCGGACAGGATGCCCGCTCAACACAGCCTGGCTGCGGTGGCGCCGTCGCCTCAATCCTTGAGCGCGGACGCGATCAGCGCAAAGGCGGCCAGCAGTTGCTTCGCAGCCACCACATCCAGGTTCTTGGGGGGACGGATGATGCCGGGCGGGAGTTGCTCGAACGGATGGCCCTTCCTTGCAAAAACGATGCTGTTGCTCAGTTCGCCATCGTCCACGACCAGCACGGCGTCGTTGAAACTGCGCCGGATGCGCTCCAGGTGCTTGTCGTAGCTGATGTGCCCGTAGTGCAGGTTGACCACCATGATCCCGTCCGACTGCAGCATCTTGGCGCAGTCGTCGTAGAAGCGCTGCGAACTCAGGCGGGCCGGCTGGCCCTGGCTGTCGAAGCCATCGACCATGAGCACATCGGGCCGCGTTGCGCGCAGCCGCACGAACTGGGCACCGTCGCCACGCAGTACCGTGAAACGCTCGTCGTTGGGCGGCACGTGGAATTCATCGCGCAGCGCAATCACATGCGGGTTGATTTCGACCACCTGAATGCGTGCCCGCGGCAGATGGCGGTAGCAGAACTTTGCCAGCGAGCCGCCGCCGAGTCCGATCATCGCGATGCTCTCCGGATCGGGGTTGAAGAGCAGGAAGCCCATCATCGTGCGCGTGTATTCCAGGTCCAGCGCATGCGGGTCCTGGATCAGCATCCGGCTCTGGATCTCGCAGATCGAGAAGTGCAGGGCTTTGGAGCTCAAACTCTCGTAAACGAACGGCTTGACGAATTGCGCCGACTCTTGGGTTTCTGGCATGGCGGGGCAGGGCAAGCAGTGAGGCGATGAGGGAGGATCAGAAGTGAGGCAGAGGAAGAAGCGCCAGAACGAGGGTGCTGCTGGCCGAGGTCTCTGCCGTAACCGTGCAATCCAATTTGTGCTGGATGTTACTAAAATGATAATGTAAATGGCATACGGAAAGACACACGGAGATCGCATGGAACTCAAAACTGCGCGCCTGACGGTGCTGGTCGACCCCGCCAAAAAGAAGGCCTTCGAAGCTCTTTGCGCGAGGCAAGACGTGACGCCGTCGCAGGTGGTCCGGCGGTTGATTCGGGACTACTTGGATCACCATGGCGTGAGCTTCGTCCCGAGCGGGGTGGACCAAGAAGACGAAGCCACGGCGAAGCGCTGAGCCATCGCGATGCCGTTGCCGACGACCTTGGCCAGTTGGGCCCGGCGCGCGCACGGCGCGCGCTCCATACCGACGACCATGCGGCCTGTCTTGCCTTGTGGCGTCTGCCCGGCAATGGTCGTCGTGGGTACGACCAACCAGGACGCCATTTGCAGGACGCTGGCGTGCTGCTCATCTGGTGCGGGTTGGCGCCGGAACGCGTGACGATGTCCGTGCGCCCTGCGGGCCATGGCTACCGCTCTGCGCACCGCCGCATCCAGACCTCGGGTCCGCGCGGCCTTCCCAGGCGTGGCGGGCTGTGAGCCCATTCGTGGGCCGACCGTGCCTGGCTACTGCGGCCCAAGCGGACCGGCGACCCCGCTCTCGTGGCCGCCTTCCTGGCCGAGAAAATCCGCCATCCGTACCAGCTCAGGCACCGATTCGGCGCCCATTTTTCGCATCACCTGACCGCGATGGAGTTTGACCGTGGCCTCGGCGATGCTCACTCTTTCGGCAATCTGCTTGTTCAGCAGGCCTGCGGTGACCAAGGCCATCACCTGGCGCTCACGGTCTGTCAGAAGTGCATGCCTGGCCTGCAGCGCCGCCATGCGTTCGGCATCCCTGCGCCGTTTTGCCGCCTGTTTGATGGCGCGGTTGACGGCTTCCAACAAGTCCTGTTCACGCACCGGCTTGGCGAGGACGTCGACGGCACCGGCCTTCATTGCACGCACGGCCATCTGGACATCGACGTGGCCGCTGATCAGGATGACTGCCTGGGGGGAGCCGCTTCTCGCCAGGGCTTCCTGGAACTCGAGGCCGCTTTGCCCGGGCAGCCGAATGTCGAGCACGACGCAGCATGAGCCTTCCGGCGGCTCGGTTGCAAGGAACGCCTGCACAGACCCGTAGGTCCTGGTGAGCAGACCCACCGACTCGAAGAGGCCTCGCAAGGCCTCGCACACGCTGGCGTCGTCATCGATCACGACGACGGTTTCCGACCTTTGGCTCATTCCATGGCTCCCACTGCCAAAGGCACCGTGAAACTGAAAATGCTGCCGCGCGGCACATCATTCCTGGCGGAGACCGTTCCGCCATGGGCTTCGACGATGGAGCGGCAGATCGACAAGCCCATGCCGATGCCGCCTGGCTTGGTGCTGAAAAAGGCGTCGAAGATGCGGTCCAGGTCGTTGCGCTGGACACCGGTGCCGGTATCGATGACGCTCACCTCGCCAAACCCATCTTCACGCGCGGTACTGCAGATCGTCAGGCGCCTGCCCGCTTGCTCGGTGTCTGCCATCGCTTCCACGCTGTTCATCAGCAGGTTCAGCAGCACTTGCTGCAATTGTGTGCGGTCGCCAAGCACCGTGAGGGGTTGCTGCCCGACGTCGAAGCCCGCATCGACGCCGCGTCGCCGGAATTCGCCGTTCAACACCAGCAGGACGTCGCGAATCGCCTGATGCAGGTCCATGGGCGCCATGCGCGCGGGCGCCTTGCGAGCGAGTGCGCGAATGCCGGCCACGATTTCTCCGGCGCGATGCCCCTCCCGGACCACCCGCTCGGCCGCCTGCCGCGCACGAGTGGCGTCGAATTGCGCCTCGTCAAGCCAGCGCATGCAGGTCCCTGCATCGGTGACGATGGCCATCAGCGGCTGATTCACCTCGTGTGCAATCGACACGGCCAGCTCTCCCAGGGTGGTCATGCGTGCCACGCGGGCCAGCTCGTTCTGGCTCTGGCGCAGCTCATCTTCCGCGCGCTTGCGATCTTCGATGTCGATGAGCGCGCCATACCACTTCACGACGTCCCCGTTGGCGTCCAGCAGAGGGCTCTGTCGAAACGTGAACCAGCGGTATTCCCCATCAGACCGACGAACGCGTGCATCGATCTCTTCGCCGCGCTTGATTGACCGGACCCTTTCCCAGCGGCGCAGCATGTAATCCAGGTCCTCGGGATGGAACATGCGGCTGTAGCCTTCTCCCACCACGTCTTCGTACCGAAGCCCGCAGAAATCGAGCAGGTTCTTGCTGAAGAAATCGACGTAGCCATCCGGTTCGGAAGACCATGCCATGACGGGGATGGTGTCGATGATCAACTTCAGGCGTTGCTCGCTGGCCTTGAGTGCGTCTTCGGCGCGCTGAAGATCTTCGAAGTCGACATTGGCACCGACCCACCGGACCACGCCGTTCGCGTCGGTGATCTTGCGCCCGGAAAAATAGAACCAGCGGTACTCGCCATCGAATCGTCGGATCCGTCCCTTCAGGTCCATGCGGTCGCGCGTTTCAAGCGCGTCTTTCCATGTCTCGACCATGCCCGCCACGTCGTCGGGGTGGTAGAAATTGAGGAAGCCCCACTCGAGAATCTGCTCGGCCTCCACACCCGCGTATTCGGCCCAGCGTCGATTGACGAATTCGGCGGTGCCATCTGGCCGGGCCACCCACGCCAGGACGGGCAGCGAGTCGACGATGAGGCGAAGGTTCTGCTCGCTGGCCACCAGGGCCGACCGAGCCTCCTTCAGGGCTTCTTCCGCGCGCTTGCGATCTTCGATGTCCAGGACGACGCCATACCATTTCGCGACCTTGCCGCTGGGGTCCCGCAAAGGGTTCTGCCGAAGTGTGAACCACCGGTATTCACCATCGGCGCGCCGAATCCGGCCATCGATTTCCCTGACGCGCTTGGACGCCATGATCTCCTGCCACGCGGCCAGAAGGTGGGGCATGTCATCCGGGTGAAAGATGCGATAGAAGCCCAAGCCAAGGATCTCGCTGGAAGAGAGTCCCACAAAGTCCAGGAAATGCTGGTTGCAGAAGTCCAGCATGCCGTCCGGCGTTGCCGACCAGGCCATCGCCGGTATCGTGTTGATGATGAGGTTCAGCCGCCATTCGCTTTCTGCGAGCGCCGCACCGGTGGGCTTCTCCATGCGGGTGTCGGCAGGTGGCCGCAGGTCGTTCAGCTCGCGGATCTCCCGGCACGCCAGACCCGCCTGCATGGCTGAGACCTTCAGGCGCAGCCATTCCGAGCGCAGCGGAAAGCCAGCGCGCCGCGAGCCGACCACCAGCGAACCCATGCTGGCAATCTCGCCCAGCGGCACCGCCGCAACACCCAGCACCTCGCCGCCAACCACCATCGATGCCGACCCCAGTTGCGGGTGGGCCGCAAGCCACGCGTCAATCGAAGGGACGAGGTCTCCAGCGGACTGAGAGGTCGAAAGGGCGTTGCCGGTCCGCAGGAAAAGATGGACGGTGTCGCTGAACCGAAGGCCGGCGAAGTCCAGGCCGAGCATGTCGATCAGCGTCTCCAGCATGCTCTCGACGATGGCCGTCGGGTCCAGTCCCCGCCAGGTCGACGCAAGACGGACGAGATGTTCGAAGTCGTCGTCGCTCTGCCGCAATGCCTTGTCTTCAGCGACCGCGTGTGGAAGCGTCGCCTGGCGAGCCGCATCCAGCGGACCAGACGGTGATAGTTCACTCACAGAAGTTCCTCGCGGCTTGCTCAGCCAGGACCATGTTCCATCCGTGCGAGCGCAGCCGCTTCTCGCGCCCGGTCGCAGGCGAGCAGCTTACCGTGTGCCCGATGTCGCATCCAACTCGACCATGGTCTAGGGCTGCTCGACCAATCGCTAAGGGGCCACCGGATGGCAGCGGCGCGACGGCGTGGCAGGTGTCTGCGTGCTGCAATCGCCAGGCAGTCTGCACAAAGAGGAGGTGCAACTCGACCAAAGTCTAGCGTTGCCCCACCTCTCGCCGCCCATCGTCGACCAAAGAAGAATTGATCCGGTGTGCATCGGAAGATAGCCTTCACTTGCCGAATTGATTTCTGCAATTTTTGGTCGCGAGGAGTACGGAGAGTCATGAACCACGCGGCGGAGCAGGCTCGGAGGGCATTCGCCTTCGGGCCGTTCACCCTTTTGCCTGAACGACAGTTGCTGCTGAAAGGTGAAACGCCGCTGCGCATCGGTGGGCGTGCGCTCGACATTCTCACGGCCCTGGTCGAGCGCCCTGGGGAGATGGTCACCAAACGAGGGCTCATGGCGCGCGCATGGCCAACCACCATCGTCGACGAGAGCAATCTCAAGGTGAACATGGCAGGCTTGCGCCGCATTCTTGGCGAAGAGGGCGGCGCTCCGCGGTACATCGCGACCGTGATCGGCAGAGGCTATCGGTTCGTCGCTGATGTCCAGTCTTCTGGATTGGCAGAGCCTTCGTTGAGCCATGCGCAGCCCATGCGCAAGCACAACCTGCCCACCGGCACGACACGAGTCGTTGGAAGGACGGAAGTGATCGCCGCCCTGCAGCAGGACCTGGAAGGATCGCGGCTCGTGTCGCTTGTCGGGCCGGGCGGCATCGGGAAGACGACAGTTGCGATTGCCGCCGCTGACCGCGCGCTCCCGTCGTTCAAGGACGGTGTTTGGCTGGTGGACCTCGCGCCGCTGAAGGATTCGTCGTTGATCCCCAATGCCATCGCGACCGCCATCGGCATGGCGGCGCATTCGGCCAATGTGCTCGCCGCGCTGTGCAGCTTCTTGCGTGATCGAGAGATCCTGCTGGTGCTCGACAGCTGCGAGCACATCATCGACGCCGCAGCCACTTGCGTGGACCGCCTCCTCACGGAGGCTTCGAAAGTCAGGATCCTGGTCACCAGCCGGGAGCCGCTCAGCTTGCAGGGCGAGCGGGTTCGAAGGCTGCCGGGATTGAAAACACCACCGGTCACACCGGCGATCAACCGAGCGCAAGCCGTGGCCTTTCCGGCTGTGGAGCTCTTCGTCGAACGCGCGGTGGACAGACTCGAATCGTTCAACCTGAGCAATGCGGATGCCCCCGCCGTGGCCGAGATTTGCCGGCGTCTGGACGGCCACGCGCTTGCAATCGAGCTGGCCGCCACGCGAGTCGATGTCTTCGGGATCGGCGAAATCCTGGCCCGGCTCAACGACCGATTCCGGCTGCTGAAAGGACGCCGGTCGGGTCCGGACCGCCACCAGACGCTGATGGCGACCATCGACTGGAGTTTTGATCTCCTGTCGAACAGCGATCAGAGAATCTTGTCTCGGCTTTCCGTGTTCGCAGGCGCTTTCACCTTGGCCTCCGCTTGTGCTGTTGCCGCTGACGACGGCATTGACCGCGTCAAGGTGGTCGAGGGCGTGGCCAACCTTGTCGCCAAATCGCTGCTTGCGGCAGAGCCCGGCGAGATCGAGCTGGCATATCGGCTGCTCGACACCACCCGCAGTTATGCGTCGGAGAAGCTCGCCGAACACGACGAGCCGGACAGTGCCCACCTGCGCCATGCCCTGCATTTCCTCGAGCTGGCTGGGAATGCAAAGGCAGATGATGTTCGTTTGACCGGGCCGGACTGGCTCGCTCGTCACGCCGAGAAGATCGACGACATTCGCACCGCGATTGGCTGGGCTTTTGCCGGCTCGGCACACGCCGCACTGGGCGTGAAGCTCACCGTGGCGGCAATCCCGTTCTGGGAACGCTTGTCGCTGTTCGAGGAATGCCGGCTGTTCGTGAAGCGGGCACTGGAGAACAGCCTCGGGACCGACCGAACCAGGCAGGACGAACTGACCTTGTGCCTGGCCGCCGGTGGGGCGCAATTGTTCACGCGCGGTCCGATGCAGGAAGTCAAGGACCTCTTCACGAAGGCTTTGGCGCTTGCCGAAGAATTGAACCGTGCGGACTTGCGGCTGGAATGCCTCAAGAGACTGTCGGAATACCATTTGTGGGAGGGCGACTCGCGGTCATCCCTGGCACTGTCCGCCGAGATACGAGCGCTCGCAAGCGCGGAGGGGGACCTGATCTCGGTCGCCAATGCGGACGCTCACGCGGGATCTGCCTTGCACTACCTGGGCGACCTGTCTCAGTCGTGCCGCCACCTTGAAGACTTCCTCGCGTCACCGGTTCAAACGCGAGCAGGCTGGGAGACCGCCCGATTCCAGTTCAATCAGCGTCTGGAGGCCCGGGGGTCCCTGGCGTTTGTGCTGTGGTTGCTCGGTTTTCCAGAACAGGCCCTCGCGACCGCAAAGCGCCATCGCGTAGAGGCAGAGGAAAGTAACCATGCGGTGCCCATCTGTTCCGCCATTGCAATGACCGCAGCGCCTCTTGCCATCTATACCGGCGACTTTGCTGGTGCGGAGCAGGCCTTGAATTTCGCCGCACGGCATGCGGCAGCGCATGGCTTGCCGATGTGGGGCGCCATGACCGAGTGCGTGCGCATCAAATGGTTGCTCGATTCCGGCCGCGAGGTTGACCTGAAGCGGTATGAGGAAACGCTGGTCCAGATCCGCGACGGCAGCGTTGGCATTCGATATGCGCCATTCATTGCGAACCTGGGTCACGTGCTGTCGCTGCGCGGCGATACCACGGGTGCGCTCGCGAAGATCGACGAAGCGCTCTCGCTTTCCGCCAGCAGTGGTCAGGTCTGGGGCATCCCCGAAATGCTGCGCCTGAAAGGAACATTCATCGAAGCCGGCAGGCAAGCGGGGTGGGCCGATGCCGCGGCCGAGTGCTATGGCCAGTCGATCAACATGGCACACGCGCAAGGGGCGCTCGCCTGGGAACTGCGTTCGGCAACCAACCTGGCGGCGCTGTGGGCAGATTCCGGCTCCCGCGGTCGGGGCAAGGACATGCTGTCGTCCATCTACCGGCAATTCAACGAGGGCTTTGAAACGAAAGACCTGCGAAACGCACGCCGCATCCTCGAAGCGATGTGAGTACGACGCGACGCTTGCCCGCACACCACCATGGCCAGCACCCGTCGCAGGCGCTCGACTTCCTCATGACTTGGCGGTGCCTGCGCGCTTGGAGCGTGTGCCTGGTGCAGGCATTCCTGGTCAATGCGCTGACCTGTCCGGCCGCGCAGGCATTGCCGGCGCAATACAGCGTCTCGCAGCTTTATCACACGCAGTGGACCGTCCATGATGGCGTGCCGACGGGCATCGAGGCCATCGCCCAGACGCCCGACGGCTTTCTGTGGCTGGGCACCTCGGGTGGGTTGTTTCGCTTCGACGGTGTGGCGTTCGAGCGCTTCTCCGGCACGAACGAGGTTTCGCTCCTGTCGCAGGACATCTATTCATTGCACGCGGCGGTGGATGGTGGCCTGTGGATCGGGCACCACCTCGGCGGCGTGAGCCATTTGCAGGGTGGCCGCCTGGTCAACTACGGCCGGGCAGAGGGGTTGCCCGCTTCGTCCGTGACGGCCATCGGGCATGCAGGGGATGGGAAGGTATGGGCCGGGACGACACGAGGGCTGTTCCGACTCGAAAGCGGGCGGTGGCAGGCGGTGGGCGCCGCCTGGAACGCGCCGACAGGCCCTCTGGAGGCGCTTGTTGTCGATCGCGATCGCACCCTGTGGGTGAAGGGCAATGGGCAGATCTTCTATCTCAGGGACGGCGCGACACGGTTCGAGAAATTGCCGATCACGCTCGGCAAGTCCGTGTTCATCACCATGCTCCTGGCGCCCGGCGGCGCGGCCATGTTGTGCACTTCGGGGCACGTGCGCACGCTGGCGCTGAAAGTGCCGCTCGGCGCCAGCGCGTGGGTGCCGGAATGGCACGACAGGCAGGTCACCGTCAGCGAAGAGGCCACGTGTGTCTTCGACAGGGAAGGCCACTTGTGGGTTGGGGGGAGCGAGGGCGCGAGCCGTTTCCCACCGTCCTCAGAGAACGCAGCATCCACGGCCAATGGGTGGCGCGGCTACAAGGCGGATCTCGCGCCTTTGACCGGCGAATCCGTCTCGGCCGCGCTGGAGGATCGGGAAGGCAATCTGTGGTTTTCAACCCGCGCCGGACTTGATCGCTTTCGTGCGCCGGCCCTGTTGAAATTGCCATTGGATGTCGGATCGAACGAGTTTTCACTGGCGCCTGCGGGTGAGCGCGGCGCATGGATCGGCACGTCGCGGGGCAACATCTTTCGCGCCGGGCCGGTCTCCCAGGCGCAGATCGACTTCAACAAGTTGGCGGGCGTGGGAGTGGATACCGTCTACAGCAGCGCTGCGGGCTCGCTGTGGGTGGCGGGTGGGGATTCGATCTGGGAGCTTCAGCCTGATCGCCGTTGGCGGCGTTCGGCCCGGCCTGGCGCACAAGGTGGCCCGGCTGCTTACGCCTACTCCAACATCCAGACGATGACACAGGACGCCCAGGGTGCCATGTGGGTGTCCGTGCTGCGGGTTGGTGTGTACCGGGTGGTCGGGGATGCGTGGACCTTGTGGGGCGGACGCACCGACATGCCCACGCAAAACACGACGGCCTTGTTCACCGACATACGGGGCCGGGTCTGGTTCGGCCATGACGATGGCACGGTGGCGGTCCTTGACGGCGACCGCCTGACGATCATGGCCTCGCCGAACGACGCGCAACCGCAAGCGAGCCTGGGCGCCGTGGCTTCCTTCGGGCAGCAAGGCGATCGCATCTGGGTCGGTGCCGAGAAAGGGCTGTGGCACCTGGAGGGCGGTGTGCTGCGGCCTGTCACGGGAACCCGCGGCGCGTTCATCGGGGTCTCTGGCATCGTGCCGGGTCCGACCGGTGACCTGTGGCTGAGCACGGTCGAGGGCGTGGTGCACATCACCGCCGATGAGTTGGCCCCGGCGCTCGGCCGGCCCGAACGTCCCGTCCGCTATGCGTTGCTGAATCACCTGGATGGCTTGTCGGGGCTGCCAGTAGCGGCGATGGGCAATGGCGGCCGCATCTGGTTTTCAACGGTCAACGGTGTCGTCTGGACCGAGCCCTCGCGCACGGCGCGCAACCTCATCGCCCCCACGGTGATCATCAAGTCGATCGTTGCGGACGGCACCGTGTACACCTTGCAACCAGGCATGCCCACGCAACTGCCGGTGCACACCCGCGATCTGAACATCTCCTATACCGCGACCAGCCTCACGATGCCCGAGCGCGTGATGTTCCGCTATCGCCTCGGCGATGGGCATGGCGAATGGCAGGAGGTCGGGACACGCAGGGAGGCGTACTTCAGAGACCTTCCGCCAGGCCACCATCGTTTCCAGGTCCTCGCTTCCAACAACGACGGCGTGTGGAATGAAACGGGCGCCAGCATCGAGTTCGTCATTCCCCCCACCTTCGTACAGACGCCCTGGTTCATCGCGCTGTGCGGTGCAGCCGCCGCTGCGGCATTGGGGCTGCTGTACTGGTCGAGATTGCGCTCGATCAAGGCTCGCTTGCGCCTGCGGTTGGAGGAGCGGATGGTCGAGCGGGAGCGCATCGCGCGCGAACTGCACGACACCTTCCTGCAAGCCGTGAATGGCCTGGTGTTGCGGTTCCATGCGGTGATGGAGCGCATCCCGCCGCACGAGCACGCCAGGGGCTTGATGAAAGACGCGCTGGATTGTGCCGACGAAGTGATTGCTGACGGGCGTGATGCCGTGACGAACCTGCGTCTGGCGACAGCCAGTCCGACCGACTTTGCCCAGGATCTGAAACTCATCGGCGAGCGTTGGTCGCGGGACACCGGCATCTCCTTTGAGATGCGCATCGAGGGTCCGCTGCGCGAACTCGATCCTGTCGCCGTGCAGGAATGCCAGCGCATCGCCACGGAAGCCATCAGCAACGCGTTTCGCCATGCGCAGGGCACACGCGTCGAGCTTCGCATTGCCCATGCGCCCAGGCAGTTCCATCTGCAAGTTGCAGACGACGGTCACGGGTTCGACCCGGACCAGCCGCACGCCAGACGCTGGGGCCTCATCGGCCTGCAGGAACGGGCGGATAGGCTGAACGCGCGTTTGCACGTGAGCTCGGGCGGGCAGGGCACCACGGTGGCCATCGAGGTGCCGGCCAGGATCGCCTACAAGCGAAGGCGGCGCTCCTGGGTCGGGCGGCGCGTTGGTGCGGGTCGCCTTGCCGCAGAGTCCTGAGTCGGACGGGACGCCCCATGCGCATCTTTGCGCGTGCGCTGCTGCGGATGAGCCACTGTCGGCGGCTCGGTAGCATGAGATTTAACCGCGGTTAACTGGCCTTGTTTGCCGCCGAGGGCGACCATGCATGCATCAAGATTGAAGGAGCGATGCCATGGCTTTGGTCACACCCGCCGTCATAGACGTGACGCACCAGAACGCCGTTATCGAGGCAGGGCTGCGCCGCATCCTCGCTTCGTGGCCAGAGTTTGAAGTAAGAGGGGGCGCAGAAGCTGGCGGCCCTGCAACACAGCCGAGCGACCCCGACGTGGTCGTGCTGGACCATGACAAGGGGATCAGCTGGGCGAAGAGCCATCAACTTCACCCTCGAACCAACGTCCTGGTCGTGTCCATGATGGGACAGGAGAGCGACATCCGCAGTGCACTTGCTGCTGGCGTGCGTGGCTATGTGTTGATCGACTGCTCGGCAGACGAGATCGTGAACGCGGCGCGTGCGGTCGCGGCAGGGCGCCGGCATCTCTGCACCGCCGCCACCCTTCGCATGGCGGACAGCCTGGCGCAGCCTGTCCTGACCTCCCGCGAAACCGAGGTGCTCGCCCTGGTCTTCCGCGGCAACAACAACAAGGAAGTCGCGCGCACCCTGGGCATCTCCGTGGGCACGGTGAAGTCTCACATGCGAGGGCTGCTGACGAAGCTCGGTGCGCGTTGCAGGACCGAGGCCTTGTGGGTGGCTTCTCAGCGAGGGCTCATCGACCGGTCGGCAGATGCGGGTTCCGATGGGAACACGGCGCCCAGGCGAGCGCCGCCAACGGGTGGCAGGAGCGTGCCGCGCGTCACCGGCGCTCAGTCGCGGAGTTTTTCCAGCGCAGGCGTCCTGCAAGCGTTGCCCGCATGACGCCTCGCAGTGGCCGATGGGCGCTGCGAGATTTTTGCCACCGTGGCCATTTGCCCCGGCTGGATTTTCATCGCGAATTGACAGGGGTTGTCTTGAGTTTGAAGTTAGGAGCCTTGCTCGCTGCAGTGGCCATGTCCATCTCCGGCTGGGGCCAACCGGCCCCGGCCACCGTGTTGCCCAGCGGCATCGACCTGAGCGCACGCGACGAGACCGTGCGGCCAGGCGATGATTTCTGGCACTACGCCAACGGCAGGTGGGCGGCGCGCACCGAGATCCCGGCGGATCGCGAGGTGGTCGGCACCAGCGCCCAGCTTTCGGCCGACGCGGAGGCGAAAGTGCGCGAACTGCTGGAGATGGCCGCGGCCCATCCGGAAACGGTGAGCGCCTCGATGCGCATGGCTGGCGATCTGTACGCGGGCTGGATGGACGCTGCCGAGATCGAGGCGCGTGGTGTCCAGCCGCTGAAGCCCTACCTTGCGCGCGCCGCCGCTGTCGCAAGCCGCGCCGACCTTCAGGCGCTCTTCGCGGCGCCAGGGTACGCCTCGCCGATCGCCATCGACGTCGTGCCGGGTTTCGAGAACCCGGACCATCATGTGATCGCCGTTGCCCAGGGCGAACTGGGCATGACCCGCGACCAATACCTGCTCGAAGGCGAGAAGTACCAAGCCAACCGCCAGGCCTATCGCGCATACGTGCAGCGCATGCTGGCGCTGGCCGGCTTCGACGCTGCGGCCGCCAGGGCCGAAGCCATCATGACGCTGGAGACGGCGTTGGCGCGGGTGCACTGGTCCGGCACGCAATCGCGCGACGAGGCCCGCATGAACGACCCGAAGACGCTGGCTGCGCTGCAGGCGACCGTCCCGCAGTTCGACTGGAAGCGCTGGCTCGCAGCCTACGGCTTCAAGTCGCCGCGCGCGGTGGTGCTGGGCAACAACACCGCGGTGATCGCCATTGGCCGGATCTATGCCGAGACCCCGCTGCAAACCTGGAAGGACTACCTTGCCTTCCGCTTCGTCAACGACAACGCGGCCTACCTTCCCAAGGCCTTTGGCCAGGCCCATTTCGAGTTCCACAGCAAGACGCTTTACGGCGTGCAGCGGCAGCGGCTCCGCTCGGCGCTCGGCGTTCAACTGGTCAACAACGTGCTGGGCGAAGCCGTGGGCCAGGCCTATGCGGCGCGCAACTTCCCGCCGGCCGCCGCTGCGCAGGTCACAGAGCTGGTGGACAACCTGCGCACCGCCTACGGCATGCTGATCAGGCAGTCCGCCTGGATGGACGCGCCCACCCGGCAAAAGGCCCTGGCCAAGCTGGACGCCTTTGAAGCCCGCATCGGTGCGCCGGCCTACCGCGTGGACGATTCGGCGTTGAAGATATCCCGTGCCAACCTGCTCGCCAGCATGATGAGCCATGCGGCATTGGCGCGCAGCCGGGCCGTGTCGCAGCTCGAAAAGCCGGTGGACAAAGCGCGCTGGCTGATGCTGCCGCAAACACCCAATGCCTACTACGACCCGTCCACCAACCAGATCACCTTCCTGGCTGGGATGCTGCAGCCGCCGGTCTTCGAGGCCGATGCGGACCCAGCGGTGAACTATGGCGCCATCGGCGCGCTCATCGGCCATGAGATGGGGCATGCCTACGATGACCAGGGCAGCGGCCACGGACCCACAGGCAAGCTGGAGAACTGGTGGACCGATGCCGCCAAGGCCGGCTATCAGGCCCGCACCACGGCGCTGCGCCAGCAGTACGACGCCTATGAGGTGCTGCCAGGCCTGAAGGTCAACGGCGCCTTCACGATGGGTGAAAACATCGGCGACCTCAGCGGCCTGGAAGCAGCCTATCTCGCCTACCAGCTCTACCAGCAGAAGCACGGCACCGCACCGGTGCTGGATGGGCTCACCGGTGACCAGCGCTTCTTCCTCGCGCATGCGCGCTTCCGGCGCACCAAGATCCGCGAAGGCACGCTGCGTCAACTCGTGTTGATCGACGCCCACTCGCCGCCGCTGTTCCGGCTCAATGGCGTGGTGCGCAACATGGACGCTTGGTACAAGGCCTTCGACGTTCAGCCCACAGACAAGCTCTACCTGGCCCCGGAGGCCCGGGTCCACTTCTGGTAGCGGGCCGCCACCTGGTCCGCCGCACGCGGCTTCATCAGACTTGACACATTCAGGGTCCTCAATGAGGGATTCTTTCGATCGCCCACGCTTTGTCATTCACCAGAAAACCTGCCATGCGCTCACTCCGAAACACATTCCGATGGATTTTCCTGGTGGCGCTCGCTTTGCTGCTCGTGGGGGCCAAGGTGCATGCCGCCTCGCCCGCGAATGCCGAAGTGGTCGTGCGACATGAGTTTGCGGAGGTGGATGGCCACAACATCTTCTATCGCGAGGCGGGCCCTGCGGATGCACCTGTGGTGCTGCTGCTGCACGGCTTCCCCACGTCATCCCGCCTTTTCCGGGCGCTGATTCCGAAGCTTGCGCTTCGATACCGCGTCCTTGCGCCCGACCTTCCGGGTTCTGGCCTGACGCAGGTGAAGGATGGCGCGTCCTTTCACTACAGCTTCGACGAGCTTTCGCAGGTGGTCGACCGGTTCACCGAGGTGAAGGCGGTCAAACGCTATGCGCTCTATGTCTTCGACATTGGCGCGCCCATCGGTTGGCGGCTGGCCGTTGCCCATCCAGACCGGATCACAGCCATCGTGTCGCAGAACGGAAATGCGTACGAGGAGGGCCTCAGCCCTGGCTGGGCACCGATGCGCGAATTCTGGGCGGACCCTTCGCCGCAGCATCGCGATCCCTTGCGCAAGCTGTTCAAGCTCGAGACCACCCGATGGCAATACCTGGAAGGTGTGAAAGAGCCGTCCCGGATCGACCCGAACGACTACCTGCTCGACCAGCAATTCCTGGATCGCCCGGGCCAGGAAGACATCCAGCTGGCCATCCTGCTGGACTACCGCTCCAACCTGAAGCAGTACGGGGCGGTGCACGACTACTTCCGCAAGCACCAGCCGCCGCTGCTGGCGGTCTGGGGCGCTGGCGATCCATTTTTTCTGCCTGCCGGCGCAGAGGCATTCAAGCGCGACCTGCCCAAGGCGGAGGTCCACATGATCGATGGCGCCGGTCACTTCGCATTGGCCTCGCATGGCGACGAAATTGCGCGTTGGATGATGGCCTTCCTCGGGCGCAACCTCCAATGACCCATGCCATGTGGCGCCGGCGGTGCCAGCGCCACGTGGGTTGCCAGCCCAGGGCTGCGAGCGAGCGTTGCGGCGCCGGGCTGACTGGCGAATCAGACGGTTGCCAGGAAGCGCAGCAGGTGGCCAAAGTAGGCGGCCTGGTCGTCCCACATCGCCAGGTGGCTGCCGTTGGGGCAGATCTCCGCCTTGGCGTTCGGCATCATCTTTGCCATGCGCTGGAGGTCTTCCGGATCCATGGTGTCGTGCATGGCGCCGAGGATGAGGGTGCGGGTCTTGATGTCCTTCAGGCGATCCCAGCGTTCCCAGTCCTTCAGGCTGCCACTCACCTCGAACTCGCTGGGCCCCTGCATCTGGATGTAGATGTCCTTGTTCATGTGCTTGAAGCTGCGCATCAGCGCATCGGGCCAGGGATCCAGCCGGCAGATGATCTTGTTGTACAGGTGCGCCATGATGATCTGCTCATAGGCCGGGTTGTCGAAGTCCTTGGCCTCTTCGAGTGCATTGATCTGCTTGAGCAGCGGCGCAGGCAGCAAGGTCTCCTTGAGGTGGTTGACCCGCTTCAGGTAAGCCTGCATGCCGGCCACCATGTTGGAGATCACCAGGCCTTTCAGCGCCTGGGGGTGCTTCAGCGCGTACTCGATGGCCAGCACGCCGCCCCACGAGTGGCCAAACAGCACGAACTTGTCGAGGCCCAGGCCACGCCTGACTTCCTCCACCTCCTCCAGGTAGCGCGGCACTGTCCACAGCGACGCATCGGCCGGTTGATCGGAGTTGTTGACGCCCAGCTGGTCATAGAAATAGATCTCGTAGCCGGCCTCGGGCAGGAATGCCGCCATGACTTCCAGGTATTCGTGCGAGAAGGCGGGGCCACCGTGCAGCAGCAAGACCTTGGTCGCGCCGTTGCCGACGCGCTTGGTCCAGACCTTGTACTTGCCGCCGACGACCGGGACCAGGCGCACGCCTGCCGTGCGAACGCCAACGGGATTGAGGCCATCGGGAACGGGGGTCGCGATGTCAGGCGATGGTGGCCGCCGTGCGGCAAGGGCCGGCGTGGACGCGAGCGTGGCAGCCGCTGCAGCGGCTGAGGTGTTCAGGAAGTTTCTTCGACTGGTCATGATGGCCCTTGGAGGGGGTGATTGGCGGCGCCGCGCAGGCAGCTCCGCGTGTCGTGCCGCAGTGGCGGCACGGGGAGTTCGGTGGTTGCGGGCCTGTGTCCCGCGGCGAAAGGGCCGCGCCTTGCTGGTCGAGTGCGCCACGCCTGTGATGCGCGAGCCTGAAGCGAACCAGGTGTTCCTGCCCGCTCAGCGCCAGGCGCTCAAGGCAGCAGTGCCTTGTCGTTTCCGGGAGGAAGTAGCTGACTGTGGGGCCACCAAAATTTGCCGTGACGAGCGACTTTTCGGCGAGCGTGCCCAGCGCCTCCGTCGTTTGGTCAAGGCTCAGGTCCGTGACGGCCGCGGCGGCCGCGCCATCGAATTCGCCGTCGAACACCGAGACGGCGTGCAAGACGGTGGCTTCAGCTTCCGAAAGCAGGGCATGGCTCCAGTCGAAGCTCGCAGCCAGGCTCCGATGGCGCTCTGGACCCGCGCGGCGACCCGTCAGGAGATGGGTGCGATTATCGAGTTGCCTCAGCAGGCCGCTGACGCCAAAAGCCGGTATGCATGCCGCTGCCAGTTCGATGGCCAGCGGGAGGCCGTCGAGCCCTCTGCAGACCTCCGCAATTGCGGCTGCGTTGGCGTCGCCGAATTTGAACTGCTCGAAGCTCGATGTCGCCCGCTCCACGAAGAGCTGGATCGCGGGAAAACGCAGCGCTTGTGTCGCATTCAAACGTTCTGATCGAGGCGGCGCGCACAGTCCTGCAAGCCTGCGCACTCGCTCTCCCGCAATCCGCAGCGGTGCTCGGCTCGTCGCGAGAATCTTGACGTTGGCCGCGTTCGCGAGAACCTGGGCGGCGCAGTGGGCCGCTTCATCGATGAGGTGTTCGCAGTTGTCGAGCACGAGCAACAGCGTGCGTTCGCGCAGGTGTTCGCACAATGCCGCCCATTCGCCAGCATGCAATGCAAGACCCATCGCGCTGGCGATTGTGCCGGGCATCTCGTGGGGTTCTGTGAGTGACGCCAGATCGATCAGCCACACACCATCCTTGAACACACCCAGCGCTCGCTCGGCCACCGCGAGCGCTACCGTGGTCTTTCCCACGCCGCCCGCGCCAACAATGGAAATCAGGCGGCATTGGGTCAACTCATCCCACGACATGTCGATCACATCGTCCCTGCCCAGGACGCTCGCGCGACCGGCCGGTAAATTGCTGCGCCGTGGCGTTGACGTCGAAGAAGATGCCCGCCCCGCGGGCGAGGTGTGGGCCGTGACCTCTGCGATGAATCGGTAGCCGCGCCCCGTCACCGTCGCGACGTACCTGGCTGCTGATGGATCGTCACCCAGCACACGCCTCAGCGCCGCCATGTGCACCTTGAGGTTGCTTTCCTCGACCACCGTGTCCGGCCAGACACGTTCAAGCAGTTCGCGCTTGCTCACCACTTCGCCGGCGCAAATCACCAGGACGGTCAGCATCTCGAATGCGCGGCCGCCAATCCGGACCTGCGTACCGCTTTCCAGCAGCGCCTGACGCTCAGGAACGAGAACGAAGTTTCCAAATTCATATGAATTCGGCGCGACATCTCTCAGTTCAGGCTTCATGATCTTCTCCATCACACGAGGTGCAGACCTCACATCTGGGAAAATCGCCGCGGCAACACAAATGCCCATGCCTGCGCATTGACTTGTCTGGCGAGGGTTCCGTTCGCAATCGATCGTGATTTCCAATCGGCCACATGAGGTGACTTGATGGATCAGGACTTTAGGGAGCATGGTCAAGCCTCGCCAGCCGCGACGCAGGGACGGGCGTCTCACTCGATAGAGGGAGTGCCGCGCCTGCAAGGTTGACGATGGTCCCGGTGGGGCGTTAACGTCCCGCAAGAACCTTGAACGCTTCAGGGCGCGCTACCCCACATGTCAGAGCTTCCCGACAACCCCATTCGCATCCTCGTTGTCGACGACCACCCGATGGTGCGCGCGGGCATTGCGGCGGTCATCTCCGGCCAGCCGGACATGGCCCTGGTCGCCGAGGCGGGCGACGGCATTGAAGCGCTGGCGCTGTTCGAGCAGCACAGGCCCGATGTCACGCTGATGGACCTGCAGATGCCACGCATGAATGGCATGGCCGCGATGGGTGAAATGCTGAGCAGGGATCCCTCGGCGCGCATCGTGGTGCTGACGACCTACCGCGGTGACGTGCAAGCCCTTCGTGCGCTCAAGATCGGTGCCAGCGGCTACCTGTTGAAGAACGCGCTTCGCAAGGAACTGGTGGCCGCCGTGCGCACCGTGCATGGCGGCAGGCGCTTCATCGCGCCTGAGGTGGCGCAGGAGCTTTCCCTGCGCCTGACCGACGAAGCGCTTTCGCCGCGCGAGGTGGAGGTCATTGGCGAGGTGGCCGCAGGTGGCGCCAACAAGCAGGTCGCCGATCGCCTCGGGGTTTCGGAAGAGACCGTCAAGACCCACATGAAGAGCATTCTCGTGAAGCTCGGTGCGAGTGACCGCCTCCAGGCCGTCGTCATCGCGATGCGCCGGGGCATCCTCAACGAGGAACTCTGAGCAGCGCCTTCATTGGCGGATCTTCGCCGACGCCTTGTAGGCAAGCGCAGCCGAAATGCGCAGCTCGATTTCGGTGCCGGCACCCGCGCGGCTCCAGAAATCGAGCCGGGCGCCGATTCGCGCCGCGCGCGCCTGCATGCCAACGACACCCCAGTGAGCGGGGCCCTTGTCCTGCCCGAGCATGTGCGCATCAACACCTGTTCCATCATCGCGGATGCGGATGCTCAGCGTGTCTTCTCCATAGACGATCTGGAGTTCTATGGTGGCCGCATGTGCGTGGCGAAATGCATTGAGCAGCGCCTCCCTGCCAATGCGATAGAGCTCGGCCTTGACGAAGGGCTGGAGGTCACGTGCCGTGCCATCGACGATGGTGCGGAAGGTCACATTGCGGCCTTGCCTCAGCGCTTCGCCGGTGGCGGCATAGGCCACCGGCAGGTCGCCCAACGGCTCCTCCGAGGTCCTCAGGTCAAGCACCCTCTCGCGGCCTGTCGTCAGCATGGCTTCGACGCGGTCCAGCGCTTCCAGCAGCGCGGCGCGGGCCGGATCCTCGGGGGACATGTGGTCCACCGCGGCCTGGAACTGAAGGATCAGGCCTTGTGTGCTTTGCAGCAGCGTGTCCTGGAGTTCCCGTGCGATGCATGTTTGCTCGGCCATGCGTTCTTCGCAGCGGGCGCGCATGCGAGCGGCGGCCCGCTGGACGCAGAACCGGAAAGCGGCCAAGGCCAGCAGCGCCACGCCAACGCCGCAGAAAACGATGAACCCATCTGAGCGGATGAAGGCGAGCGGCGGCGCCGGGCCCTGGTCGGCCCCCCAAACGCTGCCACAACTGAGCAGGCAGACAAGCCGGCACCATGGCAACCGCCGCAGGCTTCGCTTCATTGGCGCTCGACTCGAATGGTGGTGAATTCGACTCTATCGAGCGGCGCGGCACTCGAAATCACTCCAAGGGCTGAGTGGCCGTTACCCGGATTGGCATTTTCCGTTCGATGGCGTCTTCATAGCATGCGAGCAAATGCAAAGACTGTTCTCCGCGTTCCCTGGCGGGCCACCGGGCGCCGCGCTGCTCATCATGCGGATTGCGCTGAGCGTTCTCCTGTTGGACGGCGCACTCCGGCCTCCTGGCCCGTTCACATCCGGTGTGGCCATGCTGGCGCCCTGGACGGTGGCGATCGCGCTCTGGATCGGGCTTTTCACGCCCGTCTTCTCGGCGTTGTGCGTGCCCCTGGTCCTGGCGATTTGCGTCAATGGCACCGGCGAGATGGACGTGGGGCCCGTCTGCACGATCCTTGAGGCCGCGGCGCTCGCAATGCTGGGCCCCGGGGCCTATTCGTTGGATGCCCGCTTGTTCGGGCGACGAAAGATCATCTTCCCCCAGCATCACGAAAGTGGCGATGAGTAGGGGCTGATGCCGCCCAGCCGCGACCGAAGGGCTTTGCGCTGGCGAACGGCAAGTTGTGGCGCAAGGAGGCGCGGACCTTCAAAGTCCCAGTTCAGTCAGTCCGGGATGATCGTCGGGCCGCCGGCCCAGGGGCCAGAAGAACTTCCGATCCGCTTGCGCGATGGGCAGGTCGTTGATGCTGGCGTGTCGATGCGTCATCAGCCCCGCCGCATTGAACTCCCAGTTTTCATTGCCATAGCTGCGGTACCAGTTCGCGGCGTCGTCGTGCCATTCGTAGGCGAAGCGGACGGCAATCCGGTTGCCGTCGAAAGCCCAGAGTTCCTTGATCAACCGGTAGTCCAACTCTCGCTGCCACTTGCGCTCCAGCAGCGCCTGCGCTGCCGGCCGGCCCGTCGGGAACTCCGTCCGGTTGCGCCAGCGGGTGTCCTCGCTGTAGGCCAGCGCCACACGCGCAGGGTCTCGCGTGTTCCAGCCGTCTTCGGCCAGACGGATCTTTTGCAGCGCGGTCTCGCGGGTAAAGGGAGGAAGTGGAGGACGTGTTTCCATGGCGGAATCCCGGCGTCGGAAGTTGAGGTGGCCAATCTTTGCCCGCCTGGCAGCAATCGTCACCCAGCCGGAGGCATAGCGGCCCTTGCGTCCAAGTGAGGTAGCCACCCGTGCGGGGCGAATGTCCGTCGTCCAGACGGTTGACCCAAAGTTGCAACCTTGTGCTGGTCCTGGGGGTGTGTCCGCATCGCCGGCGCATTTCTACGCTTGCGGCGTGGCCGTCGCAAAGGGACGTGCGGGGCCTGTCGGCTGTCTGCAGGCGGCGACTTCACAGCCTTTCACATTGGACAACCCGTTGGAGATTTCATGCCACGAGCATTCGCGGAGATCACATTCACGCCTTCGGTGAAGGCAGCCCAGCAACGCTACGGCTCCCGGCAGGCCAACCGGAGCTTCGAGACGGCGACGGCGCGCCAGCAAGAGCTGACGCAGGCCGAGACCGAGTTCATCGAAGGAATGGACGGATTTTTCCAGGCCAGCGTCGGCGAGACGGGATGGCCCTATGTCCAGTTTCGTGGGGGACCGCCGGGCTTTCTGAAGGTGATCGATGCCAGGACCATCGGGTTCGCCGATTTCCGCGGGAATCTGCAATATGTCAGCGTTGGCAATCTCGATGCCGATGGCCGGGTCGCACTGATCCTGGTCAATCACGCTGACCCCGGTCGCCTCAAGATCTGGGGCCGCGCGCGGGTCATTGACCGCGCCGTTGATCCCGATCTGGTCCGGTCGCTCCAGGTTCCTGGATATGCCGGCAGGGCCGAGCGCGCGATCGTCATCGGGGTAGAAGCCTTTGACTGGAACTGCCCTCAGCACATCACGCCGCGCTTTACGGAGACCGAGATCCGTGAGATGACCGCGCCAATGGTCGCGGAGCTGGCGGCGCTGAGGAAGAGAGCTGCCGGTGGTTCGGACCCGGGCATGCCGTGACGACCATCGCGGTGTTGTGATTCATCACGGCTCCCAGTTCTTCCGGGTTGTGAATTCAGGTGCCTCTTGGTGTGCATCAGCGTGGTCTCACGCATCCGGCTCGCGCCATGCCTGCTGTCCTTTCCATCCAAAGGCCACCCTCGACACCACCCTCTGCAGGATGTGCCTCGCAGTGCTGGTGTCTAACCTTGAAACGTCCGTCATCACACGCTGAGACGCGATGTCATGACGACATCCTCCAGGCTTGCTGCATCCGCAGACCGGAGGCGCCCCACCATCTACTGACGAGGAATCACATGGACCAGCTTACCCCCCGCACATCATCGCCGACCGACATCCGGTATGAACGAGTGAAGGTCGACGGCATCGAAGTCTTCTACCGGGATGCGGGTCCGATGGACGCCCCGGTGCTTCTGTTGTTGCACGGCTTCCCCACGTCGTCGCAGATGTTCCGCAACCTGATTCCCCAGCTGGCGGACAAGTTTCGTGTCATCGCCCCGGACTACCCGGGCTACGGCCAGAGCGAGAGCCCTGATCGTACGAAGTTTGCCTACACCTTCGAGAACTACACGAACATCGTCGACAAGCTGACCTGCCAGCTCGACATCGAGAAGTACGCGCTGTACGTGATGGACTACGGCGGCCCGGTGGGCTTTCGCCTGGCGGTCAAGCACCCGGAGCGCGTCACCGCGTTTGTGGTTCAGAACGGCAACGCGTACATGGAGGGCTTCGGGCACCCGTTCTGGGACGGCATCATGGCCTACTGGGAAACCGGTGCCGCCAAGGAGCGCGAGGCCATCCGGTGGCTGACGACGCTGAAGGCAACGTACTGGCAGTACAGCACCGGATTCAAGGACATGTCGCTGGTCAGTCCCGACGCCTGGACGCTCGACCAGGCCCTGCTCGACCGCCCTGGCAACGCCGAGATCCAGCTCGATCTGTTCTACGACTACCGGACCAACGTCCCGCTGTATCCGTCGTGGCACGAGTACTTCACCAAGTACCAGCCGCCGATGCTGATCACCTGGGGCGCTAATGACGAGATCTTCCCTGCGGCCGGGGCGCCCCCGTACAAGCGTCACCTGCCGAACGCCGAAATCCACATGTTCGACACCGGCCACTTCGCGCTCGAAGACCACGGCCGGCAGATTGGCGACCTGATCCGTGAGTTCCTGCAGAGGGTGGTCCGCTGAACGTCGGGCCACGGCGTCGGGCAGGTTGAATGATCAGTGTCAGACCGCCGCCAAGGTGGTCTGACTGCTTTTCTCAACCAGTGCAAAAGGGCCGCCGGGTGGTGTTCTTGCACCATCCCGCGGCCCTTTCACATGGCTCGGCTGAGAACTCGCCCAAGACTCGGGCGGCTCTCCCTGTGCCGCACCGTCCGAGTTATGCCTTCGCAGCCTGCTGCGCGCGCTGGTAGCTCTCAATGGCGGCGGCGTAGTGCGGAGAGAAGAGGGCGTAGATCTCGGCGTACTTTGCCGCGTCGGGCCGGTTCCAGGTTCTCTGCAGCTCGCAAACCATCGCGTTGATGCTGGTGGGCACCACACCGGCTTGGGTGAACCGAGCCAGCGTGGCCCGCGAGGTCAGCTCGCTGGGGTCGCCAGAGGCGTCCATGACCGCATAGACCTTGAATCCAGCGGCCACTGCGTCCAGGGCCGGGAACATCACACAGACGCTGGTCCAGATGCCGGCGATGACCAGCGTCTTCTTGCCTGTGGCGCGCACGGCCTTGACGAAGTCTTCGTTGTCCCAGGCGCTGATCTCCCCTTTGCGTGAAACGTAGGTTGCGCGAGGCGCGAACTGCTCGATCTCGGAGATGAGCGGACCGTTCGGGCCATCTGGCACCGATGCGGTGGTGATGACCGGGATGTCCATCAAGGCCGCAACCTTGGCCAGGGATGCGACGTTGGCCCTCAGCTCGCTGATCTCGATGTCCTTCACGGTCTGGAGCAGGCCTGACTGGTGATCCAGCAGCAGGATCGCGACGTCGGAGGCATCGAGCAGCGCTTTTCCGCCGCCGGTGGTGAGTACGTGTGCCATGTATGACCTTTGCGTATGAGCCTCGCTTCGAGGCGTTGTTGAAGATGCGGACGGAGCCTGCGGCGTGCGCCACGGGCAGGTCCGACTTACCCGCCACCACCACCCGCCTGTGACGAAGGCGACCGCCGGTTGTTTCCGGCACCGCGTTCGGAGCAGGTGGGCAATGTCTGGCCACTTTGCCGAACCGATCACCTGCCGGCACCCGCACTCGGGTTGGCGCGCGCTAGGCCTCTGGGCGTAAGGGGCGCAGGCGCGCGCGGTTGGGTAGAGCCGCGCTGCGAGGTCCGGCAGGGAGAGCCCGGCGATGTCACCGGCCTTGCTTGAGCGAACCGTCCGGCCCGCCGCACAGGTCCCGGTGCCTGGCTTCCCTTTTCGCGACCCAGCGATCCGTGGCGATGTACCCGAGGGTCATGGCCACCACCAACAGCGCACCGGCCAGCACGGGCGGTGCTGGCGACGGGATGCCGGCCCAGCGGCACAGCGCGCCAATCGCCACGCCCAGCAGCAGCCCGATCACGATCCTGGTCTTCTGTGTCGAGCCGGCGTTCATGCGGCGCCTCGCAGCAGGTGGTCAACGCCGGCGAAGCCGAGGGTGATGGACAGGACAAGCAGCGCGCCCACCAGCTTGGGCGGCGCCGGCAGTGGCAGGTCGAACCAGCGGCAGGCGACGCCAATGCCCAGGCCGAGCGCGAGTGAGATCAACAGGTCGTTCATGGATTCATCCCCGAGTTGGAACGGGCACCCGCGCAGCAGTGCGTGCCAGCTGGCTTTCCCGTCGCTGTTCGCTTCGAGTGTGCCGGGCGTGAGGCGTGCAGCTGTGTGCACGGAGGAAGGCACCACAGTGGCCAGAAGGGGCAGGTCGCCGACTTGAGTCGCAGCTTGCTCGGCGCAGCCCTGGCGATCGAGTTCGCCAGCCGTCAAGCAGCGCTTGCCACCAACGGAGGAGGTGGCACCAACCCCCGGGAGGAAGCTGGCGACCCAGCTTCCAAGGATATTGAATGCTCTTATTTTGATGACTGGAACTGCCATGAATGCCCCCCTTGTTCCCAAGCTGACTGCCTTCTCCATCGCGACCGGCCTGGTGTTCAGCGCCTGGCTGAGTCCGGGTGTTGTCGCTGCGGCGCCAGCGGTAGCTGCGAGCCAACAGGTCTCCGTCATCCTGGTGCATGGCGCCTGGGCAGACGGCTCCTGCTGGAACGATGTCGTCCCGCTGCTTCAGGAAAAGGGGCTGACGGTGGTCGCGGTGCAGAACCCGCTGAGTTCGCTGGCCGACGATGTGGCCGCCACGCAGCGAGCCATCGACAGGCAAGCGGGCAAGGTGCTGCTGGTCGGCCATTCGTGGGGTGGCGTGGTCATCACCGAGGTGGGGCGGCAGGAGAAGGTCGCGGGCCTGGTCTACGTCGCGGCTTTTGCGCCGACGGATGGCGAATCGGTGAACGACCTCTCCGCCAACAAGGACCTGCCACAACCCCCGGGCCTGGCCGGCATCGAGCCGGATTCACACGGCTATCTGTGGATGAGTGCCAGGAACTTCGGGGAGCACTTCGCGCAGGACCTGGCGCCGGCCAGGACCCGATTGATGGCAGTGAGCCAGAAGCCCATCGAAGGGCGCAGCTTCGGCGACAAGGTGGGGGTGGCGGCCTGGCGGAGCAAGCCCAGCTGGTATGTGCTGGCCGAGCAGGATCACATGATTCCACCGCTCGCGCAGAAAGCCATGGCGCAACGCGCGGGTGCCAAGGTCACCAGTCTTGACGGGGGCCATGCCGTGATGATGGCCAAGCCTGCCGAGGTGGCGAATGTCATCCTGGCCGCCGTCAAGGGCCTGGGCACTTAGTCGGCCGACCAACCGCACTGGAGCCACTCGATGTCTCTCCTGATCGTTCTCTTTGCGCTGGGGTTGCTCATCTTCGTGGCCTGCAGGGGGCACGGCGTCATCCTGTTTGCCGCCGGTGGCGGCGCTGCTGGCCGTGCTGCTACCAGTCCGGTCTTTGCGTGCGGGCCCTATCGGTTCACCAATCGCGAGTACCTCAGTTGGTGCATGCAATAGGCGGTCCGTTGCAGCTCTTGCCTATGCCTGCCGGCGCATCGGCTGGCGACCTTCTCTGGGGATTCGCAAGATCTGGCGCCATGGCCTGTTCGACGCGGTGCCCTCGAAAGCCTGGGCGGCAGGCACGCGAAGTTCGACTTCTGTGCCACCTCCGGGTCGACTTGTGATCGTGAGGCTGCCGCCGATCTGCGCGGCTCGCTCGCGCATGCCCAGCAGTCCGTAGTGGCCGGGGCGGGCGCCAGCCGCCAGAACTTCCGGGGCCATGCCCGGGCCGTTGTCGTGCACGCGCAGGGTGAATCGGCGCGACTCGAACTGCAGGTCCACGCGGATGTCGCTGCCCTTGCCGTGGATCACGGCATTCAGCAGCGCCTCACGGCCGATCAGGTAGATGCGGTCGCGGGTGAGAGGCCTCAGGGCCCGAGCTCGCCCGGCCTCCACGATCTCCACCTGTGCTGTTCCCGCCAGTTGGGCTGCGGCCGATTCGAACGCTTCGCGCAGGCCGACGGCGTCGGCATCCGTGCTGCGCAGATCGCGCACCCGGTCGCGTGCCTCGCCCAGCATCTGGTCGGCGTGGTCGAGCTGGCTTTCGATCGAACCGCGGGTGTTGTCCTGGGCCGGCAATGCGGTGGCCACGGCCTGGAATCCAAGGATCACGCCTTGCATGCTCTGCAGCAAGGTGTCGTGCAGGTCTCGCGCAATGCGCTCGCGCTCCGCCAGGATCTCGCGCATGCGCGACCGCTCGCGAGCCCTCAGGACACCCACGCGCAGCCGGTAGACCAGCCAGAGGCATCCGAGCACAAGCGACAGCGCGAGCATGCGAAACCAGAGCGTCTGGTACCAGGCCGGCAGCACCTCGAACGTCAGCGACGTGGGCACTTCGGCCCACTGGCCATCCTCGTTGCTGGCCATGACCTCGAAACGATGGCGGCCCGGCGGCAACTGCGTGTAGTACGCGGTGCGCCGAGCCCCGGCCTCCTGCCACTCGCTGTCGATGCCCTCGATGCGATACCGAAAGCGAACCCGGTTCGCGATGGAGAGCGCCGCCGCCGAATAGTTGAACTCGATCTGGCCGGGATTGGCGGACAGTTGCACCCCGGCTCCCGCTGGCGTGATCGCGCCATCGCTCTTGACCGCCCAGACCTGTGCCACGGGTGGCTTGGGCACGGCCTGCTTGACACCGGGATCGATCCAGAAGCGACCTTCGTTGGTCGAGGCCCAGATGAGGCCCGCGGCATCCCGGGCCAACCTGGGCGCATCCCCGGGATCTGCGACGCCGTGCAGCCCGTCATGGTGGTCATAGACCTTGGGCATCACCGCCTGCCCGCTCAAGCCGGCCTTGAGCGTTGCTGCGGGAATGTGAAAGACCTTGTTCAGCCCGGACAGCCACAGATCACCCTGCGGCGTCTCGACGATGCCCGTGATCGCTTTGAGAACATTGCCCTTGCTCTGCAAGGGGCGGAACTGGTCTCCCTCGAAAACGCCCACGCCGTTCAGCCCGCCGATCCAGACCCTTGCGCCGCGCGCGAAGGCCACCCAGGCTTCGGTCACCGTGTCATGGTAGGGCTCGGACCTGATCTCGCGGAACAGGCCCCCACGCAGCACGAAGGGACCGCGGCGCGCTTTGCCGGCAAACCAGAGCTGGCCCTGCGTGTCGGCATGGAGGATGTAGCGTCCATCGGCAGGCGGCGTGACAGGCCCCCTGGGTTGAGAAATGCGACCGTCTTGAAGGCGCAGCAACTGATCGCCAGCCTGAAGCCACACGGCTCCCGTGTCATCTTCAGCAATCTGATGTATTTGCCCACGCCATGACAGATCGGGCGTCGGGACAAGGGTGAAGTCGGCACCCGCCTCCTTGCGCCACAGCGCGTTCTGGGTCGACACCCAGATCCGATGATTTGCGCCGGGCCGGATGCTCGTGACGTCCTTGATCTGGGGCATCTCCTTGACGCTGCCATTGGCGACGTACTTCAAACTGCTGTTCCATTGGCCCAGCCAAAGACCGCCATCGGCATCGGGTGTCAGCTCGGCAGAGGTCACGTAACGCGGGAACTTCGCCTGCGTGAAGCGCGGGAGCCGAAACCGCTCGATGCCAGTTGCGGTTGCCAGCCAGATGTTCCCGTCGGCATCTTCGTGCAAGTCGTTCACTGAAAGAGACGACAGGCCGCGCTCAGGCGTGATGGCGTCTGCCTGCAGGGCGGAGACGCCTCCAGGCGCGAGAACGCGTCGCCAGTCGGCCGCATGCTCGATGCCGATCAGCGAATGCATCCAGAGGCCGCCCCGGCTGTCGAACAACATGATGCCGTGGGGCGCCCGCGTTAGGCGCCGCTGGCTGACAGGGCGGCCGTCTTTCATGTCGATCACGGCGATGCCCTCGGCGCCTGTGCACCACAGCGATCCATCCGGCGCGAAGGCAATCTGCTCGCAATCCCGCACGTCAACGCGCTCGAACACCCGCGCGCCCCTGGGCAGCCTGTACAGGCCGACAGGATTGACAAACCAGACAGCCCCTTGCGCGTCAACGACCGGACGGTGGATTGCCCTCGTCCCCTTTGGAATGCCCCATGAATCATCGAGGGCCTCGAGATGGAGCCCCTCGAGCCGAAGAAGGACACCTCTCTGGTGATACCACCCAACCCCTTGCTGATCGAAGATGAACCTGGCGTAAGGACCTGCGCCAAACTTGTCCTCGACCGCTTCGGTGCGGCCCTGCCACCTCCGCATCAGGCGGAGCGTCTCGGGATGGATGTAGTAGACCGCTCCCGTGGGGCTGGTCTGTCCCAGCACGTCGGCGGAGTCCACGAACGGCCCGCCCGCCGGCGCCTTGTTGAACGAGTGGAACTCAACGCCATCGAAGACCTGGCGGCCCACGGTGGTCCGCATCAAGAGCATGCCGTGCGGCACCTGGATGAATTGACCCGCCGCAGCTGCAAGGCCGTCCTTCTCGCCCCAGACGGTGTGCTCGTAGTCCGCGATTGCAAGCGCTGAGGCGCTGGTCAACTTGAGGGCGAGGGCCGTCCAGACCAGCCCTGCCAGCCAACGCGAGATGATTGACTTTCCGTGGCGCGCCGCGGGCCGCGTGCTGCGCGCGTGCGAGTGGAGGCTTCGGCATGGGCGAGTGCTGCGGCGCGATACCAGTATGTGCATGACCCGCCAGCTTACCCGCTGGGATCTTGAAACGTCCGGGTGGGCAGTCGCAGTACCGCGTGCATCTGGCGACCCAGAGCACGAGCCGCTGCGGCAGCCAGAACGCGCCGTGGGTGCTTTCGAACGCGAATCAACCGATGTCGATGTCGATGGCGGAACCGGCGGGCCGCGCGGCCATGCCGGGTCGGCTTTGCGACCGAGCAGTCGTTGAGGAAGCTGTTCGTGAAACGGCTCGGCATCACGCCAGATGACTACCGAGCCCGGTTTGGCGGTGGACGCAGCACGGCAGCCGGAACGCTGCCGGCTGGTCAGGGTGCGGCTGCGCGCGTTGCCCTTGCCAGAATGGGCACGAGCCCGAGCACGGGCGTGATCGCGAAGCACCACATGCTCAACTGGCTGTACAGGATGGCACCTGCCGCACAGCCCGCTGCGAACGCCGCCACGTTGGCGAGCATCTTCGACAGGCGAGTGCTTGCCTCCTGCCTTTTTTCGCCCTCCAGTCCGCGAACCAGGTTCGCGATGTCGATCATGATTTGCGTCGTCGTACCGGTCATCAAGGTGGTTGGCGGGGCGCTGCCAAGGTGCAGGCGCGAGGCAGCGTTCTGAATGGCCATCGCGGCAACGAAGGACATGCCGGCCACGATGGTGAGGACGTCATCTCCCTTCTGCTGCGGCCCCACGAAGATCGCCAGCGCGGCCCCGAACAGGAGCAGCAGCACCTGCAGTGACAGCATCGTGCGCAGCACCGGCAACCCGGCCCTGGCCACCGGGAAAGAGGCCAGGTGGGTCACGAGGATGACCGCGCAGAAGACGGGAAGCGCCAGCAATTTCGCCGTGGCTCCCGAGGTGCCGAGGACCAGGGCGGCGCCCAGCGTCACGAAGTTCCCGGTCACGTGCGCGGTGAACAGGCCCTGAAGGGCAAGAAAGCCCGCCGTGTCGATGTAGCCCGCTGTGAAGCTCATGAAGACAGGAACGCTCAGTTTCATTGGAAATTCCCTTGCCTTGTATCCAGGTTGAATCGAAGAGCGCCGCGCGCCATGGTACGGCCGCCGTCCACGCTCAAACGGCCCAGCATCCGCATCCAAACGCGCCCCAGAAGCCTTGTGCATCGCTCGTCGGCACATCGCGTCGGGCGGCGGCGGCATGGTCATGTCCGTGCACGCTGCAGCCGGCGCTGCAGCCGCACATGGATGCCATGCGAGCGGCACCCGGTTGCCCCAGCCTGCGCTGCTGATAGCCGCCGAATCGCTTCACTGGCGACCAGTCAGGCAGCACGGGGAGAGCGGGTGGGGCGAAGTCCGCAAAGTCGCCCTTGCCATGGACCACGCGGCCGCCCAGCAGGGTCATGACCGAGGAGAGTTGCGCGATATCGCTCTCGGGCACCTGGAGGTAGTCTTCAGACAGCACGGCCAGGTCCGCCAGCTCGCCCACGGCGATCCGGCCCTTCTTGCCCTGTTCGTTCGAGAACCAGGTGTTGGCCTCCGTCCAGAGGCGCAGTGCGTGCTCGCGATCGAGGCGGTTGTTCGGCGGATAGAGCTGCGCGCCGCCAACAGTCTTGCCGGTGACCAGCCAGGCGAGCGAAACCCAGGGGTTGTAGCTGGCCACGCGCGTGGCGTCGGTGCCGGCCCCAACCGGCACACCGGAGGCCAACATCTTCGAGATCGGGGGTGTCGCCTCGGCGCTCTTCTGGCCATAGCGGTCGATGTAGTACTCGCCCTGGTAGGCCATGCGATGCTGGACGGCGATGCCGCCGCCCAGGGCCGCGATGCGATCGATGTTCTTCTGCGTGATCGTTTCGGCGTGATCGAAGAACCAGTGCAGGCCGTCGAACGGAATCTCCCGGTTGACCTTCTCGAAGACGTTCAATGCGCGATCGATGGTCTCGTTGTAGGTTGCGTGCAGCCGCCAGGGGAAGCGGTTCTGCGCCAGCAGGCGGACGACGCGCTCCAGGTCGCCCTCCATGTTGGGGGGCATCTCGGGCCGGGGCTCGCGAAAGTCCTCGAAGTCGGCGGCGGAATACACCAGCATCTCGCCTGCGCCGTTCACCCGATAGGTGTCGTCGCCCTGGCCGGGCTTGACGCTCTTGGTCCAGCGCGAGAAGTCGTCGACTTCGCCACCGGGCTTTTGCGTGAACAGGTTGTAGGCGATGCGAAGCGTCAGCTCACCGTCTGCATGGAGCTTCTCGATGATCTCGTAGTCATCGGGGTAGTTCTGGAACCCACCGCCCGCGTCCACCACGCTGGTCACGCCCAGGCTGTTCAGCTCGCGCATGAAGTGGCGCGTGGAGTTCAATTGGTACTCCGGTGGCAGCTTGGGTCCCTTGGCCAGGGTCGCGTACAGGATGGTGGCGTTCGGGCGTGCCATCAGCAGGCCGGTGGGCTCGCCCGCCCCGTCGCGCACGATCTCGCCGCCCGGAGGGTTCGGCGTGTCACGCGTGTAGCCCACCGCGCGCAACGCGGCCCGGTTGAGCAGGGCGCGGTCGTACAGGTGAAGAATGAACACCGGTGTGTCTGGGGCCACCGCGTTGAGCTCGTCGATGGTTGGCAGCCGCTTCTCGGCAAACTGGTGCTCGGTGAAGCCGCCCACCACGCGCACCCATTGCGGCGCCGGCGTGTTCTGGGCCTGCTTGCGCAGCATCTCCATGGCATCGGCGAGGGAGGGCACGCCATCCCAGCGAAGCTCCATGTTGTAGTTCAGCCCGCCGCGGATCACGTGGATGTGGCTGTCGATCAGGCCGGGAATGGCGCGCCTGTTGCGAAGGTCGATCAGCTTGGTGGCCGGGCCACGCGTGGCCAGGATGTCTTTGGCATCGCCGACGGCGCTGAAGCGGCCGTTCGTGATGGCGACGGCCTGCGGATTGGGATTGGTGCGATCCAGCGTGGTGAACCGACCGTTGGTCAGGATGAGGTCTGGGTGCACGAGCGGGCTGTCCTTCGCGGATGCGGTGGCCGATGCCACCGGCCAGATCGCTGCACCACCAAGCGCCTGCAACACGTCGCGGCGGCGCGTCATGGCGCACTCCCTTCATGCGCGGCCGCGTGGCGCGGGGTGTCGACGTGCTTGATGAGGTGCGTCAGGCGCATGCTGCTTCTTCCTTGTGTCCGAATCACTGGAAGATAGGCGACGGGGCCTGGGGCAAACAGCCCCCGAATGGGCAACCTGAACTCGGCCTTTTGGAGATTGAACTTCGATGGCCCGACCCGATGGCTCGGCGGCGCGCTTACCGCGGGAAGGGCTTTGGAGTCTGATCGATTTGAGTCAGGCCTTGATCGCGGCCTGACCAATGCGCTGCTTGGGAGTGGATCGACTCATGTGACCCAACCGACATCGCGGCGCCAGAGATCGCCGGCGACTTGCTTGGATGCGTACTCCTCGTGCGAGGGGAGCGGGAGACCCCGGGCCCGCGACAAAACTTCGCTGACAGGCCCCAGACCTGCCTCCCTTCTCCACCTGTCGACTTGGCTCGGGTCTTCCAGTGCATTGAGCTCTGGCCCATCAGGTGTGAGATCGAACTGCGTACCGAAGCGCTGCGCTTTGCCTTCGAAGACACGAATTCGATCATCCAGGTAGGCAAACTGCCATCGTGGAACGAGCCCGATGCGGCTGGCTTCATCAATCAATGTGCGGCAGTGGCGCATGAAAGCGGGTTCGGCAATCGAGTGCTGAAGCACCAGCCACGCTGCCTCTGCACCCTCCGGCCCCACCAAGGCCTCGCTCGGCCAACCGTGCTCTTCCATCAGCGCGCGTAGATCGGCCGCATTTGCGCGATGAACTGCCTCCATGCGCGGGTGGTAGCCCTCGAGCAGCGTGCCCTCGGCTTGCAGCTCGGCACGGACCCGCTCGTCCCTGGAGGCCATGGCAAGCAGTTGATTCCTGAGGATATTGTTCACTTGGTTGGCGGACTTCGATGCAAACGAATTCAGCGGACAAGACATCGCGAGGCGGTTTCTCGGTCCGCTGCATAGACCTTGCCCCTGGATGCCGTGTCCCATGGCTGCTCCACGCGCTGGCTTGCTTTGATTGACGGGCCAGCCAATTTTCCTCCAACTGCATCGGGCCTGCGGCTCATCGAGGCCGTGATGCCGTACTCGGGCAGCACGCCCCGGAAGTCCTGGCTGGCGTGTTGTCTGCCGCGGTCACTGTGGAAGATCAGTCCCGCTTCGCCCGATCGCGTTGCGGCTGCCTTCAAACCGCACGGCGATCATCTGCCACAAAGCCGTCATACCTGCGTCATGCCACCGTCGGCGAACAGTTCGATGCCATTGACAAAGCTGCTGTCGTCAGAGGCAAGGAACACTGCCGCCTTGGCGATTTCGTCGGTCCTGCCGACGCGGCCCAACGGAATCGTCCGCGCCTGCATCTCGATGAAGCCTTCGAGTTGATCGCCCGTCAAGCCCAGCAGCTCATAGGCCGGCGTGGGCACCACGCCCGGGCTCAGCACGTTGACGCGAATGCCCGCATCTTTCAGGTCCAGCATCCAGCTTCGCGCCAGATTTCGCACCGCCGCCTTGCTGGCACTGTAGATGCTGAACCCAGGTGTGCCCTTGATGGAAGTCGTCGACGCATTCAGCACGATGGTGGCGCCCTTTGGCATGATCGGTATTGCCTTTTGCACGGTGAACACCAGGCCGCGCACATTGGTGTCAAAGATGCTGTCGAAGTGAGCTTCGGTGATCTGGCCCAGCGCCGCCACCTGACCGCCGCCCGCGTTGGCGAACAGCACATCAAGTCGGCCCTTTTCTTTCTGGATCGTGGCGAAAAGCTGATCGAGGTCCTGCAGGTTGGCAACGTCGCTGCGGACGCCCGTGACATTGCGACCGATGTCTGCGACTGCCGCGGCAAGCTGCGCCTGCCGTCGGCCGGTAATGAAGACGTGGGCGCCTTCGGCGACGAAGCGCTTGGCGGTCGCCAGCCCGATGCCGCTGGTGCCGCCGGTCACGAGGGCGATCTTGTCGGTAAGTTTGTTGGTCATGGTGGAGTCCTTGCGTTGGCCTGAGATGCAACGCAGTTTGGGTGCCCATCCGAACCTGGCCAAGATCGCGGCGGGCACTTGTCCATTTCCGATCCGCTAATAATGGCCCGATGGACCAGATCACCGCCATGCGCGTCTTCGCCCGGGTGGTCGAGGCTGGCGCTTTCGCGCGCGCAGCAGACCAGTTGCAGATGCCCAAGCCCAGCGTGACCAAGCTCGTACAACAGTTGGAAACCCACCTGAAGGTGAAGCTGCTGCAGCGCACCACCCGGCGCGTGACCGTCACCCCCGAGGGGGCGGCCTACTACGAGCGCACGGCACGCGTGCTGAGGGACATTGACGAGATCGAATCCGATCTGACGCAGGATCGGACCGATCCCAAGGGCTGCATCCGTGTCGACGTCGGATCGGTCGTTGCCAATCTGATCGTGATGCCGCGGCTGCCCGGCTTCTACCAGCGCTTTCCTCAAGTCCAACTCGCGCTGGGCGTCAGTGACCGACCGGTGGACCTGGTGGGTGAAGCGGTCGATTGCGTGATCCGCGGCGGCGCGTTGACCGACCAGTCATTGGTGGCCCGTCGCATTGCGCGGATGGCCTTCACGACTGTCGCCTCGCCGGCCTATCTGAAGCGGCATGGCGTGCCGGAAAGCCCGCAGGAACTGTTGGACGGCAGGCATGCGATGGCCAGTTTTTTCTCGGCCGGCACCGGCCGGATCGTTCCGGCCCCATACGTGCGCGGCGCAGAGCGCTTCGAGATCGCAGGCCAGGGCCCGATCTCCGTCAACGAAAGCACCGCGCACGTCAACGCTGCTTTGGCCGGCCTCGGTCTCGTGCAGACCTTCGGACCCATCGTGCAGCCGCACATCGAGAGTGGCGCCCTGGTCGAGGTGCTGGCTGAGTGGGCGCCTCCGCCCATGCCGTTCCATGTGGCTTATCGGCCCAACCGCCACCTGAGCGCCAAGCTGCGCGTCTTCGTCGACTGGGTCGTGGAAGTATTCGCACCCTACAACACCGCTCGCTGAGGCAGCGCAGGTCGCGCTGCGCCAGCGGTGAGGATCTGGTGCCGGGCTCTCCTCCGTCTTCTCAATCTGACGCTGGGCAATTCGATTTGGCAAACCCCCATCGACTTGCCGTGCAGGCTGGCTACGATGCCGCCAACACGGAGGTGCTTGCCATGTCAGCGGATAACCCATCCACACCCATCGCTTCGGACTTGTCTCCAGCCGACGGGCCGCGGCGACGGCGCGTGCTGGGCGGCTTGGCCGCCGGCACAGTCGCAGCGGCCTTGCCGCAGCGACGCGCCCGCGCCGCGACCTTGCCGCGGGTGGCCATCATCGGTGGCGGCATGGCGGGCATTGCCTGTGCGTGGCTGCTGGACGGTGTGTGCGAGGTGCAGTTGTACGAGGCGCGGGACACGATTGGTGGGAACGTGCGGACCTTGTCGGTGCCTGTGGGCGGGCAGGTGCTGCCGGTGGACATGGGGGCGCAGTTCTTTCATCCGGGGCCATATCCAACCTACGTGCAGCTGCTGTCGCAGCTGGGGCTGTGGCCGGTGGACAGCGGGGAGTCGCACAGCTTCGTGGCGTCGATCACCTTGTCGTCGCCCGACGAGGCGACGCCGCGTTTTGTCTCGCCGGTGCTGCCCGGGCGCGCGTGGCCGCTGCTGGCGCCATGGAACCGCTCCGGCGTGCAGGCTTTCCAGACGGTGTTCAACGCGGCGCAGCGGCGCGAGCAGCGGGATGCGAGTTGGTCGCTGTCGATGGGCGACTGGCTGGCGTCGCTGAACCTCACGCCGGCGCAGGCCGAGACCATGATCCTGCCGTGGGCCGCGTCGCTGAACTCGGGTGACGTGAGCGAGACGGGTGGGCTTTCGGCGCGGGCGCTGATGGTGTTCGCTGCCGGCGCGTTGCCGCCCGCGTTGACCGACCCGGTGCTGTACTACGTGCTCAAGCGCGGCATGAGCGAGCCGCTGAAACGCATGGTGGCGCAGTTCGGCACGGTGCAGATGCACATCAGCGCAGCGGTCGAAGCGGTGTCACCGGCGCCGGGCGGCGGGTTCCGTGTGCAGCCGCAAGGCTTGCCCACGGCGGACTTTGATGCGGTCGTCTTCGCCGCCTCCGGCCCGCCCACGCTGTCGCTGCTGGCCGGCCTGCCCGGTACCGCGGCGCAACGCAGCGCGCTGCAGGGCATTCCGTTCTACGACGCGACGCTGGCGCTGCACACCGACCCAGCCTTCGCACCGGCCGATCCACGGCACTGGTCCTTCCTGAACTGCAGCGCCGAGGGCAGCGCCTGCGAGGCCTCGATGTGGCTGGACCCGGTGATCGGCAGTAGCGGGCTGTGGAAGAGCTGGATCAGCCACCGCGCGCCGCCGCAACAGCTGCTGGCGACCGAGCAATACCGCCACATGCTGCCGACGGTGGGCGCGATCCAGTCGCAGAAACTGCTGGCCGCCCAACAGGGCCGCGGCGGCATCTGGTTTGCCGGCGGCTACACGCAGCCCTTCGACTCGCAGGAGACGGCGCTGCTGTCGGCGATGGGCGTGGCGCAGGGTTTGTCGGGCGGCAGCGCGCGGCTGAGCCGCCTGCAGCGCCTGGTCCAGCGCTGAGCCTGCCTCAGCCGGCGGCCTTGCCGGTGCGCGGCACGCGGCCGGTCACCGGGTACTGCGGGTCGGTGAAGCCGGGCGTGGACGGATGGCCTGGCGCCACCAGCGTGTCCACCAGGGCCTCGTCCTCGGCGGTGAACGGCGAGGCCAGCGCGGCGAGGTAGTCCTGCCATTGTTCGAGCGTGCGCGGGCCGGCAATCACCGAATGCACCTGTGCGTTGTTCAGCACCCAGTTGATCGCGAAGTGCGAGGCGCTGCTGCCATGTGCCTGCGCGTGGTCGTGGATGCGGCGCGACAGCGCGATGGACTCTGGCCGCAGCTCCGTCTGCAGCATGCGCCGGTCCGCGCGTGCGGCGCGGCTGCCGGCAGGCAGGGCGTCCATGCTGGCGTATTTGCCGGTGAGGATGCCGCGCGCCAGCGGGCTGTAGGGCACGACGCCAATGCCGTAATGCTCGCACGCCGGCAGCAGCTCGACCTCGGGCATGCGGTTCATCGCGTTGTATTGTGGCTGGCAGGCGACCGGGCGGTCGATGCCCAGCTCATCGCACACCCGCACCACTTCGGCCACGCGCCAGGCGCGGAAGTTCGACAGGCCGATGTGGCGGATCTTGCCCTGGTGCACCAGGTCGGCCAGCGCGTGCACGGTCTCTTCCAGCGGCGTGCTGGCGTCGTCGCGGTGCAGGTAGTAAATGTCGATGCAATCGATGCCCAGCCGGCGCAGGCTTTGCTCGACTGCCAGCATCACGTACTTGCGCGACAGGTCCGGCCCGGCTGGTGCGGTGTTGCCCGCCGGGAAACCGACCTTGGTGGCGATGACCCAGCGGTCGCGGTCCGCCTTTACCGCGCGGCCGACGATCTCCTCGGACCGGCCTCCGGCGTACACGTCGGCCGTGTCGATGAAGTTGATGCCGGCTTCGCGTGCGCTGTCGATGATCTGCACCGCGGTGGCCTCATCGCTCTGGTCGCCGAACATCATCGCGCCCAGGCAGAGGGGCGAAACCTTCAGGCCGCTGCGGCCGAGTCGTCTGTATTGCATGGCGGTTTCCGTTGAGGTGGGAATGGTGCTGTGGGTCCGTGGTCAGCGCTGGGCTGCGGCGTCGGTCGCGGCAGCCGCGGTCTGCGCGAGCTCGGCCGACCAGCCGCCGCCCAGCGCGCGCACCAGTTGCACCGTGGCGCGGCGCTGGCGGGTGCCCAGGTCCAGCGCGCTGCGTTGCGCCTGCAGGTTGGCCGTTTGCGAGCTGACGACTTCCAGGTAGCTGGCCGCACCGGCGTTGTAGCGGTTGGTGGCCAGCGCCAGCGCGCGGGCGGTCGCCACGGTGGCCTCGCGCTCTGCCACGGCTGCTTCGCCATAGCGGCCCAGCAAGGCGAGCTGGTCCTCGGTCTGCTGGAAGGCGGCCAGCACCACGCCGCGGTAGCGCTGCGCGGCTTCTTCGACGGCGGCATCTGCCCGCGCGTTGTCGGCCTGGCGGCGCCCGCCGTCCAGCAGGTTGAACACCAGCGTCGGCCCCAGGGCCCAGAACAGGTTGGGCATCTCGATGAAGCGGCCCAGGTCCGAACTCTGGAAGCCGGCTTGCCCGCTGAGCTGGACCGCCGGGAAAAATGCGGCGCGTGCGGCACCGGCGCTGGCATTGGCGGCCAGCACGCGCTGCTGCGCGGCGAGCACATCAGGCCGGCGCTGCAGCAGCGTGGAGGGCTGCAGCAGCGGCACCTGGGGCAGCGTCATCGACACCGGTTCGGCGGGCAGCGAGAAGGTCGACGCGCTGGCACCCACCAGCGCCGCAATCGCATGTTCCTGCACCGCCCGCTGCGCGCGCGACTGGCGCAGCTGCGAGCGCGTGGAGGCCAGCTGGCCTTCGGCACGCGCCAGGTCCAGCCCGGAGGCAATGCCGGCGTCATGCCGGCGGCCGATCAGCTCGGCGGCGCGCTGGTAGGCGGCTTCGGTTTCCTGCAGCAGGCGGGCTTCCTGGTCCAGGCCACGCAAGGCCACGAGGGTGTCGGCCAGCTGGGCTTGCAGCGCGAGCCGGGCGGCGGCCAGGTCGGCCTGCGCGGCCCGCTCGTTGGCGCTGCCCGCGGCCACCTGCTGCTTCACGCGGCCCCACAGGTCCAGCTCGTACTGGAAGTCCAGGCCCAGCGTGGCGCTGTTGTATTCGTCGGGCGAGTTCGGGCCCAGCACGCGCAGCGGCCGGCGGTCGGACTGGCGGTTGCGCTGGACATTCAGCGACGTGCCCAGCGTGGGCGACTCGGCTGCGCGCAGCGCGTCGGTCGCGGCACGGGCTTGCTGGTAGCGGGCGAGGGCGCTGGCGAGGTCGGGGCTGTTTTGCAGCAGCAGCTGCTCAAGCCCGTCCAGCGCCGGGTCGCCAAAGGCCTGCCACCAGCTGTCCCATTGCAGCGGCGGCAGGTCTGCACCCGCCACTGCGGACGGTGCTTCCTTGAAGGCTGCCGCGCTGGGGATTTCGGGCAGAGGCACCACCGGTGCCTGCGAACAACCCACCACACAGGCCGCGGACCAGGCAACGGCGATGAATCCGCGCCGCATCATCACGCGCCCTTCTTCGGCTCGGCCAGCACACGCACCTCGTCGCCGTCCTGGATGCCGTCTGGCGGGCTGGCGATGACTCGGTCCGCCGCAGCCAGGCCACCCGCCGGCACACCCGCCAGTTCGACCACGCTGCCGAGGTCGCGCGCCACGTCCACCTGCTTGAGCTTGACGCGGTTGTCCTGGCCAACAGTGGCCACCTGCACGCCCGCCTTGCCGATGATCAGCGCGCCCGGCGGCACGCCGATGCCACCGGTGCCGGGTGCGTTGTCCAGGCTCACGCTGGCGAAGCCGCCGGGCAGCAGTTCGCCCTTGGCGTTGTCCACCGTGAGCTGCACCAGCATGGCGCCGGTGCTGCCGTTGATGGACTGGGCCAGCGAGGCGACGGTGGCCACATAACGCTGGCCCGGCCGCTCAGGCACCGTCAACACCGCTTGCGTGCCGGGGCGCAACGCGGCGACCTGCCGCTGCGGCACGCTGACGTAGACGCGCAGCTTGCGCACGTCGGACACCACGAACAGCTCGCTGCCCGGCGCGCCGCCAACGCCGATCAGCGCGCCGATGTCGGTGTTGCGCGCGGTGACCACGCCGTCGAACGGCGCGACCAGCCGGGTGTAGCGCTGCAGCGCCTGCACGCGGTCGACGTTGGCCTGCATCGCATTCGCGGCGGACTGCTTGGCGGCCATGTCGCCGGCCCGCTCATCGGCCTCCTGGCGCGACACGGAATCGGTCGCCAGCAGGGTCTGCCAGCGCTGCGCGGTGCTGGCGGCCAGGGCCGCATTGCTGCGCGCAGCGGCGAGTTCGGCCCTGGCCTGCATCAGCTGCTGGTCCAGGTCCGGCGTTTCGATTTCGGCCAGCAGCTGGCCGGCCTTGACCGGGCCGCCAATGTCGACCTGCCAGTTCTTCAGGTAGCCGCTGACACGCGCATAGATGGGCGCGCGGGCCCAGGCTTCGATGCGGGCGGGCAGTTCGAGCCTGGTCGAGGCAAGCGCGGCCGGCGAGATCAGCGTGACGGTGGGCACGGCGCTGGCGGTGATGCCTTCGCGCAGCTGTTCTGCCCGCGACTTGCGCGTCCACAGGCCGGTCGCCACGACCACGACAGCCAATGCAACAGCGGTGATGGAGACCAGCCGCAGCCGCGGGGAACGGGTGGGTTCAGTTCGCATGGGAGGGATGTCCGGAAGAAGGAAGAAGCGGGCCGGCCACAGGCGCAGCATGCTCATGCCGGCGGTGCGCCAGGCTGAACACGACGGGCACGAAGACCAGCGTGGCAAAGGTGGCGAAGACCAGCCCGCCGATCACCGCGCGGCCCAGCGGCGCGTTCTGCTCGCCGCCTTCGCCCAGGCCCAGCGCCATCGGCAGCATGCCGATGACCATGGCCAGCGCAGTCATCAGGACCGGGCGGAAGCGCACGAAGCCGGCTTCCAGCGCAGCGGCGGTCGCGTCTCCCAGCTCGGCCAGGCGTTCGCGCGCGAAGCTGATCACCAGCACGCTGTTGGCGGTGGCCACGCCCATGCACATGATGGCGCCGGTGAGGGCCGGGACTGACAGCGTGGTGTCGGTGGCAAACAGCATCCAGACGATGCCGGCCAGCGCCGCGGGCAGGGCCGAGACGATGACCGCCGGGTCCAGCCAGGACTGGAAGTTCACGACGATCAGCAGGTAGATCAGCACGATGGCGCCGAGCAGGCCGAACAGCAGGCCGGAGAAGGCGCGGTCCATGGTGCGCACCTGGCCCAGCAACTGCACGTTGGAGCCCTTGGGCACGTCGGCCGCGGTTTCGGCGATCACGCGGCGAACGTTGGCGGCCACGGCGCCGAGGTCGCGGTCCTGCGTGGTGGCGTGGATCTGCACCATGGTCTGGATGTCGTACTGGCTGACGATGGAACTGCCGGTGCCACGCTCAAAGCGCGCCAGGCCACCCAGCGTGGTGCTGCCCGTGCTGGCGCCATTGCCCACCGGCAGGTTGGCCAGCGCAGACAGCGAGTCCAGCTCGCGCTGCGGCGTCTGCATCACGATGGGGTAGCTCACGCCATTGACCGGGTTCAGCCAGTAGGTGGGCGCGACCTGGCTGCTGCCCGCGAGGTTGACCACCAGGCTGTTGGTCACGTCGCGTGTGCTCAGGCCCAGCAGCTGGGCCTGGGTGCGGTCCACCTCGACCTTGAACACCGGCGCCTTGTTGGACTGCTGGATGCGTGCGTCCGCCACGCCGGGAATGGCCTTCACCCGTTTGAGCAGCTGCTGCGCATAGGCGAAGTTGGCGTCCATGTCGCGGCCGCGGACCTGCAGGTCGATGGGCGCGGGCGAGCCGAAGTTCAGGATCTGGCTGACGATGTCGGCCGGTGGGAACGAGAAGGTGGTGTCCGGGAATTCCTTGGGCAGCACCTCGCGCAGCTTGCGCACATGGTCGGCCGTGGGCTGGTGGCCCTCGCGCAGGGCGATCTGGAAGTCGCCGTCATGCGAGCCGGAGGCGCCGGTGTTGTTGTAGGTCAGGTTGATGCTGCTGGGCGGCAGGCCGATGTTGTCGACCAGCGTGGTGATTTCTTCCGATGGGATCACGCGGCGGATCGCCTGCTCGATGCGCGCGAATCGCACAGCCGTCTCCTCCACCCGCGTACCCACCGGCACGCGCGCATGCATCAGGATCTGGCCCGAGTCGACCTGCGGAAAGAAGTTGCTGCCGATGAAGGGCAGCAGCAGGAACGAGAGCGCGACCACCGCGACAAAGCCGATCAGGAACGGACGGCGGCGTGACAGCGCGAGTTCCAGCACGCCGCGGTAGCTTTCGCGCACGCGCTCGAAGCCGGCCTCGAAGCGGCGCTGGAAGCGCACCAGCGGGTTGCGCGAGGGCGGCAGGTCACCGTCGCGGCCGTGCAGGTCGGTGTGTGGCGCGTGCGGGCGCAGCAGGAAGTTCGCCATCGTCGGCACCAGCGTGCGCGACAGCAGGAACGAGAAGATCATCGCGAAGATCACCGCTTCGGCCATGGGCACGAACAGGAAGCGCGAGACGCCGTCGAGGAAGAACATCGGGATGAACACGATGCAGATGCACAGCAGCGAGACGAAGGCGGGGGTGACGATCTGCTGCGCGCCGTCCAGGATGGCGGTGCGCACGTCCTTGCCCTGTTCCAGGTGCCAGTTGATGTTCTCGATGGTGACGGTCGCGTCGTCCACCAGGATGCCCACCGCCAGCGCCAGGCCGCCCAGCGTCATCAGGTTCAGCGTCTCGCCAATGGCCGACAGCGCGATGATGGCGCCCAGGATGGACAGCGGGATGGACACGGCGATGATCAGCGTCGAGCGCCAGCTGCCCAGGAACAGCAGGATCATCACGCTGGTCAGCGCCGCGGCAATCGCGCCTTCGGTCGCCACGCCCTTGACCGCGGCGCGCACGAAGATCGACTGGTCGTTGATGGGCACCACGTTCAGCGCTTCGGGCAGCGAGGGCTTGAGTTCGGCCAGCTTCGCGCGCACGCCGTCGACGATGGCCAGCGTCGACGCCGCGCCGTTCTTCAGCACCGACATCAGCACCGAGCGGCCACCGTCCACATGCACGATGTTGGTCTGCGGCGCGTTGCCGTCGTGCACCTCGGCCACGTCGCTCAGGTAGATGGTGCTGCCGCCCACGACCTTCACCGGCAGCCGGCCCAGCTCGGCAATGACAGAGGGGGCGCTGTTGAGCTGCAGCGTGTATTCCAGCTCGCCGATCTTCTGCGTGCCGATGGGGGTGAGCACGTTCTGCGCGGCGAGCGCCGCCGCCACGTCCTGGGCCGACAGGCCGCGGGCCTGCAGTGCCGCGGGGTCGATGTCGATCTGCACTTGGCGCTGCTTGCCGCCGTAAGGCAGCGGAATCGCCGCGCCCGAGACCGTGACCAGCGGCGTGCGCACGGTGTTGAAGCCCAGGTCGAACAGCTGCTGCTCGCTCAGGCCCTTGCCCGACAGCGCCAGTTGCAGGATGGGCACGGTGGCGGCGTTGTAGTTCAGGATCAGCGGCGGCGTGATGCCGGCCGGCATCTGCCGCACGACGACCTGCGACACGGCCGTGACCTGTGCATTGGCCACCGCCACGTTCACGCCGGGCTGGAAGAAGATCTTGACGACGCTGACGCCGGGGTAGGAGTTGGACTCGATGTGCTCGATGTCGTTGACCGTGGTGGTCAAGGTGCGCTGGAACAGCGTGGCGATGCGGCCGGCCATCTGGTCTGGCGGCAGGCCTGTGTATTGCCATGCCACCGCAATCACCGGCACGCGGATCTCGGGAAAGATGTCGGTCGGCGTGCGCAAGGCTGCCAGCGGCCCGACGATCAGCAGCAGCAGCGCCATCACCAGGAAGGTGTACGGGCGGCTGAGCGCGATGCGGACAGCTGCCATCAGCATGTTGTGGGCGCTCCGGAAATCAAGGGCATGGCAGGACTGCTTGGCAGCGTGGGGGGCTTGAACATGACGCCGCCGCCAGGCAAGCCAGGCGGCGGCACAGGGAGACTGGCGAAGACGCGCGGGCGGGCGCAGGTGTAACCAATTCTGCAGCAATGCGCCAACCCTGGCAGCAGCAGGCCCGCCTTGCCGCGAGCTGTACCCGCACCGGGGCAGGCGCGACTTCATGAACAAGCTGTGCCAGGCGCCAGCCAGCCGCCGCTTGATGGATTGGCAAGCCGGGTTTGCCAATCAACACGCAAAAAAAAGCCGCCTCCCATCGGAGGCGGCCTTTTGCGTCAGGCGGCTGGGTTCAGCGGCCGATCACGCTCGGTGCGCTGCCGCTCGGCGCCAGGGTGCCGCGGGGCATCGCGGTCCAGGTGCCCTGGTTGAGCACCACGCCCTGCCAGTCATACACGGTCCAGGTCTTGTCGTCCTTGATCCACCAGGTCACTTCCTTGCCGCTTGGCATCAGCATCGCCGCGCCGCTGCTGCCCAGCACGTAGCCGATGCGGAGGTCGGTGCCGGTGCGAACCTGCGCGCCGCCGGTGGTGAGCGTGGTGCCATTGCAGTCCACGTTGTGCCAGGTGCCGGCGGCGCCGGTCTGGCCTTCGGTGGTGAGGTCGGTGAAACTGTCGCAATAGCCATCCAGCGCAATCGCCGAGTTCACGAAGGCGTGCGCCATGCTCATGGAGGCCAAAAGAGCACTTGCGGCCAGGATTTTCTTGTACATCGTTGAAGCTTCCAGTTTGAAGTAAGAGTTACCGGAAGGCACATCCCTGTTTTACGCACAATGTTTTACGCATAAGACAGGTAGCTTCCGACCGGCGGCTGCATGACGAGAGAAATACCTCGCCGCACACAGCCCATGGGCAAGCGCTGTTCCCACGCCGTTCCTGATCTCAATCCAGCCGCTGCACCGCCGGCATCTGGAAGCGACCGTCCAATACCTCCGCCCTGGGCTGGTAGGCGCGCATCACCAGCATGAACGGGCCGGTGGGTGCCGGCAGCCAGTTGGCAGCGGCGTCCGTGGGCTGGCTGTTGCCGACCTCGATCACCACGCTGCCGTCCGCGCCTCGCTTCAGGCCCGGCGTGCGGTCGCCCAGCGTGTAGCGCTTGAGCGGGTTGTCGGTGAAGAACAGCCGGCCGTCGGGCTCTTCCTGGTACATCGAGAGGGACCAGAAGCCGTCCACCGGCATGCCGCCGGCCGGCAGGCTCAGGCGGTAGCGGTGCTGCCCGCTCAGCGGCTCACCGCGGCCGTCGACCTTCACCGTGGCATTGCTGTCCTCCGGCGGGATCAAGGCCAGCAAGCCGGTCAGTGCCACGTCGGCCCGGTAGCGGTAGTCGGTGCCGAAGTCGCCCAGCGTGTCCAGCGGCTTGGTCCAGCCGCCGGGCTGCGGCTTGCCCAGGCTGGCATTGCGCTTGAGTTCGGCCAGCAGGCCGGGCAGTTCGGTGGCCCAGCGCTGCTGGACCTCGGGCGACAGCTGGTTCCAGCGGCACCGCGCACCGCACACGCCAATGGCGGCCCAGGCGTCCAGCTTGGCCTGCTCGTAGGCGGGCGGCGGGTTGCGCGCCAGCATTTCGTTGACCATTTCCAGGTAGCGCCGCGCGGCGGCCATGGGGCTGGTGTCGCTGGCCGGCACCAGCGGCGCGCTGATCCACAGCGGCTGCGTGGGCGCCTGGGCCAGCGGCGCCAGCTTCAGCTGGTCCTGCAGCGCATGCACGGCCGGCAGGTCCGCCGGGCCGTCCACCAGCATGCGCGAGAGCAGCAGCACGTCGTTGGTCGTGCTCTGCACCACCTGCTGGCCTTCGGGCAGCGGGCCTTGCCAGCGCGGGCCGACCAGCAGCACTTCGCGCGCCCGGGTGCCGCCGGTGCGCCGGCCCAGCACCGCGACGTTGTTGGTGTACATGTCCAGCACCGCCACCGAGTAGTAACGGCCCTGGGTATCGGGCAGCGACAGCCGCACCGGCCCGTTGGCCAGGTCCAGCCAGGCCAGTGAATACAGCGTGTCGTTGTTTGGCGCCGTCACGCGCCGGTCCGCAGGCCCCAGCAGTGCGCGCATGTGGATCCACTGGTTCAGCCGGAATTCGGTCGGCGTCTGCCCGTCGCCCAGGCGGGCCAGCCGCAGCTTGGCCATTTCCTGCAGAGGGAAGGCGTAGTCGAACGCTGGCTTGAGCGGCATCTCGGCCGGTGGAGCGGCTTGGGCCGGTGCGTAGACGCTCAGCAGGAGTGCGGCGAACGAGGCGATGGCGAAACGTGGCATGGGCTTCCCTGGCGTTTGTCGTGCCTGCCATCGTAGGCGGCAGGTGCAGGCTCGCAAAACACCTACTGTGCAGGGGGCGCGAGTCGGCCTTCGCTGACACGCCGGCCGGCGGCGGCGTGCTAGCGTCGCTCGATGGACCTGGTCGTCGCCCGTCCCGAGGGGCTGTATTGCCCACCCGGCGATTTCTACATCGACCCCTGGCGGCCGGTGGCGCGGGCCATCATCACCCATGCCCATTCAGACCACGCCCGGGTGGGCCACGGCCACTACCTGGCGCATGTGGCCAGCGCCGGCGTGCTGCGCGGCCGGCTGGGCGACATCCACTTGCAGACGGTCGAGTACGGCGAGGTCGTCACGCAGCAAGGCGTGCGCGTCTCGCTGCACCCGGCGGGGCACGTGCTGGGTTCGGCGCAGGTGCGCATCGAGTGGCAGGGCGAGGTGTGGGTCGCGTCGGGTGACTACAAGGTCGAGGCCGACCCGACCTGCACGCCCTTCGAGGCGGTGCGCTGCCACACCTTCATCACCGAATCCACCTTCGGCCTGGCGATCTACCGCTGGCCCACCCCGGCGCAGTTGATGGCCGAGGTGCAGCAATGGTGGGCCGAGAACGCGGCGGCTGGGCGCCCCAGCGTGGTGGGCGCCTATGCCTTCGGCAAGGCGCAGCGGCTGCTCGCCGGGCTGGACGCTTCGACCGGGCCGCTGGTGGTGCATGGCGCCGTCGAGGCGGTCAACCAGTCCTATCGCGCCGCCGGCGTGGCGCTGCCCGAGACGCGGCTGGCAACGGACTGCTCGGCCACCGAACTGAAGCGCGCGCTGGTTGTGGCGCCGCCTTCGGCGCTGGGCTCGCCCTGGATGAAGCGCTTCCCGAATGCCTCGGACGCGTTTGCCAGCGGCTGGATGCTGGTGCGCGGCGCGCGGCGGCGGCGCGGCGTGGACCGTGGCTTCGTGATGTCCGACCACGCGGACTGGCCGGGGCTGCAAAGCGCGATCCGCGCCACCGGCGCGCAGCGTGTCATCGTGACCCACGGCAGCGTGCAGGTGATGGTGCGCTGGCTGACCGAGCAGGGTTTGCAGGCCGAAGGCTTTCGCACTGAGTACGAAGGCGAGGGCGGCAGCGAGGCCGACACTGCTGCAGCGCCTGAAGCCCCCACCGAAGGCGAAGCCGCATGAAGGACTTCGCCGCGCTCTACCGCGCGCTGGACGCCTCCACGTCCACCCGCGCCAAACAGGACGCTTTGCAGCGCTACCTGCGCGCCGCGTTGCCGGCCGATGCGGCCTGGGCCGTCTACGTGCTGGCGGGTGGCAAGCCGCGCCAGCTGGTGCCAACCAAGGTCTTGCGCACGCTGGCCCAGCAGGCCGCGGCGCTGCCGGAATGGCTGTTCGACGAATGCTACGAAGCCGTGGGCGACCTGGCCGAGACGATTGCGCTGCTGCTGCCGCCGGCCGAAGCGCCACTGCGCCGACCGCTGGCCGAGTGGATCAACCTGCACCTGCTGCCGCTGCGCGAGCTGGGCGACGAACAGCGCGTGGCCGAGCTGCTGCTGCAATGGCGCACGCTGCCGGACGACGAGCGGTTCGTCTACCTCAAGTTGATCACTGGCGCGCTGCGTGTTGGCGTCTCTCGGCTGCAGGTCACGCAGGCGCTGGCCGCGGTGGCGGGCGTGGACGCCAAGACGATTGCACAGCGGCTGATGGGCTACACGCACCCGCAGGCGCGGCCGGACGAGACGGCGTGGTCGCATCTGGTGGAACCCGTCGCCGAAGCGGTCGAAGGCGAGGACTTGCCGGCCGCGCGTGGCGGTCACCCGTATCCGTTTTTCCTCGCCCACCCGCTGCCGCCTGCGCTGGACACGCCAGAGGCATTGGCCGCGGAGCTGGGCTCGCCGGACGACTGGCTGGTCGAGTGGAAGTGGGACGGCATCCGCGCGCAGCTGGTCTGCCGCGAGGGCCAGGCCTGGCTCTGGTCGCGCGGCGAGGAACTGGTGACAGACCGCTTTCCCGAGGTCGCCACGCTGGCCGCGGTGCTGCCGCCGGGCACGGTGCTGGACGGCGAGCTGGTCGTCTGGCGAGGCGGGCTGGTGCAGCCGTTTGCCGAGCTGCAGCGCCGCATTGGTCGCAAGACCTTGGGGCCCAAGCTGCTCGGCGAATTGCCGGTGGCGCTGCTGGCCTACGACCTGCTGGAGCAGGCCGGGCAGGACCTGCGTCAGGTGGCGCAGCATGAGCGCCGCGCGCGGCTGGAAGCGCTGGTCGCGGCGCATCCGCATCCTTCGCTGCGGCTCAGCCCGCGCGTGCCCACGGCGCAGGGCTGGGCGGGCCTCGCCGAGCAACGGGCGCAGTCGCGTGCGCTGGGTGTCGAAGGGCTGATGCTGAAGTCGCAGGCTTCGGCCTATGGCAGCGGCCGCACGCGGGTGGACGGCGTGTGGTGGAAGTGGAAGATCGAGCCGTATGCGGTGGACGCGGTGCTGGTCTATGCCCAGCGCGGCCATGGCCGCCGCGCCAGCCTCTACACCGACTACACCTTCGCCGTGTGGAACGGTCCGCCCGAAGATCCGAGCCGCGCGCTGGTCCCGTTTGCCAAGGCCTATTCGGGGCTGACCGACGAGGAGATGAAGCAGGTCGACGCGATCATCCGCCGCACCACGCGCGAGAGCTTCGGGCCGGTGCGCAGCGTCGAGCCCACGCTGGTCTTCGAGCTGGGCTTCGAAGGCATTGCGCGCAGCCCGCGCCACAAGAGCGGCATTGCGGTGCGCTTTCCGCGCATGCTGCGCTGGCGGCAGGACAAGCCGGTGAGCGAGGCCGACACGCTGCAGACGCTGTCGCTGCTGCTGCCGGGAGCCAAGGCGTGACACCGACAGAAGACGTGCTCGCAGCTTGGTGGGAAGGCCTGGGCTGGTCGCCATTCCCGTTCCAGCGCGAGGTCTGGGCCGCGATGCAGCGTGGCGAATCCGGCCTGCTGCATGCGACGACCGGTGCCGGCAAGACCTATGCCGTGTGGCTGGGCGCGCTGCTGGCGCTGGCGGACGAAGCGCGCGCCACGGGCAAGGCCGCGCCACCGCTGACGGTGCTGTGGATCACGCCGATGCGGGCGCTGGCCGCCGACACGCAGCGCGCGCTGGAGGCGCCGCTGCTGGCGCTGCGCGACGGGAGCACGCCGCTCGCACGCTGGACGCTTGGCATGCGCACGGGAGACAGCAGCAGCGCCGAGCGCAGCGCGCAGAACAAGCGCCTGCCCACCGCGCTGGTGACCACGCCCGAGAGCCTGTCACTGATGCTGGCCCGGGCCGATGTGGCGGAGGTGCTGGGCACGGTGCGGTTGGTGGTGGTGGACGAATGGCACGAGCTGCTGGGCAACAAGCGGGGCGTGCAGGTGCAGCTGGCACTGGCGCGGCTGCAGGTGCTGGCGCGCGGCGCGTTGCCAATGACCTGGGCGCTGTCGGCCACGCTTGGCAACTTGGATGAAGCGATGGCCACGCTGCTGGGCCCGGGCCGGCCGGGCCGGCTGGTGCGCGCGCAGCTGCCCAAGGCCTTGCAGATCGACACGCTGCTGCCACCCACCGCCGAGCGTTTTGCCTGGGCCGGTCACCTGGGCCTGCGCATGCTGCCGCAGGTGGTGGCCGAGTTGGACGGCAGCCCGTCCTCGCTGGTCTTCACCAACACCCGTTCGCAGGCCGAGCTCTGGTACCAGGCGCTGCTGGACGCGCGGCCGGACTGGGCCGGGCAGATCGCGCTGCACCACGGCTCGCTGGCCCGGGATACGCGGGAATGGGTGGAGGCAGGGCTGAAGGCCGGGCAGCTGAAAGCGGTGGTCTGCACCTCCAGCCTGGACCTGGGCGTGGACTTCCTGCCGGTGGAGCGGGTGTTGCAGATCGGCTCGCCCAAGGGCGTGGCACGGCTGCTGCAGCGCGCGGGCCGCTCGGGCCACGCGCCGGGCCGGCCGTCGCGCATCACGCTGGTGCCCACGCACAGCCTGGAACTGATCGAAGGCGCGGCTGCGCGGGCGGCGGTGGCGGCAGGACACATCGAGTCCCGGCGCACGCCGCATCAGCCGCTGGACGTGCTGGTGCAGCACCTGGTGACGGTGGCGCTGGGTGGCGGTTTCGAGCCCGACGCGCTGTACGCCGAGGTGCGGCGCACGGCGGCCTATGCGGCGCTGTCGCCCGAGGCCTGGCAGTGGTGCCTGGACTTCGTGAGGCGCGGCGGGCCGTCGCTGGCCGCCTACCCGGAATACCGCCGCGTGGCCGCAGACGACACCGGCCGCTGGCGCGTGCCGGACGCGGCGGTGGCGCGGCGCCACCGCATGAACATCGGCACCATCGTCAGCGATGCCAGCATGACGGTGGAATTCGTCGGCGGTGCGCGGCTGGGGCAGGTCGAAGAGAGCTTCATCGCACGCATGAAGCCGGGCGACCGCTTCCTGTTCGCCGGCCGGCTGCTGGAACTGGTGCGGGTGCATCAGATGACCGCGCAGGTCAAACGTGCGCCCGCCGGCCGGGCGACGGTGCCGCGCTGGAACGGCGGGCGCATGCCGCTGTCCACCACGCTGGCGGATGCGACGGTCCAGCAGTTCGCCGAGGCCGACGCGGGCCGCTACGACAGCCCCGAGCTGGCCTTTGCCAGGCCGCTGCTGGCAGTGCAGCAGGCCTGGTCCCGGCTGCCGGCGCCGGGCACGCTGCTGGCCGAGGTGCTGAAGACGCGCGAAGGCTGGCACCTTTTCCTGTACCCCTTTGCGGGCCGCCAGGTGCACCTGGGCCTGGCCAACCTGCTGGCCTGGCGAGCCGCGCAGCTGTCGCCAGGCACTTTCTCGATGGCCTTCAACGACTATGGCTTCGAGCTGCTCAGTGCTACCGCGCGCGACTGGGCGCAGCAGCTGCCGGTGCTGCTGGACACCGAGGCCGATGTGCTGGCCCAGGTGATGGCCAGCCTGAACGCCAGCGAGCTGGCGCAGCGGCGCTTTCGCGAGATCGCCCGCGTTGCCGGTTTGATCACGCAGGGCTACCCGGGCGAGCGGCGCAGCAATCGGCAACTGCAGGCCTCGTCCGCGTTGTTCTACGAGGTGTTCCGCAAGTACGACCCGGCCAACCCGCTGCTGCAGCAGGCCGAGCAGGAGCTGCTGGCCAACGAGCTGGACATCGAACGGCTGCAGGCTGCGCTGCGGCGCATGCATGCGCGCGACCTGGTGCTGCAGGCGCCGAAGCGGCCCACGCCGCTGGCCTTTCCGCTGATGGTCGAGCGCTTCCGCGAACGGCTCAGCAACGAGCCGCTGGCCGAGCGCATTGCGCGCATGGTGCAGCAGCTCGAAGCCGCCGCCACCAAGAGCACGGGCGACGCCGCGCCGGAAGCTGCGGCGCCCGCGGTGCAGCAGGGCCTGGCCTTTTCACAGGACCGCGACACTGGCGAGCCCGGCAAGCGGCGTCGCCCACGCCGGCCATCCCGCCCCTTGCCCTTGCTGTGAGCACGCCGCGGCACCATCGCCTGGAATGGGCCGGCCAGGAACTCTGGCTGCTGCCCGAGCGCGCGCTGTGGTGGCCGGCGCGGCGCGTGCTGCTGGTGGCGGACCTGCACCTGGGCAAGGCGGCGACCTTCCGCGCGCTGGGCCAGCCGGTGCCCGCAGGCACCACGGTGGCCAACCTGGCGCGGCTGGACGCGCTGCTGGCTGCATGCCCCGCCACGCAACTGGTCTTCCTCGGCGACTTCCTGCACGCGCCGCAAGCCCGGACGCGGGCTGTGCTGGCCGCAGCCCAGGCTTGGCGCGAGTCGCACGCAGCGCTGGCGGTCGTGCTGGTGCGGGGCAACCATGACCTTCGCGCGGGCGACCCGCCGCCGTCTTTGGGCATTCACGTGGTGGACGAACCCTGGCCGCTGGACGAGGCCGGCGACTGGCTGGCTTGCCATCACCCGCAGCGCTTGCCTGGCAAGCGCGTGCTGGCGGGCCACCTGCACCCGGCTGCGACGCTGCAAGGCCCGGGGCGCGACCAACTGCGCATGCCGTGCTTCTGCCTGGACCGGACCGTTCCGGACGACGCCGGACTGCTGGTGCTGCCGGCTTTCGGCGAATTCACCGGCGGCGCGAGCGTGGCGCCGACTCCGGGGCGGCAACGCTTTGCAGTGGCGGGTGATGCCGTCTGGGCGGTGCCTTGAATGCGAGACATCTGACGCGGTTCCGCGCCGCGGTTTACGCATCTTTACGGCGCGCTCAAGCCGGACCAACACGTGGCCGCGAGCATTCACTCCACGCTGTGCCAATGCAACAGCACGAGAGGACACACGATGAAGAACACGACTTCGCGCCAGGTTCGCCTGGTCGGCCTGGGCCTGCTGCTGTCGCTGGTCGGCGGGCTGGGCCTGGTGGCCATGGCTTCTGCGCACGAAGCGCCGGGCCAGATGCAGCCTGCGCAGCAGCAGGAGCGTCCGCATCCCGGGGCCGGTGGCATGCCCCGCGGTGGCTTCATGCCCGCGATGATGATGGTTGGCCACGGTGGCGGCCTGCCGCCCGAAGGCCCGCCGCTGGACCATTTGCTCGACGAGCTGAAGGCCACGCCCGAGCAGCGCGCCGAGCTGCGCAAGATCGTTGGCGCGATGCGCGACGACGTGAAGGCCCTGCACGAGGCCGGCCGCGGCGAGCATGAGCAACTGGGCAAGCTGTTCACCCAGCCGAACGTGGACCCGGCGGCAGTCGAGGCCTTGCGCCAGCGGGCGATGAGCCGCGAGGACAGCGTCAGCCGCCGCGTGACCCAGGGCATGCTGGCCGCCAGCAAGGTGCTGACGCCGGAGCAGCGCCAGCAGATGGGCGAACGCCTGGCGCACATGGGACATGACGGCGAGCCGCACGGTCGCCCCGGTCCCGGCCCGGACGGCCGGCCCGATGCTGGCCCCGATGCCCGTCCGGGCAACCCGCGCAGCTGAGCCAGGAGGGCGATACCATGACGTTTGCCCAACAAACCGTGCGCCTCGCCCGCCAGGGCGGTCCTGGCCTCGGTGCACCGATCGAGATGTCTGCAGCCAAACTCCTGCTGATCGACGACGACACCCGGCTGACCGCGATGGTGGGTGACTACCTGCGCGGCCACGGCTTCGACGTTGAAACCGCCAGCTCGCTGGCCGAGGGCCGCGTGAAACTGCGTGGCACCCCGGTCGATGCGCTGGTCCTGGACCTGATGTTGCCCGACGGCGACGGCCTGGACCTGACGCGCGAACTGCGCGCCGACGCCAGGCTGCGCCGCCTGCCGCTGCTGATGCTCACGGCCCGCGGCGAGCCGATGGACCGCATCGTCGGCCTGGAGATCGGCGCGGACGACTACCTGCCCAAGCCTTTCGAGCCGCGCGAGTTGCTGGCTCGCGTCAAGGCCTTGCTGCGCCGCGCAGCCCCCGACCAGGTCAGCGAGGAACTGCTGCGCTTTGGCCGGCTGGAGATCGACCTGGGCGCCCGCGAGGCCCGGCTGGACGGCAAGCGCTGCGACCTGACCGGCCACCAGTTCGAGCTGCTGGTGGTGCTGGCACAGAGCCCCGGCCGGGTGCTGAGCCGCGACCAGATCATGGATGCGCTGAAGGGCCACCCGATGGAAGCCTTCGACCGTTCGATCGACGTGCACATCTCGCGCATTCGCTCGGTGATCGAGGACGACGTGAAGAACCCGAAGCGGGTGCTGACGGTGCGCGGCACCGGCTACGTCTTTGCCCGCAAGCAGGATGCCGATTGAGGCTTGCATCCCGCGGCCCTGCCTGCCCCACTTCCCCTGGAGATTGACGCTGCCGGCCTTGCGCCGGCAGTTGTCGTGAAGACGCCTTGAAATCCCTCTACCTGCGCATCTGGCTCACCGTGGTGGCCGCCCTGGCCTTGTTTGCGCTGGTTTCCGGCTGGCTGCTGCAGCGGCACCTGGAGCAGGAGCACACCCGTGCCGAGGCGGCAATGGCCGAGCGCATGGCGGGCTGGGGCACACTGATCCAGAACTCGCTGCCCGAGCGGGATGCCCCCAGCCAGGACCAGGCCAAGGCCTTGCAGGAATGGTCGCAGCGGCTGCGCATGCCCTTGGCGCTCAGCGACCAGCGCGGCAAGGTGATTGCCCAGTCCGAGAGCTATACCCGCCTGTTGGCCGAGGGCCGCGGCCGGCCCGTCATGTTGCAGCTCGACGATGGCCGCAAGCTGTGGATCATGCGGCCGCCGATGCGGGACTTCCGGGGCCCGCGCGGTGACCTGGACGATGGGCCACGCCCGGGCGATGTACCTGGTGGTCCCGGTGGGGGGGCCGAGCTGCAGGGGCCGCCTGGCGCGCCGCCGGATGGCCTGGGCGGCCCGCCGCCCGGGGAGGACCGCGGCAGCCTGATGAACCGGCGCATCGTCAGCCGCACCGCGATGCCGTTTGGCTGGGACATGCCGGGGCTGCCGCGCGAGTGGCCGGCCAGCGTGGGTTTGCTGGTGTTGCTGATGCTGCTGTTCATTGCCGTGGCGGCTGGCGCCTATCCCGTGGTGCGGGGGCTGACCCGGCGGCTGGAGGCCTTGAAGCGCGGCGTGGAGGCTTTTGGCGCCGGGGCGCTGGACCACCGCGTCAAGGAAGAAGGGCGCGACGAAGTGGCGGCGCTGGCGACCAGCTTCAACCAGGCCGCCGCCCGCCTGCAAACGCTGATGCAGGCCAACCAGAGCCTGCTGGCCAATGCCAGCCACGAGCTGCGCTCGCCGCTGGCGCGGCTGAAGATGGCGATCTCGATGTTCGAGGACGACGCGCCACCGGCGCTGAAGAAGTCGCTGCGGCGCGAGATCAACGTCAACATCGGCGAGCTGGACGCGCTGGTCGAGGAAGTGCTGTTGTCGAGCCGGCTGGAGGCGGGTGCGGCAATGGACCTGGGTGACCCGGTCGACCTGCTGGGCCTGCTGGCCGAGGAGGGCGCGCGGGTGCAGGCCGAGGTGACTGGCGATGCCTTGATCGTCAAGGGCAGCGACCGGCTGCTGCGCCGCGCGGTGCGCAACCTGCTGGAAAACGCGCGCCGCTACGGTGGCGCCGAGATCAGCGCCACGCTGCACCAGGAAGCGGGCGGCGGGCGCGTCCTGTTGCGGGTCTGCGACCGCGGGCCGGGCGTGCCGGAGGAAGAGCGCGAGCGCATTTTCGAGCCGTTCTACCGCATGGCCGGCCATGCCGAGCGCGAAGGCGGCGTGGGCCTGGGGCTGGCGCTGGTGCGGCAGATCGCGCGCCGGCATGGCGGCGAGGTGAGCTGCCTGCCGCAAGAAGGCGGCGGCAGCTGCTTCATGATCACGCTGCCGGCAGACCGGCTGCTGGTGCTGTCGCCGCGGCGCTGAATCAGCTTGCCGTGCGGCGCAGGACCAGCGCCATGAAGCCGGTCAGCCCCAGGCTGGCGACCGTCAGGCCGGCAAAGGCGGCGGTCCAGAAGCCGGGCGCCCCTTGCAGCGACTCCGGCACCGTGCCGCTCAGGTTGAAGGCCAGCGCATAGCCGCCGCCCAGGCCCACGCCCCACAGTGCACAGGCGTAGATGACCATGGGCGCGGTGGCAATGCGCCAGGCGCGCAGCGTGTAGGCGACGATGGTCTGCATCGCGTCCACCACATGGAACAGCGCCAGCCAGGCCAGCAGCGGCAGCGCGGCAGCCACCACCGCCAGGTCTGCCGTGTACAGGCCGACCACCGCGCGCCGGCCGATGAATACCGCGCCGCCCAGCAGCGCGGCCAGCAGCATGCCCAGCACCAGGCCGTGCCAGCCCAGCCGGCGCGCGTGCGGCAGGTCCCCGGCACCAATGCGCTGTGCGACCAGCGTGCTGGTGGCGTTGGCCAGCGCCAGCGGCACCATGAACAGCATCGAGACCAGGTTGATGGCGATCTGGTGGCCGGCCACCGCCACGGTGCCGAGCCGGGCGATGAACAAGGCCATGAAGCTGAAGGCGGTGACCTCCACCAGGATGGACGCCCCCATGGGCACGCCCAGCCGCAGCAGCGCTTTCAGGGCCGGCCAGTGCGGCGCATGCAGGCCACGCCGCCAGAGCTGGAAGGGCGCGTAGAACGGGTCGCGCCGCATCAGCCACCAGGCGCCCAGCAACTGGGCCCACAGTGCCGTGGCGGTGCCTATGCCGCAGCCTGTCACGCCCAGTGGCGCCAGTCCCAGCGACGGCACGCCAAAGACCAGCAGCGCGGTCACAGGCAGCTTCAGCGCCAGCCCGCCCACCTGCAGCAGCATCACCGCCTTGGGCCGCGAGACGGCGGTGTTGAAGCCGCGCACCACGGTGAAGATCAGCGCGGCCGGCAGCGAGCAGGCCAGTGCCAGCAGGTAGCCCCTGACCTTGGCGGCGACCTCGGGCGTGGCCTTGGCCAGCCACAGGAAGGGCTGCGGAAAGGTCAGCAGCAGGCAGCCCAGCACCGACAGCGCAAGCGCCAGCCAGATGCCCTGGTGCACCTGGTCGCCTGCGGCTTCCATGCGCCCGGCGCCGAACAGCTGCCCGGCCAGCGGCGCGACGGACAGCAGCACGCCCATGAAGCCGATGAAGACGGTGATGTAGGCCGCGGCGCCGACCGCAAACGCAGCCAGGTCGGCCTGCGAATGGCGCGCCACCATCATCGTGTCCATGGTGTTGAAGGCCAGCATCGCCAACTGGCCGATGACCACCGGCCAGGCCAGTGGCAAAAGCTCGCGCACGTCGGCCTGCCAGCGCGCGAAGCGGCTGCCAGCGCTGGCATGGCCTGCGCCCTGGGCGGGGAGCACGCGGCTCACCGAGGGCCGCCTGTCGGCTGCGGGCTGGAATGGGAGGCTGGTTCAGCCTGGGGGTCGGGTGGCGGCTCCTGCGGGCTGCCTCCAGACAGCCGCGCGCGCTCCGCATAGCGATTGAAGCGCCAGGCCTTGGCGTCCAGCGTGATGCGGCGCCAGACCTGGCGCTTTTCCACCGGGCTCAGCAGCGGCCAGTGCTGCACCTCGTCTTCACTGCGGCCGCAGCCTTTGCAGATCGGGTCGCCCTGGGCGGTCGAGCAGATGGCGATGCAGGGCGCGTCCGGCGTGCTGGCGTACCAGTCCAGCCAGGCAGCGCGGGCGCGCGCGGGCATGCTGGCCTCGTCTGCCTCGGGCTCGTGGTAGTAGACCATCAGCGCATAGACCTCGGCCAGCGCCCGGACTTCGGGGCAGGCGGAGATGCCGTCGGCAGAAGGAGAGCGCTCGCGCCACCAGTTGATGGCCGATTCGATGTCGGTGATGTGAATGCCGGGCATGGGGGCGGTATTGTGGCGCGGCGCGCCACCCTGCTGCCCACCAGGGCATCGCTGGCGGACTTTCAGCGGAGCTGCATGCCTGGCTGGGTATCGGCCAATACGGCTGGCGCCGGCGCGCTGAGGTGCGGACCGGAACTGACGCGAAGCGTTTTCGCTGCTCGGTGCTGCTGCACCCATAGCCCGCCTACCAAGCCCAACAACAGCATGACCAGCAGACCTGCGGTGACCCAAAGGCCAAGGTGCGAACCGTCTTCCAGATCGTCGAACATGGGGGTGCTCCTCTGTCGGCGTGGCAAGGCGTGGGGACGAGGGACTGATTCTAGGGATGGCGTCCGCCGACAGGTTGGCTTTCCTTCCAAGGAAAACCCGCGTCGGGGCCGTTCCGGATGCGATGAATTCACGCAAGCAAGCAGGTTTTTTGTGCGCTGCCGGATGTGACGGGCGCTTACCTGACCTGCATCACCAGCAGTCCCTGGTTGACCCAGGTCTGCAGCGCCGAGGCCAGCAGGCCAGGTGCGGCTTCGTCCCCGACCTGCTGCGCCGCCACATGGCCCAGCTCGCCAAACGGCACACCGGCCAGCGTGGCCTGCAGCAGCGCGGCTTCTTCGGTCTGCAGCGAACGCCAGCGGGTGTCCAGCGCCTGGCGCCAGATCAGCAACTGGTGCTGCAGCAGCTCGGGCGGCTTGGTGTCTGCATCTTCCGGCGCATGCGTGAGCTGCTGCCAGAGCGGCTCGACGGCCCAGTCGAGTTCCAGCAACTGCAGCGAAGCATGGGCGGCCAAGCGCAGGCCGACCCAGTCTTGCGGCGCCAGCGTGGCGAGCTGCGCGCCATCCAGCGGTGCGGCGTCGGCCGCGTCGAAGCTCAGGCCCAGCGCCCACTCCATGCGGGCCAGGTCGGACAGTGCAGGGTGGGGCAGCGCATTCGGTTGTTGCTGCAGGTAAGCGGGCAACGCGGCGCCGAACCAACGGATGGACGGCGTGTGCGGCGGGTGATGTGCGATGAAGCCCATGGCCAGCTCGGCGAAGTCGTCGTCGCCCAGCACGCGGTGCAGCACGGGGTAGTTGGAACGCAGCGCTTCAATCAGGCGGCCGCGCCAGGCGTTGCGGTAGATGCCCAGCGAGACCTGCGGCGACTCGGGCCTGCCGTGCAGTGCGCGCAGCAGCGGCGGCAAGGCGGCGGCGGGTGGCGCCTCCGCTTGCTGGATCAAAGCGGCCAGTGCGAGCTGGGCATTGCGCAAGCTGTCCAGCGTCATGCGGCCTCCGGCAAGTCGGCCAGGGCCAGCGCGGCATGTTCACGTGCCAGCGCGAGTTCGGCCAGCAACTCCGGCAGCGGCGGGATGTGGTCGTCGCGTTCGATCATGGTGGGCAGCGGGCCGAAGCGGCGCAGCGTGTGGCGGTACAGATCCCAGACCCCATCGCAAACCGGCTGGTCATGCGTGTCGATCAGCCAGCTGCGGCCACCGTGCGTTTCCTCGCTGTGGCCCGCGAGGTGCAGCTGGCGCACCTGGCCCAGCGGCAGGGTGTCGATGAAAGCTTTGGCGTCGAAGCCGTGGTTGTGCGCGCTGACAAAGACGTTGTTGACGTCCAGCAGCAGCTCGCTGCCGGTGCGCCGAAGCAAGGCGGCGAGGAACTCGGCTTCGTTCATTTCGTCGCCTGCCCATGCGGCGTAGCTGGAGACGTTCTCCAGCACCAGCGGCCGGCCCAGCCTGTCCTGCACCTGCTGCACCCGGCTGGCCACATGGCGCAGGCTGGTCTCGGTGTAGGGCAGCGGCAGCAGGTCGTGCAGCTGGGTGCCGGCCACGCCGGTCCAGCAGAGGTGGTCCGAGACCCAGCCGGGCTCGATGCGCTGCGCCAGCGCACGCAGCTGGCGCAGGTAGTCGATGTCCAGCGGGTCGGTGCCGCCGATGGACAGCGACACGCCGTGCATCACCATGGGCACGTCACGGCGGATGGCGTCCAGGTGGGCCAACGGCTTGCCGCCGGGTACCAGGTAGTTTTCACTGATCACCTCCAGCCAGTCCACACCCCACTCGGGGGCGGGTTGCCGGCGGAAGTCGGCGTAATGTTCGGGCCGCAAGCCCAGGCCGAAGCCAGTCAAGTTGGGCATGGTGTCAGGTGCGGCGCGCCGCAGGCGCCACCGCATGGTCAAGTGGCGTGCGCGGATCCGGCTTCGCCGGTCCGCTGCGCGAGCCCCCTCGGGGGGCAGCCCCCTGGCAGGGGGGCGTGGGGGTCACTTGACCACGGTGCCGCCGGCCTTGGTGCATTCCGCAGCCGAGGACTTGCTGACCCAGCCCTGGCCCTTGCAGCTGTTCTGGCCCTTGCACTCGTTCTTGGCGGTCTTGCACTCGGACGTGCCCTTGCAGCTGTTGACGCCGGTGCAGTGCACCGCGCCGTCCGCTGCGTGCGCGGCCAGCGGGGCCACGCCCATCGTGAACATGGCAGCAGCGGCAGCAGCGATGGCGACACCGGTCTTGGCGGTATGGAACATGGGATGACTCCTGTGATGGTGATGAAGAAACAGACGGCGCTTCCTTCAGGAAGGCGACCCGGACTTGTCATCCGGGCTGAACGTCAGTCGCACCAGCCGCGCGGTTCTTACAGCACCCACAAAAGAAATTTCACCAGGGCCGGCGGCCCATGCCCAGCACCTTGCGGTACCACTCGTGGAAGTGCTGCATGCCGTCTTCCATCGGGCTCTGGTACGGCCCGGCCTCATCGTCACCGCGCTGGAACAGCGCATGGCGGCCCGCGTCCATGCGCTCGGCAATCTCGTCGTCCTCGACGCAGGTCTCCATGTAAGCCGCGCGCTGGGCCTCGACGAAGTCGCGCTCGAAGGCTGCGATCTCCTCGGGGTAGTAGAACTCCACCACGTTGAGCGTCTTCTGCGGCCCTTGCGGGTACAGCGTCGAGATGGTCAGCACGTGCGGATACCACTCGATCATGATGTTCGGGTAGTAGGTCAGCCAGATCGCGCCCTGCTTGGGCGGCCGGCCGCCGTTGAACTTCATCACCGCGTCGTGCCAGCGCTGGTAGGCCGGCGAACCGGCCCGCTCCAGCCCGCCGTTGACGCCCACCGTCTGCACCGAATAGTGCTTGCCGAACTCCCAGCTCAGGTCGTCGCAGGTGACGAACTGGCCCAGGCCTGGGTGGAACGGGCCGACGTGGTAGTCCTCCAGGTAGACCTCGATGAAGGTCTTCCAGTTGTAGTTGCAGACGTGCTTTTCGACGTGATCGAGCACGTAGCCGGAGAAGTCCAGGTCGGCGCGGGGGCCGAGTTGCGCGAGGTCGGCGGCCACGTCGCGGCCGTTGTCCTCGAAGACCATGCCGTTCCAGGTTCGCAGCTTGTAGTTGTTCAGGTGCAGGCAGGGGTCGTGATCGAAGTGCGGTGCACCCACCAGTTGGCCCTGCAGGTCGTAAGTCCAGCGATGCAGCGGGCAGACGATGTTGGCGCGCGTGTTGCCACGGCCCTTCAACATCACCGCCTGGCGGTGCCGGCAGACGTTCGAGATCAGCTCCAGCCCGTTGCGCGAGCGCACGAGCGCACGCCCCTCGCCTTCCTGCGGCAGGGCGTAGAAGTCGCCTATTTCGGGAACGGACAGTTCGTGCGCCAGGTAGCGCGGTCCGTGCTGAAAGATGAGTTCTTGTTCACGGCGGAACAGGTCCTCATCGAAGTAGGTGCTGACAGAGAGTTGCGAGCGCGCGCGCTCCAGAGCTTCCAGCTTGATGCTCAGGTCCGACATGATCCCCAGGATCTCCAAAAAACATGTCTGTAAACCCCCCACCCGGTGGCCCCGCGGATGGGTTTGTGACAAATGAAAAGCCCTCTCGGCAAGGAGAGGGCGGTCTGGCATTCTAACCAAGGGAAAGCAACAGGTCTGCCAGACGATGGGAATTTTCACCAAATGCGCTTTGCATTCGGCAACATGACCGGATCTTCCGCCAGACCTCGGGCAGACCCTGACTACAATCGCGCTAAATTTTCACCTGCCGAAATGCCCAGCGAGTCGCTTTCATCCGCCAGCCCCCTGCCCGCGAGCTACGACGACGCGGTCGCCGAGCTGGACCAACTGGTGCTGGCGATGGAGACCGGGCAGATGCCGCTGGACCGCCTGCTGGAGAGCTACCAGCGCGGCGCGGTGCTGCTGGGCTTCTGCCGCGAGCGGCTTCAGGCAGTTGAAGTACAAGTCAAGGTTCTGGAGGAAGGGCAACTCAAGCCCTGGGCAGCTGCATGACGAATGAAGATCTGGATCGCTGGGTCCGAGAGGAACTGCGGTCTATCGAGCAAGCGCTCGACCGCCTGGTGCCGGCCGATGCACCGGTCGGCCTGGGTCAAGCCATGCGCTACGCCGTGCTGGACGGCGGCAAGCGCCTGCGCCCGCTGCTGGTGCGCGCTGCCTGCGACGCCAGCCTCGGCCACGCCGAAGCGGCCACGCGCGCCGCGGTGGCGGTCGAACTGATCCACGCCTACTCGCTGGTGCACGACGACATGCCCTGCATGGACGACGACGCGCTGCGCCGCGGCAAGCCCACGGTGCATGTCCAATATGGCGAGGCCCAGGCCATGCTGGCCGGCGATGCGATGCAGGCGCTGGCCTTCGAGGTGCTGACGCCGGAAGACGGCTCGGTGTCGCCCGAATTGCAGGCCCGGCTGGTCGGCCTGCTGGCGCGTGCCGCTGGCCATGCCGGCATGGCTGGCGGCCAGGCGATCGACCTGGCCAGCGTCGGCAAGCCGCTGAGCGAAACCGTGCTGCGCGACATGCACCGCCGCAAGACGGGTGCCCTGCTGCAAGCCAGCGTGTTGATGGGCGCTGCTTGCGGCACCATCAGCGCCCCCGCCTGGCAGGCCCTGTCCGAATACGGTGCAGCCATCGGCCTGGCTTTCCAGGTGATGGACGACATCCTCGACGTGACCCAGGTCAGCGAGGTGCTGGGCAAGACGGCGGGCAAGGACATGGATGCCAACAAGCCGACCTATGTCTCGGTGCTGGGCCTGGACTCGGCGCTGGCCTATGCCCGCGCGCTGCACGAGCAGGCGCTGAAGGCGCTGGAGCGCAGCGGGCTGCCCGCGAAGCACCTGGGCTGGCTGGCCGACCTGGTGGTCGACCGGGAACACTGAGGGCGACACCCTGGCCAGCGCACATTACAAGAGTTCAGCGGAGCGAATCGCATGAGTCAAAACAGGCTGTTGGAAAGCGTCCAGGGTCCGGAGGCGCTGCGGCAGATGAGCCGTGCGCAGCTCAAGACCCTGGCCCAGGAACTGCGCGACTTCCTGCTGCAATCGGTCAGCCGCACCGGCGGGCACTTGTCGTCCAACCTCGGCACGGTGGAACTGACCATTGCGCTGCACCATGTGTTCAACACGCCGCATGACCGCCTGGTCTGGGACGTGGGCCACCAGTCCTATCCGCACAAGATCCTGACCGGCCGCCGCGAAGCCATGGCCACGCTGAAGCAGCTGGGCGGCATCAGCGGCTTTCCGCGCCGCTGCGAGAGCGAATACGACACCTTTGGCGTGGGCCATTCGTCGACCTCGATCTCGGCTGCGCTGGGCATGGCCCATGCCGCGAGGCTGAAGGGAGAAAACCGCAAGGCCGTGGCCGTCATTGGTGACGGCGCGCTGACCGGCGGCATGGCCTTCGAGGCCTTGAACCACGGCGGCTACCAGGGCGCAGCCGGGCTGCCCGACATGCTGGTCATCCTGAATGACAACGACATGTCGATCTCGCCACCGGTGGGTGCGCTGAACCGCTACCTGGCGCGGCTGATGAGTGGCAAGTTCTACGCCGCGGCGCGCGAAGGCGCCAAGAGCGTGCTGCGCAACACGCCGCTGTACGAATTTGCCAAGCGCTTCGAGGAGCACACCAAGGGCATGGTCGTGCCCGGCACCATCTTTGAAGAATTCGGCTTCAACTACGTGGGCCCGATCGATGGCCATGACCTCGATTCGCTGGTGCCGACGCTGGAAAACCTGCGCGACGCCAAAGGCCCGCAGTTCCTGCACGTGGTCACCAAGAAGGGCTACGGCTACGAGCTGGCCGAGGCCGACCCGGTCAACTACCACGGCCCCGGCAAGTTCGACCCCAAGGTCGGCATCCAGAAGCCCGCCACGCCGCCCAAGACCACCTTCACCCAGGTCTTCGGCCAGTGGCTGTGCGACATGGCCGAGGCGGACGAACGCCTGGTCGGCATCACGCCGGCCATGCGCGAAGGCTCCGGCCTCGTGGAGTTCGAGAAGCGCTTCCCCAAGCGTTATCACGACGTCGGCATTGCCGAGCAGCATGCGGTGACCTTTGCCGCCGGCCTGGCCTGCGAAGGCCTGAAGCCGGTGGTGGCGATCTACTCGACCTTCCTGCAGCGCGGCTATGACCAGCTGATCCACGACGTGGCGATCCAGAACCTGCCGGTGGTTTTCGCGGTGGACCGCGGCGGCCTGGTCGGTGCCGACGGTGCCACCCACGCCGGTGCCTTCGATCTGGCCTACCTGCGCTGCGTGCCGAACATGGCAGTGCTGGCACCGGCCGACGAAAACGAATGCCGCCAGGCGCTCTCCACCGCGTTTGCGCATGCCGGCCCGGCCGCTGTGCGCTACCCGCGCGGCGCGGGTGCTGGCGTGGCCGTCGAGCCTGCGCTGTCGACCCTGCCCTGGGGCCGCGGCGAAGTGCGCCGCAAGGGCTCGCGCATTGCCATCCTGGCCTTTGGCACGCTGCTGTACCCGGCGCTGGCTGCTGCTGAAAAGCTGGGCGCGACGGTTGCCAACATGCGCTTCGTCAAGCCGCTGGACCAGGCGCTGGTGCTCGAACTCGCCCGCACCCACGACCACCTCGTGACCGTGGAAGAGGGCTGCATCGCCGGTGGTGCCGGCAGCGCGGTGCTGGAGTGCCTGGCCGCCGCAGGCCTGGCGGTGCCGGTGTTGCAACTGGGCCTGCCGGACCAGTTCATCGAACACGGCGACACCGCGCAGCTGCTGGCCCGCTGCGGCCTGGACGCCGCCGGCATCGAGCAGTCCGTGGTGCGCCGCTTCGGCCCGCCGCTGTCGCTGGTGAAGCCCGCCGCAGCCTGAGCGTTCTGCGGTGCGGCTCTTGCGCCGCAGGCCTTGTTTCAGGTCACCTGGATGGGCTGCAGCGCCCGCTCTGCCGCCCAGACCAACGCCTCTGCGCTGGGCTCCTGCCCGTGCTCCAGGCCGTCCGCCGCCGCACCCATGCGCAACTGGGGCCTCGGGCCCGCTGCGCCGTCTTCAAGCGGCCACGCCATGGTCTTTTGAAGCCGCTGCTGGATCCTGGGCAGGGCCTCTGCCTGCGTGTCCAGCAGCAGCACGCCCATGCAGCCGCCCTCCAGCGGCTGCAGCAGGTCGGAGCGCCGCAATTGCTGGCGCAGCCGCTCGTGCAGCGTGTGCATCCATTCCGCATGCTGCGCCGGCGCCATGAGCGTGTGCCGGCCCTCGGCCGCCTGCAGCGTCACCAGCAGCACGGCAGGGCAGGTGCCGTGGCGGCGGGCCTGGTTCAGGTGCCGGTGCACCAGCTGGACAAAACTCAGGCGATCCATGGTGTGGGGTCCGTGGCCATGCCGATCTTCAGCCTGGCGCTGCTGGAAGATGACCGGCAGGGTGGGTAGGTACTGGGTTTCAACGGCATACATGGCAGGGTCCTCAGGTGGCTTTGGCATGGTGCGCGGCGTGCGTTCGGGCGTTGCCTTCGGGGGCGAGGGCCTGGCACGCAGGGCGGCGGTCTCGCATGGACCTCCCTGACCGTGGTTGCGTGACAGGCTCTCTCCTGCACAAACGCGATGGGCCGCGCGATCCCGACATCGCCAGCCAGAAAACTTTCGCCTGGCCTGCGATAGAGTGCGGGCACCAGCGGTGGCATGGCTGCCTGCTGTCGCCCGGTCGTTGTTCCTCGCCGATGGTTTTCATGACGCTTCCGCCCGCCGCCGACCCCACCGCTCCGCCGGATGGCGCTGACATCACCCGGTTGCTGCGCCAGGCCAGCGCGGGGGACGTCGCTGCGGCCGATGAAGTCGTCGCCCGCCTGTATGCCGACCTGCGCCGCATTGCCGGAAGCCGGCTGCGCCAGTCCGGCGACCTGACGCTGGACGCCACCGCGCTGGTGCACGAGAGCTACCTGCGGCTGCAGCGTGCGGGCGGGCTGGACTTCCCGGATCGCAAGCACTTCCTGGGTTATGCCGCCAGGGTCATGCACAGCATCGTGATCGACCAGGTGCGCGCCCGCCAGGCCGAGCGCCGCGGCGGTGCGCTGCAGCAGGTCACCTTCAACACCGGCATTGCCGACCTGGCACCCCAGCGCGACGACGAAGTGCTGCGTGTGCACGAGGCCCTGGCAGAGCTTGCCGCGATGGACGCCCGGCTGGCCCAGGTGGTCGAGATGCGCTACTTCGCCGGCCTCACCGAGCCCGAGATCGCTGAAACCCTGGGCGTGACCGAGCGCACCGTGCAGCGTGACTGGGCCAAGGCCAGGCTGTTCCTTTCGATGGCGATGAAGTGATGGGCTCGGCCGACGCTTCTGCCGTGCCGCCGCGCGAGATCGACAAGTCCCGCTGGCCGTTGCTCAGCCCGCTGCTGGACGAACTGCTGGACCTGCCTGCCGAGCAGCGCCAGGGCCGCCTGGACACCCTCGCGGCGCACGACCCCGAGCTGATGCAGGATCTGCGCGAGCTGCTGCGCCGGGAACAGGCACAGCACGCGGCCGACTTCCTCGCCACACCTGCGCCGCTGGGCCCCTTGCCTGGCAGCCAGCAGGCCGGCCAGCAGGTGGGCGTCTACACGCTGGAGCGGGTGCTGGGCCAGGGCGGCATGGGCAGTGTGTGGCTGGCCAGCCGCACCGATGGCCGCTACCAGGGCCAGGTGGCCATCAAGTTCCTCACCAGCGGTTTGCTGGGCCAGGGCGACGCGGGCCGCTTTGCACGCGAAGGGCAGATCCTGGCCCGACTCGCGCATCCGCACATTGCCCGGCTGATCGATGCCGGCGTCAGCCCCGATGGCCAGCAGCCCTACCTGGTGCTGGAGTACGTTGACGGCCGGCCCATCGACCAGCATTGCCGCGAGCATGCGCTGGACCTGCGCCAGCGCATCACGCTGTTCCTGGACGTGCTGGCCGCCGTGGCCCATGCCCAGCACCGCCTGATCCTGCACCGCGACCTCAAGCCCAGCAACATCCTGGTCACTGCCGCAGGCGAGGTCAAGCTGCTGGACTTCGGCATCGCCAAGCTGCTGGCCGGTGATGCCACACAGCCCATGCCCACGCCGGCCACCGAGCTCACACAGAGAGCCGGCAATGCCTACACCCCCCTGTATGCCGCGCCCGAGCAGGTGCAGGGCGGCGAAGTGACCACCGCCACCGATGTCTATGCCCTCGGTGTGCTGCTCTACCAGTTGCTCAGCGGCGCCCACCCCACCGAGCACCACACCGGCCAGCACGGCGACACGCCGCTGGAGCGCCTGCGCGCGCTGATCGAGGTCGAGCCCAAGCGGGTTTCTGAAGCGCTGCATGACCAGGCCGCTCGAACTGCGAAGGCGGGTGAGGCCGGCGAGCCGAATCCAGCCCAGGCCGCCCGGCAGGTTCGCGAACTGCGCGGCGACCTGGACACCATCGTCGCCAAGGCGCTGAAGAAGCTGCCGGCCGAGCGCTATGCCCATGCCGAAGCATTGGCCGACGACCTGCGCCGCTGGCTGCTCAACGAGCCCATCAGCGCCCGGCCGGACAGCCGCTTCTACCGCAGCGCCAAGTTCGTGCGCCGCCACCCCTGGGGCGTGGGCGCCAGCGCACTGGCCACGCTGGGCCTGGCGACCGGCTTCGGCCTGGCCTTGTGGCAAACCCACGAAGCCCGCCATCAACGCGAACAAGCCGAGGGCCTGATCGAGTTCATGCTGGGCGACCTGCGCAAGAAACTGGAGCCCGTCGGCCGCCTCGACGTGCTCGACGCCGTCGGCGAAAAAGCGCTGGCTTACTACGCCGACCAGCAACTCAGCCGGCTGGACCCGGACGCATTGGGCCGCCGCGCGCGGGCCTTGCATCTGATGGGCGAGGTGGCGGACACCCAAGGCAAGCTGGCCGAGGCTGAACGCATGTTTCGCGAGGCAGCGGACAGCACGGCGGAATTGCTGGCCCGCTACCCAAAAGACACCCAGCGCATCTTTGACCATGCGCAGAGCGTGTATTGGGTGGGCTGGGTGGCAAGGCGGCGGGGCCAGTTGCCCGAGGCGGAGGCGCAGTTCGGGAGTTATCTGCAATTGGCTCGGCAGCTGACGCAGCTGGAACCAGGCAAGCTGGACTGGCGCTTGGAAGAGGCTTACGCCCACAACAATCTTGGCGTGCTGGCATTGGATAGCGGCCGGGTACGCGAAGCTTTGCAGACCTTTGTCGCTGCGCGGAAGGTTTGGCAAGGTATTGCTGGTGAGCAGGCTTCCCACAACTTCGATCTGGCCACTGCCTATGGCTGGGAGGCTGATGCGCAAGATGCGCTCGGCGACTATGCAAGTGCTCTGCAATCCCTGCAGTCAAAAATCGAGGCGCTGCGCCAGCAACCGGGGGCGGAAAAGGACCGGCGGCTGCAGTACCAGCTCGCCTTGGCTGAGACGGCGCGTGGAGACCTGTTTGTCAACCTAGGCAGGATTGATGAGGCACTGCACGGTCACGAAAGTGCCGCTTCCCAACTGGAAACCTTGATTGAACTTGAGCCGAACAATCTGCGGTGGGTTCAGGAGTGGTGCTTGGCGCGCGTCAAGCTCAATGATCTACGCCGGGTGCAGTCAGGCTCATTGATTGGGTTTTCCGACCCGATCTTGCTTGCGCGCATGACGCGTCTTTTGACATCGCAGAATCAACATGCGATCGCCCAATCTAAATGGGCCATCGCCCTGCGCGGCAGCTGGCTTCTCAGTCATCTTGGCCCTAAGGGGCCAGGTGAAACAGGCAGCCTGGAGAAGGAGGCCCGCGAATATTTGGCGACCGTCCAGCGCTTTGAGGATGCGGGTAATCGACTTAGCCGAGATCAAACGCGCGTCGTCGCCGAAGTTGAGCTGAGGTTGGGGGATCGCCTGGTCAACGACCCGGTGGCGGCTCAAGCCTTGTGGCGGCAAGCGAGCGATCAATTGAAAGTCGGAGCGGGCAGCGGCGATCACCATGCCGATGCTTTGCTGGCGCATGCGTTGTTGCGACTGGGCCAGGTTGAGCAGGCAGAAGTTTTGGCGAACGCGTTGGGAGACAGCTCATTTCGCCATCCGTTGTATTCTGAATTGCGCCAACGCTTGCAACACAAGTTGTAGCGCTTCATCAGCTACAGGCAACCAACCTGAGCTTCCAATCTTGCCCAATTCCACACCTCGCATGACTGCATCCATGGAACCCAGCCATCTCTATTTATTGACCGTTAGCGTGACCACAGCCACCGATGGCAGTGGCAGTGAACAAGGCAATGTCGAGCCGCACGATGCCGCGATTAAGAAGGACAACACTTTGATGGTCTACACGCTGACCACCGAGGGCTACGAGTTCTGTCCCGACGATCCCCTTCTGTTCGATACGCCCAGTGGCCAGTTCCCATACCAGCCTTGGCTGCTCAGCGCGACCGAACTGGCACTCTTTAACAAAGCAACCAAGAAGGGGGATCACCCTTACCACGTCTATGTGCGCAAAGTTGGCACTACTGACAGGCTGCCCATTGATCCGATGATCCAGAACGAAGGAAAGCCGTAAACGACGCCCCAGCCCGGGAAACCTCGGGTCTGGCTCGGGCTTGAGCGCCTTGTGCGGCGCTCCGCCCCTGCCTATCATTCACCGACCGCCCGGTTGGTGAATTGCGAATCGGGTGGTTTCCTCTCATAGGAGCCCCCCGATGTCCGAAGCCCTGGTTCTGGTGGCGCAGCAAGGCGCTGTGCGCACCCTGACGCTGAACCGCCCCGCTGCGCTGAACAGCTTCACTTCGGCAATGCACGCCGAGTTGCGCAATGCGCTGGACGCGGCGGCCGAAGACCGCAGCGTGCGGGCGCTGCTGCTCACCGGCGCCGGGCGCGGCTTCTGCGCCGGGCAGGATCTGAACGACAGCGGCATGGTGCCTGACGCCGATGGGCGGGTGGACGTGGGCGCTGTCATCGAGGCCAACTACAAGCCGCTGGCGCTGCGCCTGCGCGAGATGCCGGTGCCGGTGCTGGCCATGGTCAACGGCGTGGCGGCGGGCGCGGGTGCCAACCTGGCGCTGCTGTGCGACATGGTGATCGCCGGCCGTTCGGCCAGCTTCATCCAGGCCTTCTCGAAGATCGGCCTGGTGCCGGACTGCGGCGGCACCTGGCTGTTGCCGCGCCTCTTGGGTCGGCCAATGGCGCTGGGGCTGGCGATGACCGGCGACAAGCTGAGCGCCGAAGACGCGGTGCGCCTGGGCCTGATCTGGGAATGCGTGGACGACAAGTACCTGGCCGACACCGCCATGGCCATGGCCCAGCGCCTGGCCGCGATGCCGGTCAAGGCCCTGGTCGCCACGCGTCGTGCGCTGGACCAGGCCAGCCAGATGGACCTGGAACAGGCGCTGTCGCTGGAGGCGCGTGTGCAGCGCGATCTGGGCCACGCGCCTGACTTCGCCGAGGGTGTGGAGGCCTTCCGCCAGAAGCGCGTGCCGGCTTTCAGGGACCGCTGAAACCCGATGCAGTCGACGGACGACGACCAGGCCCGTGCCCAGCGCGTTGCCGAAGCGGTGCGGGACGCCATGTGGGCCGGCGACCGGGCCTCCAAGGCACTGGGCATGCAACTGCTGTCCATCGCGCCCGGCCGGGCAGTCATGCAGATGACCGTGCGTGCCGACATGCTCAACGGCCACGCCATCTGCCATGGCGGGCTGGTCACCACGCTGGCCGATTCGGCATTCGCCTTCGCTTGCAACGCCCACAACGAAGTGACCGTGGCCTCCGGCTTCAACGTCGACCTGATCGCACCCGGCCGCGAGGGTGACCTGCTGACGGCCCGCGCGGTGGAGCTGAGCAAGTCCGGCCGCACCGGGCTGTATGACGTCGAGGTGCGCAACCAGCGCGACGAGCGCATCGCGGTCTTCCGTGGCCGCTCGTACACGATGAAGGGCAAGCCCGTGGTCGAGCTGCCGCCGGGTGACCCGGCGGCTGGCTGACCGGCGCATGGCCCGGCCTCGCTCCTCCGGCTATGACGGCCAGCGCGAGCTGATCCTGCAGCGCGCTGCAGCGTTGTTTGCCGCGCAGGGCTACGTGGCCACCTCGATGAACCAGGTCGCCGCGGCCTGCGGCATGTCCAAGGCCGCGCTGTATCACTACGTGCGTGACAAGAACGAGCTGCTGGCCCATGTGGCCGAGGGCCATGTGCGGCGGCTGGCGGCAGTGGTCCAGCAGGTGCTGGACGAAGGCCTGGCGCCCGAGCCCCGGCTGCGCGAGCTGATCGTGCGCTTCGTGCGCGAATACGCCAGCGCGCAGAACGAACACCGCGTTTTGACCGAGGACGTGCACCTGCTGGAGACGGCCCGGCGCGAGCAGGTGCTGGGCGTGCAGCGCAGCGTGGTCGCGGCCTTTGCCGAGACCCTCGCCGAGGTGCGGCCGGCGCTGGCCGAGGCCGGGCTGCACCGGCCGTTGACGATGCTGCTGTTCGGCATGATCAACTGGCTGTTCACCTGGTTCCGGCCGGGCGAGCCGCTGACCCACGAACAGATGGCGCCGATGGTGGCCGACCTGTTCTTCGGCGGGCTGGCCGCCGTGCGCGCTGCAGGCGCGGCTGCCCCGCCAGCCACCGTTCCCGCGATCTGAAAATCACCACAACGGAGACAAGCAAAGTGAACCTTTCTTCCCTGAACAAGCTGCCGCAAGCCCTGGCAGCCGCCGCACTGCTGGCGCTGGCCGGCCCGGCGCTGGCCGACATCAATGTCGGCGTGACCGTCTCGGCCACCGGCCCGGCCGCCTCGCTGGGCATTCCCGAGAAGAACACCGTGACCCTGATGCCGACGACCATCGCCGGCCAGAAGGTCAACTACATCGTGCTGGACGATGCTTCGGACACCACCAAGGCCGTGGCCAACACCCGCCGCCTGATCACCGAGGACAAGGTCGACATCGTGCTCGGCTCGACCACCACGCCGAACTCGCTGGCGATGATCGACGTGGTCGCCGAAGCCCAGGTGCCGATGATCTCGATGGCCGCCTCGGCCCGCATCGTCGAGCCTCAGGACGCCAAGAAGCGCTGGGTCTTCAAGACGCCGCAGAACGACATCATGATGTCGCTGGCCATTGCCAGCCACATGGCCGACCACGGCATCAAGACGGTGGCCTTCATCGGCTTTGCCGATGCCTATGGCGAAGGCTGGTACCAGGAGTTCGGCAAGGCTGCCGGCCTGAAGGGCCTGCAGGTGGTGGCCAACGAGCGCTACAACCGCACCGACACCTCGGTCACCGCGCAGGTGCTGAAGCTGGTCGGTGCACACGCAGACGCGGTGCTGATCGCCGGCTCCGGCACGCCGGCCGCGCTGCCGCAGGCGGGCCTGGTCGAGCGCGGCTACACCGGCAAGGTCTACCAGACCCATGGCGTGGCCAACAACGACTTCCTGCGCGTGGGCGGCAAGAACGTCGAAGGCACCTTCCTGCCGTCCGGCCCGGTGCTGGTGGCCGATCAGCTGCCGGCCAATCACCCCGCCCGCAAGAGCGCGCTGGAGTACGTTGCCAAATACGAAGCCGCCTTCGGCAAGGGCTCGGTCTCGACCTTTGGCGCGCACGCCTGGGACGCCGGCCTGCTGATGAGCGCGGCGGTGCCGGTTGCCCTGAAGAAGGGGCAGCCCGGCACGCCGGCCTTCCGCGCCGCGCTGCGCGACGCGCTGGAGCAGGTCAAGGAGCTGGCCGGCGCGCACGGCATCTTCAACATGTCCCCCGCCGACCACCTGGGCCTGGACCAGCGGGCCCGGGTGTTGGTCAAGATCGACAAGGGTGCCTGGAAATATCAGCCCTGAGCGGCAGTCGGCCCTGGGGTGCGCATGAGGAAACGCTGGGCCGAGCGCAGCACGGTCCTTGGGGGCGCACAACCTGTAAGGGTTTGCGGGTGACGTAGAGGGGGTTGACTGGAGTAGCCTAGGGCCATCGGGGCCGATGGCGGTGCGCATGGTGCATGCCGCTTGGGAGGAGGCCTCGGCCACGGGATGACGGCTTGTGAAAACACTTGGCTCGACGTCCAACCTTGAGCAGGCACGCGTCCTCATTGTTGATGACGTGCCGGAGAACCTCACGGTGCTCGGCGAGGTGCTGCAAGGTGCGGGTTGCATCGTGCAGGTCGCCAACAGCGGCCCGGCTGCGCTGCGGCTGGCCACCCAGGCGCCCACGCCCGAGCTGATCCTGCTCGACGTGATGATGCCTGGCATGGACGGCTACGAAGTGCTGCGCCGGCTGCGCGCCGAGCCGCGCAGCCACGACATCCCGGTGATGTTCCTGACCGCGCTGGACGACCCCCGCGACGAAGAGCATGGCCTGAGCCTCGGGGCGGTGGACTACCTGGCCAAGCCCATCCAGCCTGCCGTCGTGCTGGCCCGGGTGCGCAGCCAGATCGACGCGCGCCGGCTGCGCGAATGGCTGCGCGACCAGAACGCCGCGCTGGAAGCCGAAGTGGCCCGCCGCATGGCCGAGAACGACGCGATCCAGCAGGTGACGATCCGCGCGCTGGCCCACCTGGCCGAGACCCGCGACCCGGAAACCGGCAACCACATCCTGCGCACCCAGGCCTACATGCAGCTGCTGGCGCGCGCCTTGCGCCACCACCCGCGCTTCGCCGCCACGCTGAACGAACACACCATCGAGCTGCTGACCCGCTCGGCACCGCTGCACGACATCGGCAAGGTCGGCATCCCCGACCACATCCTGCTCAAGCCCGGCCGCTTGACGGCCGACGAGTGGGAGCCGATGAAGACCCATGCCGCGCTGGGCGCCGCAGCCATCGAACAGGCCGAGCGCGACATCGACCGGCCGGTCGAATTCCTCTCGCTGGCCAAGCAGATCGCCCGCTCGCACCACGAGCGCTGGGACGGCAGCGGCTACCCCGACGGCCTGGCGGGCGAGTCCATTCCCATCGCCGCCCGCCTGATGGCCGTGGCCGACGTCTTCGACGCGCTGATCTCGCCGCGCGTCTACAAGCGGGCGATGAGCTTCGACGAAGCCAGGCGCATGATCAACGATGGCCGCGGCAGCCATTTCGACCCGGCGGTGGTCGACGTCTTCGAAGACGAGTTCGAACGCTTCGTCGACATTGCCAACCGGCACCGTGACAAGCCGCCGGCCGTCGCGCCGCGCGTGCATTGAACCGCGGGCAGCTGCACCCGTGAGCGAAGCGGCCGAGCAGCGCGACACGGCCCCGGACCCGGCCGCGCCGGCCGCTGCCGACGCCAGCCTCCCGCCGCCGCCGGCCGACCCGGGCGGGATCGCCGGCCCGGTTGATCCGGTCGACCCCGTCGATGCGATGGCCACGCGCGAGATCGATGCCGGGTTGATCGTGCTGGCCTATGCCATCTTTGCCGCGCTGTGGATCCTGCTGTCTGACCGCGTGCTGGCCTGGCTGGTCACCGATGTCGACCAGCTGCTGCTGCTCGGCACGCTCAAGGGCTGGCTGTTTGTCGCCATCACCTCGGTGCTGCTGTACCTGACCATCCGCTACTCGACCGCGCGGCCTGGCTCGCTGCTGCCGCCGCGGCGCCGCCGCGGCTGGTCGGTGGGCTGGCCGCTGCTGGTGGCCGCGCTGGGCACCGGCACCGTCACCATGGGCGCTGCGATGGCCAGCCTGCAGCAGCACCGGCAGACCGAGCTGGCGCGGCTGCAGGCCATTGCGCTGGCCCAGTCCACCCAGCTGTCGGACTGGCTGACCGAGCGCATGGGCGACCTGCGCTTCATCAACGGTGCCATGCCATGGACCCAGCTCTACCAGCACTGGCGCACCGCCCATGACAGCAAGGACCTGGACCTGCTGCGCAGCCGGCTGATCGCCTTCGCCGAGAACAAGGGCTTTCGCAACGTGCTGCTGCTCGACGAGCAGGGCCAGCTGCAGCTGCAGATCGACAACCTGCAGCCTGGCGGCGACCCAGGCCGGCGCGACGAGCAGGCCGCCGTCAGCCTGGCGCCCCAGCTGCAGGCGCTGGCCCGCGAGCTGGCGCGCGAGGGCGGGCTGCGCCGCATCGGTCCTTACCGGGACCCGGACGGCGTGCTGCGGCTGGACTTCCTCACGGCACTGCCGCGCGCACCGGGCGGGGAAGCCGCGGTCATCGTGCTGCGGGTGGACAGCAACTGGCATTCGGTCCGCGCGCTCGGCCAGTGGCCGGTGCCCACGCGCAGCGGCGAGACCTTGCTGGTGGCGCGCCAGGGCGAGCGCGCACTGTTCCTGAACCCGCTGCGGCGCGACCCCGAGGCCGCCGGCCGGCGCAGCCGCCCGCTGGGCCAGGCCGACGCGCTCGAAGCCCAGGCCTTGCTGCACCCCGGGCGTGTGGGCCAGCTGCTGGAAGGTGAGGACTATGCCGGCGAGCCCGCATTGGCGGTGGCCCGGCCGGTCGAGGGCAGCGACTGGCTGCTGCTGGCCAAGATCGACGAAGCCGAGGTGCGCGCCGGTGCGGCCCAGGACCTGACCTGGATCGGCCTGGCCGGGCTGCTGACGCTGGTCATCGTGGCCGGTGTGCTGTGGCAGGCACGCCAGCGCCGCCAGCTCGCCGCCACCCAGCGCGAGCGCCACGACCAGGCCCAGCAACTGCAGGCGCTGCGCCTGGTGCAGGCCTTGTCGGACAGCTCGACCGACGTGATCTACGCCAAGGACATGCAGGGCCGCTACCTGCTGTTCAACCGCGAGGCCTGCGCCGTCACCGGGCTGACGGAGCAGCAGGTGCTGGGCCGGCTGGACCACGAGATCTTCCCGCCTGAGATGGCCCGCGAGCGCGAAGAATCCTGCAACCGGGTGATGCGCGAGCAGCAGGTCTTCACCGCCGAAGAGCGCATCTCCACGGTGCTGGGCGAGCGCACCTTCCTCAGCACCAAGGGGCCGCTGCGCGATGCGCGCGGCGAGGTCATCGGCCTGTTCGGCATCCTGCGCGACATCACCGAGCGCATGCGCGCCGAGCAGCAGCTGCGCGACCAGGACGAGATGCTGCACCAGGTCAGCACCATGGCCCGCATCGGCGGCTTCCGGCTGACTGGCCTGCCGGGGGCGGGTCTCAGCGAAGCCTGGACCGACGAGGTTTCGCGCATGCTGGGCCAGGCCAACGGCCGGCCGGTCACGCTGGCCAAGCTGCTGGCGCTGTGCCGGCCCGAGGAGCGGCAGCGTCTCAGCGCGGCGATCGACGCTGGCCTGGCCGGCGGCCAGCCTTTTGACCTGGAGCAGCCGCTGATGCTGCCCGGTGGCCGCCAGCGCAGCCTGCGCGTGGTCGGCCTGCCGGCCGAGCTGGCGGCTGCCTCCGGTCCCGGCCAGCAGGCCGTGCTGCAAGGCTTTGTGCAGGATGTGACCGAGCAGCGCCGCCTGCTCGACGAGCTGGACCAGCACCGCAACCACCTCGAAGAGCTGGTGCAGCGCCGCACCACCGAGCTGGCCGATGCCAGGCTGCGCGCCGAAGCCGCCAACACCGCCAAGACCAGTTTCCTGGCCAACATGAGCCACGAGATCCGCACGCCGATGAACGCGGTCATCGGCCTGACCCACCTGCTGCGCGACGCCGACACCACGCCGCTGCAGGCCGAGCGCCTGGACAAGATCGACGCCGCGGCCTACCACCTGCTGTCCATCCTCAACGACGTGCTGGACCTGTCCAAGATCGAGGCCGGCCGCGTGGAGCTGGAGGCGGTGGACTTCTCGCTCGGCGTGCTGCTCGACGAAGTGCGCACGCTGGTGCTGCAGCCGGCCCAGGCGCGCGGCCTGGCGGTGTGGGTCGAGCCGGTCGAGCCACCGCTGTGGCTGCGCGGGGACGCCACCCGGCTGCGCCAGGCCCTGCTCAACTACGCCGGCAACGCGGTCAAGTTCACCGAGCGCGGCGAGGTGCGGCTGTCGGCCCGGGTGCTGCAGCAGAGCGCCGCTGGCGTGCAACTGCGGCTGGAGGTGCGCGACACTGGCATCGGCCTGTCGGCCGACCAGGCCGGCCGTGTCTTCGAGGCCTTCGAGCAGGCCGACCTGTCCACCACCCGGCGCTTTGGCGGCACCGGGCTGGGCCTGGCCATCGTGCGCCGGCTGGCCGGGCTGATGGGCGGCGAAGCCGGCGTGTCCAGCAAGCCGGGGCAAGGCAGCACCTTCTGGTTCAGCGCCTGGTGCCAGCGCGGCCTGCCGTATGCGCGGGTGGCCATGCCGGGCCAACGCGGCGAGGCGGCGCAGCAGCTGCGCAACCGGCGCAGCAAGGCGCGGGTGCTGCTGGCCGAGGACAACGCGGTCAACCGCGAGGTCATGGTCGACCTGCTGCAGGCCGTGGGCCTGACCGTGGACACCGCAGGCGACGGCCAGCAGGCGCTGCACATGGCCCGCCAGGCCCAGCGCGAAGGCCAGGGCCATGCGCTGGTGCTGATGGACATGCAGATGCCGGTGCTGGACGGGCTGGACACTACCCGCGCGATGCGTGCCGAGCCGGCGCTGGCCGGGCTGCCCATCGTCGCGCTGACGGCCAATGCCTTCGACGACGACCGCCAGGCCTGCGAAGCCGCCGGCATGAACGGCTTCATCCGCAAGCCGGTCGACCCCGACACCTTGTACCGCTGCCTGCTGCAGTGGCTGCCGGCACTGCCGCTGCCTGCAGCGGCGGCCGGCAGCGAAGCCAGCCTGCCGCAGGTCGAAGGGCTGGACCTGGCCCGCGGCCTGCAGGTCTGCGGTGGCGACCCGGCGCTGTACCAGCGGGTGCTGAAGGCCTTTGCCCGCAGCCATGCCGACGATGCCGCCAGGCTGACCAGCCTGCTGGCTGAACGCGACGCCGCCGGCCTGCGGCTGGCTGCGCATTCGCTCAAGGGCGCGGCCGGCGCGATCGGTGCCGAAGCGCTGACCGAAGCCGCCCGCAGGCTGGAGCTGGCGCTGCGCGGCGAAACCGAAGCAGCGCCCGTCGAACCGGCCGCGCTGGCCCGCCTGGTCGAGGCCCTCCAGGCGAGCCTGGTGCCGCTGCTGGCTGCGTTGGCCCAGGCCGACAGCGAGCCAGGCGCCACGCCGGCTGGCGACGAACGCGCCTCAGCCCAGCCTTGGATCAGCCCCGAGCAGGTGCTGATGCAACTGCGTGAACACCTGGCGACCGGGCACCTGGCCGCGGGCGCTTTTGCGCAGGCCCACGAAGCCGTGCTGCGGCGGGCCCTGGGCGAGGCGCAGCTGCAGCGCCTGAACCAGGACCTGCAGCGCTTCGACTACGAAGCCGCGCTGCAGTCGCTCACCCAGCCCGCCGAGTAGAACTGTCCTCGCGTTCAGTCTTCCCGCATTTGCGCGGCCCTGGCAATGGGCCCCAGCCTGGCCTTCTCGGCGGCCAGGAACTTGCGGAAGTCCTCGCGGCTGCCACCGGTCGGGTCGATTGCCATGGGGATCAACCGGGCTCGCAGTTCGCTGGACTTCAGCGCCGTGTTCACCGCGGCATTGAGCTTGTCCAGGATCGCGTCCGGCGTGCCCTTGGGCGCGAACACGCCGGTCCAGTGGCCGATCACGATGTCGTTGAAGCCCTGCTCCTGCGCCGTGGGCAGGTCCGGCAGTGCGGCAATGCGGCGGCTCCAGGTCGAGGCGATGGGGATCAGCTTGCCGCCCTTGATCATCGGCAGCACGATGGGGCTGCCTTCGGAGGTCGCGTCCACCTGGTTGCCCACCACGGCCGACATGCCTTCCGAGCCGCTCTTGAACGGGATGATCTGCATCTTCGCCCCGGCCTTGAGCTTGAGCATCTCGGCGACGAAGTGCGGCGTGCTGCCGGTGCCGGCGGTCGAGAAGTTCAGGCCATCGCCCTTTTTCGAAGCGGCAACCAGGCCCTTCAGGTCCCTGATCTTCGAATCGGCCGGCACCACGATGACCGACGGGCTCACGGCCATCATCACCACCGGCACCAGCGCGTCTTCCTGATAGGGCATCTTCGTCTTGATCATCGCGTTGGTGATCACACCGGCCGCAGGCGTCAGGAAGGTGTAGCCATCGGGGGCGGACTTGGCGACGATGTCGGCGCCCAGCATCGAGCCGGCACCGGGCTTGTTCTCGATGATGATGGTGGCGCCCAGCACCTTGGCGGTGGCCTCGGCCACCGCGCGGGCCACGATGTCGTTCGAGCCGCCGGGCCCGAAAGGCACGACGAAATGGATCGGCTTGCTGGGCCAGGGCGCGGCTTGCGCCTGGGCCAGGCCGGGCAGGGCGGCGGCAAGCGCCAGGGCCAGCGTGTGCCGGCGTGAGAAGAGGGAAGACGTCACAGGAGGTTCCTTTGGGATCGGCACAGTTCAATGCTATGCGATGACTCCTAGGGTAGTCCCTTGGTCGCTGGCCAGGCCTGTGGAAACCGCGTAAACCCCGCGCGGCCGTTCCCGGTACCTGCTCAGTGCTTGGCCAGGAAGGCGCGCGCCGTGTCCAGCGCGGCGCGGATGGTCACGTCCATGTCCATGTAGCGGTAGGTGCCCAGGCGGCCGACGAAGGTCACGCCTGGCTCCGCCGCGGCGCGCGCCTGGTAGGCCTTCAGCAGGTCGTCGCCTTCGGTCAGGTGCACGGGGTAGTACGGAATGTCGGCCTCGCCGCAGCTGCGGCTGAATTCCGTGTAGCAGACGGAAGCCGCATGGGTTTCCCAGGGCGAGAAATGCTTGTGCTCGGTGATGCGGGTGAAGGGCACGGCCTCGTCGCAGTAGTTCATCACCGCGCAGCCCTGCACGTCGCCCTCGGCCTCGGAGCGCTGGAAATCCAGCGTGCGGTAGGGCAGGCGGCCCAGGTCGTAGCCGTAGAAGCCGTCCACCGGGCCGGACCAGAACACGTGGTCGAACTCGGCCAGCGCATCGGGGGCCAGCGGCGTGCCCAGCTTCACCTCGATGTTGGGGTGGTCCAGCATCTTCTCCACCATCTCGGTGTAGCCGTTTTCCGGCATGCCCTGGTGCTTGTGGAAGAAGTAGTTGTCGTTGTAGTTGAAGCGCACCGGCAACCGCTTCAGGATGGCCGCCGGCAGGCGCTTCGGGTCGACTTCCCACTGCTTCAAGGTGTAGCCGCGGAAGAAGGTTTCGTACAGCTCGCGGCCGATGAAGCGCAGTGCCTGCTCCTCGAAGCTCTGCGGGTCGGCAATGCTGGTGTCGGCCTGTTCCTGCGTGATGAAGGCCTCGGCCTCGGCCGGCGAGAAAGTCTTGCCGAAGAATTGGTTGATGGTGTGCAGGTTGATCGGCAACGAGAAGACCTGGCCGCGCGCGGTGGCCTTCACGCGGTTCACGAAGGGCATGAAGCGCATGTAGCGGTTCACCATCGCCCAGACCTCGTCGTCGTCGGTGTGGAAGATGTGCGGGCCGTAGATGTGCACCATCACCTGGGACTTTTCGTCCCGCTCGGTGTGGCAGTTGCCGGCCACGTGCGGCCGCTTCTCGAACAGCGTGCAGCGGTGGCCTTGTTCGGCCAGTTCGCGGGCGATCACCGCGCAGGACAGGCCGGCACCGGCCATGCCGATGTGCAGCGGGCGGCCAGCCGGGCCGGCGGCGGGAGCGGAACTTGGGGTCATGGTCACCTCGCACCGCCTCGCACGGGCGGCTGGCGCCTGGAACGGCCAGGCCCGGCCGAAAGCGCATGCGGCGCGGCAGGGAGCTTCGGCAGCTTGCATTCTCCGGGCCTGGCGATGGCCCCGGGTCGGTGAAAAGCCCCATGGAAGGCGGCTTGTTCTCAAGCTGGGGCGGGCCGGTGCCGATAGTGGCCTCATGGCAGGCCTCGGCTTGCCGCCTCGATCCACACATCCATGGTGCAAGACCCTTTCGCGAACGCAGCTCAGGCCAGGCTGGACGCCAGCCGCGCCGCCGCCTTGCTCGACCAGGCCCAGGTGGGGCTGGTCGTGGTCGATGCGCATGGGCTGCGCTTTGCCAACCCGGCCGCGCTGCGCCTGCTTGGCGACGCGCCTGGGCGGCCCGTCATTGGCCGCAGCCTGCTGGACTTCATTGCGCCGACCGACCGGGCGCATGTGGCCGAGCAGATCCGCCGCCGGCTGGCTGGCGAGCCGGGCAGCGCCTACGACGTGCGCTGCCGCCGCACCGACGGCAGCGAGTTCGATGCCCGCCTGTTCGGCCAGCGGGTGATGTTCGACGGCCATCATGCCGACCTGGTGACCCTCACCGACGTGACCGAGCTGAAGGACGCCCTGCGCCGCAGCGAATGGACCGCCAGCCTGCTGGCGCGTAGCGAGTCGCTGTGCCGCTCCGGCTCCTTCGAGGTCGAATGGCCCTCGGGCCGGGTGTTGGTGTCGCAAGGCCTGCGCGAGCTGACCGGCGAGTACCGCAGGCCCGTCGGCGCGGACGACACGGTGGACATGATCAGCTGGGTGCCGCCCGATGAGCGCGGCCTGCTGGCTGCGATCTGGCGCAATGCCGTGGTGGGCGAACCCTTCGAACTGCAGCACCGCCTGCTGTGTGCCGATGGCGAGCGCCTGGTGGTGCTGCACCGCGGCATCCTGCAGGCTGGCGCGCCCGGCCAGCCGCCGCGCGGGCTGGCGCTGATCCAGGACATCACCCGCCAGCACGAGGCCGAGCACCGCATCCAGGAGCTGGCCAATTTCGACGAAGTGACGGGGCTGCCGAACCGCTCCAGCCTGCTGGACCAGCTCGATGCCCGCGCCCACACCGCGCGCTGGGACGAGCGCGGCTTCTGCCTGATGTCCATCGACGTGCCGCGCATCACCGAGCTGCGCGCCACCATGGGTTTTGGCGCGGGCGACAGCCTGGCCATGACCATCGCCGCGCGGCTTTCGCGCATGGCCACCGAGCAGGAAGTCGTGGCGCATGTGGGCGGCAGCGAGTTCGCGGTCATGCGCGTGTTCGACGGCCCGGCGGCGCAAGAGGCCCTGCACCTGCGCGCCCAGGCGCTGCAGGCCGGCCTGCAGGAGGCCGCGCGTGTCGGCCCTACCGAAGTCTTCCCGCTGTGCCACATCGGCATCGCGATGTTCCCGGCCGACGGCGAGGCTGCCGATGCCTTGCTCGAAGCCGCGCAGACCGCGCGGCTGGGCGCCGAAGCTGCCGGCGGCGTGGCCTTCGCGCGGCCTGAATCCAACGCACTCGCGCTGCGCGAGATGCAGCTGGCCGGTGCTTTGCGGCATGCGCTGGTGCGCAACGAGCTGAGCTTGCGCTACCAGCCGCAGGTCAGCCTGGCGACCGGCGCGGTGATCGGCGCCGAGGCGCTGCTGCGCTGGCGCTCGGCCGAGTGGGGCGATGTGTCGCCGGTCGAATTCATCCAGGTGGCCGAACGCTCCGGGCTGATCGGCGCGATTGGCGACTGGGTGCTGCGCCGCGTCTGCGAACAGTCCGTCATCTGGCGCCGCGAGGGCCTGCCGCCGGTGCGGCTGGCGGTCAACTTCTCGCCGCTGCAGTTCCAGCAGGGCGATGTGGCGCGCCAGGTCCAACGCACGCTGCTCGAAACCGGTGCCGACCCCGCCTGCCTGGGCATGGAGCTGACCGAAAGCACGCTGATGGAGAACCCCGAGCGCGCCGCGGCCATGCTGCGCGAGCTGCGCGCGCTGGGCATCGAGATTTCGCTGGACGACTTCGGCACCGGCTTCTCCAGCCTCAGTTGCCTGCGCCGCCTGCCGATCGACGTGGTCAAGATCGACCGCTCGTTTGTGCAGGACATGACCAACGGGCCCGAGAGCGTCTCGATGGCACGCGCCATCATCACGATGGCCCAGGGCCTGAAGATGCAGGTGCTGGCCGAAGGCGTGGAGACCGAAGACCAGCTGGCGCTGCTGGTCGCCAAGGGCTGCGACCAGATGCAGGGCTACCTGTTCAGCCGCCCCATCACCACCGACGAAATGGCCGCGCTGCTGCGCGAAGGCCGGCGCCTGCCGGAAGACCGCGTGCGCGGCGGCCACAAGACCCGCACCCTGCTGCTGGTGGACGACGACGTGGCGGCGCTCTCCGCGCTGCGCCGGCTGTTCCGCCGCGAGGGCTACCGCGTGCTCACCGCCGCCAGCGCCGAAGAAGGCCGCGCCCGCCTGGCCGACAGCTCGGTCGACGTGATGCTGTGCGACCCCGGCCTGTCCGGCCCGCCGCTGCTGGCGCATGCGCAGCAGCAGCATCCCGACGTGGCGCGCATTGCGCTGGCCGGCCCCGAGGAATGGGCCGCGGTGGCGGGTGAAGTCAGCAGCGGGGCGCTGCACCAGGTGGCTGCCAAGCCCTGGGACGAAACCCGGCTTTGTGCCCAGGTGGCACAGGCCTTCCGCCAGCAGCTGATGGGCGATGACCACCGCCGCTTGCAGGACGAGGTGGGCAGCCTGCAGACCGAGCTGGCCACGCTGCGCCAGCAACTGGCCGGCGCCCAGGCCCGCGAGGAAGCCCAGGCCCAGCTGCTGGAGGCCCGCGGCACGGGCGTGCGCGACCTGGTCGACCAGCTGCCGCTGGCGGTGCTGGGCCTGGACCCGGATGGCCTGCTGGTCTATGCCAACGAACAAGCCCATCTGCAACTGCCGCAAGCGGCAGCCCAACTCGGCCTGCCGCCCGAAGGCTGGCTGGCCGAGCTCACGCTGCCCGGGATGCCGGCCGTGCTGTCGCTGCCGGCCTCGGCCCGGTCCGAACAGTGTTTCGAAGGCCGCCCGGGCCAGGTGCTGGTGCAGCCGCTGCGCGTGGCCGACGGCTCGCCGCGTGGCCACAGTCTGGTATTCCTGCCCATGGCCCCGCCGCCCGCTGCGTCATGAACGAACCGCAAAACAAGCTGCCCGCTGCAAATCCTGCCGACGCTGCTGCCACCGAGCAGCGGCTGGCCAGGCTGTTCCGCCGCGCGCTGGGCGAGCAGCGCTTGCATCCGCTGTATGCGCTGCTGCGCCGCCACCGCGGGCTGACGGATGCGCTGCCGCCGGCCCACACGAGGCCCGAGCCGTCGTGACGCCCGATCCCCAGTCCTTCGCCGCGCGGCTGGACGGCCGCATTGCCAAGCTGCCGCCGCTGCCCGAAGCGCTGCGCGCAGTCTGGCAGGCGCTGGACAAGGAGAACCTCTCCATCACCCAATGCGTGCGCCTGATCGAGCAGGACTCGGTGCTGGCCGGCCGCACGCTGCGCATGGCCAACTCGGCTTTCTACGGCCTGGCCGGTCGCGTCGCCCGCATCGGGGATGCGGTCAACCTGCTGGGCCTGCGGGCCATGGGCTCGATGCTGGCCGCTGTGTCCATTGGCGACGCGCTGAAACCCGCTGCCGCACCAGCTGGCTGGTCACTGCGCGGCTACACCCGCCACGCGGTGGCCGCCGCCGTTGCCGCACGCGCCCTGGCGCCGCGCCTGGGCGTGGATGCCGAGCAGGCCTTCCTCGCCGGTCTGATGCATGACATCGGCCAGCTGGTGCTGGTTTCGCAGTTCGCGACCGAGGCCGCCGCGGTGCGCGCCCATGCGCAAGCCGGCGACCTGCCCAGCCACCTGGCAGAGCAGGCGGTGCTGGGCATGGACCATGCCGAGATCGGCGCCCGCCTGGCTCGCCACTGGCGTTTCCCTGCGCTGATCAGCGAAGCCATGGCCAACCACCATCAGCCCGGTGGCGCACTAATGGACGGCGTGGACGGAGTGGACGGCGTGGCCGACCTGACCGTTCTGATCCACGTGGGCGACGCGATGGCCCACGCCCTGGACCTGGCCGACGAGCCGGACGAAGCCGTCCCGCCGCTGGACGCTGCCGCCTGGCTGAAGCTGCGGCTGGACGAACCGGCCGCTCTGGCGCTGCTGGCGCGCATCGAGGCCGAGGCACGCGCCATGTCCGAAGCCCTGGGCAGCTGAGCCCGCATCGGGGCTGGTGCCCGCCGGCGCATGTGACTGCGCGCTCTACTTGCGCCCGCCGCCCAGCGCGTCGCCGCCCTTGTCCTGCTGCGGCGCATCCGGCGCCATCGCTTCGCGGGTGCTGGGCATGTCCAACGCTGCGCCGGGGTCTTCCTCGCCTGCGTCCGATTCAGTTTCCGGACCTTGCTGCGGTGCCTGGGCCTTGCCGTCGGTGCGCGGCGTGGGTGGCTTGTCGGGGTGCTTGGTGGTGATGGTGTTGCTCATCGCGGTCTCCGGTGGGGTGTGTGTCTATCACGTGGCAAGCAGCATGCCCTGCGGCATCGTGTGAGGCACACCGAGGCACGCCATTTGCCCGATGCGAGGCATGCGCTCCACGACGCGGGTGCTGGAGACCGTCCCGATGCGAACCCCTGACGACCAATGCGTGGACCGCCTGCGGCGCGCCGCGCGCCCGCTGCGCGGCGATGCCACCGACCATGACCTGCTGCTGGCGATGGTCGGCCACAAGTCGCTGGTGCTGCTGGGCGAGGCCTCGCACGGCTCGCACGAGTTCTACCTGCAGCGGGCCCGCATCACGCAGCGGCTGATCGCCGAGAAAGGCTTCCATGCGGTCGCCATCGAGGGCGATTGGGCGGACGCGGCGCGCGTCAACCGCCACGTGCGTGGCAGCGCGCGGCCGGCGGATCGCGCGGTCAATGCCCCACCAACGGAGCCCGCTGCGGCACTGGCCGGATTCCAGCGCTTTCCCGGCTGGCGGTGGCGCAACACCGTGGTGGCCGGCTTCATCGACTGGCTGCGCGAGTTCAACAGCGTGCGGCCCATGGCGGTGCGCACCGGTTTTTACGGGTTGGACCTGTACAGCCTGCAGGGTGCCATGGGCGCGGCGCTGGACCACCTGCGCGAGGCCGACCCGGCCAGTGCCAAGGCGTTGCGCGCGCAGTGCGTCCGCTTCGACGCCTTTGGACCGGACAGCGAGATTCACGGCCTGATGAACGGCCTGCGCGCTGCGCCCTCGTGCGAGGCTGCCGTGCGCGCGGCGCTGGCGCAGCTGCTGCAGCGTGGCCGGCAGGCGGCTGACCCAGGCGGCGCGGTGGATCAAGAAGAGGCACGCTTCGACCTTGCGCAGAACGCGCGGCTGGTGAAGAACGGCGAGCATCACTGCCGCGCCATGTGCCTGGGCGAGATCTCCTGCTGGAACCTGCGCGAGCAGCAGATGGCCGAGATGCTGGCCGAGCTGGACACCCACCTGGCCAAGCGGGTCGCGCGGCCGAAGATCGTCGTCTGGGCGCACAACTCGCACACAGGCGACGCCCGCGCCACCGAGATGGGCCGACTGCGCGGCGAGCAGAGCCTGGGCCAGCTGGTGCGCCAGCGGCAACCCGACGATTGCCTGCTGGTCGGCATGACCACCCACAGCGGCAGCGTCACCGCCGCCAGCGACTGGGACGCGCCGGCGCTGCAACAACGCGTGCGCCCCGCGCTGGCCGGCAGCGTGGAGCAACTGTTGCACGACACCGGCCTGCCGCGCTTCTGGCTGCCGCTGCGGCCGGGCAGCGAGGCCAGCGAGGTGCTGCGCGAACCGCGGCTGCAGCGCGCCATTGGCGTGGTCTACCGCCCTGAAGCCGAGCGCGAGAACCACCATTTCTTTTCTCGCGCCGCCGAACAGTTCGATGCCTTGCTGCACCTGGACAGCACCCGCGCGCTGGCCCCGCTGTCGCCCGAGCCAGCCTGGCGTGCCGGCGATGGCCAGCCGCTGACCAAGGAGTCGCTGTTGGCCCTGCACGGCGACATGCACGAAGCCTTTCCCACGGGGCTGTGAGCCCAACGCAATGAAGCCGCCCGGGAGCGGCTTCTTTCTTGCCGGGGCGGGCGTTCGGCGTCAGTGAGAAGCGGTCTTCTTGGACGCGCGCTTGGACGGCACCTTGCCGCCTTCCTTTCGCGCCTCCGACAAGCCGATCGCAATCGCCTGCTTGCGGCTTTTCACCGGCTTGCCGGTGGAGCCGCTTTTCAGCTTGCCCTCCTTCTGCTCGTGCAGCGCGGTGTGCACCTTCTCCTGCGCCTTTTGGCCATAACGTGCAGTCATTGCAGACTCCTTTTCAGACACGGAATGCAGCCACCACGGCAAGCGATGTGCCGTGATGGCCTGGGCGGTCAGCGAGAAGCCGCTGGCGCAGGCGCCACGGCGGCCTGCAGCGTCTTGGCCATCTCCAGGTGATGCTGCAGCGCCGGCAGCGTCTTCACCGCGAAGGCCTTCACGTCCGCGTCCTTGGCATCGGTCGAAGCCTTTTGGAACAGCTTCACCGTGTCTTCGTGCGCCTTCACGCCAAAGCTTTCCACGTAGCGCTGGTCGAACTTGTCGTCGTCGCCGACCTTGATTAATTCGAGCTTGGTGCGCTTGCCCAGCGACGCCTTGTCCGAGAGCGTCACGTTCTTGCTCGCCGCCAGCGCCTTCAGCTCGTCGGCCGTCGCGGTGTGGTCCTTGATCATCTGCGCAGCGAAGGCCTTCACGTCGTCGCGCTTGGCCTTGGTCTGCGCCAGCTGGCTGGCTTCGATCTCGCCATTGCCGGCCTTGGCGGCATCCTTCATGAAGCTGCTGTCGGCATGCGAGAGCGAGTCCGCTGCCATCGCCAGGCCACTGGCCAGCAGCAGCGTGCCCATGGCCAGCGCCGGGCGCAGGCCACGGCGCATCAGGGAAGGCCGGCGAGAGGCGGGAGTGTCGAAATGGGCGAGGGTGTGAGACATGGCATCTCCTGGTGGTTGGTCGTCATCACCTTCTGGCAAACCGGAGGCCCAAGCCAGCGAGCGCGCTGTCCGCCAGCTTGTCCCCTTGTGTGTGTTTGGCGCTCAGTTCCAGCGCGCGTGCTGCCCGGCCAAGCTGAAGCGGCCCGCGCCCAGCAGCAAGATGGCCACCGAACCGAACAGGTAGAAAACCTGCAACTCCACCGCCCAGCCGCCGGTAGGCGCCAGCCTGAACAGCTGCGTCATGTGCACCAGCGCAAACGCCACCAGCATGTTCGCCACCATCAGCAGCGCGCCCACCCGCGTGTACATGCCGATGATCACCAGTACCGGCCCCAGCACTTCGCCGAGGTAGGCGCCATAGGCCAGCGCAGGCGGCAAGCCGTGCTGCGTCAACATCGCCATCACCTGGCCCGGCCCTTCGACGACCTTGCTGAGGCCATGGAACAGCATCAACACCGCCACCGTCAGCCGCAGCACCAGCTTGCCGGCGTCGGCGGAGGCAAGCACTGCGGGCGTGGCGACCGGACGAAGGTACTCGCGAGAGATCGGGCGGGGCGCCTGGCGGGAGGCGGAAGAGGGCAGGGACGAGGTGGGCATGGCGAGCTCCAGAAGAGAGGCAGCAGGGTCACCGTCGCGGGGCATTCGGTGTGCCGCGCGACCGCCACTGCGCATGCGCGCCACATCTCTCTTGAAATGCAGCGTCGCGCTTTCTCCTGCATCAAAGTCGTGGCCAGTACGGTAAAGGCCAGGCTTGTGTCAGGTGGCGAGCGTAGTTCGGCCGGCGAGTCCGGCAGAATGCGCGGCAAACATATGAGTTTCCTCCGGGGCAGGGCGCCTCTCCTCGTCCAACTGCAGGTTCAACACGGACAAAAAAGGCTTTGCATTTTTGCCGGTTAACCTGGGCGTTAGATCAGACATCACCACCGAAAGGTACCTATGAGACGCTGGATAAACCAGAACCGAGGCTTTCTGATCTTCTTGCTTTGCTTTGGATTCTTCCGATCAGCCATGGCCGACTGGAATCCCATACCTTCTGGCTCCATGCGCCCAACTCTTTTGGAAGGAGACGTCGTCCTTGTCAATCGACTCGCGTATGACTTCAAGATTCCTCTGACCGACATCGCGGTCATGAAACTTGGAAGCCCTCAGCGTGGCGATGTGATCACCTTCACGTCTCCTGTGGACGGTGTCCGCTTGATCAAGCGACTCGTCGGAGTGCCCGGCGATGTCGTGGAAATGCGAGACGAAATACTCTTTGTCAACGGATCGGCCGCAGAGTACAGCACTCCCCGAGGTGTCACCGAACCTATGGACCACGGCCGCACCGCCGAAGGCCTGCGAACGACGGAACGGATCGAAGGAAGCGAACGGACCGTCCAGTTCCTGCCGGCCATTGAGGCAAAGCGAAGCTTTGGACCGATCTCCGTTCCGGCGGACAGTTACTTCTTCCTTGGCGACAACCGAGACAACAGTGCCGATTCCCGCTACATAGGCGTTGTTCCCCGTCGCCTTCTTATCGGTCGAGCCCACCACATCCTCGTCTCGGCGAACATCAAAGGCGATTGGTTGCCGCGGCTGGAACGGGTGGGCGAACGCATTCAATAGGTCGAGCAGTGTGATCCCTTCGATCAAGCGGACGTCTTCCAGCAAGCTTCGCTTGCTTCCAGCGGCCGCTCATGTCAAACGTTTGGGGCTGCCATGCCTGGCGCCGGTCAGCGTCGCATGAAGGGGCCGCGAGCTTCCTTCCTGTCCCGATCAGGTGCCGCGAGCGGCAGGTCTGGGATTCACCCGAGAGGAAGCGAGAAATGTCGCTCAAACGAATGGACAACGTTCTCATCGTTGTCGACGATCTTGAAGCCGTCAAGGCGTTCTTCATCGAGCTGGGCCTCAGGCTGGAGGGCGAGACGACGGTGGAGGGCCCTCTGGTCGGGAAACTGATCGGGCTCAACGATGTCCGAGCCACCCTCGCAATGCTGCGGACTCCCGATGGGCAAGGAATCGAGCTGGACAAGTTCCATGCACCTGAAGCGATCCGGTACGGCCCCGTGAACGCACCAGTAAATTCATATGGCCTTCGCCGCGTCATGTTTGCTGTCGAAAACATCGACGCTGTTCTTGCTCGAATGCGCGAGCACGGGGCCGAACTAATCGGGGAAATGCAGTACGAAGACACGTACCGCCTCGCCTACATTCGGGGCCCCGAGGGCATCATCGTCGCGCTTGCTGAGCAGTCTGCCTGACGCAGATCGTCCAGCGATCCGCTTTCGAGCATTCATGAGCGCGGCGCTAACCCTTTTACAGGGACTTCCCCGCGCGTCAATGACCACTGGTCTCAGGCATCCAGATGCCAGTTGAAGCACTCGTGACCATCGACGGAACGGCGGCAGCGGTCTGGGCCGCCATGTCCAACATCGAGAACGCCGCCGAAATCATCAGCGGAGTGAAGAAGATCGAGGTGGTTGAAAAACCTGCGAGCGGACTCGTTGGGCTGAAGTGGCGTGAAACCAGGATGCTGTTCGACGAACCCGCCACGGTCGAAAAGTGGATCACGGACGCGGTGGAGAACGAGTTCTACAAGACCAGGGCGGAAAGCCATGGGTTTGTGTTTTTGGCCACCCTGCGCATTTCGGAGCGCGGTGGCGTGGTGACCTTGCACAGTGCTCACGAGTCCATTCCGCAAGGCTTTGTCGCCAGGTTGAAGCTGATCCCGATGGCGTTCTTCAAAGGTGTGATGAAGAAGGCCTTGCTGCAGGACCTGAACGACATCAAGTCCGCGGTCGAGTCGGCCGGCGCGGGGGCTCGGCGCCCGGCTTGAAAAGCGCTTGCCCATCGTGCTTGAACAGGACAACCTGCGAACATGTCTCTGCCGACCCCCACGCTGCGCACCGAGCGCCTTTTGTTGCGCCCTTTTGGCGAGCGCGATGCTGATGCCATCTATGCCTTGCAGAGCAATCCGCAGGTGCTGCGCTACTGGGATTCACCGCCTTGGAAAGACCGTGCACGAGCCGGGCGCTTCCTCGCGAGCTGCCAGCAGATGGCGGAGGAGGGCAGCGGTGCGCGGCTGGCCGTCACACGCGCAGGCGATGGGGTGTTCATCGGCTGGTGCTGCCTGGTCGAATGGAATCCGCTCTACCGCAGCGCCACGTTGGGCTACTGTTTCGCTGAAGCGGCCTGGGGCCAGGGTTTTGCGACGGAGGCCGCGGGCGCTTTGCTGCGGTGGGCCTTCGGCGCGCTGGACCTGAACCGCGTGCATTCCCAGACCGACACGCGCAACCTCGCCTCTGCCCGGGTGCTGGAGAAGCTGGGGTTTGTGCGCGAAGGCATGCTGCGGGAAGATTGCGTGGTGGACGGCGACGTGTCGGATTCCTGGGTATACGGCCTGCTGAGGCGGGAATGGGCGCAGTCGCCGCCAGGTTCGGCGGCAGGCTGAAATTTTGGTGCGTTCACCAAGGGAGAATTCTTCGCATGCGTGACAGACGAACAGCCATTGCATGCGCGTGTGCCGCCATGCTTTCCATCCTGCCGGCATGGGCCGCCGCGCAAGCCGCTGCGGCAGATTCGAACAGTGCTTCAGGCAGTTCAACGGTGCAAAAGCCCATGAGCAGGGTGACTGGCATCGGCGGCGTCTTCCTGAAAGCAAAGGATCCGGCAACGCTGCGAGCCTGGTACAAGACCCATCTCGGCATCGACGTGCAGGTGTGGGGCGGTGCCAAGTTTCGGTGGGTGGACAGCGCGGGGAAATCAACACCAGGCAGCACCGCCTGGTTCATCGGCGACGGCAAGAGCTTCGCGCCCAGCGCTTCCTCGTTCATGGTCAATTACCGCGTGGCCGACCTGCCCGGGCTGCTGGCCGCACTCCGGGCCGAAGGCTGCGAAGTGCTGGAGAAAACCGAGGAATCGGAATACGGCAAGTTCGGCTGGGTGATGGACCCGGAAGGCAACAAGGTCGAGCTGTGGCAACCCCCGGAAGGCAAGTGAATTGAAGCGCTGAGCACCCTCCTGGGAGTCGGGGCAGCCTCAAGTGCTGCCCGCCGCAGCCACATGCCGCTGCAACCCATCCGCCAGCGCATCAAACACCACCCTGCATGCCGCGCTGTGCCGCAGGTCCTCGTGCGTCGTGACCCAGGTGTCCAGTTGCATTGAGAGCTCACTCGCCAGCAGCCGTTGCAGGGGCGGCTCGCTGCGCTGGGCCAGCGCAACCTGGCAGAAGCCGATGCCGGCGGCGGCGCGGATCAGCGCGAGCTGCGCCAGGTCGCTGTCGCTGCGCAGCGTGAACATCTCCCGCTTGACGCCGAGGCGCTGGGCGACGCTGCGCAGGTAAGGCGTCAGCTCGTCGAAGCCGATGAACGCGTGGCCGGCCATGTCTTGCAGTGAGCTTGGCGTGCCGTGGGCGGCGAGGTAGTCGGGGTGGGCGAAAAGACCGAGTTCGATCTGCCCGACCTGGCGGGCGACGAGCTGGTTTTGCGTGGGGCGCACCATGCGCACGGCGATGTCGGCCTCGCGCTGCAGCAGGTCCTGCACGCGGTTGCTGAGCTTCAGCTCGATGGTGATGCCGGGCTGCTGGTCGCGCAGGGCCTTGACGATGGGCGGCAGCACTTCCACGCCGACCACCTCGCTGGCGGTGATGCGCACCGTGCCGCTCAAGCCCTTCGCAGCGTCCCCCTGGCCGCTGGCGAGCCTGGCCAGTGCTGCGGCGCTGCTGGCCATGGCCTCGGCATGGCCGCGCAGCGCAAGGGCCGCGTTGGTCGGCAGCAGGCCCAGCTGTGAGCGGGTGAACAGCACCACGCCGAGCTGCTGCTCCAGCGTGGCGATGTGCCGGCCGACCGTCGGCTGCGTGAGCCCCAGTTCGCGGGCTGCGCCGGACAGCGAGCCTTGCTGCAGCACGCCCAGCAGCGAGCGATAGAGTTCCCAGCCAATCGTTTGAGCCATACGGAAATGTATAGCTGCTGGCTTGTCTTCGGTAATTCCCAATCAGTGACCCGCTGACCAGAATCCATCCCATCAACCCGATTCCCAAGGAGCATGAGATGGACAAGCAGCAACAACAGCAGACGAGTTCGAAGACGGCGCTGGTGCTGGGCGCCAGCGGCGGCGTGGGCGGCGAAGTGGCCCGCCAACTGCGCGATGCCGGCTGGGCGGTGCGGGCGCTGCAGCGCGGCCTGGAACAGCCGCAAGTGCAGCGCGATGGCATGACGTGGCTGCGCGGCGACGCAATGAATGCGGCGGACGTACTGGCCGCGGCGCAGGGCTGCGGCGTGATCGTGCATGCGGTCAACCCACCCGGCTACCAGCGCTGAGCCGAGCTGGTGCTGCCGATGGTGGACAACACCATCGCCGCAGCCAGGGCGGTGGGCGCGACCATCGCACTGCCGGGCACGGTCTACAACTTCGGGCCGGACGCGCTGGCCCAGCCGCTGATCGGCCAAGACGCGCCGCAGCGGCCGGTGACGCGCAAGGGCGCGATTCGCGTGGAGATGGAGCGCCGACTGCAGCAGGCCAGCGGCGATGGTGCGCGGGTGCTGATCCTGCGCGCGGGCGACTTCTTCGGTCCGCGCACCGGCAACAGCTGGTTCGCGCAGGGCATGGTCAAGCCCGGCAAGCCAGTGCGCAGCGTGGCGCTGCCTTCGGCGCCGGGCGTGGGCCACCAATGGGCCTATTTGCCGGACCTGGCGCGCACGATGGTGGCGCTGCTGTCACGCCGCGCCGAGCTGCCGGCCTTCGCGCGCTTCCACTTCGAAGGCCACTGGGACGCCGACGGCCGGCAGCTCGGCCAGGCGGTTCAGCGCGTGGTGGCCAGCCGCAGCGGCGGCGCGGCGCCCAAGCTCACCGCGCTGCCATGGTGGCTGCTGAAGCTGGCCTCGCCTTTCGTGCCGGTTTTCCGCGAGATGCAGGAGATGCGCTACCTGTGGCGCCAGCCGGTCCGCATGGACGGACAGCGGCTGGCGGCCTTCCTCGGCGAAGTGCCGCACACACGGCTGGACGAGGCAGTGGCGGCGACGCTGGAAGGCATTGGCTGCCTTGCTGCGTCTTCCCAGACGGACACGGCAGTCCTCAATCCGTCTTGGTGATCTGCATCGAATACAGCCGCGGGTACGAGTAGCTCACGTCGTAGCCCGGCGGCTGGAAGAAGCCGATGCCGGTGATCCAGCCGGTGTCGCTGATCGAGTAGGCGCTGAAGAGCTGCCAGCCGCTGTTGGGTGGCAGCAGCTTGTTCAGGTCGACGGGCGTGCCGTTGGGCTTCCACACCACGGCATGCACGGCCAGCGCGGTCGGGTTGGACGTGTCGCCCGAGGCGGTGCCCACCACGTTGGCGTTGCCCACCACATAGCCCTTGTTGTTCATGCCGAAGGCGTAGCTGTACGAGCCGCCATCGGCCGCCTGGGACAGCAGGCCCAGCACTTCGGGCTCGGTGCTGTCTGCCGCCCAGCGGATGGCGCGCTGGCCCAGGTCGGCGCCGCTGTCGCTGTACGGCTTGCCGACGCCCATCACAACGCCCTTCTTGTTGATCGCCAGCGCGTAGGTCCAGCCGGTGCCGTCCGGGCCCTGGCCCAGGCCTTTCAGCTCGACCGCGGCGGTCTGTCCGGCGGGCCAGCGCACGGCTGCGTCGCCCAGCGAGGCGCCGCTGTCGGAGAACTTGGCCGAGGAGCCGACGGCCACGCCGGCATCATTGATGGCCGTGGCCGAGGCGTAGTACGACTGGCGCGCAGGCTTGGCCAGCGGCAGCAGGGCGGTGGCTTGCGTGCTGCCGGCCAGCCAGCGGGCGCCAACAGTGCCCAGGTTCTGGCCCTTGGCGCTGAACAGGTTGCCCTTGCCGGCCACGTCCCCTGCGGCGTTCACCGCCACGCCCCAGCTGGCGGTGCCGATGGCGCTGCCCAGCGCCACGTTGTCCAGCACCTTGCCCTTGGCCGTCGGGTTGGCCCAGCGGATCACGCGGGAGGCGCCGTTGGCCGCGATTTCACTGCCGTAGCCGATGATGACGCCGGTGGACGACATGTTGGACGTGCCCATGTAGCCCACGCCGCTGGCATCGGTGAAGCCTTTGGGCACAGCCAGCATCTTCGGTTCGCTGGAGCCGGGCGCGTAGTACACGGCGCGGCCGCCGAGGTCAACGGTGCCGTCACTGGAGTACAGCCCGCTCGTGCCGGCGACTTCATTCTTGGCATTGGTGGCCTGGGCGGACGAGGAGCCGAAGCCCAGCGGGGTCCAGCCGTCGACCGAATTGACGCCCAGCGTGCCCAGCACGTAGGTCTGCGCAGGCGTGATCACCATGCCGCGGTAGCCGAGGAAGGCCGTGCCGGTGGACAGTTGCGCTGCGCCCAGGCCGGCTGCCGCGCCGGAGGCGGTGCCGCCACCCGAAGCATTGGGCAGCGTGTACGACATTGACGGGTACATGTAGCCGGTGGCGATGAACTGGCCGGGCGAGGTCTCGACCAGGTCGTAGCCCAGGCCCGGGTACAAAGTGCCGGTCAGGCCGGCCAGCGCTGGCAGCGCGGAGGTGCCCAGTGCAAGCGCCGCCAACAGGGGGCGCAAGGGCAGGAAACAGGTTGGTGCGGTCACTTCGGAGGCCTCAGGCAAAGGTGGGTGGGAAGGATGGAACGCAGCCTAAGGCATTTGCCAAAGCGCTACAAGGGTTCTGTGAAGGTATTCTGAAAATACCCATGAGGTCGCTTCGGGGTGTGGTTCTTTCGCGCTATGCTTGACGGCATGAGAACCGAGACACAAGCGGCTGGCGTTGAAGTGGCACTGCGCCGCAGGGCAGAAGAAACCGGCGACCGGCTGCGCGCGGCGGTCGACGGTTTGTTGACCGACCTGGGCGGGCGTGGCATCCGCGACCAGCGCGGCATGCAGGAGGCGCTGAACCTCAGCCAGTCGGCCGTGAGCCGGCTGGTGCTGTCCGCCCGCAGCGGCGATTCACTGGCTTCGCTGAGCAACAGCCCCGGCCTGGAGGCGCTGAAGCAGGTCGCCAAGGGCGCGGCCAAGTCCGGCGTGGACAAGGCCTGCCTGGCCGAAGTCAACCTCGCGATTGCCGAGCTGGAACATTTCCTGGCCGCCGAGGTGGGCGACCGCAACACGCTGGAAGCGGTGTTGTGCGACTGGGTGCAGGAGTCCCGCGGCAGCTTCGAGCTGCGCCACAAGGCGGCGGCCTTCAAGTCCATGAGCGCGCTGCGCGGCGTGCGGGCCGACGTGATCGTCAACGCCGCCATCGTGCACCCTTCGGCCGATCCGCGGGTCTACGACTGCATTGGCATTGACGCGATGCTGGGCTGCCGCCGCCTGCGCCCCAGCGGGCTGCTGCGGCTGTTCGGCTCGCACCTGGCGCCGCCCGGGTCCAGCTACCAGGTGACCACGCTGGCGGGCGGCGCCATCGGCTCGCTGCGCGATGAGATGGTGCCGGGCTTCAGCACGGTCTCGGCCGCACAGGCCGAGAGCGTGGAGCACGGCCAGTACCTCGAAACGACGGTGCGCGACCTGCCGCTGGGCATGGGCGACTTTCCCGGCCAGGATCTGGTCAGCGCGAGGATGTACCGCGGCGTGCAGCGCGCGGTGCGCGGCGAAGGCCCAGCCACCTCGGGCGTAGGCGGCCAGGCCGAGCCGCCGGCCGAGGTCTATGTGGTGGACGCATTGCTGCACGACGACGTGTGGCCGGATGCCAAGCCGGAACTGCGCATCTACGACACGGTGGTGCGCGGCATCACCCACCCGGACAACCCCATGCGCCAAGGCGACCGGCTGGACATGCTGGAGAGCGTGCAGTTCCTCGGCCGTGGCCCGCATGCCTTGCGCATGGCCGAGTTCGCGCGCTACCCGGAGCTGGTCGCCACCGTCTGCGAACAGGCTGGGTGGGACGCCTCGCGCCTGCGGGTGTTCCGCTGCCGGGTGCGCTACCCGATCTACGGCTCGCAGATCGGGCTGGCCTTCCCGCTGACGGACTGAACTCGGGGGCGCACCCCCGGGTTTACGCGCCGCGCCTTCAGGCGCTCTGCACCATCGTCAGGTCAATGCCGCGCGTCTCGCGTGTCAGCGCCAGCGCGGCCAGCGTCATCGCGCCATTGGCCACCAGGTACAGGCCCACGCCCCACAGGCCGTAGGTCTGGTTCAGGCTCACGGCCACCAGCGTGGGCACCGAGGCGCCGACGATGGCGCCGAAGTTGTAGGCCAGCGAGGCGCCGGAGTAGCGCACCTCGGTCGGGAACAGCTCGGGCAGCAGCGCGGCCATCGGCCCGAAGGTGAAGCCCATCAGGCCCAGGCCGACGATGATGAACAGCAGCACGGTGCCGGCCGTCGCGCCGCCCAGGAAGCTTGGCATCACCAGGCCGAAGGCCATGATGGCCAGCGTCACGCCCATCAGCCAGCTGCGCCGGCCGATGCGGTCGGCCAGCACGCCGCCAATGCTGGTGCACACGCCGAACACGATGGCGCCGATCAACAGGATGCCGGTGAAGGTATTGGCCGGGATGCCCAGCCCGGTTGCGTGGCCGGCCGGCGAGGTGCCCACCGGGCTCTTCGAGTAGATCTGCACGAAGGCCGTCATCAGGTAGAACAGCACGTAAGTCGTCGTCATGATCAGCGTGCCCTGCAGCACCTGCAGGCCGTGCTTGCGCAGCACCGCGGTGACCGGGGCATTCAGCTTCTTGCCGGCCTTCTCGGCCTCGCGGAAGACCTGGCTTTCATGCAGCGTGAGCCGCACGTACAGGCCCACGCCCACCAGCACGATGGACAGCAGGAACGGGATGCGCCAACCCCAGGCGACCATGGCCTCGGCGCCAAGGAAATGGCTGACCAGGAAGAACACGCCATTGGCCGCGAACAGCCCGATGGGCGCGCCGAGTTGCGGGAAGCTGCCGAACAGGCCGCGCTTGCCCGCCGGTGCGTTTTCGGTCGCGACCAGCGCCGCGCCGCCCCATTCACCGCCCAGGCCGATGCCCTGGCCAATGCGGAACACGCACAGCAGGATGGGCGCCCACAGGCCGATGCTGTCGTAGCTCGGCAGCAGGCCGATGGCCACGGTGGACAGGCCCATGGTCAGCAGCGAAGCCACGAGGGTGCGCTTGCGGCCGATCTTGTCGCCGAAGTGGCCGAACAGTGCCGAGCCGACCGGCCGTGCCACGAAGGCCAGCGCCATCGTGGAGAGCGACAGCAGCAGCGCTGCCGAGGGGTCTGCCTTCGGGAAGAACTGGCTGTTGAAGACCAGCACCGCCGCGGTGGCGTAGATGTAGTAGTCGTAGAACTCGATCGCGGTGCCGATCAGCGAGGCCATCGCGACCTGGCGGGGCGAGTTGCGCAGCGCGGCGGCCGGCCGCGTGGGTGCAGAGGAAGACATGAAGACCTTTCGCGGTGCAAAGGCTGCGGTTGGCCAGGCACCGGGGGGGACAAGAAATGGGACGGGCAACGCCACGCGAACACATCCGGCCGCGCAGAAGGCGAGCCCGGAGGCCTGGGGCGTACGACCGGGGCGGTGCGAGGCGGGTGGCCCGTGCGCGCGCTCGGCGAGGCGGGCGCCGCAAGGGGTGGCGCGGCGTCCGCGGAAAACCGGCGATTGTCCGCGCACTTGGCTGCGGCGCGCAGCGGGCCGGTGAAAAGACCGCACCGCCGGCGCTTGGTGGCTCGGCGGCGCTCCGACCTGCGTGGCATGAAGCGCAGCCTGGGCGGTTGCGCCGAGCGCTTCAGCCGAACTTCACCTGCCTGGAGGCTTCGACCCGCTTGGTGCGCACCACCACCGTGCCGGCCAGCTTGTCGTGCCAGCCTTGCTTGCGAGGATCCCAGGCAACCCACAGGAAACCCAGCCCAAGCGGCAACAGCGAAAGGTAGTAGCCCAGGTAGCGCACGATGGACTGGCCGGTGCCGATCGGCTCGCCCGTCCTGGCGTTGACGACCCGCGCGCCGACGACGATCTTGCCCGGCGTGGCCTGGCGCAGGATCCAGAAGGCGATGGTGGCCGCGGCCGGGCCGACATAGGAGATCAACAGGTCCGCCGGCCCGGCGATGATGCCTTCCTTGCCACCGGTGTAATACGCGAAACCGTAGGCGGCGATCAGCAAGGGCGTGGTGACCAGCAGGATCAGCACCGTGTCGATCACCGAGGCCCAGGCCCGGATCCAGAACCCCGCATATTCGAGGTCCTGCGGGTTGGACGCGTCAGGCGCGATGTCTTCGACGGCAGCCGAAGGTGCGGCGTAGGGGTTGGGGGCAGTCATGCGCCGGATTCTGCGGCATGAGCCCCGCCTGTTTCATTGCCGGCCGTGCTTCATGGCCTCACGCGAGCACCTCGTCGCCAATGCGCATCACCACGCGCCCTTCGATCTCGCCGCGCTTCATGCGGCCCAGCACGGTGTTGATGTGATCCAGGCTGTCTTCGGTGAAGGTGGTGTGCACGAGGCCGTCACCGGCGAAGGCCAGCGCTTCCTGCAGGTCCTTGCGCGTGCCGACGATGGAGCCGCGCACGGTCTTGGCGTTCAGCACCACGTCGAAGATGGGCAGCGCGAAGTCGCCCGGCGGCAGGCCGACCAGCGACATCGTGCCGCGCTTGTGCAGCATGCCCAGCGCCTGCGCAAACGCACTGCGCGAAACGGCGGTGACCAGCACGCCATGCGCGCCACGCAAGGCCCGCTGCACCTCCAGCACCGGGTCCTGGGTCAGGGCGTTGATCGTCATCTCGGCACCCAGGTGCTTCGCCAGCGCGAGCTTGGCGTCGTCCACATCCACCGCAATGACATGGAAGCCCATGGCCCGTGCGTACTGCACGGCCAAGTGGCCCAGGCCGCCAACGCCGGAGATCGCCACCCAGTCGCCCGGCTTGCAGTCCAGCACCTTCAGTCCCTTGTAGACCGTGACGCCAGCACACAGCACCGGGGCGATTTCCGAGAAGCCGATGTTGGCCGGCAGGTGGCCGACATAGTTCGGGTCGGCCAGCACGTACTCGGCGTAGCCACCGTTGACGGTGTAGCCGGTCATCTGCTGCTCGTCGCACAGGGTTTCCCAGCCGGTGATGCAGTGCTCGCAATGGCCGCAGGCGGTGTGCAGCCAGGGCACGCCCACGCGGTCGCCTTCCTTGATGCCCTTGACCCCCGCGCCCAGCGCGGCCACGTAGCCCACGCCTTCGTGGCCCGGGATGAAGGGCAGGCTGGGCTTGACGGGCCAGTCGCCTTCGGCGGCGTGCAGGTCGGTGTGGCAGACGCCCGAGGCGACCACTTTCACCAGCACCTGGCCGGCGGTGACTTCGGGCACCGGCACTTCCTCGATCTGCAGCGGCTGGCCGAAGCTGTGCACGACAGCGGCTTTCATCGTTTTCATGGTGATCTCCCTTGGCGTTTCAGCGCGGCTGGTGCAGCGCGGGTGCGGCCAGGTGTTCGCGGCGGTCGAAGAAGCTGCGCGCCTGCGCCAGCAGCTGCTTCTCGCTCGGGTGGTCGACGATCTCGTAGCCGGCGATGCGCTTGGCGGTCTGGGGCTGGTGCTTGTCGACGTAGTGGTGGAAGTCCGCGGAGGCGACGTGGCCGGCCGCCACCAGGATCTGGCCGTCACCGGCGAGTGCCGCGCACACGGCGGCGAAGAACTCGTGCTCGGCGCGCACGCCGGATGCGTGCTGCGCCGTGGGGTGCTGGTGCGCGCGAACATGCTGGGTTTGCGCAGTTTCGGCGTCGAAGCTGAGGATGGTGGCGGTCTGGTGATCGACCCAGACGACGGCGTAGGGATGGCCCATGCGGATTCCTTTTGCCTGCGACGGCAGGCGCTGGGCTTCATGATCCGGGCTGGGTCCGGTCGCAGGCTTGATCTTGCGCAAGGGCTGCGGTGGAAGGCCTGGCGGCTCAGCCGCCCGCAGACGCCATCGACGGCAGCTTGACCAGGCGCTGGATCTCGCCGCCGCACAGCAGGTTGTTGCGTGCGTACTCTTCGGGGCTGTCGAACTCGTCCTGTGCCCGCGTCAGCGTGGCCAGGGCCTGCCTGGCGTGGTTCAGCACGGTGGCCGAGCTCGCGCGCTCGGGCCAGGGGTAGTGCAGCTGGCGGAACTGGGCGGCGATGTCGCGCCAGATGCGCACATGGGTGTGCTCGTGGTTCAGCACCCGGGCGTAGCTGCAGCTGTTTTCCGGGAACTCGCTGGCAATGCGCAGCACCGGCTTGGCGAAGGCCAGCCGCACGACGATGCCGGCGCAGCTCGCCTGAGGTTCCACGCTGAGCTGGGTCTGCACCATCACATGGCCCAGTTGCACGCCTTTGCCGGTCTTCTTCCGGCCGGCATTGCCCAGCGCGGTGACTTCGGCCGAGCGCTTGCCGTGGTCCAGCTCGGGCGCCGGGAACCAGTCGGCTGCGTAGCGAATGGGCTCGCTGCAAGGCGGCAGCTCGGCACCCCGGGAGGGGGCGCTGAGCACGCCTGTGGACAGGCCGATGAGCAGGGCGAGGTGGGCGCGTGGGGCGGGCATGGGGCCGGGCATGGAGCGAGGGCAGGCTGAACCGCTGTTATCGGCGCTTGCCGGCCGGAACTGAGCGCGTCGTCTTTCACCAGGATGAGACCGATACTCCTGCATGACCCTCCCTCCACCGACCGCGCCGGGCGCTGATGCCCCTGGCCCGACACGCATCGTCGGCCTGGGTGCGTCCGCTGGTGGCTTGAGCGCCCTGGAGGAGTTTCTTGCCCGGGTTCCCGCCGGCAGCGGCCTGGCCTACGTCGTCGTGCAGCACCTGGATCCCACGCACAAGGCCCTGGTGGTGGAACTGCTGCAGCGGTCCACGCTGATGCCGGTCGCCGAGGCGACGCGGGCCATGCGCATCAAGCCCGACTGCGTCTATGTGATCCCGCCCAACAGCGAACTGACGGTGGCCGGCGGTTCGCTGCACCTGGCCCCGCCGGCGCAACCACGGGGCATGCGCCTGCCGATCGACGTGCTGTTCTGTTCGCTGGCCCGCGACCGGGGCGAGCAGGCGATTGGCGTGGTGCTGTCGGGCATGGGCTCCGACGGCACCCTGGGCCTGCAGGCCATCAAGGCCCAGGGCGGGCTTGCGCTGGTGCAGTCGCCGGAGTCGGCGCAGTTCGATGCCATGCCCAACAGCGCCATCAGCGCAGGCGCGGCCGACATCGTGGTGCGGCCTGCGGAGATGCCACAGCGCATCCTGCTCGTCACGGCACGCGGCACGGCCCCGGGCGCGTCAGCCGGCGCTGCCGAGGGCCGGGCCACCGGGCTGGCCGAGATCCTGGGCCTGCTGCGCGCACACAGCCGGCACGATCTCTCGCCCTACAAGTCCAGCACGCTGACCCGACGGATCGAAAGGCGCATCGGCGTGCATCGCCTGGCCACGATGGCGCAGTACGCGGCCTTCCTGCGCGAGAACCCGCAGGAACTGGACCTGTTGTTCAAGGAGATGCTGATCGGCGTGACCGCCTTCTTCCGCGACCCATCGGTCTGGCAGGAATTGCAGGACAGCGTGCTGCCCGCGCTGCTGGCCGGCGCCGCCGAGGGCACGCCGCTGCGCGCCTGGGTGGTCGGCTGCTCGACCGGCGAGGAAGCCTACTCATTGGCCATGTGCTTCAGGGAGGCGGTCGACGCGCTGCCCACCCCAGGCTCGCACACGATGCAGATCTTCGCAACCGACCTGAGCGCGGACGCGATTGCCGCGGCGCGCAGGGGGCACTACACCGAGAAGATCGCGGCCGACATGAGCCCGGAGCGCTTCGCCCGCTTTTTCAGCCCGCAGGGCAATGGCGTGGTGATTGCGAAGGAGATCCGCGAGATGGTGCTGTTCGCCCAGCACGACGTGATCCTGGACCCACCGTTCACGCGGCTCAGCATCCTGTCCTGCCGCAACCTGATGATCTATTTCAATGCCACGCTGCAGCGTGGGCTGATTCCGCTCTTCCACTACAGCCTGCGCCCCGGTGGCGTGCTGCTGCTGGGCGGGTCCGAGACGACGGGGCGTGCGTCGGCACTGTTCACGCCCATCAGTGCGAAGTCCAGGCTGTACCGGCGCGGCGACAATGCCGCCCACGTCGGTTCGGTGGACTTTCCCGTCAATCGCCGCTTGCCGTTGCGCCCTGCCGCGCAGGAGTCGCTCGTGCCCCACACCACAGCTCAGCCCGCCAACCTGCAGACCCTCGCAGACCAGGTGCTGCTGCAGGAGTTCTCGCCGCCTGCCGTGCTGGTCAATGCGCACGGCGACATCGTCTACATCAGCGGCCGGACCGGCAAGTACCTGGAACCCGCCGCGGGCAAGGCCAACTGGAACATCCACGTGATGGCCCGGCCGGGCATTCGCACCCAGGTGGCGGCGGCGCTGCGCCAGGCCATGCAAGGCGGCGGCCCGGTCGAACTGCACGGGCTGAAACTCGAAGGCGCGGCGCAGGAGATGCTGGATGTGATCGTGCGGCGCATCGACGAGCCCAACGCGCTGGCGGGCGCCACGATGATCGTGTTTCGCGAAGTCCTCGCCCCGGCGGGCGGCGCGGCCCGGCGCAGGCGCAAGGCCGGCGAGGTCGACCCTGCCGTCAGCCAGGAACTGGCGCGGGCGCACGAGGAGATCCGCGCGCTGCGCCAGGAGATGCGCAGCTCGGAGGAAGAGCTGCAGGCCGCCAATGAGGAACTTCAATCGACCAACGAGGAGCTGCAGTCCGCCAATGAGGAGTTGACGACCTCCAAGGAAGAGGGGCAGTCGATGAACGAGGAGCTGCAGACCATCAATGCCGAGCTGCAGTCCAAGCTGGACGACCTGGCGCTGGCCCACAGCGACATGCAGAACCTGCTCAACAGCACCGACATCGCCACGCTGTTTCTCGACAGCGCGCTGAATGTGCGGCGCTTCACCGAGCAGATCACGCGCATCGTGCACCTGCGCGAGGGCGACATCGGCCGCCCGCTCAGCGAACTCGCCAGCACGCTGATCTATCCGGAGCTGCATGCCGACGCGAAGGAAACGCTGCGCACGCTGGCGTTCTCCGAGAAGCAGATTTCCACCACCGATGGGCATTGGTACTCGGTCCGGATCATGCCCTACCGCACGCTGGCCAACGTCATCCAGGGCGTGGTGATCACCTTCGTTGACATCACCGCGGCGAAAGAGCTGGAGTCCCGTCTGCGCAAGGCATAGAGTCGGGCTGCCCAGGGTTGCTCGATTGAAAAAGGAAACCCCCATGTCGAGCCAGATTGTGTCGTCGGGAAACCCGATGGACCTGAGATCGCGTGCAGCGCTGCGCTTGAACGGTCGTGGTGGCGCGAATGCAAGAGGCGCCAGTCCATCCGAAGCGCTGGTGGTGCTTTTCGAGCTGGCCTCCTCGCCCGCGACGGCGCCCGATGCGCTGGCCCTGCTGCACGAACTTCAGGTGCATCAGGTTGAGCTCGAGCTTCAGGGCGAAGAGCTGCTGGACTCGCGTGCCGAGCTGGAGGCGGCGCTGGCTCGCCAGACTGCGCTCTACGATTTCGCCCCGGTGGGGCACTTCACCTTGGGTGCCGGCACGCTGGTTTGCGAACTGAACCTCAAGGGCGCCCGCTGGTTGGGCTGCGAGCGCGAAGCCGTGCTGGGCCGGGCCCTGGACAGCTTCCTCGATCGGCGCAGCGCCGACAAGCTTCACGCCTTGCTGGCCAGGGTGGGCGAGGGTCGGCAAGGGGATGCCTGCGAGCTGAACCTGGCCTTGCCGGGTGGCAGGTCGCGTGCCGTTCATGCATGTGCCGCCCGGGACCTGGCCGGCGGGCGCTTCCTGGTCACGCTGGTCGAACTGGGCGAACGCCAGGTGTGATGCCCGAGCGCCGTATGTGCGGCACCGAACACGGGGTTTGAATCGCGGCGCCTATCTCGCGAAAGGCAGGGCGACCGGTTGTTGCCGGCCGCCTGTTTCATGCCTGGGGAGGCCCGCATGGTCATCGCATTGGGCGGCAGAGAAAACCATCTGCTGGCCGCCTTGCCGGAGGCAGAGTGGCAGCGTTGGCGGCCGCAGCTGGAAGCCGTTGAATTGCCGCTGGGGCTGGTGCTGTACGAGGCCGGCCTCGCGCTCAGCCACGTCTATTTCCCGACCACCGCGATCGTCTCGCTGCTGTTTGTGCTGGAGGACGGCGACACGGCCGAGATTGCGGTGGTCGGCAATGAAGGCCTTGTGGGCATTGCGCTTTTCATGGGCGGCGAAAGCACGCCCAGCCGCGCGGTGGTGCAGAGCGCCGGCCAGGGCTTCCGGCTCAGCGCCCAGGCCATCAAGGAGGCCTTCAACTGCAACGGCCCGATGATGCACCTGATGCTGCGCTACACCCAGGCGCTGATCACGCAGATGGCGCAGACGGCGGTCTGCAACCGCCACCATTCGCTGGACAAGCAGCTGTGCCGCTGGCTGCTGCTCAGCCTGGACCGGCTGCAGGGCAACGAGCTGGTGATGACGCAGGAGTTGATCGCCAACATGCTGGGCGTGCGCCGCGAGGGGGTCACCGAAGCGGCCTTGAAGCTGCAGGCCGCTGGGTTGATCCGCTACGCCCGCGGCCGCATCACCGTGACCGACCGGCCTGGCCTGGAACTGCGGACTTGCGAGTGCTATGCCGTGGTGAAGAAGGAATACGACAGGCTGCTGCCGGACTTGAAGGCGATTTGACGCGCACCCCAAGCCTGCTGGGGCCTTGGGTATTTGCCACCTGTGAAGTGGGCCACCGCACAGACCGTTTTCCACCGCGGCGTCAGGCTGGGCCGCATTGAATCATTCGGAGAATGGCCATGAACACAGGCAGTCAGTTGCATGGAGACGCGGTTTCCGGGGTGGACGAGATCCTCGGCGATGGCACGCATGTGCGGGTGCGCCCCATCCACCCCGATGACCTCGAACTGGAGCGCCGGTTCATCGAGGCGCTGTCGCCCGCTTCGCGCTACTTCAGGTTCATGGAGACGCTGCGCTCACCGAGCGACGCGCTGCTCAAGCAGATGACGGTCATCGATCCCGCCACCGATGCGGCCTACGTCGCGGTGGTGGGTGAGGGCGACCAGCAGCGCGAAGTCGGGGTGGCCCGCTTCAGTGCACGGGCCGACGGCCAGGACTGCGAGTTTGCGGTCACCGTGAGCGACGAGTGGCAGCAGAAGGGGCTGGGCAGCTTGCTGATGAAGCGCCTGATCGAGGTGGCACGTGCACGCGGCATCGGTGCCATGCATTCGAGCGACGCGGCCGACAACAGCCGCATGCGGCAGTTCGCCGACCACCTGCACTTCCAGCACAAGACCGACCCCGACGACCCGACCATGGTGCGCTACACGGTGGACCTGAAGGCGAACAGCCTGCCTGCTGCAGGGATGGCAGTGGCAGCGAAGGTGCTGCCATGAAATCGCTTTTGGCCAGAAGCGCGCTGGCGCTGGCGATCCTGGTTTCGCTGCCGTCGTGGGCAGAGGTTTCGGTGGCCATCAACATCGCGCCGCCGCCTTTGCCGCTCTATGCCCAGCCCCAGGTTCCGGGAGAGGGCTACATCTGGACGCCAGGCTACTGGAGCTGGCGCGCGACAGACGGCGACTACTACTGGGTGCCCGGCACCTGGGTGCTGGCACCGAACCCCGGTGAACTGTGGACGCCCGGCTACTGGGCCTTCCAGGGCCCGGGCTACTTCTGGCATGTCGGCTACTGGGGCCGGCGCGTCGGCTTTTATGGCGGCCTGAACTATGGCCATGGCTACACCGGCTCGGGCTACCAGGGCGGTCGCTGGGACCGTGGCGTGTTCCGCTACAACCGGGCCGCCAGCAACGTCAATGTGCGGGTGGTGCGCAACGTCTACAACACCGTGGTGATCAACAAGCAGGTCAACCACATCAGCTTCAATGGCGGCGAGGCGGGTGTCAACCGACGGCCGACCGTGAGCGAGCGCCGCTTCCAGGAGGCAGAACATCGCGCGCCGACGGCCGACCAGGTGCAACACGAGCGCACCGCGGTGTCCACGCCCGGCCAGAGGGCGACCGTCTCCCATGGCGCACCTCCCGTGGCGGCAACGCCAAAGCCATCCGGCTTCGAAGCCCCCGGTGTCGAGCATGCGAAGCCTGCACGCGCCGAGCCGCCCGCGCACCGGGCGCAGATGCCCGGCACCGCGCAACGGCCGGCGCCTGAACAGCATGCCGCGCCGCGAGCGGTACCCCAGCAAGCCCCGCGCACGGAGCAGCCGAAGGCAGAGCGGCCGGAGCGGGCAGAAAAGCCGGAGCGACCGGAGCGACCGGAGCGGGCAGAGAAGCCGGGGCGCGGAGAGCCCAATGGGCGTGGCGGCGAACAGGCGCCGGATGCGCCGCGCAAGGAGCGTTGATTTCGACCTGTGGCCTGGCACCGGGCGTGGTGTCGAAGGCGCTCAGGTGCCCTTGCCGCGGCCGGCGATGATCGCGTCGGCCACGTTCTTGGGCGCTTCGCTGTAGTGCTTGAACTCCATCGTGTAGGTGGCGCGGCCCTGCGACATCGAGCGCAGCGTGGTCGAGTAGCCGAACATTTCCGACAGCGGGACTTCGGCCTTGATGACCTTGCCGCCGCCAATCATGTCGTCCATGCCCTGCACCATGCCGCGGCGGCTGGACAGGTCGCCCATCACGTTGCCGGCGTAGTCCTCAGGCGTCTCAACTTCCACCGCCATCATCGGCTCCAGGATGACAGGCGAGGCCTTGCGCATGCCTTCCTTGAAACCCATGGACGCGGCCATCTTGAACGCGTTTTCGTTCGAGTCCACCTCGTGGTACGAACCGAAGGTCAGCGTGACCTTCACGTCCACCACAGGGAAGCCGGCCAGCACGCCATTGGGCAGCGTGTCGATCAGGCCTTTTTCCACCGCAGGGATGAACTCGCGCGGCACCACGCCACCCTTGATCGCGTCGACGAACTCGAAGCCCTTGCCGGGTGCCTGCGGCTCGACCGTCAGCACCACGTGGCCGTACTGCCCCTTGCCGCCGGACTGGCGCACGAACTTGCCTTCCACGTCGGAGACCGACTTGCGGATGGTTTCGCGGTAGGCCACCTGCGGCTTGCCCACATTGGCTTCCACGCCGAACTCGCGCTTCATGCGGTCGACGATGATTTCCAGGTGCAGCTCGCCCATGCCGGAAATGATGGTCTGGCCGGATTCTTCGTCGGTGCGCAGGCGGAATGACGGGTCTTCCCTGGCGAGCCGGCCCAGCGCAATGCCCATCTTCTCCTGGTCGGCCTTGGTCTTGGGCTCCACCGCCTGCGAGATCACGGGTTCGGGGAAGACCATCTTCTCCAGCGTGATGATGGCGTCCGGGTCGCACAGCGTCTCGCCGGTCGTCACGTCCTTCAGGCCCACGCAGGCGGCAATGTCCCCGGCCAGGATTTCCGAGATTTCCTCACGCTGGTTGGCATGCATCTGCAGGATGCGGCCAATGCGTTCCTTCTTGCCGCGGATCGGGTTGAACACCGAATCACCGGATTTCAGCACGCCGGAATACACGCGCACGAAAGTCAGCTGGCCCACGTACGGGTCCGTCATCAGCTTGAAGGCCAGCGCGGCAAACTTCTCGCCGTCGTCGGCCTTGCGGACCACGTCCTTGTCGTCCTCGTCATGGCCGGGCACCGGCGGGATGTCCAGCGGGGAGGGCATGAAGTCGATCACCGCGTCCAGCATGCGCTGCACGCCCTTGTTCTTGAATGCGGTGCCGCACAGCATGGGCTGGATCTCGCCGGCAATGGTGCGTGTGCGCAAGGCCTGCGTGATCTCTTCTTCGCTCAGGTCGCCGCTTCCCAGGTACTTGTCCATCAGCGCCTCGCTGCTTTCGGCCGCGACCTCCAGCATCTTCTCGCGCCATTCCTGGGCCAGCTCGGCCAGCTCGGCCGGAATTGCTTCGTAGCTGAACTTCATGCCCTGGGACACGTCGTCCCAGAGGATGGCCTTCATCTTGATCAGGTCCACCACGCCCTTGAAATCCTCTTCGGCGCCAATGGGGATGACGATTGGCACCGGGTTGGCCTTCAGCCGGTCGATCATCATCTGGCGCACGCGGAAGAAGTCGGCGCCCACGCGGTCCATCTTGTTGACGAAGGCCAGGCGCGGCACCCGGTACTTGTTGGCCTGGCGCCAGACGGTTTCGCTCTGCGGCTGCACGCCACCCACCGCGTCGTAAATCATCACCGCGCCGTCCAGCACGCGCATCGAGCGCTCGACCTCGATCGTGAAGTCCACGTGGCCGGGGGTGTCGATGATGTTGATGCGGTGCTCGGGCCGGGCCAGGTCCATGCCCTTCCAGAAGCAGGTCGTCGCGGCCGAGGTGATGGTGATGCCGCGTTCCTGCTCCTGCTCCATCCAGTCCATCGTGGCCGCGCCGTCGTGCACCTCGCCCAGCTTGTGGTTGATGCCGGTGTAGAACAGGATGCGCTCGGTGATGGTGGTCTTGCCGGCATCGATGTGCGCGGAGATGCCGATGTTGCGGTAACGCTCGATGGGGGTTTTGCGGCTCACGATGCGACCCTGGAAAGTTGGCCTATGAGAGGTGTCCCGGGTCTGGCGACCCGAAACGCTGGCTTCAGCCGTTTCGCGAGGAAAGGGCCGGGGCACCAGTATGCCGACAGATGGCGCATCGTGTCATGGCGCCTGCTGTCATGCGGTCATGCGGTCATGCGGTCATGCGGGCTGGCGGACCCGTGCGGGGCCGCGATGCCGATGAACCTGGGCTCAGCGGCGCGGGCGCGGGGCTGGCGAGGCCAGGCCCTGCTGCACCGTGCACAGGATGTCCAGCACCGTGCGGTCGCGCAAGGCATCCCGGTCGTACAGCGGATAACGCGCCACCCCCAAGGTGAGCAGCAGGTAACCCAGCATTTGCGCCACCAGCGCGTCGGTGCTGAGGCCCAGTGCTGCATCGCCGGGCGGTGTTGCCGCGCAGGCGGCCACGCGTTCGCGCGTCAGCAGCACCATGCCTGCGTAGACCGGCTGGTGTTCCATGTCCACCGCGTCCGCGCCGGAGGTCTGCACCAGGGACATGTAGATCATGCGGAACTGGTCCGGGCGCAGCTCCCAGAAGGCCAGGAAGCTGCGCACATGGGCTTCCAGCAGCTTCAGCGGCGTGCGCCGTCCCTTCTGCACCGACTGCAACTCGGCCAGCAGCGCCTCGAAGATCTCCAGCCACAGGCCTTCCAGCAAGGCCTGCTTGCTGGGGAAGTAGCTGTACAGCGCCATGGTCGAGAGCTTGAACTCCAGCGCCATGCGGCGCATCGACAGCGCGGCCAGGCCTTCGTCGCGGTAGATCAGGCGCGCTCGCTCCAGCAGCTCGCGCTTGAGCGTCGCCATCTCGTTCGGGCTGCGGCGCAGGCGGACGGTCGCTGGTTTGTTGCGCGGTGCCTTGGTGTTCATCGGGTTCCGGTTCCAGCCATCTTGGGTAGCCCGATACGGTAGTGCAGGTCGGTTCTAGGCCAAATGGGCGAGAACCCCTGTGCTTTTGTGGGGTTGTCACTAACGTACACGTACAACAATATCGATTAGCAGGCATGCTTGTCACCTTGCATGCCGGATCTGTCCATTTGTATTGAGACCCACTTCATGCAAGTTCTTCATCGCCTTTCCGTCGGAGCCAAGCTGGGCCTCGCCTTTGCCGCCGTGCTGCTGATCACCACCGCGCTGGGCGTGCTGGCCATCGTCCAGCTCGGCCGTGTCAACGACACCGCCAGCGACATGGCCGACGACTGGATGCCCTCGATGCGCGCCGCGCAGACCGCCAGCCTGGAAGTGGCCCGGCTGCGCACCCGCGAGTACCGCTTCCTGCTGGCCGAGGAGGCGCAGCGCCCGGCCGTCATCGAGCAGCTGAAGTCCTCCGCCGAGGCCGTCGAACTGCAGCTGGCCAACTACGCCAGGCTGGTGCAGTCCGAAGACGAACGCAGCCAGCTGACGCGCACGCAGGAAGACTGGGCCGCCTATCTGAACAGCGACCGTGCCATGCAGGACGCGATGGCCAAGGGCGACAAGGCTCTGGCCAGCGAACAGCTGCTCAAGCGAGGCGTGCCCAGTTATGACGCGCTGCTGGCCAGCCTGAACAAGCTGACCAAGCAGAACGCCGATGGCGCCGAGGCAGCCAACGACCTGAGCGACCGGATCTATGCCAACAGCCGCTGGATGGTCATCGGCATGACGGTCATCGCGGTGCTGCTGGGCGCGGGCCTGGCCTTTGTCATCACCCGCCGCATCACCCGCCCGCTGGCCGACGCAGTGCGTCTGGCCGAGGCGGTCGCCCAGGGCGACCTGACGCGCAGCCTGCGCGTGGTCGGCCACGACGAACTGGCCCAGCTGCAGGGCGCGCTGCTGCGCATGGTCGAGCGGCTGAAGTCCGTTGTGACCCAGGTGCGCAACGGCGTGGATTCCGTCTCCAGTGCTTCGTCGCAAATCGCCACCGGCAACCATGACCTGTCGGCCCGCACCGAGCAGACGGCCGCCAACCTGGAGGAAACCGCCTCCAGCATGGAGCAGCTGACCGGCACCGTGGGGCAGAGCGCCGATACCGCGCGCCTGGCCAACCAGCTGGCCAGCTCGGCGGCCGAGGCGGCCGCACGCGGTGGCGAGGTGGTGGGCGGCGTGGTGCAGCGCATGCAGCAGATCAGCGACTCGTCCCGCAAGATCGCCGACATCATCGGCGTGATCGACGGCATCGCGTTCCAGACCAACATCCTGGCGCTGAACGCGGCGGTGGAAGCGGCGCGTGCCGGTGAACAAGGCCGCGGCTTCGCGGTGGTGGCATCCGAGGTGCGCTCGCTTGCGCAACGCTCGGCCGAGGCGGCCAAGCAGATCAAGGGCTTGATCGTGAAGTCGACCGAGACCGTGGAGGCCGGCACGGCCGACGTGGCCCAGGCCGGCCAGGTCATGGACGAGATCGTGACGGGCGTGCGCCGCGTCACAGACCTGATGGCCGAGATCGCCGCGGCCGCTTCCGAGCAGCGCGACGGCATTGGCCAGGTCAACCAGGCAGTGGCCAACCTGGACCAGATGACGCAGCAGAACGCGGCGCTGGTGGAAGAGTCCACGGCCGCGTCTTCCTCGCTGCAGGAGCAGGCGCAGCGCCTGGCCGATGTGGTGGCGGTCTTCAACGTGGGCACGCCGGCCCGGGTTTGAGTGGCATTGAAGGCCTGCCGAGGGGCGGGTCAGGCGAAACAACAACAAGGTTCAACACGATGCGGTTCATCCGGTCAGTTTTCACGGCCCCTCTATTTTTCGGGGCTGCGGGGTGGGTGATGTGGGCCTGCATGGGCGCGGCCCATGCGCAGGCCGCACCGCCAGACCAGGCCCTGGTCGAGCAGGGCCGCAAGCTGGCAGTCGCTGCCGATTGCGCGGCCTGCCACACCACGCCCAAGGGCGGCGCGGCCTTCGCGGGTGGCTACCCCATTGCGTCGCCGCTGGGGACGATCTATGCGTCGAACATCACGCCGTCCAAGGCGGGCGGCATTGGCGACTACACGCTGGCCGACTTCCAGCGCGCGCTGCGCCAGGGCGTGCGCAAGGACGGCGCGCAGCTCTATCCCGCGATGCCGTACACCTCGTACACGCAGCTCAGCGACGCGGACACGCAGGCGCTGTATGCGTACTTCATGCACGGCGTGACCGCGGTCGACCAGAAGGCACCCGAGACCGAACTGCCGTTCCCGTTCAACCTGCGCCTCTCGATGGCCGCATGGAACAGCATGTTCCTGAAGGACGAGCGCTTCGTGCCCGACGCCTCCAAAAGTGCCGAGGTGAACCGCGGCGCCTACCTGGCTGGCGCGCTGGCGCACTGCAGCGCCTGCCACACGCCACGCAATGCCTTGATGGCCGAGCAGATTGGCAAGTCCTTCCTGGCCGGCGGCTCGGTCGGCCCCTGGTTCGCGCCCAACATCACGTCCGACGCCACCAGCGGCATCGGTGGCTGGAGCGAGGCCGAGCTGGTGCAGTACCTGAAGAGCGGCCGCGTGGACGGCAAGGCCCAGGCCGCCGGGCCGATGGCCGAGGCCATCGAGCACAGCCTGCAGCACCTGCCAGACGAGGACCTCAAGGCTATCGCGGTCTACCTGAAGCAGACGCCAGCGGTGAACGACGGCGAGGCCAGGCCGCGTTTTGCCCATGGCGAAGCGTCCAAGGCCGAGATCGACATGCGCGGCCTGACAAATGATGCCGACGCCGGCTGGCGCGTCTTCAGCGGCAGCTGCGCGCAGTGCCACCAGGTGGGCGGCGGCGGCAACGGCGTCTACCCCTCGCTGTTCCACAACACCGCCCTCGGTGCCGACCGGCCCGACAACCTGATCGCCACCATCCTGCAGGGCGTGGACCGCACGGTGGACGGCAAAGCCCACTTCATGCCGGCATTCGGCGACACGGCCTCCTACGCCGACCGCCTGAGCGACCAGCAGATTGCCGACCTGAGCAACTACCTGCTGAGCCACCACGGCAACGCCGCGGTGAAGGTCAGCGCCAGTGACGTGCAGACCTTGCGCGCCGGCGGCAAGCCGCCGCTGCTCGCGATGATCCGGCCGGCGATCCTGCCGGGCGGCGTGGTCGTGCTGTTGTTGTTGATCGTGCTGGTGGTTCGCCGCAGCCGTCGTGCCCGCTAGGAGACAAGCCATGAGCCACTCAAACCAGGACGGCTTCGAGCCCGTCCCGTTCCCCATTTCCCGCCGCGCACTGATCGGCGGCGCCGCCGTCGCAGGCGCTGCCTTCGCGCTGGGCGGCGCCGCCTTGCTGGGCACGACCAATGCCTTTGCCGCGGCCGCGGCTGGCGCGGACTTCCTGCGCCTGTCCGAATTCCTGACCGGCGGCAAGCCGCTGGAGCCGGGTCTCGCCACGCGCTACCAGGCTGCGCTGGCGCGCCATGACGCCAAGTTCAATGACTCCTCGGCTGCTTTGCAGCGCTATGTCGCCGAAGCCAAGGAAACCAGTGTCGACAGCCTGCTGGCCAGGCCGGACCTGGGCGAGCCGCTGCGCAAGACCATCACGCAAATCGTTTCGGCCTGGTACCTGGGCATCGTCGGCAATGACGCGGACGCCGAGCTGATCAGCTACGCGCAGGCCTTGATGTACCGGCCCACGCAAGACGTGCTGGTCATTCCCAGCTACGGCGGCGGCCCCGACTCCTGGGGCCAGAAGCCGGCCGGGGTGGTGGCACCAAGTACCGAGAAAGCAGCATGAGCAGCAACCAAGAATTTGATGCAGACCTGATCGTCATCGGGTCGGGCGTGATGGGCGGGCTGATCGCCAGCCGGCTGGCCAAGGCCGGCAAGTCGGTGATCATCCTGGAAGCCGGGCCGCGCGTGCGCCGGGCCGAGATCGTCGAGACCTTCCGCAATTCGCCGGTCAAGCTTTCACTGGCCAACACCAAGGCCCAGGGCGCCGGCTCGCCGTTCCCGAACCCGCCGCACATCCCGTCCACCTATGGCGACTACCTGCAGCAGACCGGCCCAGTGTCGTACCCGACCAAGTACCTGCGCGTGGTCGGCGGCACGACCTGGCATTTCGGCTCGGCGCTGTGGCGCATGATCCCCAACGACTTCAAGCTGAAGACGCTCTATGGCCGTGGCCGGGACTGGCCCATCGGCTACGACGAGCTGGAGCCGTATTACTGCGAGGCCGAGGCCGAACTCGGTGTGTCGGGCATCGACGGGCAGGACGAAAGCGGCCATGGCGGGCAGGCCTGGCCGCCACGCTCCAAGCCCTTTCCAATGAAGGGCCTGAACGAGCCGTATTTCATGACGCGCATGGCCGAGATGCTGGCGCCTGGCGGCTACAACCCGGTGATCGAGCCGCACGGCCGGGCCACGCGGCCTTACGGCAACCGCCCGGTCTGCGCCGGCAACAACAACTGCAACCCGGTCTGCCCCATCGGTGCCAAGTACGACGGCTCGATGCACATCGACGTGGCCGAACGCCACGGCGCCAGGCTGCTGGACAACGCCGTGGTCTACAAGATCGAGCACGGCGCGGACAACAAGATCACCGCCGTCAACTACAAGCAGCCCGACGGTACTTCGCATCGCCTCACGGCCCGCCACTTCGTGCTGGCGGCGTATGCCATCGAAGGCCCGAAGCTGCTGCTGATGTCGACCTCGGAGAAGTTCCCGAACGGCATTGCCAACTCGTCCGACCAGGTCGGCCGCAACCTGATGGGCCACACGGGCATCAGCGTCAACGCGATGATGAACGAGGACGTCTGGCCGGGCCAGGGGCCGACCGAGCTGCTGGTCTACCTCAACTACCGCGACGGCGAATTCCGCAAGGACATCCCAAGCTACAAGACCAAGTTCCGCAACACCGTGCCGACCTCGCAGATCGCCTCCGCGCTGCTGGCCAAGGGCGTGCTCGGCAGCAAGCTGGACGCCGAGATCCGCCGCCAGTCCGCGCGCTCGATCAACATCGCGGTGGACCTGGAAACCGAGGCCCAACCGCAGAACCGCATCGTGCCCAGCAAGAAGCGCTTCGACGGCATCGGCCTGCCGGTGCCGGAGATCTACTACAGCGTCAACGACTACTGGAATGCCGGGCGGGACTTCGCGGTCAAGGACCTGACGCGCATGACCAAGCTGCTGAACGCCGACGTGCTGAAGATGGACACCAGCCACCAGGACCGCCAGCACATCATGGGCACCACGCTGATGGGCGACGACCCGAAGGACTCGGTGGTGGACCGCGACTGCCGCACGCACGACCATCCGAACCTGTTCATCGCCGGCACCGGCGTGATGCCTTCGGCCTCCTGCATGAATCCGACGCTGACCGGCGCCGCGCTGAGCCTGCGCATCGCCGAAACCTTGCTCAAGGAGATCTGAGCCACGACGCGCTGCGGTCAATCGCCGCAGCGCCGCGCCTCAGGGCGGTCAGTCGTACTTCAGGTACTTGAAACGAGGATCGTCGGGCGTGCCTTGCAGCGCCGAGCCCTCCACGGCGCCCGGCTGCCACAGGACGACCTCCTCGATCTTCTTCGCGAGCTCGAAGTCCTTGTCGGTGATGCCCTTGGCGGCGTGGTTCATCAGCTTGACCGTGACGAAGGCATACGACACGGTGAGGTCCGGGTGATGCCAGGCTGCTTCCGCGAGGTGGCCCACCGTGTTCACCACCATCAAGGTGCCTTTCCAGCCGCTGGTCTTGAACTTGCGGCGAATCCAGCCGTCCTCAAAGGACCACTTCGGCAACTCTTCAGACAAGCGTGCCGTGATCTCTTCCGAGGTGTAGACCTCGTCTGCAGTCTGTTTGCGCCAGCTGGTCATGTCAGTCTCCCATGGAAAGAAGCAAGGGGACGCCGATGCTACCGCTCGTGGCGCCGCATGACACACTGTCCCTCTGGCGATACAGCGGGGCGGATCGGCGTCTGCCTTGCCCGGGTGGGTGGTCCCGGAGGGGCCAGGAACGGAGATTGCTCTTGGGTTGTCGCGCAGATGCCGTTTCACAGGGCGGCGCGTCACGACCATGGGCCATGCCGTTCTCGCCGTTCCGCCTCGGATGCACTTCGATCTCTCCAACACAGTCACGCTGCGGGCGCCGGGCCGACTGCACCTGGGTTTTCTGGATCCATCTGGCTCACTGGGACGCCGCTTCGGCAGCATCGGGATGGTCATCGACGGCTTCGAGACCGAGGTCGAACTCGGTGCCGCACTTGCCGATCGCATCACCGCCGACACGCCCGAAGGCGACACGCAGATGGCGCGCGCGAGCGCCTACCTTCATACGCTGCGCGAGCGCAGCGGCCGCCTCGAACCGCTGCACCTGAGGCTGCTGCGGGTGCTGCCGGCGCACGGCGGCTTCGGGTCCGGCACCCAACTCGCGTTGGCGATCGCACGTGCGTTCGCCCAGTGGCATCGGCTTGACGTGAGCACGCCGACGCTGGCGCACTGGCTCGGTCGCGGCCAGCGTTCCGGTATCGGCATCCACGGCTTCGATCAAGGAGGCCTGCTGGTCGACGGCGGGCCGACCGCGGATGCCCGGCCTGCCCCCTTGCTCTCGCGCATCGCGCTGCCCGGGGCCTGGCGCATCCTCGTCGTGCAGGATGAGCGCGAGCGCGGCCTGTCGGGTGGCGATGAGAAGGGCGCGATGGCCGGGCTCGCCGCCATGCCGGCCGCGCGTGCTGCCGAGATCTGCCACGAGGTGCTGATGCGCGTGCTGCCCGGTGCCGCCAGTGCCGAATTCGACATCTTCGCGCGCGGCGTTTCGCGCGTGCAGCAACTGCTCGGTGAACATTTCGCGCCGGCCCAGAACGGTAGTGCCTACACCAGCGCCGCGGTTGGGCGCTTGATGGATTGGGTTGGCGCAAGTGCGCATCGGGCCGCGATCGGCCAGAGTTCCTGGGGCCCGACCGGGTTTGCCATCGTCGAATCGCAGGCGCACGCCGAGTCGCTCGAACGTGCCGCGCGCTCGGCCAATCTGATAGAGCCCGGGCTGGTGCTGCGCATCGTCGCGCCGCGCAACCGTGGCGCCGAGATCACCGACCTTCGCGTGGCGCGGCGCGCGCGCTGAGCGAACGCCATCCCTTCCCCGCCTCATCAACGCCCACCGATTCAAGCCATGGAACGTCCCCGCATCCTCCACCTGTTCACGCCCGGGCATCAGGCCAGCCCGTTCGACGTCAACATGGCGGCCGATGCCGGCTACCAGATCATCACGCCTTACACCGACGTCGGCATTGACGGGGTCACCGCGCTGACGCAGGACGCGATCTTCTCGCGCGGCCCGAAAGGGGTGTCGCGCACCGGCATCTTCATCGGCGGGCGCGATGCACTGCTCGCAGCCGACATGCTCGAACGTGCGAAAAGCGCGATGTTCAATCCCTTTGTCGTGTCGCTGATGGCTGACCCGAGCGGGGCCTACACCACCGCCGCTGCGATGTTGGCGTGCGTCGAGGCGGCCATGCAGCGTCACCACGCGTTAGGCCTGAGCGGTCAAAACATCCTGGTGCTTGGCGGTACCGGGCCGGTCGGTCGCATCGCCGCCGTGCTCGCGGCGCAGGCCGGCGCCAGCGTGCGCGTGGCCAGCCACAGCGGCCTGGAGGTCGCACAAGCGGCAGCGCAAGAGACCGGCAAGCGCTTCGGCGTTGCGCTGCGCGGCGTGTCGGGGGCCGGTGCCCAGGCCGTGCGTGCGGAACTGGCCGAGGCGGACGTGGTGCTCGCCTGTGCGGCGGCCGGCGTGCAGGTCGTGTCGACCGAGGATCTTGTGTTCGCGAAACGCCTGAAGGTCGCGGCCGACGTGAACGCGGTGGCGCCGGAGGGCATTGCCGGCGTCGGCGTGATGGACGATGCCAAGCCTCTGGCGGGTGTCGAGGGCGCGGTGGGCATTGGCGCGCTGGCGGTCGGCAACGTCAAATACCAGACCCAGCATCGCCTGCTGATGAGCATGCACCAGGGCAAGAAGGCGGTGGTGCTGAGCTTTCCGGAAGCGTTTGCCGCCGCGCGCGAGTTCCTCGCCGAGCAGGCCGCGTCCGAGCCCACAGCCTGAGGCGATCGCCACCTGTGGCTGCGCTGCTGGCCGTCGCGGCCCTTTCTGCCCGCATGCTGGCCGAGGCGGCTGTGCTCGATGGTTATCAGGTCATCGCACTCGACTTGTTCGGCGACGCCGACACGCGGCGCGCCTCGCAGCGCTGGCAGCCGATTGGCGCAGCGGGTTCGCTGCAGATCGACGCGACACGCGTGCTCGATGCGCTGCAGGCGCTGGCGCGTAAGGGTGGAGACGAGGTCATCGGCTGGGTCCCCGGCAGCGGCTTCGAAGGGCAGCCCGAGCTGCTCGATGCCGGGGCGCAGTTGCTGCCGCTGATCGGCACGCCGGCCGAGGCGGTGCGCCGCGTGCGTGATCCCGGCTTGTTCTTCGATGTGCTCGAGGCGCACGGCATTGCGCACCCGCCGGTGCGGGCCGATGCCCCGGCCGATGCCGATGGATGGCTGCTGAAGGATGCGCGCGCCTGTGGCGGCTGGCACATCCGCCACGCGCACACGGCCCGCGACGGCGCATCGGTGAGCGCCTGGCACTACTTCCAGCGGGCAATGCCGGGTGTCCCGATGTCGGCGACCTTCATCGCCAACGGCGACCGGGCGAGCTTGCTGGGCCTCAACGAACTGATCGTGCGACCCTTCGGCGCGCACCCGCATGTGTATTGCGGCTGCGTCGGGCCGGTGGCCGTGCCTGCAGGCCTGGCGCAACGCATCGATGAGATGGTGCAGTTGCTCACGGCGGCGTTCGGCCTGCGCGGCTGGTGCAGCCTTGATTTCATCCGCGGCGGCGACGACGGCATCGGCGTGCTGGAGGTGAACCCTCGACCGCCGGCCAGCCTGTCGCTGTACGCGCAGCCTGGCCTGATCGACGCGCAACTGCGCGCCTGCCTGCAGGCCGAGTTGCCGCCGCCGGCGGCGTTTGCGCCTCGGCACATCGGCGGCAGCGAGATCGTCTATGCCCGACATCCGTTGACGATCGATGAACCTGGCGCGCAGTATCTTGCCGGCCGGCCCGATGTGCACGACCTGCCGCTCGCAGGCGCATGCTTCGATGCCGGCGACCCGATCTGCAGCTTGAGTGCGGCAGGTGGCACTGTCGAGTACGTCCGAGCCTTGCTTTTTGCAGCGCGCGATGCCGTGATGCACACCCTGGAGAAATCGTCATGACCGATGCCCGTCCACCGCTGGCGACCTCGTCGCTGAGCGTCAACGACCTGACACGTCCGCTGGTCGAACGACTGCTGGCCGGTGCCGACGCGCTCGAGCTGAGCGTGTCGCGCTTCGATGATGGCACCTGCATCGTCGATGCAGGGATCAAGGCCCGCGGCAGTGTCACGGCCGGGCTGCTGATCGGCGAGATCTGCATGGGCGGGCTCGGTCAGGTCGGCCTGCGCAGCGGTGCAGGCGAGGGTTGGCCGACCTGGATCGAGGTGCGCAGTTCGCAGCCCGTGCTCGCCTGCCTGGCCAGCCAGTACGCCGGCTGGAGCCTGGCGGCGAGCAAGGAGGAAACGGGCGGCAAGAAATTCTTCTCGCTCGGCTCCGGCCCTGCACGCGCACTCGCCGCCAAGGAGGCCTTGTTTGCCGAACTCGGGTACCGCGACCAGGCGGACACCGGCGTGCTCGTGCTGGAGGTCGATCGGCCGCCTCCCCAGGTCGTGATCGACAAGCTGCTGCGCGACTGCAAGCTGCAGGCCGACGCGTTGACCCTGATCCTGACCCCGACGACCAGCCTGGCGGGCACCACGCAGGTGGTTGCACGCGTGCTCGAGGTCGCGCTGCACAAGGCCCACGAACTCGGCTACGCGCTCGGCAACATCGTCGAAGGTGTCGCCACTGCGCCGCTGCCGGCGCCCAGCCCCGACGGCGTTGTCGCGATGGGACGCACCAATGATGCGATCCTGTACGGGGGCCGCGTCCACCTCAGCGTGCGCGGCGACGACGCCGCGGCGCGCCAGCTCGCGCTGCAACTGCCGTCGCGCAATTCGCGCGACTACGGGCGTTCGTTCGCCGACATTTTCAAAGAAGTCGAGTACGACTTCTACAAGATCGACGGCGCGCTGTTCGCACCGGCCGAGGTGTGGGTCAGCAACCTCGACAGCGGCAACACCTGGCATGCCGGCGCGTTGAACATGGCGCTGCTGCAAGGCCTGTGGCTGCAGGAGGCGTGATGAAGCAAACGCGGGCCGAGCGCCGGGCCGCTCCCAAGCCGGCCCGCATTCCCTCGGGGGATCGACCGATTTCCCCATCGGGCGAGGTGGCGCACTCGCGGGCCGAGCGCCGGGCCGCTCCCAAGCCGGCCGCTCGCTGGCGGCAACCGTCCACTGGACGCTTGCCGTCCCCGCTCGCCCCCTCGGGGGATAGCCCGATGTACCCATCGGGCGAGGGGCTCCACATCGCGATCATGACTGACGAGACGGGCTGGCACACGCGGCAGCTGCAGGCAGCGTTGCGTGCGCGCGGCGCGAGTGGGCGCTGCGTCGACCTGGCCGATTGCCACATTGACACGGCGCAGGCCTGGCACGGTCTGGTGATCCCCGGCTTTGGCCGCGACCTGCCCGATGCGGCGCTGGTGCGTGGCATCGCCGGCGGCAGCTTCGAGCAGGTCACGAAGCGGCTCGGCGTGCTGCATGCGCTGCGCGAACTCGGCGTGCCGGTCTACAACGACGCGCGGGCGATCGAGCGCAGCGTCGACAAGTCCATGACCAGCCTGCTGCTGCATGCGGCGGACATTCCGACCCCACCGACCTGGGCGACCGAGTCGCTGGCCCAGGCCCGGCGCATCGCAATGCGCGAGGGCGCGGCCGGCCACGCGCTGGTGCTCAAGCCGCTGTTCGGCTCGCAAGGCAAGGGCTTGCAGCTCGTCGGCGATGTCGCGGGCGTTCACCATCCGGTTCCCGAACTCGGCGAGGCCTACGGTTCGCTGGCCTACCTGCAGCGGTTTGTGCCGGCTGCGACCGATCCCGGGTTCGACTGGCGAGTCCTCGTGGTCGGCGCGCGTGCGGTCACTGCGATGCGTCGGGTGAGTGAGGGATGGATCCACAACGTTGCGCAAGGTGCGCGTTGCGAACCCGCCGAATTGACACCGGCGCTGGCCGCGCTGGCGGAACGCGCTGCGGCAGCGCTGGAGATGGACTACGCCGGGGTGGACATGATCCCTTGCGCCGGCGGCGGCATCCAGGTGCTGGAGGTCAATGGCGTGGCTGCATGGCAGGGGCTGCAGCGTGTGACCAGCTTCAACATCGCGCGAGCCATCGTTGACGACCTGCTGGACCGCAAGCTGGCGGCGGCGCGAGCGGGCGGCGTGGCGGGCGCGGGGCGGCGTGCGTGAATCCTCCGCCCACGCCCACGCCCACGCCCACGCCCACGGCAGCTCGCGCGACCGAGCGGGCCCAGGCCAGTTACCTCCGCGCCTGTGAGTTGGATGTTGCGGTCCGCAAACCCGGCAACGTGAGCCGACTGTCTGCAGGCCATGGCATGCAGGCGGCGCTGTTCAGCGCCAGCGCGCGGGCATCGGTCGGGCCGATGTTCCGGCCGGGCGCTCGCGTGGGTGATCGCATCGAGGCCGCGGTGGCCGCCAGCTGGGATGCAGCAGGCTGCAACACCAACCTCGGCATCGTGCTGCTGTGCGCACCCATTGCGCGCGCCGTGGAGTTGCATCCGCAGGCCGAAGACCCGGCCGCGCTGCGTGCGGCAATCGAAGAAGTGCTGGCCGATCTCGACCTGGCCGACGCCCGCGCCGCCTACCGCGCCATCGCCCAGGCCCATCCTGGCGGGCTGGGCTCTGCTGCGGCTCAGGACGTTCATGACGTGCCGAGCATGGGACTGCGCGCGGCGATGGCGCTGGCTGCCGATCGCGACAGCATCGCGCGGCAATACCGTGATGGGTATGTCGAGCTGTTTGAACTCGGTATTCCGACCGCGGCCCTCGCGCTGCCTGGCGGCGCTTTCACGCGAGACGGTCTGGCATCCCCGGCCGTCAGTGCAGCCGTCCAGCGCACCTACCTCGCGTTTCTGGCCACGCTGCCCGATTCACACATTGTGCGGAAACACGGCGCGGCGCTGGCACACACTGTCATGCGCTCGGCGCAGCACTGGCAAACCCGTGCATTGAACGGTGAGAACCTCGATGCCGATCCCGACTTCGTGGCCTGGGATCTCGAACTCAAGGCGGCCGGTCTGAACCCGGGGACCAGCGCCGATTTCACAGTGGCGGCGCTGTTCGTCGCGGGCCTGGTTGCGCCGGGGACAGCAGCGCGCTGACGGCGCGCTGCTGTCCCCGGCGCGGGAGCCCGGTGGATGGCACGGATCGTGATACGTACTGCGTCGCGCTGGTTGACTTGGCCGGTGTCGTGAATACCCTCAAGAACTGCTCACAGGAGACGGAAGAAATGGCAAAAATTGATCGCATGATGGTTGGTGAGTCGCTCGTTGGCGACGGCAACGAAGTGGCCCACATCGACCTGATCATCGGGCCGCGCGGCAGCGCCGCCGAGACGGCGTTTGCCAACGCCCTCACCAACAACAAGGACGGCTTCACCTCGCTGCTCGCCGTGGTGGCGCCGAACCTGTTGACCAAGCCGCCTACGGTGATGTTCAACAAGGTCACCATCAAGGGCGCGAAGCAGGCTGTGCAGATGTTCGGCCCGGCTCAGCGCGGTGTCGCGATGGCGGTTGCCGATTCGGTCGAAGACGGTACGATTCCGGCAGACGAAGCCGACAACGTGTTCATCTGCGTTGGCGTTTTCATCCACTGGCTCGCCGAAGACGACACGAAGATCCAGGACTACAACTACCGAGCTGTTCGCGAGTCGATCCAGCGCGCTGTCGCAGGCTCCCCGACCGCGGCGGAAGTGGTCGCCAAGAAGGGCACGGCGGCACACCCGTTCGCTGCCCATTCCTGATCTCCGACGCACGCCTGGGGCGCTCGTGGCCCCAATGAAAGCGCGCTACAACGGCCGTTGACTCGGCCGGGCACCACAAGAAAAACGGCCGCTGAGCGGCCGTTTTGTCGTGCGATTGAAGGGCGGTCAGCGTTTGCCGGGGAGCATGCCGCTGGCGAGCAACTGGACCACGGCCGCGCTGTGGCCAGAACGTCTCGACTCGGGTTCGGGCGCAATGCGTTCGATCTGCACGCCCACAGCACTCACGTCCGCGAATTTGCGCGGCTTCACGACCTTGACGCGAACCCAGCGCGCGCCGAACTCGTCGATCAGGATCTCGGCGATCTTCTCGGCAAAGGCCTCGAGCAGCGTCAGGCGGTGCTCGACCAGCAGACGGCGCAGCCGCTCGGTGACAACGCCGTAGTCGATCGTGTCGGCGATGCGATCGGTGTTGCAGGCTCGGGCATGCGGCAGGCCGGCGTGCACGTCGATCACCAGCGGCTGGGGGCGATGCAGCTCGGATTCGTGGATGCCGATCACCGTTTCGCCGACAAATCCCTCGATGAAGATCAGGTCCATGGCTTGCGGCGTGGCAGCCTGGGTTGTCGAAGCCCTCATGATGGGCAGGGAGAAGCTGTTGGACATGGTGGGGCCGCTGAGAAGCGCTGGTCGCCGCGAACCTGCGGCTGCGGAAAAATGCAAGCGGCGTGCCAATATGACCACGCGGAGCCGATCTTGCGGTACTCGCGTTTCGCCCGGTTGTGCAGGGCCTGCACTTGGATGAGGATTGGGCCCTGGAGCCCAGGCGGCCCGAACATTTGGAGACAAAATGGGAACATTGTTGCGGGAGACAGACCGTCACGCCGAGCGGATCATGGTGATGGTGAAGAACGGGACACACGAGCCAGGCAACGACGCAATCATGCGTTCGTGGAGCCGGTGTGTGAACGAATACCGCCTTCACCCTGACCGCCCGCGCACGCCGTCGGTGATTGATCGTGCCGCGCTCGAGAGTCGTTGCGAGCGCAAGGCCGATGTGATCGACTGCGCGCGCTACGAGATGACCACGCTCTACCAGCAACTGGCCGACGCTGACCTGGCGGTGCTGCTGACGGACACCGATGGTGTGATCATCCACATGGTTTCGTCGCCTGCGTTCAGTGCCGAGGTCGCGCCGCTCGGGCTGCGCACCGGAGGCCTGTGGAGCGAGGCCGAGGCCGGCACCAACGGCATGGGCACCTGCATCGCCGCGGCGGCACCGGTCGCGATCCGCCGCGAGGATCACTTCTTCACGCAGTTCTCGAACCTCACCTGCTCGGCCGTGCCGGTGTACGACCCCTCCGGGGAGATCGCCGCGGTGCTCGACGTGTCGAGCCGCTCGAAGCAGATGCAGCAACATTTGCTGGTACTGCTGGGCATGACCGCACGCATGATCGAGAACCGCCTGATCGACCAGCGCTTTCGCAACGCCCACCCGCTTCACTTTCACAGTCGGCCCGAGTTCGTCTACACGCTGCACGAGGGCAAACTGGCTGTCGATGACGACGGCCACATCCTCGCGGCGAACCGCAGCGCGCTGTTCCAGCTCGGCCTGCAGTCCATGGACGAAATCCGTTCGCGCCGCATCGAGGACCTGTTCCAGACCTCGCTCGAAGACATGCTGCAGCGCAGCATGTCTTCGTCGTTCCACCCGGTCGTGACCTACCGGGCGAATGCGGCCCTGCGCTTCTTCGCGGTCGCGCGCCGGCCCGCCTCGAGTGCGACGGCCAACGTGCACCCGATTTCGGCAACCGCCGCTGCCGCGCTGGTCAACCCGACGCCGTTGCCGGAGCGCAGGTCACCGCACCGGCCGGCCGCACTGCGCGCCGTGTCGCCGAGCCGCGCGACTTTCAAGGACCAGCGCCTGCTGGCCCATCTCGAAACCGCGCGCCGCGTGATCGCGCGTCAGACCCCCGTGCTGCTGTGGGGCGAGACCGGCTCGGGCAAGGAGGTTTTCGCCCGCGCCACCCATGACGCCAGCCCTCACGCGGACGGTGCGTTCGTGGCGGTCAACTGCGCCAGCCTGCCCGAGACACTGATCGAATCCGAACTGTTCGGCTACCGGGCCGGCGCCTTCACGGGCGCGCAGCGCTCCGGCCGGCGCGGCAAGATCCTGCAGGCCGACGGTGGCACCCTGTTCCTCGACGAAATTGCCGACATGCCGCTGGAGCTTCAAGCCCGCCTGCTGCGCGTGCTCGACGAACGCCAGGTCACACCGCTGGGCACCGAGGACACGCAGCCGGTGGACTTCCAGCTGATCAGCGGCAGCCACCAGAACCTGCCGGCACTGGTGCGGGAAGGGCGCTTCCGCGAGGACCTGTACTACCGGCTCGCCGGCATCGAACTCGAGCTGCCTGCGCTGCGCGAACGCAGCGACAAGCGTGAGCTGATCCACGACATGTTGAAGGCCGAGTCGGGTGGTGACAGCCGCCTGAGCGCCGACGCCGAGCGTCTGCTGATGGACTACCCGTGGCCCGGCAACATCCGCCAGCTGCGCCATGTCTTGCGCAGCGCCTCGGCGCTCGCCGACGGGCAGGCGATCACGCGCGAGCACCTGCCGGCGCTGATCCTGCATCCGGCGCCGATGTCTGCGCATGCTCATGTGCCGGCGCAGGTCGCCATGTCGTGCGACACGCCGGCCGGGGCCGAAGAAGACGCGCCGCAACCTGTCAAACTCAATCCGATCCAGGCCAACGAGCGGCAGGTGTTGCTGCAGATGCTGGAGCAGCACCGTTGGAACGTGAGCAATGTCGCCAAAGCGCTTGATGTCAGCCGCAACACCCTGTACCGAAAACTCCACAAGCTCCACATCGAGGTTTCGCACCCCGAGTAGATGGCGCCCCCGGCCCTGCGGGTACGCAGGGCCACCCCCCGGGGGGGTCGCCGGCCGCTTCGGGGCGGCCGGGCGCTGGCCGGCTGGGAGCCCCCGGCCCTGCGGGTACGCAGGGCCACCCGGGGGGGTCGCCGGCCGCTTCGGGGCGGCCGGGCGCTGGCCGGCTGGGCGCCCCCGGCCCTGCGAATACGCAGGGTCACCCCCCGAGGGGGTCGCCGGCCGCTTCGGGGCGGCCGGGCGCTGGCCGGCGCGTGCCGAGGTGCCGCTGTGATGCCGGCGCCCTCCCGCTTCGCCTGGTGCATCACCGGTTCCGGCCACTTCCTGGAAGAGTCGCTTGCACTCGCGGCGCGCTTGCCGCAGGTTGACCTGTTCCTGTCGGCCGCCGCCGAGGAGGTGCTGCCGATCTACAAGATCGGCCTCGACGAACTGCGACCCGATTTCAGGATCTTCCGCGACAAGACCGCCAGCGCGGTGCCGGTCGGCACGCTGTATGAGAACGTGTATCACACCGTCGTTGTCGCGCCGGCCACGAGCAACACGGTCGCGAAGTGCGCCTTCGGCATCAGCGACACCCTGCCGACCAACATGTTCGCGCAGGCCGGCAAGCTCGGCATCCCGGGCATCGTGTTTGCATGCGACACCGAGCCGGTGGTCGTGACGCGCTCGCCGCACGATTGGGTCACGCTGCGGCCCAGGCGCATCGAGTTCGACAATGTCGACCGGCTGCGCGACATCGATTTCTGCCAAGTCGTGGCCTCGCCTGCCGAACTCGAAGCGGCGCTTGCCACGCGCCTGAAGGAACTTTCGCTCGCATGGAACACATCGTCTTCCTGACTGGACGCCTCGCCGAGGCCAGCCTTCGGCGCGTTCTGGGCGGGATGGATGCGCTGCCGTTCAGCTGGGAGGTGCGTGAGATCGGCCTGCAAGTCGCCGCGCTGATGACGGCCGAGATGATCCAGCGCCGCGTGCCTGCGCCGCTCGGCGCCGACCGCATGATCGTGCCGGGCCGTTGCAGGGGCGACATGGATGCACTGACGCGCCACTACGGCATCCCGGTCGAGCGTGGCCCCGAGGAACTGAAAGACCTGCCGCGCCACTTCAACCGTGCCGCCAAACCGATCGACCTGACCGAGTACGAGGTCGCGATCTTTGCCGAGATCGTCGACGCGCCGCAGCTCAGCGTGGCGCAGATCGTCGCGCGCGCCGGCGTGCTCGCGGCCGATGGCGCCGACGTGATCGACCTCGGCTGCCTGCCCGAAACGCCTTTCGATCACCTCGTCGAGAGCGTGCAGGCCTTGAAGGCGGCTGGCTTCACCGTCAGCGTCGACTCGATCAATGCCGACGAGTTGCTGCGCGGCGGCCGCGCCGGCGCCGACTACCTGCTGAGCCTGAACCTCGACACGCTGTGGGTGGCCGACGAGGTCGCGTCCACGCCGGTGCTGATCCCGCGTGTGCCGGCGGACGAGGCCTCGTTGTTCGAGGCGGTCGAGGCGATGCAGCGGCGCGGCCGGCCGTTCCTCGCCGACTCCATCCTCGATCCGATCCCGTTCGGCTTGACCGCCTCCATCGTGCGCTACCACCGCCTGCGCGAGCGCTTTCCCGATGCGCCCATCATGATGGGCGTGGGCAACCTGACCGAGCTCACCGAGGCCGACACCAGCGGCATCAACGCGCTGTTGTTCGGCATCGCGGCCGAGTTGAACGTCGCGGCCGTGCTGACGACGCAGGTCAGCGCGCATGCGCGCCGCGCGGTCCGCGAGGCCGATTGGGCGCGCCGCATCATGCATGCCGCTGCGCGCCACCAGACCTTGCCCAAGGGCATGAGTGGCGCACTGATGACGGTGCATGCCAAGCACCCGTTCCCCGACACGCCGCAGGAGATCGAACAGGTCGCTGCCCAGGTGAAGGACCCGAACTTCCGCGTGCAGGTGTCGGCCAGCGGCCTGCACGTCTACAACCGCGACGGCCTTCGCCTCGGCCAGGGCGCGTTTGAACTCTGGCCCCAGCTCAAGCTCGAGGGCGATGCCAGCCACGCGTTCTACATGGGCGTCGAACTCGCGCACGCCGAGATCGCCTGGCAACTGGGCAAGCGCTATGTGCAGGATCAGCCGCTGGACTGGGGCTGCGCGGTCGCGACCGATGCCGGCGACCTCAACACCTGGTGCGCGCCGGGCAGCACGATGACGAGTGCGAAGACCGGCCGCGCACGCGCCGCGGCTGCCGTTTCTCCGACCGACCCGAACGATGAATGACGTGATTTTTGAAACCGTGATCAGCACGGTGGCCCCTGATGGCGCGCCGCATGTCGCGCCCATGGGCATTCGCTACCGCCAGACCGAGGCCGGCAGCGACGTGATCCTGATGCCGTTCAAGCCGTCGACCACGCTGGCGAACATCGTGGCGAGCGGCCATGCGGTGCTCAACATCGTGGCCGATGCGCGCGTCTTCGCCGGCTCGGTCACGGGCCGCCGCAACTGGCCGGTGCGGCCCGCCGAACGCATCGAGGGCGTGCGGCTCGCCTGCGCGCTCAGCCACGTCGAGCTCGAGCTCGCCGAACTGCAGGACGATGCGCAGCGCCCGGTGCTGCGCATGGCGCGCGTGTTCGAAGTGAACCATGCGCCCTACATCGGCTTCAACCGCGCGCAGGCGGCGGTGATCGAAGGCGCGGTGCTGGTGAGCCGCTTGCACATGCTGCCCGCGGCGAAAGTGGATGCCGAGATGCGTTACCTGCAGATCGCGATCGACAAGACCGCCGGCCCCGAGGAGCACGAGGCCTGGGGCTGGCTGACCGAGGCCGTTGCTCGCCACCGTGCGGTGGCAGCCGATTGGACGCCCCCATCCCCCCAGGAGATGCGGCCATGATGCGCATGCGCATGCTGGTTAGCGTTCGCGATGTGGCCGAGGCGCGCATCGCCGCGCGAGGCGGTGCGGATTTCATCGACCTCAAGGAGCCCCGCGACGGCGCACTTGGCGGTTTGCCGGTCGATGCGATTGCGCGGGCCGTGCAGGCCTTGCGGGAGCAGGGCAGCCCGCTGCCCATCAGTGCCACGATCGGCGACCTGCCGATGCACGACCTGCCTGCGATCCTGGCGCGCGTCGAAGCGGTCGCGGCCTGCGGCGTCGATTACGTGAAGGTCGGCATCGAACGCGAGGCGGCCTCGGGCGTGGTGCTCGACGCGCTGGCCGCGACCGGCCACCGGATCATCCCGGTTTTCATTGCCGACCGCGGGCTCGACTTCGAGCAGGTCGCGCACGCGTGTGCGCTGAAGTTCCCCGGCATGATGGTCGACACGGCCGACAAGCTCGCAGGCAGCTTGTTCGATCTGATGTCCGCCGCCGATTTGCGGCGTTTCGTCGCCCGGGTTCGCGCCAGCGGCGCGCTGGTAGGTCTGGCGGGCGCGCTGCGTCATGCGCAACTCCCGGCCTTGCAGGAGCTTGCGCCCGATTTCGCGGGCTTTCGCAGCGCGGTGTGCGCGGGCGACCGCAGCGGGACCCTGGATCCTGAACGCCTGCGTGAGCTGGCCGCGCGGCTGCATGCAGCGCCGGCACCCCTCAGCGCCTGAAACGCCTGAGGCGCCTGAGTCGGTTCAACCGTCGAGGTCGCGCAGCCCGCCGAGCAACAGCGCGCGCATGCGCGGCAGTTCGTGCTTCGCCATGACCTCGATCGGGAATGCGGCGCCGCGCGCGCCGCCTTGAAAGCTCTCGTCCAGCACGCCTGCCGCACCGAGTTGCGCCAGCGTCTGAGACCGGTCGATCTCGCACGACTTGATGACCACCAGGCGCTCCGCGTTCAGCTCGTGCGCCAGATCGAGCGCGATAGTGTCGGAGGTGGCGTCCCAGTTGGTTCGCGCATCCGGCGCGTCGCGCTGCAGCTCGAACGGCAGCCAGATCGCCGCGCGGCCCTTGTGCAGCACGCCGGCAATCTCGGCCTTGCTCGCGGCGAGTTGCAGTGCCGGGTTCATCGCGTGCAGCTGGTAGCCGGTTTGCACCATGGCCAGCACCGCCATGTTGTGCGCGGCCAGGTCGTTGAACTGCCACAGCGCCTGCGTGCGCCGCACTTCGTCGGCGAGGCCGCCGCCGCCGCAGACGATGGTCACGCGCCCGCCGCCGAGTTTTGCGAGCAGATCCAGCCACTCCGGCAGCGCCGGATCGGCCATGAGACTGCCACCGATCTTGACGACCCACATCAGCGCAGCCCGGTGTCCAGCAGTGCGGCGACGGCCACTGCAGGGGCACACACCTGGGCCCAGCGGGCAACAGCGTCGGTGCCCGGCAACGCGTCGGCGGCGATGCGCGCCACGTCGAAGCCGTAACGCAGGTGTTCGCGCGTCGGGCCGGCTTGCGAGACCACGTCGGCGATGAGAAAGTCGCCGCAGCCCGCGCTCAGCGCCACCGCCGTGTCGGACAGGCCGTGCGCGGCCACCACCCGGCGCAACTGGCTTGCAAGTTCGTCGACCTGCCGTGCACGCCAGGTGTGGGCGAACGCGAGCCAGTCGTCCGAGCTGGCCTCGCGCGCATCGAGGCCGATCATCCGCGCCAGGCGCTTTTCGGTGGCGGGCAGATCCTTGGGCGCATTGTCGGCGGCGGCGTGCAGATCATGCGCGGGGTCGAGTTCACCGGTGAGCCGGTAAACATCGGCAGTGGTCGCGAAGAACTCGTTCATCACATTCATCTCCACACCGCGCCATGCGACACGTGGCCCGAGCGCGCACAACGGCGTGCGCACCACGCCCTGGTAGACGAGTTCGCCGCTGGCCAGCCGCTGGGCATCGCTGCGGCTCGTGCCGAGCACGCGGCCGGCGCGGAAGGCGATCAGGTCGGTCGTCGTGCTGCCGATGTCGATCAGCACGCCTTCGGCCATGCACTGCGCCGCGTGCAACGCGGTCGCGCGCCAGTTGGCCGACGCGATGTGCGCCCATTGCGCACCGACTTCAGCGGCCGGGCACCACGGCCCCTCGCCGGTGAAGAAGTGCAGGGCGCGCGGAGCCGACGGTGCCAGTGTGTCGGCCAAGGTCGCTGCGATGCGTTGCACGCCTTCTTCGCGGTGCTCGAACAAGTCGGTCATCTCGCCGGTCATCGTGACCGCGTGGGTCGCCGACGCGAACTGCGGCCAGCGGGCCCGCGCGATGTGCAGCACATGCGCCAGGTGCTCAATGCCTTGCCAGAGCGGGCAGGCCCATTGCGTCACATCGACGACGCGGCCATTGCGCATCAGGCAGGCCTTGACATGCGCGCCGCCGATGTCCCAGCCGACAATGTGAAGCGGTTCAGGTGAGGGCATGGGCGAGCTCCTGGTGATGCGCATCCAGCACTGCCGCCGCGACGTTGCGACCAAGGGTCGCCGACAGGCCCACATACGCCATCGTCGCGCGCGGGTTGATCTCGATCAGCACCGGCCCGCGCTGCGCGTGCCAGACCAGATCGATGCCGACATACCCGCGCAGCCCGGGGAAGCTTCGGGCGAGCGTCCGGGCCCAGGCGCGCAGGGCCCCCATGCGCGGGTCGGTGCCCTGCAGCACATGGATCTGCACGCCTTCGAAGCTCACGGCCCCGAGCGCATCGATCGCGAGATGCTGCCGGTTCACACTCAGCAGCTCGGCGTCTTGCGCGCTGCACAGCAGCGAGAGGCTGAGCGGTTCGCCTGCGACCCAGGCTTCGAGCACCACCGCGTCGCCGCGCTCGCGGCGAGCCGTCATGTCGTCGAGTGCTGCAGCATGCGTGTTGTGCAGGCGGGTCGCGACGGCGCCAGCGCCATCGTCGGGCTTGACGACCCAACGGCGCGTGGCCGGTGATGCTGCGAAGGCGAGCGGTGTCGTCACGCCGTGCCCGGCGGCATGGGCGATCGTGGCGCGTTTGCTCGAAGCGAGTGCGATTGCTGCGCCGTCGCAGCCCAGCCAGCGGCTGGCGTCGACCGCGCGCTGCATTTGCGCAAGCACGCCGTCGGTCTCCGGCGCGATGACCCAGGTTCGCTCGTGCAGGCGCGACTGCTGCGCGACGAACTGGGCCGAACCGATGGCACGCTCGCCCGAGGCGTGCAGCGGGGCCGCAATTGGGGTCGCGCCCGGCGGCACCTCCGTGGCATGCGTGCCAGTCGCGACCGAGACCGCACAATCGCCGGTGCGCAGCAAATCACGCGCGACCGCATCGCGCATCTCGCGGCCGGCGGTGAGCAACTCTTCCGGTGCGTCTGCTGTGCCGCCGGCGCTCAGGTGCTCGTAGACGAACACGCGCATCATCGCGGCAACCGCAGCGTGCAATCTCCGCAGGCGACCCACGTGACCACAGACTTTGAAATGAACGGCAGCATGACCCTGATTCCGGTGATCGATCTGTTGAAGGGCCGGGTCGTGCGCGCTGTGCGCGGCGATCGGCAGGCATACCGGCCGATCGAGTCGGCCCTGTGCGCGAGCAGCGACCCGTTGACGGTCGCGAGGATCCTGGTCGACCACTGCGCGGCGCGCCAACTGTACGTGGCCGACCTGGACGCGCTGACGGGCGGCTCAGCCCAACACGGGTTGCTGCGCGAACTGCTCGGCGCGCTGGCCGGCATTGAGCTGTGGGTCGATGCGGGCTTCGCGGATGCCGATGCAGCCTCGGCGCTTGGCGCACAGCTTGCGCCGCATGCGAAGCGCATCGTCCCGGTGTTCGCCAGTGAATCGCTGCGTTCGCGGGCCGCGCTTGAAGACTGCTGCAGCCGCTTCGGCGCCGCCGGCGCGGTGCTGTCGCTGGATCGCCGCGACGGGAAGCGCCTCGACCCGGCCGGTTGCTGGGACGCCGTCTCGCTGTGGCCGCAGCGTGTGATCGTGATGACGCTGGAGCGGGTTGGCTCCGGCGCCGGGCCCGATCTGGAGACGATGGCCGCGCTGCACCGCGCCGCGCCGGGCACGACCTTCGTGGGCGCCGGCGGCGTGCGCAGCAGCGATGACCTGGCCCGCGCCCACGCTGCCGGGGCCGGCGCCTGGCTGGTCGCGAGCGCGCTGCACGATCTCCAGTTGCCGCGCCAGCCTCGTTGATTGGCGGGGCGGCGTGGCCAGAGCGGTGTCGCTGTCATGGCCGGATCGGATCACGAATCGTGCCATCGCGGTGCCGGCTGGAGACGCCGTCGAATCCGTCAAAAGCGCCACAGTGTGTTCCAGAAACGGTCATGCAACAGGGCTCGGCTTGGCCTTGCCCGTCCGCGGCGCACCTGCCGAGGCGGGTGTCGCTTGCTGTGCTCGATGAATGGCACATCGCTTGCGTGGTAACTGCCCGATGAGCGCCCTCGAATCGTCTTCCAGCCACGCCCCGGCGCCCTGGACCTGCCCGTTCTGCCCCCTGCTGTGCGACAGCTTCTCTGTCGTCGAGGGCGAGGGTGCGTGGGTGCTGGAGGGCAGCGACTGTGCCCGCGCACGCACCGGCTTGTCGCGATTCAGCCCAGCCCAGGCGCCAGCCGTGCGTGCGCAGATCGACGGTGTCGATTGCGAAACGCAGGCGGCCATTGCAGCGGCGGCGCGCCTGCTTGCCGCCAGCCGCCAGCCGCTGTTCGGTGGCCTCGGCACCGACGCGGCGGGTGCCCGCGCGCTCTACCCCTTGGCATGCCGCACCGGTGCGATCTGCGATCCGGCCGGCGGCGTTTCGCTGATGCAGTCCCTGCGCGCGCTGCAAGACCGCGGCGCCTTCACGACCACGCTGGCCGAGGTTCGCACCCGCGCCGACCTCATCGTCTGCGTCGGCTCGATGCCCAGCGAGCGCCACCCGGAGTTCCTGCGGCGCTGCGGCATCGGCGAGGACGGCGCCGCGCGGCTGGTGTTGCTGCAGCCGGCCGCGGGCCAGGCCGCCGCGCCTGCCATCGCGGGACTTGAGATCGTCCAATTCGACGCCGACCTGTTCGACACGGTGGCGATGCTCGCGGCCAGCGTTGCCGGCCGCTCCGTTGCGTCCCATGCGGCGGCCGGAGCACTCGGCAAGCTCGCTGGCGAATTGCACCTGGCGAAGTACGCTGTGCTCGTGTACGAAGCCGGGCAGATGCCATCCCAGGCCGCCTTGATCATCGAAGCGATCAACCGGATCGTCTCGACGCTGAACTTGAAGACCCGCGCCGCCGCCTTGCCGCTGGGCGGTGGCGACGGCGCCTCGACCGTCAACGCGGTGTTCACCTGGCTCGGCGGCCTGCCGCTGCGCTCCCGCGCTTCGCCGGCCGGCCTGGAGCACGAGCCGCTGCGCTTCGATGCGCAGCGCCTGCTCGCGGATGGCGCAGTCGACGCGCTGCTCTGGATCGCCAGTTTTGGCGGCGAGCCAGGGCCACCGCAGACCGACTTGCCGCGCATCGTGCTCGGCCACCCGGCATTTGCCGATGCAGCGCGGATCAGCGGGACCGTGTTCATCCCGGTGGCGACACCCGGCATTGGATCTGCCGGGCACCTGTTCCGCACGGACGGTTCGGTCCTCATGCCCTTGCGAACGCTCAAGGCCGATCCGCTGCCTGCCGTGGCCGATGTGCTCAAGCGCATCACGCAGGCGCTGCAACAGCCGCCTCATCAGCCGCTTGAGGCCGACACATGACGAAGACATTGCGCCTGCGCGGCGGCCGCATCGTCGACCCCACCAATGGTGTTGACGGCGAAACGCGCGACCTGTTCGTGCGCGATGGCCGCATCGTGGCACTTGCGCCCGGTGAGGTGGCGACCGAAGAGATCGACGTCAGCGACTGCATCGTGATGGCCGGCGGGATCGACATGCACACCCACATCGGCGGTGGCAAGGTCAACCTCGCGCGCATGCTGCTGCCGGAGTTCCAACGCAGCGGTCCGAACCCGATCGCGCTGCCCGACAACCCGCTCGAACTCGCCTCCTGCGGCGGCTGCACGCCGGGCACGCTCGCGACCGGCTACCGCTACGTGGAAATGGGCTACACAGCGGCGTTCGAGCCGGCCATGATGGCCTGCAACGCGCGCCACACGCACATGGAAATGGGCGACACGCCCATCCTCGACCATGGCGCCTACGTGATGCTCGGCAACGACGAGCTGTTCCTCGAAATGCTCAGTCGCGGCGCAGATTTCGAGCGCATCCGCGACTACGCGGGCTGGACCATCAACGCCACCAAGGCGATGGGCATCAAGGTCGTCAACCCGGGTGGCATCTCGGCCTTCAAGTTCAACCAGCGCAAGCTCAATGTGGACGAAGACCATGTGCACTGGCGCGTCACGCCACGGCAGGTGGTGCACACCCTGGCGAAAGCGCTGCGCGAGCTCGGCGTGCCGCACCCCTTGCACATCCACGGCAGCAACCTCGGCGTGGCCGGCAACATCGAGTCCACGCTGGAGACCATCGCGGCGCTCGAAGGCCTGCCTGCCCACCTCACGCACATCCAGTTCCACGCCTACGGCACCGAAGGGCCGAAGAAGTTCTCGTCGGCCGCGATCCAGCTGGCCGAGGCCGTCAACGCGCACCCCAATGTGAGCATCGACGTTGGCCAGATCATGTTCGGCCAGACCGTCACCGCCTCTGGCGACACGATGCGCCAGCACGCGCAATCGAACCTCGCGAATCCGCGCAAGTGGATCGGTGCCGACATCGAGTGCGAGGCCGGCTGCGGGGTGGTGCCGTTCCGCTATCGCGACCAGAACTTCGTCAATGCGCTGCAATGGGCGATCGGCCTGGAGATCTTCCTGCTCGTGAACGACCCCTGGCGTGTGGTGCTCACCACCGACCATCCGAACGGCGGCCCCTTCACCAGCTACCCGCACCTGATCCGCCTGCTGATGGACCGCAGCTTCCGCGCCGAGCAACTGGCGAAGCTGCATCCCGATGTGGCGGCGAACGCGGCGCTGAAATCGATCACCCGCGAGCTTTCGCTTTACGAGATCGCGATCATGACGCGCGCCGCGCCGGCCCGGCTGCTCGGCCTGACCGACCGCGGCCACCTCGGAGCAGGGGCGGCAGCCGACATCGCGGTGTACCGGGAGGACGCGGATCGCGAGGCGATGTTCGCGACACCGGCCTACGTCTTCAAGGACGGCGCGCTGGTCGCGCAGGCAGGGCGCATCACCGCCGCGCCGGTTGGCGGCACGCATTTCGTCGCGCCCGAATACGACCGCAGCATCGAGACCATGCTGCGCAAGCACCTCGCCACGCATGGCGGCGTGAATTTCGATCAGCTGGCGATCGGCCACGATGAGCTGTGCAGCTGCTGCAACGGTGGGCGCCTGCTGCCGGCCGCGTGCTTCGAGGTCAGCCCGTGACCGATTCACGTGTGATCAACGGCGTCGTCATCGACGACACCTTTGCCGAAGCCTTCCCGATGAAGGCCACGCGCCTGATCGTCACCGCCCACAACATGACATGGGCCCGGCACGCAGCCGCCAGTGCAACCGGCTTCGCGACCTCGGTGATCGCCTGCGGCTGCGAGGCCGGCATCGAACGCGAACTCGGCCCGGAAGAAACGCCCGACGGCCGCCCTGGCTGTTCGCTGCTGATCTTCTCGATGTCCGGCAAGGAACTCGCGAAGCAGGTCGAGCGCCGGGTGGGCCAATGCGTGCTGACCTGCCCGACCACCGCCGTGTTCGCCGGCATCAGCGAAGGCGAGGCCATCGCGCTCGGCAAGAACCTGCGCTTCTTCGGCGACGGCTGGCAAATCTCGAAGCTGATCAACGGCGTGCGCTACTGGCGCGTGCCGGTGATGGACGGCGAGTTCGTCGCGCAGGAAACCACAGCGGTGACCAAATCGGTCGGCGGCGGCAACCTGTTGATGCTCGCGACGGACACCGAGGCTGCGCTGCATGCCGCCGAGTCCGCGGTGGCCGCGATGAAGCGCCTGCCGAATGTGGTGATGCCGTTCCCCGGTGGCGTGGTGCGTTCGGGCTCGAAGGTCGGCAGCAAGTACGCGGCGCTCAGCGCCTCGACCAACGACGCCTTCTGCCCCGGCCTCTACGGCCTCGTGGCCAGGACCGAACTCACGCCCGAGGTGCGTTGCGTGCTCGAAATCGTGATTGATGGCCTCACCGAGGCCGATGTCGGCGCGGCGATGCGCGTGGGCATGGACGCCTGCGTCGAGATCGGCGCGGCCGGCGGGATGCTGCGGGTTTCGGCCGGCAACTATGGCGGCAAGCTGGGGCCTTACCACTTCCATCTGCACAAGCTGCTCGATGCCGCCGGGGGCACGAAATGAGCCGCGTGCGCTTCGTCCTGAAGCAGGCGCCCGCGTTGCGGGTCGACCTGCGCGGCGTGACACCGGCAGCACTCGCAGGGCTCACGCTGACGCAGATCGAGCGGCTGCCCGTGACGCACGGCATGCAGACCGTGCCGCTCGCCGAGTTCTTCTCGGTCGCCTGCGACGACTTGCCCGAGGCGGGCAGCGAGCTGGTGTTCGAGGGTGATCTGTCGCGCTTCGACCGCATTGGCTGGCAGCTCGCCGGTGGGCGGATCGTGATCGCGGGCCCGGCGGGTGACTACGTCGGCGCCTGCATGACCGGTGGCGATGTCCAGGTGCAGGGCAACGCCGGCTTGCTGGCCGCCTGCGAGATGGCGGGCGGCACGCTGACGATCGCCGGCAATGTCGGCGACCACGCCGCCAGCACCTTGCCTGGCAGCATGGACGGCATGCGCGGCGGCACGCTGATCGTGCGCGGCAACGCCGGTGATCGCTTTGCAGACCGCATGCGGCGCGGCACGGTGCTGGTGTTCGGCAATGTTGGCGACTTCCTCGCATCGCGGCTGGTCGCGGGCACCATCGCCATCGGTGGGCAAGTCGGCGCGCACGTGGGCTACGGCATGCGCCGCGGCAGCGTCGTGTTCGCCGGTCCGGCGCCGGTCCTGCCGCCGACCTTCGTGCCGGCACTGGTCGACGCAGCGGTCGCGTGGCAGCTGATCGCGCGCGACATCGCCCGCCACGGCGGACCCTTCGCCGGCCTGCAGGCGCGGCGCACCGCGCGCCACCTCGGGGACCTGGCGGCCGATGGTCGCGGCGAGTTGATCGTCACCGTGTAGGCTTGCGGCTGCGGTGCCGCGCGCGGCACCTGAGAATTCCTCTGACGAAAGACCCACGATGAGCAACGATTACCTCTTCCACGCCGGCGAGGCGACCGTGCTGGCCCGCGACGGCCAGTTCACCGATGCGATGCCCGAGATCCTGATCGGCCGCACCAGCGGCCCGGTCGGCCAGGCCTTCGCCAACATGATGGCGCAGAGCAAGGGCCACACCGCGATGTTCGCCATCCGCGCCTGCAACCAGCTGGTGCGGCCCGCCACCATCGTCGTGCCCAAGGTCACGCTGAAGGACTTCGCGAACATCGACCTGTTCGGCGGCGTGGTGCAAAGCGCCACCGCCGACGCGGTGGTCGATTGCCTGATCGAGGGCATCATCCCCAGGGACATCGCCAACGAGCTGTGCATCATCAGCCTGGTCTGGATCGACCCCCGCTGCGCGACCGATCCGAACCTGGACAAGCAGGACATGTACCGCACCAACCACGAGGCGACGATGCTCGCGATCCGCCGTGCGCTCAACAACGAGCCGTCGGTGGAGGAGCTGATCGCCAACCGCCACAAGATCAAGCACGACATGGACGATTGGTCTTGAGTGTTGCCGGGCGTTTGACGATGGCCTGCTTCGCGCTGCTCGATGACCGCGCCGCGACAAACGCGCGGCCCAGCAGTCGCCTGTACGAGGACTTCGAGCGCGCGCATGTGTGCGCCGACCCGGCGCTGCTCGATGCGACCTGGGCGCAGGTCGATGCCGACCTGCGCGCAGGGCTGCACGCGGTGCTGCTGGCCGATTACGAGTGGGGCGCGAAGCTGCTGAAGGCCGGCGTCCGGCCTGGCGACGACAAGCCGGGCGAGGACCGCGCGCTGCGCGTGCTGATGTTCCGCACGCTGACGCACCTGTCTCGCGACGCGGTCGATGCCTGGCTCGCCGAGCACGACACCTCCGGTGCGGACGAGCCGGTCGGCACCATGAACCTGGAGGCGAGCGTCGACCGCGCCGAATTCACGCGGTCCATCGAGGCGATCCACGAGGCGATCCGCGCCGGCGAGACCTACCAGGTCAACTACACCTACCGGATGAACGGCACGGCTTTCGGTTCGCCGATCGCGCTGTACCGGCGGCTGCGCGCGCGCCAGCCGGTCGACTACGGTGCCTTCATCGCCTTGCCGGCGGGCTGGGCGAGCACGCATGTGCTGTCGCTCTCGCCCGAGTTGTTCCTGCGCCACGAGGCTGGCCTGCTGACGGCGCGCCCGATGAAGGGCACGGCCGCCCGTGTCGCCGCACCGGAGAGCGACAGCGAATCGGCGCGCCTGCTGGCCCTCGACATCAAGAACCGCGCCGAGAACCTGATGATCGTCGACCTGCTGCGCAACGACCTTGGCAGGCTCGCGCAGACCGGCTCGGTGCACGTGCCGGCGCTGTTCGCGATCGAGCCGTATGCCACCGTGTTCCAGATGACCTCGACGGTGCAGGCGCAGATCCGTCCTGAAGTCGGCATGCCGGAGCTGCTGCGCGCCGTGTTCCCGTGCGGCTCGATCACCGGCGCGCCCAAGCACCACACGATGGCACTGATCGCCGGACTCGAGAGCACGCCGCGCGGTCTCTACTGCGGCGCGATCGGCTGGATCGACGCACCACGTGGCGCGCCGGCCGGCGAAGCGCGCATTGGCGACTTCTGCCTTTCAGTCGCAATCCGCACGCTGACGCTGGGCGCCGCGGCCAGTGGCCTGCGCGCGATGCGCATCGGCGTGGGTGCCGGCATCGTGCTCGACAGCCGTGCGGACGACGAGTTCGACGAATGCCGCCTGAAGGCACGTTTCCTGACCGGCCTCGATCCCGGCTTCGAGCTCTTCGAGACGATGTTGTGGCGCCCGGGCGAGGGCGTGCAGCACCTTGAGCGTCACCTCGCCCGGCTCGCCCACAGTTCGCGCGTGTTCGGCTTCGCGTTCGAGCGCGAGGCCGTGTTGCAGAAGCTGCTGGCCTTTGAACCCGGTGCCGCCGTCGAGACGCGCTTGCGCTTGGCGCTGGCCCACGGCGGACGCATCAGCCTGACCCACGCGCCGCTCGCCCCGCTGCCTGCCGGCCCGGTGCGGCTGCTGCTCGGCGGTGACACGCTGCCCGAGGCCGACGCGCTCGCGGCCCACAAGACCACGCGTCGACAGCATTACGACGCCGGCGTGCGTACGGCCGAAAGCGCCGGCGCGTTCGATACCTTGTTCTTCAGCCGTGCGGGCCGGCTCGTCGAAGGCGGGCGCAGCAACGTGTTCGTTCGCATCGATGGCCGCTGGTGGACGCCGCCGATCACCGACGGGGCGCTCCCGGGCGTGATGCGTGGCGTGCTGCTCGACGACCCGGCCTGGAACGCGCAGCAGCGCAGCCTGACGCGCGCCGATCTCGCGCAAGCAGAGCGCATCGTCGTGTGCAACGCCCTGCGCGGCGCATTGCCCGCCGAACTCGCGGTGCTGCCGCGGCATGTTTCCGCATGAGCCCCGCCCGGCCGTCCGAAGGGGCTCGCACCGCAGTGCGCAGCACGAAGGTATGCCAGTGAGCCCCGCCCGGCCGTCCGAAGGGGCTCGCACCGCAGTGCGCAGCACGAAGGTACGCCGGTGAACCTCGCGCTGTTCGACCTCGACCATACGCTGATCCCGTTCGACAGTGGCATGGCCTGGACGCAGTTCCTGGTCGGGCGGGGCGTTCTGCCCGCGCAGGCCGAGGAAACCTACCTCGGCTACTGCAGGCAGTACGTGGCCGGCACGCTGGACATCCACGCGATGCACTTCGCCAGCGTCGCGCCGCTGGCGAGCGTGCCGCGGGTGAGGCTGGCGCAGTGGGCGAACGAATTCGAGCGTGTGCTGCGCCCTCGCGTGCCTGCGGCCATGCGCGCGCTGGTGCAGCGCCACCTAGCCGCTGGCGAGCTCTGCGCCCTCGTCACCGCCACCACCCGCTTCATCGCTGAGCCCTGCGCTCGCCTGTTCGGCATTGCGCATGTCGTCGCGACCGAGGCGGCGACCGCCGATGGCCACCCGGACGGTGCGCTGACCGGCGCCATCGACGGTTTGCCCTGCTTCCGCGAGCACAAGGTCACGCGGGTGCAGCAATGGCTGGCGCAGCAGATGCCCGGCGGCGCGGATGGCCTGGCGGCGTTCGAGCACAGCTGGTTCTATTCGGATTCGGCGAGCGACTTGCCGCTGCTCGGCGCGGTCTCGAACCCGGTCGCCGTGCGGCCGGACACCCGCCTGCGCCAGCACGCGCTGCAGGCGGGCTGGCCGATCATCGACACGGCTTGATGGCGCCCCCAGACCTGCCGCTTTGCGTCAGGCCCCCCGAGGGGGATGAGAAAACTTGGGGCGGCCCGGCGTTTCCTCATGCGCGCCCCCAGACCTGCCGTTTCGCGTCAGGTCCCCCTTGAACGCAGCGACCGCGTGGCGTGACTTATTTGTTTAAGTCGAAACCAATGCGGCCGAAACTCCCCTCAGCGACAAAGAACAGGGCATCGCAAGCACGGGATGCCGATCGCGGTGTTTATCGGAGACACACATGAGTTGGATTCGCAGAGTGAGCCTGGTGCGCCGGGTGACGATTGGCTTTGGCTGCACCGCAGTCATCATCGCAGGCATCTGCGCTGGTGGCGCATGGGCGCTGCAAGGTGGGATGCCGGCAAGCTCCGCGGTCTGGTTCATGGGCTTTGCCGCGCTCGGTGGCTGCGCGTTCTCGCTGCTTGCGGGCATGCTGATCCGCAGCAGCATCAAGGAATCGGTCGAATCGACCGTGCAATGCGTGATCCGCATCGCCGGCGGTGACCTGGAAAGCGTGATCGACTCGCCTGGCAAGGACGAGATCTCGTGGCTGCGCGCCGAACTCAATTCGATGCGCAAGAAGCTGCGCAAGACCGTGCTGGCGGTGCGCGAAACGGTCGGTGGCGTGAACATCGCCTCCGAGGAGATCGCCAACGGCAACCTCGACCTCTCGACCCGCACCGAGAGCCAGGCCAGCGCATTGCAGCAGACCGCCAGCTCGATGGATCAGCTTGCCAACACGGTGCAGAGCAATGCCCGCAGCACGCAGGAGGCACGCACCGTCGTCACGCAATCGAGCGAGGTCGCAGCGCGCGGCGAGAAGACGATGCGCGACGTGATCCTGCGGATGGGCGAGATCAACGGCAGCGCGACCAAGATCTCCGAGATCATCGGCGTCATCGACGGCATCGCCTTCCAGACCAACATCCTGGCGCTGAATGCCGCGGTCGAGGCGGCACGGGCCGGCGAGCATGGCCGCGGTTTCGCGGTCGTGGCCTCCGAGGTGCGCAGTCTCGCGCAGCGCAGCTCGACCGCCGCACGTGAGATCAAGACCCTCATTGGCGACTCGACCCAGAAGGTCGAGGCCGGCTCCAAGCTGGTCGACGACGCGGGGCGCACGATGAAGGAGATTCTGGAAAGCGTGAAGCGCGTGTCGTCCCTGATCACCGACATCGCCGACGCCGGTCAATCACAGAGCAACGGCATCGAGCAGGTGCACAGCGCGATTGCCCAGATCGACACGATGACGCAGCAGAACGCCGCGCTCGTCGAGGAACTCGCGGCAGCGGCCCAGTCGCTGAAGGGTCAGTCGGGCAGGCTGACGGAGTCGATGAGCTCGTTCCGCGTCGTCGCCTGAATTTCGCCCGGCCTCCGGGCCGGTTGCTGTGCATCAACGGCTCGCATCGCTGCGAGCCGTTTGCCCGTTCCGGGATGGGTGGGCGTGTCGCGGATCACGCCGAAATGCGTCAGCGCGGTGCTCGCGTCCTGCAAGGGCTGACTTGACCCCAGCGCGAGCCTGTGCAGCGTGCGCAGCGCGAAAGCGTCGGCCTCCAGTTCCTGGCGATGGCCCAGCCCCGAGGCATCGCGTCCCAGCAATGCCGCTACCGGCTCGGTCTGGTCCGGGGTGACCGCGCCGGGCACCCACTTCTGGTAGAGCTGCTGTGTCTGTTCCCAGTGACGCAGCTCGATGTGCCCGAGCTCGTGCGCGAGGATGAACAGCCGCTCGCCTTCGCTCAGATCGGCCAGCGATTCGTTCGCCAGCAGGATGCGGCCCTGGAGTGTTTCGGCAACCGTCTCGCCCGTGATCACGCGAAGTTCCACCTGGTGCCTGAGTGGCAGCGCGCGCGCCAGGGTCTCCAGGCTGGCGCGCACCATTTGGGCGCGCGCACCGGCCGGGTCGGCGGAGGGGGCATTGTCCAGACGTGCGAGCTGCGAGCGCGCCAGCACGCCGAGGATGCCCTCGTCGGCAGCGGCGGCACGCGCTGCGAGCAGCAGGATGAAGGTGACGAACCACCAGCGCATGTCGGACGCTCCCTCGGCGGCCGGGAGCCGGCCATGCGGGGGGCAGCGCAACAAACATGCCAGATATACGGGTAGACCCGAATATGCCGCCTCAGGCTCTCAGGCCTCGATCAGCCCCCAACGCAGCGCGACCAGCGTCAGCTCCGACTGGTTGCTGGCGCCGAGCTTCTGCTTGACGTGGAACAAGTGGGTGCCGACGGTGCTCTGCGAGAGGCTCAGGTTCTCGGCGATCTGCGCCACGCTCAGGCCACGGGCGAGCTGCACGAACACTGAGAACTCGCGTTCGCTGAGCGTCTCGGCCGGGCTGGTTCCGCCGCTCACTTCGGCAACAGCGAGCGCCTGCGCGGTGTGCGCGTCCACGTAGGGCCGGTTGGCCGCGACCGAGCTCACCGCGGCGATCAGGGCCTCGGGCGCGCTGCGTTTGGCCAGGTAGCCGAGCGCGCCGGCACGCAGCACGCGGCGCGGGTGTGCGGTGTCTTCGAAGGCCGAGAGCGCGAGGATGCGCGCCTTCGGGTCCTGTGCGATCAGCCGCCTGACAGCCTCCAGCCCGCCCATGCCGGGCATCGAGAGGTCCATCACGACCACGTCGGGCCGCACGCGGGCGTAGTCGGCGCAGGCCTGCTCGCCGGTGTCGGCCTCGGCCACCACCTCGACCTGCGCGTCGGCCAGCAGCATGCGGAAACCCATGCGCACGAGCGCGTGGTCGTCGACCAGCATCACGCGGATCATGTGGCGCCTGCCTCCGCCAACGGCAGCCGCACCTGCAGCTCGACGCCTTGCGGCGTGCGGTTGGCGATCCGGAAGCTGCCGCCCAGGCCCTCGGTGCGCTCGGCGAGCCAGCGCAGGCCATGGTGGCCGCTCGGCGCCGGTGCGGCCGGCAGGCCCTGGCCGTTGTCGGTGACAGTGAGCAGCGCGGCGTCGGCCTCGCGCCGCATCGACACGGAAATGTGCGTCGCGTGGCCATGTCGCAGCGCGTTCGTCACGGCTTCCTGCGCGCCGCGGTACAGCGCCAGCGCGACATCGGCCGCCAGGCTCGCATCGCCCAGTCCCACCTGCAGCTCGATGCTTGCGCCTGGCTGGCTGCGCCGCGTGCGTTCGACGAGGTCGCCGAGTGCGTCTGCGAGGCCGAAGTTGTCCAGCGTCAGCGGCGCGAGGCGCGGGATGATGCCGTGCATGGCTTCGTAGAGGCGTGACGACTCGTCGGCGATGGTGCGCGCCGCCTGCTCTGCCTGCGCATCGAGGCCGCGCACGCGCTGCGCGATCGAAATCGCCATGCTGTGCATCGCGGTGATGGATTGGCCGAGCTCGTCGTGCAGCTCGTGCGCGATGAGGCGCCGCTCCTGTTCGAGCTGGCGCTCGATCCAGCGTGTGAGTTCGCGGTTGTCGACCAGCCGGCTCTCGGCCAGCGCGGCGCGGCGTTCGGTCTCGATGTTCTGGCGCAGGCGGCCGACCATGCGGTTGAAGGCCGCGCCGATCAAGCTCGCCTCGGCGCCGGGCAGCGGCGGCAGCTTCGCGTCGAAACGACCGGCCTCCAGCGACTCGAGTGCACCGACGATCTGCCCGAACGGCCGCACCGTGTGCCCGACCAGCCAGAACACCAGCGCGTTGACGACAGCCAGCAGCACCGCCGCGCCGGCGCCGAGCACGAGCAGGTAGTCCCAGGCGTCGATCGCGGCGCGCGATGCGTTGGACTGCGTCACCAGCTTGCCGCCGGGGAAAACGATGGACTGCACCGAAGGTGCCGGTGCGATCAGCCGCTCGAACCAGTCGGGCGCATCGCGGCCTGCCTTGTAGGTGGACGCCGGGGAGCGGTACAGCACCTGGCCCTGCCCGTCGTACAGCACGATGTCGTTCGAGCGCACGCGGCCAATGCCCTGCAGGTAGGCGAGCATCGCCGGCGTGCCCTGGGCCGCATAGAGCAGGGTGTTGCGCTGCAGCAGCTGCGTGGCGACGCGGTTGGCGGCCACCACCTCCTCGTGCACCGACTCGCGCATGCTGCGCAGCTGCAGCGCGAGCACGGCCGCGACAAACAGGATCGTCAGCGCGCCGACGATCAGGTTGATCTTCAGGCGCAAGGTCATGGCGTGGGCGGCGGAGCCCCGCAGGTCGGGAAGGTGAGCACGCGCCATGGTAACCACCGATCCCGCCAACACATTCGCGAACGACGCAGGAACCGGGTCGACCCTCGGTCGCAATCATGAAAATCATGAGGCGCGAATCATGGTGCAGCGACTGGCGCGCAGCGGCTTGGGGAGCGATCCTTCACCATGGGATGCAAGCTGCATCCTTGCGCAGGTCGACCGGCCTGCGTGTCATTCACTTCCGGAGACTTGCCATGCAATGGACCACCCCGACCGCCGCTGATTTCCGCTTCGGCTTCGAGATCACGATGTACGTCAGCGCCCGCTGACGAACCCGGCACCGGCGCTGCGCGCAGGCGTGGCTCGGTGCCTTCCTCTTTCAAGGCACGCGCAAGCGCGCGCCTTTCCGGTGTCCAACAAACAATGCGCATCAGCGTGCTCGGGTCTGCCGCCGGCGGTGGTTTCCCGCAATGGAACTGCAATTGCCGCAACTGCGCCGGCGTCCGGTCGGGCAGTGTGCGGTGCAAGCCGCGCACCCAGTCGTCGATCTTCGTGCGGCCCGACGATGCCTCGGACGGCGTGCTCTTCAACGCCTCGCCCGACATCCTGGAGCAGATCCGCGCCCGGCCCGAACTGCAGCCCGCGCGCGCGCTGCGCGACACCGCCATCGCCGGCGTTGTGTTGATGGACGGGCAGGTGGACCACGCCACCGGCCTGTTCATGCTGCGCGAGCGCGGCTCGCCGCTGCCGCTGTGGTGCACCGACCCTGTCGCCGAGGACTTGAGCCAGGGCAACCCGATCCTGCGTGTGCTCGGCCACTATTGCGGTGTCGAGCGGCATCGCATCGGGCTCGATGGCACGCCGTTCCGCGTGGCCGGCGTTGCGGGCCTGAGCTTTCGCGCGCTGCCGCTGTCGAGCAAGCCGGCGCCCTATTCGCCGCACCGCGAGCACCCGGTGGAAGGCGACAACATCGGCATGCTGATCAGCGACGAGAAGACCGGCGCGAGCGTGTTCTACGCGCCTGGCCTCGGCGCGATCACGCCACCGGTCTTCGACGCGATGGCCCGTGCCGATGCGCTGCTGGTCGACGGCACCTTCTGGACCGACGACGAGATGCCGCGCCTGGGCCTGAGCAAGAAGACCGCGCGCGACATCGGCCACCTGCCGCAGTCCGGCCCCGGCGGGATGATGGAGTGGTTCGCGAAGCTGCCGGCGCACACGCGGCGCTGCCTGATCCACATCAACAACACCAACCCCATCCTCGACGAAGACTCCGACGAGCGCGCGGCGCTGACTGCTGCACGCATCGAGGTCTGCGAGGACGGCATGCTGATCCAACTCTGAGGTGCCGATGAAGGCCGAGATCCTCCAAGCGCGGCGCGAAGCCGTGCCCGCCGATGCGCCCGCCTGGGGTGTCGCCGAGTTCGAAACGAAGCTGCGCGAACGCGGTCGCGCGTACCACATCCACCACCCGTACAACCTGATGCTCAACGGCGGGCGCGCCACCCGCGAGCAGGTGCAGGGATGGGTGGCGAACCGCTACTACTACCAGATCGCTATTCCCATCAAGGATGCTGCGGTGCTGTCCAACTGTCCCGATCCGGCCGTGCGGCGCGGCTGGGTGCAGCGCATCCTCGACCACGACGGCTTCGAGCTCGGCGGCATCCGCGATGCCGGCGGCATCGAAGCCTGGCTGCGCCTGGCCGAGGCGGTCGGCCTGAGTCGCGACGAGGTCACCGACCTGCGCCACGTCACGCCCGGCGTGCGCTTCGCGGTCGACGCATACGTGAACTTCGCGCGTCGCGCACCCTGGCAGGAGGCGGTGTGCTCGTCGCTGACCGAACTGTTCGCGCCGGAGATCCACAAGCAGCGTCTCGCGACCTGGCCCGAACACTATCCGTGGATCGAGTCCGAAGGCCTGCACTACTTCCGCAGCCGTGTGAGCCAGGCGCGGCGCGATGTCGAGCAGGGCCTCTCGGTCACGCTCGCGCACTTCAGCACCCGCGCCGCGCAGGAGCGCGCGCTCGAGGTGCTGCAGTTCAAGCTCGACATCCTGTGGACCATGAACGATGCGATCGCATTGAAGTACGGGGTGTCGGCATGACGGCTTTGCCGACGTCCATCCGGCCGCGCATCGGCGCTGGCTTTCGCATGCAGTGGGAGCCGGCGCAGAACTGCCATGTGCTGCTGTACCCCGAGGGCATGGTCAAGCTCAACGGCAGCGCCGGCGAGATCATGCTGCGCTGCGACGGCGAACGCAGCATCGAGGCAATCGTCGGCGAACTTGAGCTGGCGTTCAATGTCAAGGGTCTCGGGCCCGAGGTGCAGTCGTTCGTCGAGATCGCTGGCAAGCAGAAGTGGCTGACGTGGGAATGAGCGGAATGAACGAAGCAATGTCACCGCGCCCGGGGCCACCTTTGTGGCTGCTCGCCGAGCTGACCTACCGCTGTCCGCTGCACTGCGTGTTCTGCTACAACCCGATCGATTTCGCGAACCAGCCCGAGGAGCTGTCGACCGAGGACTGGCTGCGTGTGCTGCGCGAAGGCCGCGAACTCGGCGCCGTGCAGTGCGGCCTCTCGGGCGGCGAGCCGCTGTTGCGTGACGACCTGGAGGTGATCGTCGCCGAAGCGCGGCGCCTGGGTTATTACACCAACCTGCTGACCTCCGGCGTCGGTCTGACCGTGGAGCGGGCGCGTGCGCTCAAGGCCGCCGGCCTCGACCATGTGCAGCTCTCGTTCCAGGATTCGACCCGCGAGATGAATGACTTCCTCTCGCACACCAAGACCTTCGAGTTGAAGAACCGGGTGGCCCAGACCATCAAGGACCAGGGTTGGCCGATGGTGATGAACGTGGTGCTGCACCGCCTGAACATCGACCACATCGACCGCATCATCGGCATGGCGGCCGAGCTGGGCGCCGAGTACCTCGAACTCGCGAACACGCAGTACTACTCCTGGGCTTTCAAGAACCGGGATGCGTTGTTGCCCACGCGTGCGCAACTGCAGCACGCAGAAGCCGTGGCCGATGCCTGGCGCGTGAAGCTGGGCGACCGCATGCGCATCTTCTTCGTGGCCCCCGACTACCACGAGGGCAAGGCGAAGAAGTGTGTGAACGGCTGGGGCAGCATGTTCCTGACCGTCACGCCCGACGGCACCGCCGTGCCCTGCCACACCGCGAAAATGCTGCCCGGCCTGAGCTTCCCGAACGTGCGCGAGCACTCGGTGCGCGACATCTGGTTCGACTCCGAAGGCTTTAACCGCTACCGCGGCACCGGCTGGATGAAGGAGCCGTGTTCCAGCTGCGAACACCGCGAGGAAGACCTGGGCGGATGCCGCTGCCAGGCGTATCTGATCGCGCACGATCCGACGGTGGCCGACCCGGTGTGCGTGAAGAGCCCGCACCACGGCCAGGTGCAGGAGGCCGTGCAACGCGCCGAGGCTGGCCTGGCGACTGTCACCGAACATCCGCTGGTGTTCCGCGACGCGAAGAACTCGCGCCGGCTGAGCGCACCGTCGACCTAGCTTCCCTCTCGGGCGTACAGCCGAGGCGCCTTCCCGACGTGGCGGCTGAAGGCAGTGCTGAACGTGCTTGTGGAGGCATAGCCGACACGCTCCGCCACCTCCGCAATCGCCAGGTCCTTGCGCAACAGCTGCTTGGCAAGCTCCATCCGCCAGGACAGCAGGTACGCCATCGGCGGAACGCCGACGGTCCGGCTGAAGCGGTCGAAGAACGCCGACCTCGAGAGGGCTGCAACGTCCGCGAGCTCACCCACTGTCCAGGGTCGATCCACCTGCGCATGCATTTGCTGCAGCGCGGGCGCAAGGCGTTCGTCCCCCAGGCCGCGCAGCAAACCCGGAGGCGCACGACCTGTCGTGCTCCACCGCATGGCTTCGATGAGCATCATGCCTGCCAGCTGCGACAGCATGAACTCGTTGCCTGGCCTTGGGTCCATGTACTCGTCGCCCAGCATCTGCACCAACTGCGCCAGGCGAGTCGCGCCCGGTACATGCACGACGCCCGGGAGCAGCGACACGATCAGCTTCGGGTTGGCGCAATCGAAGAGGAAGGCGCCCCCAAGCGACAGCATCTCGGGCTCGCCTCCCAGCGCGCCGTAGCGACGCTCGCCCGCACCGCCAGGCATTGTCTTCGGGTCGATGTGGACGGGTAGCGGTGCCGGCGTGAAGCTGGAGATGGTGAAAGGTGGCGTGGAAGGGAGCAGCACGAAGTCGCCTGCATTGAGGGTCACTTCCTCGTGCCCGTCGACGGCGAGCCTGCAGGTGCCCTTCAACATGATGCAGAAGCTCGGCTGGCCATACTCGGCGTAGCGCACCGCGTAGTCGCCCTTGCCGCTGATGAGATTGGCAAAGACGGCGCGCGGTTGCAGCAGGTGGACGACTTCGGTCAGCGGGTCACTCATCGCACGTCGCTCGTCTGGGACGGTCATTGGACACACCTTGCAGCATAGGTCTCGCGCGTCAGGCGCGTTGGGGCGCTGGGTGAGCGGCTCAACGAGCGGTCGGTTTACGCGGCCTTGGCCAGTGCCAGGGCCACGGCGTCCGGGCCTGCGGCGAAGTGCAGGCGGTTGGATGTGTCGTGGGCGGCCTGCCACACCATCTCTGCGACATCAGCCGCAGTCGTCACGGGGCCGGGGTTCGCGAACGCCGTGAAGATGGGGTCGGCGAAGGGCCGGTAGGCCTCAGGAATCAGGCCCTGCATGCGGGCGCCGCCGTTCTCGGTGAAGCGCGTGCCGGGGCCATAGCCAGGCTCGACGAGCTTGATGCGAATGCCGAAGGCACCCAGTTCATGGGCGACGGAGCCGGTGAGGCCTTCCACGGCCGTCTTGCTGGCCGTGTAGACACCGGCGAGCGGGAAGGAGGCAAGGGTGACGCTGGACGTCACGTTCACGATGACGCCGGTGCCGCGCTCGCGGAACTGGGGCACCACCGCCTGCATCATGGCCATGACACCGAATGTGTTGGTATCGAAGACTTCGCGAGCAGTGCTCATCGGCGTCGCTTCGAAGGCGCCGATGACGCCGATGCCCGCGTTGTTGACGAGCACGTCGATGGGACCCGCAGCCGATAGCGCGGCGGCGATGCTCTCGGAGTTCGTGACGTCCAGCGCGATGACGCGCATGCGGTCCGACCTGGGCAGGACGTCTTCACGCGGAGTACGCATGGTAGCGATGACGTTCCAGCCCTTGGCGTGGAAGTGGCGGGCGGTCTCCAGGCCATAGCCGGAAGAGCAGCCGGTGATGAGGACGGTTTTCATGGTTCGTTCCATTGGTTGAGTTGCGATGGAAAAACGATACCCAGCGAGAACCGGATTCACAATGCCGTTTAGTCCAGAAGTATTTGGCCATCGTCCAAATCAAAAAGTGCTGAATCTTGGCACGACTGGGTTGGCTGCACGGACCTCACGCTCCGGTCACGTGGCATCGAGAGGCGGGGGCGCCGATTGGCATCCATCGAGATGGGGCGCAGCCTCAACTCACGCCGGCGTTCGCCACCGCGCATGCGCCGCCGCGCCGTGCCCCCGCCAGGCCGGGCAAGCTGGTGGGACTTTCGGCAAGCCAGTCAGCCGCCTGGCGCGACCGCTGCGCTACTGCACCAGTTGCAAGATTTCGAGCTGTTCCTCGACGGTCTCGAAGGTGCCTGTGCCTGCGGGCATCTGCATCAGCGGCTTGAGCTGCGGGTCGAACAACCACACGCTGGGATAGACCAGCATGCGGGTGCGCTCGTCGCCGATTGAACGCTGGAACTCGAGGTAGGGCAGGGACTTGTTGCCCACGCGGATGAACAGCTTGTTCGCCGTCGTCGACAGCGCGCTGCGCAGGTCGACGACGATCCAGGGTTTGAAGTGCGACACCAGTTCCCCGGCATGCTTGGCCAGGAAGTTCTCGTAGCGTCGGCAGTACGGGCAGTCGCTCGCGCCGAGGTAGACGTAAAGACGCTTGTTCTCGCGCTGGGCACGCGCCAGCGCCGGCCCGAGATCGAACTCGGCGCGCTCCGGGCCGCCGCCAGGTTCGACGACCAGCGGTTCGTAGGCGGGCGGGATGCCGAGGGCATGCGTGGCGGCGCTGAGCAGCGTGATCATCGCGGCACAGAAAACGCGTGCCAACAGCCGACCCAGGCGGGGGCGCGCCATCATCCGACCTTCAGCGAGCCGGTGAAATGGTGCTCTTTCGAGTCGGAGACCTCGGCGCGCAGCTCGCCCGGGCCATGCGGCACGAAGTTGAAGCGCCAGGTCGGGTTCTCGCTGATCGAGAAGTCGAGATCGGCATCGAAGATCTTTCGGCCCGCATAGCTCACGGCGATCGTGCGCACAAAGTACGAGGGGATGAACATCACCGTCACGTTGTTCAGCTCGAAGCCGGTGTCGTTCGGGTGGATCACCGTCACATCGGCGGTGGTCGGTGCGTCCATCGTCGGTGGCCCGGGAAGCTTGAAGATCGTCCTGCCGATCAGCTCGGGGGTGTCGCGGTTCGGCGGCGCGGAGCAGCCGCCGGAGGTCTTCACGTAGCGTGAGTCCATGTGCAGCTCGCCGTTCGACAGCTCGCTGACGACGCGCACGTGGCTGTACTCGTCGACCCGCAGGCGCGTCTCGAAATCGGCCTGGCCGACTTCCGGCGTCAGTTCGAGCGTGGCAGCCAGTGGCGACGGGTTCTTGTCGACCAGCAGGTGCATGCGCTTCACGTACAGCTCCGGCGTCTGCGCCAATTGCGAGACGATCTTCACCGGCACCGCTGCGCCGTAGGCGGCGCGCAGCGGGGCGATCAGCTGCACGCGGCTGGCAGCACCGGTGGTGATCGGCCGCGTACCGAAAATCCGGCCGCGCAGCAGTTCCCATTCGGGCGAGAGATCGGCCGGGCCGGTGTTGCTCGGCAGGCCGCCGATGGCCGCGCGCACCGAGGGCGCCATCGCGAGCGGCAGGGCGCCCACGCCGAGCATGAAGGCGCGGCGCTGGCGATGGGTGAAAGAGAGGGGAAGGGGTTTGATCGGCGACGGCATGACTTCGAAACTCCTACTTCAACAGCTGCTCGCGCTCATAGCGCAGGTAGACCAGGGCCGCATTGCGCCTGTGCACCGTGGCGTACTGGTCCCAGGCTGCGAACTCGGGCAGCGCGGTGGCGTCAGGCACCTCGCTCAACGGCGCGCCGGCCGTCAGCAGCGCACGCACGCGCGTCGTCAGCTGATCCAGGTAGCGCTCGGTCTGCGTGACCAGCCGCTTGGTGCCGGCCGGTCCGTGGCCGGGCACGATGACTTCCAGCGGCAGCGCCTGCAGCGTGTGCAGCGCCTCGCCCCAGGCCGGCAGGTCGCTGTCGAACACATCCGGAATGCGCTGGGCATCCAGCAGGCCGCCTGCGAACAGCGTGCCGGTGACCGGGTCGAACACGGCGACATCGCCGGGGCCGCTGGAATGGCCGAAATACAGCACCTGGATCGACCGACCGATCAGCGTGGCCGCGTCGAGGCCGGGCGGGGTGGTGAAGCGGATGTCGGGCTCGAACATCGTCGTGCCGCGCATCTCGTCTTCACCCAGGGTCGCACGCAGGGTCTTCAGGCAGGTTTCGCAACGTGAGGCCATCAGGCCGGCGGCGGCTTGATGCATCGCGACCGGAATGCCTTGCTCGCGGAATGCCGCGGCGCCGAACAGGAACTCCTGCCGCGTGTGCGTGACGATGGCCAGGCGCACTGGCTTGTCGGTCACGCCGCGGATCGCATCGAGCAGCGCGCGGCCGTGCCGATACGAGGTGCCGGTGTCGATCACCAGCACGCCTTTGCGGCCGACGATGAAACCGGTGTTGCCCACGCGGCCCAGGTTCGCGCCGTCCGGCTCGCCGCCGGTGCCAGCCACCATGTAGACGCCGGACGCCAGTTCGATCGGATCCAGCGCAGCGGCCCGCGCCGTCATCGCGGCACAGGCGAGCAGGGCCGCGGCCAGCCAGCAACTCGCTGTGCGCGAAAGGGCACGCATGGGCGTCACGCTACTTGGCCTCGACGAGCTTCTTCAGGTTGGCCAGCCCACTCTGGTACACCCCGGTTACGGCCTTCATGGCGGCCTCGTCGTTCTGTTCGGGAGGAGGGTCGTTGTGCATGTAGGCGCGGTAGAAGGCACCGCGCCATTCGACGGTCGAGGTGTTGCCCTCGCCGGTCACGGTGATGGTCGAGGTGTAGTTCGAGACCGGCAGCGCACTGCCGTCTTTCAGGCGGTAGCTGTAGCGCATCTGCGCGTCGTCGTAGCGTTCCAGCGTCTCGACCAGCGCGCCACCCCCCTTCAGCGCCACCTTGCGCTCCGAGCCTTCGGCGTTGCCCTTGTCGGCCGGGCTGGATTCGACGGCCGGGTGCCAGTCTTTCAGCGCGTCGAAATTCTTGATCTTGGCCCAGACCACTGCGGCGGGTGCGTCGATCTTGATGGTCTCGACGGCCTTCTGGCGCGTCGGCCCGTGCGCGATGGCGGGCAATGACATCGCACTGCCGAGAACGGCGATGGCAAGCGCTGGTTGAAGCCATCGACTGGCGAATCTCAGGAACATGGGGAAGGGCCTCCGGTGGTGGAGTGGTTGAAGATCATGGTGGATTCATGGTGTCGGTGGCGAGCCGATGAAGGCCCCGAAGCCGCGGCTGTTCTTGCCGGTGGCGATGCGGGCCAGCGTGCGGCCGCTGGTGGCGTCGAGCACGCTCACGTCGTCGTCCATCCAGTTGACGACGTAGACGCGGTCGGCGTGCACGGCCACCCCTTCGGGGTAGCCGAAGCCTGGCAGCGTGCGCACGGTCTCGAGCCGCTGCACGTCGACGACGCTGACACTGTCGTCGTGCTGGTTGGTCACATACAGCAAAGCACCGTCGCGGGTCAGCGCCGCGCCGTAGGGCGCCTTGCCGACCTTGACGGTGGCGATCACCTCGAGCCGGCGCGTGTCGATCACCGAGATGTCGTCACTGAGCACGTTGAGCGCATAGAGCCGCTCGCGGGCGGTGTCGACCAGCAGCGCGAACGGATGGGTGCCGACCTTGACGCGGCCACGCACGCGCGAGGTGGCGATGTCGATCGCGGCAATGCTGTCGTCGTCGCGTTCGGCCACGAAGACGGTTGCGCCGGCAGCGTCGACCGCCACGCCCGCAGGCGCGCGGCCGACCTCGATCGTGGGCAGCGCAGTGCCCGCCACGGTGTCGAACACCAGCAGCCGGTTCGCGTACCAGTCGGCCACGAACAGGCGAGAGCCATCGGGCGATGCGTCCATGCCGACTGGGCCGCTGCCGGCCGCAAGCGTCCCCACCACGCGTTGCGTGCGCATGTCGATCACCGAGATCGTCTTGCTGTCCGGGTTGGACACGAACACCTTGCCAGCGCGGCTCGACGCCACCACACCTGCCGGCGCCAGGCCGACAGGCACCGTGGTGACCACGCGCTGCGAGGCCAGGTCGATCACCGAGACATCGTTGCTGCCCTGGTTCGTGATGTAGGCGAATGGTGCGGCGAAGCCGGGCGTACCAGTGCCGATGAGCCAGAGCGACAGTGCGGTGACCGTGGCGGCGTGGCGCATTCGTTCAGGCGGCGGACGGCGTCACGTCGAGGCTGCTCTTCCATGTGGCCTGGTGCGAGTCGACAACCTCGGCCGTGAGCCGGCCCGGCGCGTTCGGCACGAAGTAGAAGCGCAGGTTCGGGTTCTCGCTGATCGAGAAATCCAGATCGGCCGACAGCACCGACTGGCCGGCGTAGAAGACTTTGACCGTGCGCACGAAGCGGCGCGGTGTGTAGGTGCGGGTCAGCTGGTCCATGACCATGCCGGAGTCGTTCGGATGGCTGATCATCAGCTGCGCCAGCGTGGGCTGGTGCAGCACGACCTGGCCGTCAACGCGCATCTTGATCTTGCCCAGCGATGCGAGCGCGGCCTGCGGATCCTTGCCCGGCGGCGCCGAACAGCCGCCCGAGGCTTTGACAAAGCGCGTGCGCATCAGCAGCCGCCCGTCGTTGGTCTCGGCGATCGCGCGCACGAAGGTGTATTCGTCGACGCGCACGCGGGTTTCGACATCGGCCCGGCCGCTGTTCGGCGTGAACGAGAAGATCGCCGAGATCGGCGACGGGTTGTTGTCGATCACGAGGTACAGTTTTTCGACGTAGCTGGAAGCCGTCTGCGGCAGCTTCGCGCGCATCGCGATCGGCACCACGGCGGCGTCTTCGGCGCGCACCGGCGTGTCGAGCACCAGGGCTTCGTCGCCGACCTCCTGGATGGGGCGGGAATCGAACAGGCTGGCGCGCACTTTCTGCCAGATCTCACTCGCCTGCGGGTCATCGCCGGACATGATCGCGGCACTCGCGTCGCGCAGGCCACCCAGTGCCAGCGAGGCGATCAACGCGCCGCCGGTGGCGCTGGCTTCGCGTCGTGTCATTCGGCTCAGTCGTGTCGGGCGGCGTGTCATCGTTGCACCTCAGTCTTCCCACTCCAGCTCTGCAAACGCTGCAGTGACGTTGCGACGGTGGAAGCGTTCGGCGAGCTGCCATGGGGTGGCAGCCTGAACGCCGACGGTGTCGACCGCCTGGGGCAGTGTCTTGCGGGCCTTGAGCGCCGCGCGGGTTTCGTGCAGCAGCGCCTCAAGATACGCCTGTTGCGGCTTCCACGCATCCGGGCCGCCGGCCAGGGTGGGGCCGTGGCCAGGCACGAGCCGGGCCGCATCGACTTTCGTGAGCTGCTGCATCGTCGCGAGCCAGCCGAGCAGGCTGCCGTCGACGACCGGGATGTGCTTCACGAACAGCAGGTCGGAGGTGAACAGCGTGCGCGATGTCGGGTCGTACACGGTGAGGTCGTTGTCGGTGTGCGCGGTTGGCCAGGTCTGCAGCACGATCATGCGGTCGCCGAGGTCCAGTTCGCGGGTTCCGTCCACCGCAAGCGTTGGATGCACCATTGCGCCCGGTGCGACGCTGACGCCGAAATCGCGCGCCAGCGCGTTCAGGAAGTAGGGTTCGCGCGCGGCCATCGCCGCGTTGAACTTCGCGCTCGCGACGAAGCGCGTGTCGGGGCCGACGAAGGCGGCGTTGCCGAGCACGTGATCGGGATGGGCGTGGGTGTTGATCACGAAGCAGACCGGCAGGCGGGTGATGCGCTCGATGGCCGCGCGCCAGCGCTGACCGACCTGCGGGGTGCCGCCGCTGTCGATCACCGCGACGCAGCGGCTGCCGACAACGAGGCCGAGATTTGCGACGTCACCGCCGTTGCCCGGCAGCCAGTCCTCGACCAGCCCCGCATGCACGTACACGCCAGGTGCGATCTCGGCCACACCGAGCGGCGGCGCATCGGTCACGCCTTGCGCGGCCGTGACCCCATGCAGCAAGGCAGCCAGCAGCAGGGCGGTCGCGGTGCGGTGCAGGGTGGGTCGCATGGTCGGCAAAAGAGGCGATGCGTCGGGGCTACTTGGCGTCCTTGATGAAGCAGCTCTTTTTCACCTTCGCCTGCAGCTCGCGATACTTCTTCAATTCGGGTTGCAGCCCAGGCGTGTCGCGGATCGTGTTGCCGCGTTCGCCACCGATCGTCATGCCATTGCTGATCGTCTGCATCGTCGTGTACTCGTCGTAGTTGACCTCCTCGGCGAGTGCATCCACCGCACAGGCGCATTTGTTGACCATTTCGAAATACGGACCGGGGTTCGCACGGATGCAGTCCTCCACGAACAGCACGCGGGCCGAGGTCGGGTAGTCGTTCGCAGCGTGTGCGGTACCGCTGGCGACCAGCAGTGCGGCGAGCAGGGTTGCGCTTGAAGTTGAAGAGCGCAGGCGAGCGTGGTTCATGGCGTGTTCGTGAAATCGGTAGAAGCTGATGGTGACGAAGGCGAAGGGCAGCAGCGCGGGCCGCCGTCAGGCGCCAGGCTTTGGCGGCGTGGGCTCCGCCCCTTCGATGAGCAACTCGTCGGTGACCAGCGGAGGCGCATCCGCGCCCTTGGCAGCATCGGTGATCACCGAGCGGATGGCGTAGACGCCGCCCGGCACGGCGTCCGACATCGTGAACACATAGCGCTTGTTCGAGAGCTGTTCGAAGCGCGGGCGGTTCGGGTCGTCGCGGTAAGGGTCGATCGTGAACTCCTGGCCCGCGACCGCGTTGCCGCGGTAGCGCAGCGTCACCGCGCGTTGCTGCGCACCCTGGTAAATCGCCATGCGGATGCGCTTGCGGAAGTAGGCCTGCTTGCCCTTTGTCAGGCGTTCCATCTCGCGCACGTCGCGTTCGAGGAAATAAAGCATCACCGGGTTGCCCGTGGCCCCCTCGACCGGCGGCAGCACCACGGCGTGTTCGCCGCTCAGGAAGTCGCCGCTCGCGTCGCAGCACTGGCCGTTCGCTTGCGCCTTCAGCGAGATCGACACCTTGTCGTCAAAGCCAGGCTCCAGGCTGCCGCTGCGATGGAACGCGTAGTGCAGCGTCATCGGCGGGCGCAGCTTGGTGAACTGGTTCGTCATGAACAGCGCGCGCTCGGCGGCGGAGAAGTCCTTGGGCGCGTCTTCAGCGCGAACGTGAGCGACAGGCAGCGCAAAGCTTGCGATGGCTGCGGCGGCGAGGGTGGTCGTGAGGCGATGAGAGAACGAGGTCATGAGCGGTGAGTTCGCATCAATGGCGGCAAGAATTGCCTGCCACATGGGTTTCGGGTTGGGAGTCATGCGGCAGTGCGAGGCGTTGGAGCTCGCTTCGCGCCGCCGCGTAGTCGGGTGCGATCGCAAGCGAGCATTCCAGCGCAATGCGCGCATCGCGCGGCTGCTCCAGGCGTGAGAGGGCGAGGCCTAGCAGGTACCAGGGCTCCGGGTCGCCCGCGTCGAGTTGGGTCCAGTCGGCTGCCAGCGGCTGCAGCCCACGCCAGTTGCCCTCGACTTCGAGCGCAGCGGCCCGCAGGAAGGTCGGTTGCGCGTCGGCCAGCCGCTCCCAGAAGGCGAGTTCGCCGCGCGCGAGCGGGCCGATCTGTTGCACTGCCTCGTTGTCGATGCGCGGCCGTGCGAGCCATTCGACCGGTGCCGCGAAGTAGTGGGCGTTGCCGCCGCGCAGGCGGAAGGTCAGGATGCCGACGAGATTGAAGTCGGCGTCGAACAGCCCGCCGCCGCTCGCTCCGGAACTGAAGAAGTTGGAGGTCTGGATGACGCGGGCGCCGTCCATCCGGTGCAGCGCCAGCACTTCGCCGCTGCTGCCCTGGAACGCGCCCGCCGTGTGGCCGACGGCCGTGACGACCTGGCCGACCGTCAATCGTCCTGCCGAGCCCAGCGCCACCGCGCGGCTGCCCTCGATGCCGCGCACATGCAGCAGACACAGGTCGTGGTATGCGTCGACCTGCTGCGACTCGGCTGGCAGCCGCAGCCCGCCCTGCAGCACCGAGACCAGTCGCGCATCCCGCGTGACATGGCAGTTGGTCACTACGCGGTCCGCGCCGATCACCACGCCGGAGCCGAGTGAATAACCGCCCTGGGTGCGCATCACCTCGACCTTGAGCACGCTGGTCGAGAGACGGATCAGCGTGGCTGCGTCGGGCTCGGCGAATGCGATCCCGGGCAGCAACAAGCCCCACAGCACCAGGGCCAGCAGGAACGACGTTGCCGTCGCCCGGCCTGCGCTGGCGCCCGTGCTGATGAACCGGCGGCGCATTCGCTGGCACTCAGTTCTTCGGCGCCCCGTACGAAGCATCGACCATTGGCACGCCGTACGCCTTCAGGATCGTCTCGATCTCCGCTTGACGCGACTCGATCAACCCTTCGATTTGCTGCTTCCACTCGCGCTCGCCGAAGCGCACGCCCATCGCCATCTGGTAGTCGAGCTTCAGGCCCGGCTCCGACTTCAATGGCAGCACGACCAGCTGCGGTGACTTCACGCGTTGCGCGAAGTAGCCGGCGATCGGTCCCCAGACAATGGCGGCGTCAAGCTTGCCCTGCGCCAGATCCTTCTCGATGATCTCGCCCGGGTACTGCTGCGGGTCCGCATTCATCATCTGGTAGGGAACACCGTTCTCCAGCAACTGGTGCCTGGACAGCCATTCCCCCGCTGGAGATCGGTCGTACACGCCGATGCGCAGCGAGCGCAGCTTTTCAGGGCCGAGTGCGAGGAACGCTTCGACGGTGGTGACGTCGTCCAGGCCCTTGCCTTTCGGGAACACCAGCGCATAGGTCGAGCGATAGTAGGGCTTCGTGACCGAGACGCCTTCGTCGAACCCCACCGGCACGCCGATGATGATGTCGCAAGGGTAGTCCTGGCCCGGCAGCTTGTAGCGCAGCGTGTTGCGGGTGAACGCGAGCCGCTGCGGGAACGAGTAGTAGGTGACCGGCAGGTTCAGTGCCTTGCCGAAGACCTCGGCGATGCGGTTCTCCATGCCTTCTCCCTTGGTGTTGGAGAACGGCAGGTTGTTCGGGTCCTGGCAGACGCGAAATTCGGTCCGCTTCGGTGGTGCCTCCTGCGCCGCGACACTGGTTGAGAGCGCCGCGAGCGCAGCCGCGACACTCAGGAAGGCCACACAAGCATTGCGAGGCGACCTGGATTGGCTCATTGCATCGCCTCGACACGCGCTTTCGTGATCGCGCCGTCCGAGCGACCCTTCAGGTAGCTGTAGAGCTGGTCGATGTTCTTCATCACTTCCGGATTGCCGCCGAATGGGACCATCTGCGTGTTCGGCCGGCCGTTCTTGACGGTCTGGACGAAATCGTCTTTCGAGAGGGTCTTCAAACTGTTGATCAGTGACGGGCCGACCAGGCCTTCCTGGTTCGCACCGTGGCAACGGTCGCAGGCGGCGGAGCGCCAGGTCTTGAAGCCGACCAGGGTGTTGGCGTCGACCTTGTAGCCGTCCACCACCGTGTAGGGCTTGGCACCGGCGGCAGGCGCAGGCGCAGATGCGGTCTGGGCGAACGTCGTCAGGGTCGAGGCGAGCAACATGGCAGCGCCGAGGGTCTTGAAGTGCTTCATGGGATGTTGAATGAATCAAAAAAATGGGGAAGGCGTTCCTGCGAAAGCCCTCCCCCTTGTCAGGCGCGCGCCGAGTATGTTCAAGGCTGCGCTGCCTATTGCTGCCTCAGTTCGGCAGCGCGAACACCGTCAACGAGCCACCCAGTTCGGTGTACTTCGCCAGCTCGCGGTAGCCGCCCACGGCGCCCAGGCCATCCTGGTCCTTCTCGAGACCTGCGGCCATGCCGATGCCGGCCCAGCCACCGATGCCCGAGAACACGCCGATGTACTGCTTGCCCTTGTGCATGTACGAGAACACGTTGCCGATGATCCCGGAAGGCGTCTTGAACTTGAACAGCTCCTTGTTGATGTCCTTCTTGTCGACGCACTTCAGGTAGCCCTCGAGCGTGCCGTAGCAGGAGATGCCGCCCGCCGTGTTGAGCGCGCCGCTCCAGACCGAGAACTTCTCGGAATGGCTCTGCACGATCTTGCCGGCGCTGGCGTCCCAGGTGATGTAGTTGCCCATGCCGCCATGGCTGCCCGGCGCCGGGTACATCGACAGCGTCGCACCCACGTACGGCTGGCCCGCGGTGTACTCGACCTTGAACGGCTCATAGTCCATGCAGACGTGGTTCGTCGGCACGTAGAAGAGCTTGGTCTCGGGGTCGTAGGATGCCGGCTGCTGGTCCTTGCTGCCCAACGCCGCCGGGCAGATGCCCTTGGTGTTGACGTCAGGACCGCCCTTCGCGGTGGAGTACTTCGCGACCACTTGCGGCCGACCGGTCTTCATGTCGACGTGGGTGGCCCAGTTCACTTGCGGGTCGTACTTCTCGGCCACCAGCAGGGCGCCGGTGACGCGGTCCATGGTGTACGCAAAGCCGTTGCGGTCGAAGTGAACGAGTGCCTTGGTCGGCTTGCCCTTCACGTTGATGTCGGCCAGGATCATCTCGTTGATGCCGTCGAAGTCCCACTCGTCGTACGGCGTCATCTGGTAGACCCACTTGGCCACGCCGGTGTCGACATCACGAGCCCAGATGGTCATAGACCACTTGTTATCGCCAGGCCGCTGCGCCGGGTTCCAGGTCGACGGGTTGCCGCTGCCGTAGTACATCAGGTTCAGCGCCTTGTCGTAGCTGTACCAGCCCCAGGTCGTGCCACCACCGGTCTTCCATTGATCGCCCTTCCAGGTCTTCAACGAAGAGTCGGGGCCCACCGGCGCCATCTTGCCGTCGGTCCAGGTCATGGTCTTGGCCGGGTCCATCAGCATCTCGGCGTCAGGGCCCACGCTGTAGCCCTTCCAGGCCAGCTTGCCGTCCGACAGGTTGTAGGCGGCGATGAAGCCGCGCACCCCCCACTCGCCGCCGCTGATGCCGGTGATGACCTTGTCCTTGAAGATGTGTGGCGCGTTGGTGTTCACTGCACCGAGCTTCGGGTCGCCGTTCTTGACGCTCCAGACCACCTTGCCGGTTTTCGCGTCCAGCGCCACCAGCGTGCTGTCGGCCTGCTGCAGGATCACCTTGCCCTCGGCATAGGCGACGCCACGGTTGACCGTGTCGCAACACATTTGCGCAATCACCGCCGGGTCTTGCTTGGGCTCGTACTTCCAGATCATCTCCTGGGTATCGAGGTTCAGCGCGTACACCTTGTTCGGGAACGGCGAGGTCATGTACATGACACCGTCGATCACCAGCGGCGAACCTTCGTGGCCGCGCAGCACGCCGGTCGAGAAGGTCCAGGCGACCTGCATCTTGCCGACGTTGCCAGTGTTGATCTGCTTCAACTGGGAGAAGCGCTGGTTGTACATGTCTCCCGCTTGCATGGCCCAGTTGCTGGAGTTCGCGATGTTCTTCTCTACGTCGGCGTTGGCAGACGCCAACATCGGTAGAGCGAGCAACGCGAGCCCCAGGTGCAGCACGAGGCTTGCGCCCGATTGCCGAGGAATTCTCATCGATGTCTCCTTGCTTTTGAGGTGGTCTTCAGTCTTGCGAAGGTCACCACCGAAACCCCCGCACGAACCGTCTGGCGAGGGATCAAATCGCAACATCCATGCCTGTCGAAAAATCGTCTCGGACTCACTCGCCTCAATGCGCCGGACCACCTCAACACAACGTGCCAGCCACTGCTTTCGCACTAGGCGAAACCCTGCCTTATCGACTTGAGTTTTTGCCAAACGTGATCGGGTCCGCGTTCGTCCCAGGCCCCGCGCCGTTCGAAATTCGGGAAATCCCTTGGATGTCTCACCCGTGCCGCGCGACGCCGCATGGCGCCATCGCGTGCCGGCTCTGCGCATCGCGCAACGCTTGTCGTCACTTTTGGCGCAGAGTGTTCCACTGTGCCTTCGACCGAAGGGCGCAGCGCCTTGTTGCGCTGCAGTGATGAGTGCAAACGCTCGGTCAAGGGCGCGGAAGTTGCAGTAGTGTCTGTCCCGAAGACGTCGCGCTGAACACTCTGTTCAAGTCGATCTGGAACCCCCGACCTTCATGCTGCGAACCACCGATCTCACGAAACGCTATGGTCAGACCATCGCATTGAAATCCTTGACGCTGCAGATCGGTCGCGGCGAGTTCGTTGCGTTGCTGGGCCCCAACGGCGCCGGCAAGTCCACGCTGTTCCAGGTGCTCACAGGCTTGTTCGCGGCCGACGGCGGCGAGGTCGAAGTGGCCGGCCATTCGCTGCGACATTCGGCGCGCATCGCGTTGCGCCACATCGGCGTCGTATTCCAGCAGATCGCGCTCGACCTGGACTTGAGCATCCGGCGCAACCTGCTGTTCCAGGCGGATCTGCAGGGCGTGCCGCGTCGCGTCGCGCTGGCGCGCATCGAGGCTGGCTGCGCACGCCTCGGCTTGCCCGCCGATCTGGACCGAAAGGTGCGCGAGCTCTCAGGCGGCAATCGGCGAAAGGTGGAACTCGTGCGCGCCGGGCTGCACCAACCCTCGGTGCTGCTGATGGACGAAGCCACCGTGGGCCTGGACCCGAAGTCGCGCCGCGACCTGCTGCAGGCCTTGCACGCCGATGTGCGCGAGCGCGGCGTGAGCGTGCTGTGGGCAACCCACTGGGTCGAGGAGGCCGAGGGCGCCGACCGCGTGCTGGTGCTGCACCAGGGCGCGCTGCTGGCCGACGGCACGCCCGCCGAGGTGACCCGCGCGCTCGGCGAAGCGACGCTCGAAGCGGGCTTCATCAAGCGGACCTCATGAGCGCCCCCAGACCTGCCGCTACGCGTCAGGCCCCCCGAGGGGGTCAAGAAAACTTGGGGCTGCCCTGCGTCTTCTCATGAGCGCCCCACAAGAAAGACCTGGAGACATGGATTTGAAGCTGATCCGGAAAACGACCTGCCTTGTGGGGCTGACCCTGTGGCTGGCGGGCAGCGTCTTCGCCCAAGCGGCGCCGGGCACGGTCTATGTGTCGAGCGAGAAGGACGACGCGTTGACGATGATCGACCTCGCCACGCTGGCCGTCAAAGGAACGATCGCCACCTGCAAGCGCGGCCGCCACCTGCAGCTCACGCCCGACCGCAAGCTGATGCTCGCGTGCTCGGACTCTGGCGTGGCCGATCTGATCGACCCGGCGACCGGCCAATCGCTGCGGCGCATTCCGCTCGGCGACGACCCCGAGGCCTTCGACCTGTCGCCCGACGGCAAGACCATCTACGTCTCCAGCGAAGACGACGCAACGGCCGTTTTCGTCGACGCGGCCACCGGCAAGAAGCTCAAGGAGGTCAAGGTCGGGCAGGAGCCAGAGGGCGTGAAGGTCAGCGCGGACGGCAAGGTCCTGTACATCACTTCCGAGGTCGCCAGCCTCGTGCATGCGATCGACACCGCCAGCGGCAAGATCATCAAGAACATCAAGGTCGGCAAGCGGCCACGCCGCATGGCGATCACGCCCGATGGCAAGGAGCTGTGGGTCACCTGCGAGCTCGACTCGGGCGTCACCATCGTCTCGACGGCTGACCATTCGGTGCTGGCGACGCTGAAGTTCGAGGTCAAGGGCGCCCGCGCGCAGGACATCACACCGGTGGGCATCCAGATGTCGCGCGACGGCAAGCGCGCGTACGTCGCGCTCGGCAGGGCCAACCACGTCGCCTTCGTCGATGTGGCGGCACGCAAGGTCACCGATCTCGTGCTGGTCGGCAAACGCGCATGGAACGTCGCGCTCGACAAGGATGAAAAGCGCTTGTTTGTCGTCAACGGCCTGAGCGATGACCTGACCATCGTCGACGTGCCGGGCGCGAAGGCGATCAAGACCGTGCCGGTCGGGCGCGTGCCCTACGGCGTGGTGGTCGTCGAATGAGGGGCGCGCTGCTTGCGCTGATCCTGTCGTCGGCCTGCTTCGGCGCCGCGGGGGCGACCTTGAAGGCCACGCTGATCAGCCCCGAGAACGACCCGCGACTGGACCGCACGAGGACGGAGCGCGCCTACCTCGGTCACCCGGGAGGTCCCGCCGCCGACGGGGTGCAGGTCGCGCTCGACGAAGGCGGCTTCGAGCTGGAGGCCGCCGGCGCCTCGGTGGTGCTCAGCCCGGCCACGGCTGGCTCGGTGGACGCCGCGCGCGCCGCTGCGCAGGCGGCCGAGAAGGCCGGCGCCGCGCTGATCCTGACCGACCTGCCGGCCGCCTGGACGCTCGCGGTGGCCGATGCGGTCAAACTGCCGGTGCTCAACCTCGGCGCACCCGACGACCGGCTGCGCCAGCAGGATTGCCGGCCGCGCCTCTACCACCTGCTGCCGAGCGAGCGCATGCGCGCCGATGCGATTGCGCAGACCCTGGTGTCGCGCAAATGGAACAAGCTGTTGCTGCTTGTCGGCCCGGGCGCGCAGGACCAGCTGCGTGCCGCAACCGCGCAGGCCTCGATCAAGCGCTACGGGCTGCAGGTGGTGGCATCCAAGCCCTTCAAGCTCTCGACCGACCCGCGCGAGCGCGACCTGGCCAACCCGCTGCTGCTGACCGCGGGCAACAACTACGACGCAGTCTGGATCGTCGACAGCGACGGCGAGTTCGCGCGCAGCCTGCCCTACCGCACCGTGCTGCCGCGGCCGGTGGTCGGCGATGCAGGCCTGGTTGCGCTGGCCTGGCACGCGCAGTTCGAGCGCTACGGCGCGCCACAGGTCTCACGCCGTTTCTTCAAGGCCGCGAAGCGACCGATGACGGACAGCGACTGGGCCGCGTGGATGGGCGGCAAGACGCTGCTCGCGCTCGCGACCTCGACGCCGAAGGGCCCGAGTGCAGCGTGGGCGCAGGCGCTCGCGAAGACCAGCGTCGACGGTTCCAAGGGTCTCGCCCTGAGCTTTCGCACGTGGGACGGCCAGCTTCGCCAGCCCCTGCTGCTGACCGATGGCCAGGGTGTGATTGCGCAGGCGCCGATCGAAGGCCTGCTGCACCCGACCGACGTGCTCGACACATTGGGCGCCGACGCTCCGGAGAAGCTATGCAAGACGCCCCGGTGAGAGATGACGACCCCTCGACCGGCGGGTACGCCGATCGATCCCCCGAGGGGATGCCGGCCCGCTTGGGGCGGCCCGGCGCCGGGCCGGCCGCGCCTGTCGAGGTTGCCACACGTCGAGGCATCGCGCATGCGCTTCAGGCCTTGCAGGCCATCGTCATGCGCGAGCTGTTCAAGTTCTCGCGCCAGACCGGGCGGCTGGTCTCGGCGCTGGTGCGGCCGCTGCTGTGGCTTGCGGTGTTCGCGGCGGGCTTTCGCAATGTGTTCGGCGTCGCCATCGTCGAGCCCTACGACACCTACATCCCTTACGACGTCTACATCGTGCCCGGCCTGGTCGGCATGGTGCTGCTGTTCAACGGCATGCAGTCCTCACTGGCGATGGTCTATGACCGCGAGATGGGCCTGATGCGCCTGCTGCTGACGGCGCCGCTGCCGCGCCCGTGGCTGCTGTTCTCGAAGCTGTGCGCGACTGCGCTGCTGTCTGTGCTGCAGGCGCTCGCGTTTGTCATCGTCGCCGCGTTGATCGGCACCGAGCTGCCGCTGTGGTCGCTCGCCGGCCTGCACGCGCTGCTCGCGCTCGTCTGCGGCGCGCTGATGCTGGGCGCGCTCGGGCTGCTGCTGTCGGTGTACGTGAAGCAGCTCGAAAACTTCGCCGGCACGATGAACTTCGTGATCTTCCCGATGTACTTCCTGTCCACCGCGCTCTACCCGCTGTGGAAGCTGCAGGAGTCGGGCGCCGAGTGGGTCTACCAGCTGGCACGCTTCAACCCGTTCACGCATGCGGTCGAGTGGGTCCGCTTCGCGCTGTATGGCAAGGACCCGGGCGCGGCGCCCTATGTCGTGCTCGGCTGCCTGGTGGTGTTCTTCGTGGTGGCCTGCTGGGGCTACGACCCGCAGCGCGGCTTCGGCGGATTGACCAAGCGCGGCGGAGGCGCCGGATGATGCGCTCCCGACGCCACTGGCTGGCCGCAGCCGGCGGGCTCGCGCTTGGCGTGGGCGGGCTTGGCGGGCTTGGCGAGGCGCGCGCCGCGGCGCCGTATCCATCGCGCCCGATCACGCTGTGGGTGCCCTGGCCGGCCGGCGGCGCGACCGACATCTCGCTGCGCCTGCTGGCCGAGCTCGCATCGCGCACGCTGGGCCAGACGGTCGTCACCGACAACCGTGCCGGCGCCGGCGGCACGCTGGCGATGAACGTCCTGTACCAGGCTGAACCCGACGGCTACACGATCGCCCAGATGCCGCAGCCTGTGTTCCGCGCGCCCTGGGTCCAGAAGGTGTTGTGGGACCCGGTCCGCGACGTGACGCCCATCATCCAGGTGTCCGGCGTGACCTTTGGCGTGCTGGTCCCTGCCGGCAGCGCGCTGCGCAGCCTCGATGACCTGTTTGCCTATGCCCGCGCGCACCCCGGCGAATTGAGCATCGCGACCAACGGTGTCGGCACCACGCCGCACCTGGTGCTCGAAGACCTGTTCACGGCGCGGGGCCTGCGCTACATCCATGTGCCGTACAAGGGTACGGCCGAGCAGATCACTGCCATCATGGCCGGCCAGGTCATGGCCGGGGTCAACTCGACCGGTTTCGGCCCGGCCGTCGATGGCGGCCGCCTGCGACTGCTGGTGATCTTCTCGGCGCAGCGCTCCAAACGCTGGCCGCTGGTGCCGACCCTGCGAGAGCTCGGTTTCGACATCGTTGCGATGTCACCCTACGGGCTGGCCGGGCCGCGCGGCTTGCCTGCGCCCGTCGTCGCGACCCTGCACGATGCGTTCAAGCGCGCGATGTTCGATCCGCGCTTCATCCAGGAACTCGCGAAATACGATCAGGAGATCGACTATCTCGGTTCCGAGGACTATGCACGCGCGTGCCGCGAGATCTATGCCCGCGAGCGCATCAACGTCGAGCGTCTGGCGACGCCGCAGGCCGCTTCCCATGGTGGGTGAACCGACGACGCGCCCGGGCGGCCGGCCGGCTGCGTCTCGCTGGCGCAGCGACCTGTGGATCGTGCTGGCGCTGGCGCTGGCGTGCTACGGCCTCTCGCGGGTGCTGAACCTCAGCGAGTGGCTGGTCGCACAATCTGGCCCGTACGAGCGCTGGCAGCTTGACGAGCTGCCGCTGACCGGCATGGTGTTCGCCTTCGGCGTGGCCTGGTATGCGTGGCGGCGCCGGTACGAGACCGAGTCGGCGCTGCGCGCGCGCGAGCAGGCCGAAGCGCGCGCCTCCGAACTGCTCGCCCACAACCGTGAGCTCGCGCAGCAACTGCTTGCGGTGCAGGAGAGCGAGCGCCTCGCGCTCGCCCGCGAGCTGCACGACGAATTCGGCCAGCGCTGCAGCGCGATCCTGATCGAAACCGCCTGCCTTCGGCGCTGCGCTGCCGATGATCGCGCCGCACTGCTCGGTGCTGCGGCGCGTGCCGACATCGCGGCGCAAAGCCTCTACCAGCTCGTGGGTGGCCTGCTGCGCCGCTTGCGGCCGGCGAACCTGGACGCACTCGGCCTGGTCGCGGCGCTGCAGGAGCTGTGCGAATCGTGGGAAGAGCGCAGCGGCGTGGCCTGTGTGCTGCACCGCGAGGACATGGCCGAGGCACTGCCGGAGCGCGTCAACATCGCCGTCTACCGCGTCGCGCAGGAGGCGCTGACGAACGTGATGCGGCACGCCCACGCGAATCAGGTGCGGCTGGTGCTCGCACGCGAGACCACGGGCGGCGTGTGCCTCAGCGTTGCCGATGACGGCTGTGGCATGGACCCGGCCCGTGCGACGCGCGGCCTGGGCCTGCTCGGTGCGAGCGAACGTGCCGCGGCACTGGGTGGCGATTTGCGGGTCGAGAGCACGCCCGGCGCTGGCGTGCGGCTGAGCCTGCACATTCCGCTGCCTGCTGCTGTCGCGCCGGCCGCCGAGCAGGCGACGGTGAGTGCGAGGGCCGTCGCATGATCCGCGTGCTGCTGGCCGATGACCACCCGGTCGTGCGCAGCGGCTACCTGCGGCTGCTCGAACAGGCGAGCGACATCCGCGTGATCGCCGAAGCCGCCACCGGCGAGGCCGCCTACAGCGCATTCGTGGCCGACCCGCCCGACGTGCTCGCGACCGATCTCGCGATGCCCGGCGGCGGCGGCCTGGCGCTCATCCGGCGCGTGCTGCTGCGTGCGCCTGCGGCACGCATCCTGGTGTTCAGCATGTACGACAGCCCGCCGCTTGTGCGCCAGGCGCTGGATGCCGGCGCGCGCGGTTTCCTGACCAAAGCTGCTGCGCCGCAAGGCCTGGTTGACGCGGTGCGCGCGCTGCATGCCGGCGAGCGCTACCTCGGCGCCGACCTGGCCGCCAGCCTGTTGCAGCGCGACCCGGCGCGCGAGGCCGAGCGGCTCGCCGAGCTGAGCCTGCGCGAGTTCGAGATCTTTCGCATGCTCGCGCTGGGCCATTCGCCGGCCGAATGTGCGCAGGCGCTGAAGCTGAGCCCGAAGACGGTTTCCAACCACCAGACCGTCATCAAGGAAAAGCTCGGGGTCACGACCTCGGCCGCGCTGGCCCATCTGGCGATCCGCCATCGCGTGATCGGCAGCGCGCTGGTCTAAGTGAGGTTCGCGCGCCACGGCGGCGCAGCCCGGGAAGTTTTCCCTGTCGCTGCCGCCAGCCTCTTGATACGGTCGGTGCAAACAACAAGCTCCGGAGACCCCGATGCAGTACCTGCCGTGCCGCGCGCACCACCGTCCTCTGGCCCTGGCCGCGCTGATCGCCTGCGGCCCGGCCTTGCATGCGCAGACCTTGCCTGCCACGACGCTGCAGACGGTCGAGGTCGTCGGCACGACGCCGCTGCCCGGCACCGGCGTGCCCAAGGACCAGATTCCGTCGAACGTGCAGACGGCCGACGGCCAACGCCTGCGGCAGCTGCAGAGCCTGAACCTGCCCGAGTTCATGGCCAGCCAACTGGCCAGCGTCAACATCAACGAGACCCAGGGCAACCCGTTCCAGATGGACGTGAACTACCGCGGCTTCACCGCCAGCCCCTTGCTCGGCACGCCGCAGGGCCTCTCGGTCTACCTCGACGGCGTGCGCGTCAACGAACCCTTCGGCGACGTTGTCAACTGGGACATGATCCCGAGCGGCGCGTTGGCCAACGTGGCCTTGCTGCCCGGCTCGAATCCGCTGTTCGGTCTGAACACGCTGGGCGGCGCACTGGTGCTGCAGACCAAGAGCGGCGACACCCATCCCGGCGGCGAGCTGGAAGTGCGCGGCGGCTCGTTCGGGCGGGTCAGCACCGAGTTCAGTTATGGCCAAAAGCTGGGCGAGCACGGCCACTTGTTCGCCGCGCTGGGCAGCTTCGACGAAGACGGCTGGCGCGCGCACTCCCCGTCCCGCGTGCGCCAGTTGTTCGTGAAGGGTGGCGAACATGCACCGGACTACTCATGGGACCTGAGCCTGCTGCACGGCCAGAGCCGGCTCATCGGCAATGGCCTGCTGCCGGAGTCCATGCTGGCGCAGGACCGCGCGCAGATCTACACCCGCCCTGACCAGACCCGCAATCGGGTGACGATGCTGTCGCTGAACGCGACACGCCAGTTCGGCAACGGGTTCGAGCTGGCCAGCACCGTCTACGCCCGCCGCGTGCGAGCCTCCACGGTCAACGGCGACCTGAACGACGACTACGACCCGCCAGACACGCCCGAATCGGGCGTCGAGAACCGCACCCGCACCAAGGAACGCAGCGAGGGCCTCGCGCTGCAGCTGAGCAAGACTGCCGGTGCGCACCGGCTCAGCGTCGGCCTGTCGTACGACCGCGCGCGCAACGACTTCGAACAGAGCGAGGCTGAAGGTGTGCTGGACGCGACCCGCGCCGTGGTCGTGACGGAGGACGCCGAGACCAACGCATTGATCGCCGGCACCAGCCGCACCGCGAGCGTCTTCATGTCCGACATCGTGACCCTCGCGCCGGGGCTGAACCTCACGCTCTCGGGTCGCTACAACGACACGCGGGTGCGCACCGACGACCTCGGCCGCAGCACCCTGGGCCTGGACACCACACTGGACGGCGAAGGCCGGTTCAAGAAGTTCAATCCGGCGGCAGGGCTGACCTGGCGACTCACGCCGGCACTGACCGCCTTCGGCGGCTTCAGCCAGGGCAACCGAGCACCCAGCCCGATCGAGCTCGGCTGCTCGGACCCGGACAACGCCTGTGTGCTGCCGAATGCGCTGCAGGGCGACCCACCGCTGAAGCAGGTCGTGGCGCGCACGCTGGAGGCCGGGCTGCGTGGCAGCATCGGCTCCGACATGCGCTGGAACGCGTCGGTGTTCCGCACCGAGAACCGCGACGACCTGCTGTTCATCAGCAACGGCCGCTCGGCCGGCTACTTCACGAACTTTGGCCGCACGCAGCGGCAGGGCGTGGAGCTCGGCGTGTCGCAGCACACGTCCGTGGTCGACTGGCGCCTGTCTTACAGCCACTTGCGGGCGACCTTCGAGTCGTCGGCCTGCCTGCTCGCGGCCGCCAACAGCAGCGCGGGCACGAGCCCGGCCTGCGCTGGCGCTGACGAGATCGAGGTGCGCCCCGGCAACCGGCTGCCGGGCCTGCCGGCGCACAGCCTGAAGCTCACCGTCGACGCGCCCCTGCTGCCGGACTGGCGTGTCGGCGCGCAGCTTGCCGCGTATTCCAGCCAGTTCGCGCGCGGCAACGAGAACAATGCCCACCAGCCCGACGGCGTCGAGTTTTTCGGCGCCGGCAAGGTCGGCGGCTTCGCGCTCGTGAACCTGACGACGAGCTGGACGCTGGGCGCAGGCTGGGAGCTGTTCGCGAAAGTCTCGAACCTGTTCGACCGGCGCCATTCGAGCGGCGGCTTGCTGGCGGAGAGCGCCTTCGATTCGCGCGGCAACCTGCTGGCGCCCGCCGAGTGGCGCAACGAGCAGTTCGCCGCTCCCGGTGCGCCGCGCGCGCTGTGGATCGGCGGGCGCTGGCGCTTCGGCGCATCGGAGTGATGTGCCTGTCGGCAGTCGCTTCTCACGCATGCCCAAAATGACCGACCCAGCGGATCAAGGCCATGGCAGCGAGCACATCACGGCACCTTGAACTGCCGTCTCACTGAACATTGAACTCTCCGAAGTTCGTTTCACTGAAGATGAAATCTTCCGCTCACTGCCGCTGACCGCTTGAGGCTGCTGCAGTCGCTCGGTTTCTGCAGTCCGGCGACCGCTGTCTGGAGCAGCTGTCATTCGACCGATTGATCGTGGAATGGCCGCTGCACTTCCAAGACCAGCCCTTCAGCGGAACTGGCGACCGGGGCAGCCAAGGCCCGCGACGACGTTCGGGGCAGCGGCAGCTTCGAAGGGCCGTGAACTGGCGGTATCGACCCTCAGCGGAAATTCGCAGCCTTAAATTCAGCGCCTCAAACCGGACGTACTGCAGTTCCCTGTTGCGACTGAACAGGCAAACCATGTCGGTCGCAGGGCACCGCTTTGAAGTTGTCGCTGACGCACCAGGCGACGATGCGCTCGATCTGTGCCGAGGTGATTTCGGTTGCCTCAGCGGCCGCGACCTTCGGTCTCAGGCGAATGCGTACCCCAGACTCGACAGGGTGCGCCGAAGTAGGAAACCCGGCGCCGATAACCTGGATCGGCCCGAAGACGATCATCGCCACGCCACCGACAGTCTGTCGATCTACCCGCAGAACGATGTCGAAGCCATCCTTCGCTGTGATGCGCACAAGCTCACAGGTGACAGGAGACGGGTACGGCTTGGCCAAGAGCGGATAGCCATCGGAGACGAAGGCTTCCCAAGAATACTGGCGGTCATGCACCTTGACGAATTGCATTGCGTTGAGTCCCACAGCGGAAACCGTCGAACGTCGGCTCCCGGCCGGTCGAAGCCTCAGACATCCAGAGGGATATGGTCGGCGTCAGCGCCCCGGAACTTCTCGTGAACCTCTTCTGGTGAGAAGGCACGGGCAAGCACATCCTTCGGATAGACAGCACCGTTGCGACGCGCTTCAAGGATGCGCTCGACAGCGTCAAGGGAGAGTCTCGGGCCCACGAGAGCAGTTGCGACGCTGGTGATCTCAGTCCTTCGCGCCAAGAACCGCCTGAGTTGCTCGAACGTCAGGCCAATCTCATGTGCTGCTGCGATTTCAGCGCCAACTTGCATCGTGAAGCCGCGCCCCTTGGAGCTTTCGCCCGTCATCAAGCGATGGAACTCTTCGCAGTATTCGGTGAGAGTCATGCCGGTCCTTGTACCAGGAATTTTCCACACGCCCCAATGGGCCTTCGGTCGGCATCACGAAAGCAGACCTTGCCGAGCGACGGCATGCGGCCGGGACTACCAGTTCGCAGACAGCTCCGGGAGCTGACGTACGGCCTGACCAAGCCTGAGCGACCGGTTCTTGAGACTGCGAGCTCACTTTGCCGACCCTGAGCAGATCTTCGAATCGCCGATCTCGCTGCCGAAAAGCGGTCGCTCATGATTGGTCTGTTGCTGCGACGGGCGGTCCCGCAAACTATCGGAAGTCGCAGTTATCACTAGCGGCGATCTCGAGCGATCGATGCCGCGCGTCGTATGCTGGTGACCCACTCTCTGCGACCATCGCTGGCCTACAGAAGCGGATGCTGATTCGCGTCGCTCGATTGCTCGGCTGGCGATTCGACAGATGACCCTTCATCCGGTCGGTCTTTTAACGCCTGAGTCTTCTCCTCTAGCGCCGTTTCGGAGGTTGCTGTCAGTTGAGGTTGATCAGTTGCCGCGTGGCTTGAAGAAGCAGATATCGAAGCGGGCGGTTCCTGCGCCGGCGTGCCGCCATCGACCACAATGGGGAGCGAGCTGCGCTTGACACCGACGAAGTCAGCGAAGACGCCAAGAATGGAGCGCGTCTCTAGGCTCATGACAAACCGCTTGGGATCTCCAGATGTGTGTGCCGCTGCTTCCAGCTCTCTCGCAGCGCTAAACAGGTGCTGTGCATGGTGCTCGCGCATAAAGTACTCGGCAATTACTTCCGCGCGAATTCCAGCGAGCCTTCTTTCCAGTTGCTGCCGCGCTTGGGCGGCAATGGCTTTGCCGTTCTGCATTCCTTCGGAAAGGGCTTCTAGCGCGGTCTGAATGCTAGCTTGGACCCTTCCGTCACCCGAGTCGCCAAAGATCACGCCATTGACTAGACCTTCGTGGCGGTTGTCCACATCACTGAAAACGAACCGCTCAAGGCCGATGTCCAACGCAACACAAGCGATGGCCGCCGACAACAGGGCGCATCGCAGCGCCGCTTCACGATGCTGGACCCGTACCTCGACACGCTCGCCAAAGAACCGGAAGGCGAACATCGCTCGGTTGAAGGCGGCGAAACCTGGGAGGCTCGCGACCGCAGACTTTGCATCCCCAAGGATGCGTAGCCAATCACCATCCTGTTTGTGACCGGGGTTTTGCTGAATCAACTCAATCAGTTCCTCCAAGGTCAGGCGCTCGTCAATGTCGAGTTTCTTGGCTAGCCTGTCCAAGAAGTCCTTTGACAGCACCGCGATGTTTTGAGACTGTGCGAATCGAAGCAGCGATGGTGAACTATCTGTGGTCGCGACGATTGCGCGATCGCACTTCATGACAGTCTGAAGTCCTTTCACCCACAGCACTCGCTCGAAGGCCTTCGGGGACTTCTTGTTCTTGACGTCAACGATGGCCCGCACGCGCGTTGTCGCCGACTGCCGCGCGTACAGCCAGCTATCCAAGTCGGTCACATCGTTCTCTTCGTACTGAAACGGCACCGACCGCAGCGCAAAAAAGCCTTGTCGTGCGAAGTAGGCGCGCACAAGTTCTTCCAATGCGGGTCCTTTTCCTGGCGCCATCTCAGCCCCCACTGCGCAGGCGATCAAGCGCGCCCGTCACGAATGCTTTGTCTTGAAGCGTATGCCGCGCACGAACCTTGTGCCGGTTCTCGCTTGGACCCTGGAAGCTGGTGGCTGGCGACCCGTCGAGGAGCAGCGCGTCACTGGCGATGTTGTTGCCCCGGATCAGCGCACGGGCTAACTCCCCCACATCCTTCTTCAGCAGCGTCATGGTGCAGCGGCCACCGCCCTTGTTCTCCAGTTGGACAACTTGCCGTTTCTCCAACTCTTTGTAGTCTTCGGCTATCGCTCGCACGCCGTGTTGACCACCGACGGACATGCCGTTGATCAAGTTTCTAAGCAGAGCGTCGGGCCAGGCAATGCTTCCTCGCGCGGCATCACTGCGGGTCATGCCGTACGTCAGAGACGCGAGCAGTGCCTTTGCATCATCGACCGGATCGTCTTCGAACGGTCGGCCGTACTTCTGGAAAGCATCAGGAGAGGTCAGATATCCCACGGCCTCAGTGCTGTTGCTGACTTCCAACCTATCAAAGAGGCCAACGCCTACAAGGCGCCGGTAGAGGTCATCGCCCAAGATTCGCGTCGCTTCGATGTCCGAGACAGCTCCGCGCTGCTTGATTTTGTCCTGCAATTCAGTGAGCCGACTGCGTTCAGCTGCGCCTAGCGCTTGCATCAAGTTGTATGCTTTCGAGGCGTACCGTGCGTCCCGAAACGTGTTGCTGTTGAATAGGATCTGGAAGCCCCGGTCCTCGGACTGGTCCAGAATAGCAGCGGACCTGCAGACGTCGATCAGCGAATCCATGTCCCTGGACGCGATCTTGTACTGGTCGGAAATCTGCTGGGCGACAACTGCACGTGCCTCGGGCTTCTCGGCGACTTTCTCCGAAAGGTCGATGACGGCACGCTCTTCCATCGACGGGTTCGCGGCTTCGAAGATTCGCGCCGTCGCTTCCAAGACACCCTCAGTGGTCGCGCCCAGAATCGCGATATCGCCTGTCGCGGAGACCTCGATACGCCCCTCGGTCCGAAGCGTTCGAAGGCCGAGCTCTCGCGACGCGCGATCAATATTGTTCAGACGACAGATGTCGGTGACAGTCGCGGAATTGACGACCGGTGTGCGTTCGTCTAAGGAGCTGCGCCGCAACAGGTTGTAGAGCCGTCCGGTACGACCCGCGTACTGGATGTTCTCCAAGCGCCCCACGCCACTGACCGCGTCCAAGCTCTTCGACTGTGAAAGCAGCCATGCGCCTCTAGTTTTGTCGTCCATCTTGGTGCTCCCCGCACTTTCCCTCTAACTTCCACTATGCCATAGGGGAAGTCGGACGCTCTGTCTTGGCCATGGGTCAACGGCTGGTCGCCATGATGTTAAGCGCCGCTACGCTGATTAGCGACTACACGCACTTGTCGATACTCAGGCATGGCAGCATGTAGCAAGACTGTCGTTCGTGTGCGGCAGCTTCTGGCCGTGACTGAGAGTTCGAGGCCGCGCCAGAAAGCTGACTTCTGATGAGGCGCCAGCCAGGGTTGGCCAATGTCAGCTGACGGCAAGGTCCGCAAACTGGCGCTGCCGGCCATGAGCAGTCTTTGACGACGGTCAGCTTTCGTCTGGGTCCTCAACGTCTTGGCAAAAGGTTCGGATGTGACTCGTTTTAGACTGATGGTCGATAGGGCACTGGAAGACGGACGACTCGTGGTCGTCAATTGTTCGCGCGAGGACATTCCGCTCGGGACGATGTTCGCCGAGATGACGATGGAGGCGAGCGAGAGGGGCATGGGCAAATTCAACGCAGACCCCATCGGCTCAACTCCGGTCGTCGCGCTTAAGCTTGAAGCTGTGGAGTCCTGGCGAAAATCGCTTGAGGCAGTGCCGTACGGACACAACGCAGCGGTTCAACTCTCCGGGCCCGGCTTGGTGGAGCTTGTGCGACTCCTCTCGGACAAATCGAAGGGTGAGTACCTCTACCTGGCCACGAAAGGCAGCACGCCGTATGACCAGATGGGTACACACAACCAATGAAGATCGGTCCACGATACCTGCACAAACACTGCGCCTTCCCAGATGCCGCTGCAGAGAAGGCCGCGCTGTTGATGTCGCTGGAAGGTGCTCCTGGACTCATTTCGGTAGGGGACATTGAGCTTCATCACAAGGGAGGTCACCGCGCTTCTCTTGAGATCGACAGAGGCGCGCTCGACGACTTTCTCGGCCACATGGATTCGCAGGGCTGGATGGACGGACTATGACCCGGCTCCGGAAATCTTCCAGCAACCTTCAGATGCTGGTCTCGGCCAGGAGCTGACGGTCCCGACTCGCGGCTTTAGGGCAATCTCATCACGAGGTGATCTTGCGGTTTCTGGCTACTGGAACATGAGGCGTACATGGGCGTTGATATGACCTTGATCCCCGTTTCTCACGTGACCGCTGAAGGTGACCTGATCTGTCTCCATGCATTCGATCTGGACTTGAGTGGCGTGATCGCGCCGTTTTGGAATATGAAGATTGAACGGCACCACGGAAGGATCTTTTGGCCGATCGTGAAGGCGGGTGACGACGACGACGCGAACCCGTGGCGCGCTGCGCCTTATATCGGCGGCCAGTTGCAAGACAGCCGATTTGGCTGGGCAACAGAAAGTGCGGCGTTTGTGCTGGCGTCCGAAGTGCAGCAGACATTTGCGACGTTAGGTGAGCTGCTGGCCGACGCAAACGACTTCGAGAGGGCTGCCATAGCGTACGTGTCGGCGCTTGAGCCGAACACCAAAGTCTTCATGATCTCCTGGTAGTGGGCTCTGCTGCTGCTTGCTTTAAAGAGGCCGGAATCCGAAGGTGTTCGCACGCTTTCGGTTGGAAGCTGCAGTCGAGCCCATGATGCCCGCTTTCCGGCTGTGGGTCCGCCAGGGGCGATTCCGCAACGGGTCGATTCGAGCCCGTCAGGCCAAAGATGACCAGTCGTTCGCGGTCGGCGGTCGCGCGGTAGCAGTACGGTGGTCGGCTGTCCCACGCATTGCTGACACTCAAGGCGGCACTGGCTGCCGAGCGGGATGTCGGCTTGATGGCGCAGACCCGGCGTGCGACCAGCGGCGGCGACCGGCTCCTTGCGCTGCCAAGCAGTCTTGCCGGTCTTGGCCGATCTGACTCCCGGGTTGCTAGTCTTCGCTCTTCTCTCGGGCCCGAGCGGCTAGGGGGCTCGCCAAGCTAGCTAGCATGATGAACCGTTGATCTTCCGAGTCCAGGTGATCACCATGAAAGACTCGCTCCAGCAGCTTGAGCATGCTGAACGCGATGCTGTGTTCGGTGGCGGCGTCGGTGAGGCGGTCGATGGTTTCTGTGTCGTCCTCCGAGAGTCTGACTTCATCTCTCGGAATGGGAACCGTTCCGAGAGCCTGAATGATGCCAACCTGAAGATCCGGCATCACGGCCGCGGAGATCTCGTCGAGCCCAGAATTCGGTACCGCGAGCTCGATCAGGACGCTCAAGGAGTTGCTGAACCAGAACGTGTCCGTGCCCATCGGAGGGATGGCATGTACCCGAGCCAGATAGCGGACCGCGTTTTCGATGACGATGTCGTCGTCGCGCTGCCCGCGAACGAAGTCTTGATGATCTCTCGCGATGGCAAAGTACTTCGCCGCTTGCGTTTCGACGACGTCGCTCGAATCGCCGCCCGATCGCCACAGGACGGCGCGCGCCACCTCCTGACAGGCGGCGAACAGGCCTTGATCGGATTCGGTTGTCAGGTCCAAGGGCGGCATGGCCATGCGTGAGGTCTCCAGAGGCGCGGTGCGTCAAACTCAGTTTGCAAACGATGAGCTTACTCGGGGTCCCGGGGGACTTGGCCAAGCTGAACGGTGGTTCCCGCTGCAAAGCTATCAACCACCCAGCTGCCTAGGGATCGCCCGGCGGGCAGTTTGGCGGGTCCCCGAGCCCGAGCAGTTCCATCTTCAATGAAAGAAGTTCCACCTTGAGTGAGAACCGACATTGGTGCTCGGCTCAGCTCTTGCTTGTCTAGGCACTTCGTCGGCGCGAGCATTGCGCCCGTCCCGAGGGCGTGACAGAGTGTCTCGCACTCGGCAGTGCAGAGGCAGTGCAGAGAGGGTTTGCATGGATCGCAGCGATGCGCTGTTGCATGACTGGCGCGAACGTGCGCTGGCAGTCGAACGCGAAGTGAGCACGGCCGTGATGGGCCAGGCGCGCGTGATCCGCCTTGTCAACACCGCTGTTTTCGCACGCGGCCACGTGCTGCTGCAGGGCGATGTGGGCGTGGGCAAGACGACATTGCTGCGCGCCTTTGCGCGCGTGCTCGGCGGTGCCTACGCGCGCACCGAGGGCACCATCGACCTGATGCCCAACGACCTGATTTACTACACCTACATCAGCGCCGAGGGCCGGCCGGCGGTCGACCCCGGGCCCCTGATCGAGCATGGCGAAGACCTCGCGATCTTCTTCTTCAACGAGATCAACCGCGCCCGCCCGCAGGTGCATTCGCTGCTGCTGCGCGTGATGGCCGAGCGCAGCGTTTCGGCCTTCAACCGCGAGTGGCGCTTCCCGCACCTGCAGGTCTTTGCCGACCGCAATCGCGTCGAGCGCGAAGAGACCTTCGAGATCGCCTCCGCTGCGCGTGATCGTTTCATGATGGAGGTGACGATCGAGACGCCGGCGAACGAGGACCAGCGCCGCGCGCTGATGTTCGACCCGCGTTACCACGACACCGATGCGCTGGTCGCCTCGCTGGCCGGCGGCATGCTCGCTTACCGCGAGCTGAACGACATCGCCGCGCAGATCCAGCGCAGCGTGCAGACCTCCGAGCGTCTGCAGCAATATGCCCTCGAACTGTGGCGCGCAACCGCAGCGCCGGCCGACTACGGCGTGAAGCTCTCGGGCCTCGACACCGCGCAGCTGATGCTGGCCGGCGCGAGCCCGCGCGGCATGAGCATGCTGCTGCGCGCGGCCCGCGTCACAGCCTGGCTTGAAGGCCGCGACTACGCCACGCCCGAGGATCTGCAAGCCGTGTTCGACGTGACCATCGCGCACCGCCTGTGCTTTCAGCCGGTCTACGAGATGCGTCGGCCCGAGATCGCCGGGCCCTTGATCGCCGGCATCCTCGGCAGCGTCGCTGCGCCTTGAGAGACTGAAGGCTGATCATGGCCGACCTGCAGATGCACGCCGCAGCGCCGATACGCGAAGTCCACTACCGCGTCGATGCGCCCGTGGCGGGCCACTTTCCCGGCCACCATCGCAGCAGGCGGGGCGACAGCGGTTTCGAGTTCCGCGGCCATGCCTCGCTGCTCGACGCGCCCGATCCGCGCCGCCTCGATCTGCACGCCAGCCTGCGCGACCCCTTCGGCGACTGGCGCGTGCGCATCTACAGCCAGCGCAAATCCATCCCGGTCACGGTCGTCGCCGACCTGTCGGCCTCGATGGGCTTCAGTGGGCAGGTGCGCAAGCTCGCGGTGCTGGCCGACCTGGTCGAGAGCCTCGCCTGGTCAGCCTGGCGCACTGGCGACAGCTTCGGTTTTGTCGGCTGCGACAGCACGGTGCGTGCCGACCTGCTGCAGCCGCAGAGCCGCGCGCGCGGTGTCGGCGGCGAGCTCGCGCGCAAGCTGCGTCTGCTGCACCCCGAAGGGCGGGATGCGCACGGCCTGCGCCATGCGCCGGGCCACCTGAGCCGGCAGCGCACGCTGCTGTTCCTGGTCTCGGACTTTCATCTGCCGCTGGACGTGATTGCCGAGCTGCTCGACGCCCTGGTCCTGCACGAGGTCGTGCCGACCGTGCTATGGGACCCGCTGGAATTCACCCTGAGCGCGAAGCGCGGCCTGGTGCAGGTGATGGACCCCGAGAGCGGCCACCAGCGCCTGGTCTGGTGGCGGCCGGCTTTGCGTGCGCGCTGGGAGGCCGCGCACGCGCAGCGCCGCGAGGCCTTGTTGCAGCTGTTTCGCAGCCGGCGGCTCCGGCCGCTGTTCATCGAAGGTGGGTACGACGCCGAAGCCGTCACCCGCCACTTTCAGTCATGACGCAACGCGCCCCGACGCTGGCCGCCGCCTTGCTGATCCTGGCCCTGGTTGGCCAGGCGGGCGCCGCGCCGCAGACGCTTGGCGCGCGCAGTGACGAACCGCGCGCCTTCGGCTACACGGTGGGCGACGTGGTGACGCGCCGCATTGCGCTGCAGGTGCCCAGCGGTTTGAGGCTGGACGAGGCCTCGCTGCCGCGCGCCGGCAGCCGGGGCAGGGCGCTGGAGCTGCAGCGCGTTGTGCTGCGCAAATCGCTGACCGGCGTGCCCGAGGAACTGCAGCTCGACTACCAGGTCTTTCTCGCGCCGCGCGAGTTGCGTGTGCTGGAAATGCCTGCGCTCGTGCTGCGCTTCGAGGGCTCGCCGCGGGAGCAACAGCTGCGCATCGATGCCTGGCCGCTGACCGTCGCACCGCTCACGCCCGACGACCCGTCGCCGCGCGAAGGGCTGGGTGAACTGCGGCCGGACCTGGCCCCGCCGATGCTCGATACGGCCGCGGTGCGCACGCGCCTGGCGGCAGAGGCTGTGGTGATCGTGCTGCTGCTTGCCTACCTCGCGCAGGTCTACCTGGTTCTGCCCTGGTCGGCGCGGCGGCGGCGGCCTTTCGGGCGCGCGTGGACGGTGCTGCAGGCGTTGCCGGATGCACCTGACGCCGCGCAACGCCGCGCCGCCTACCAGCAACTGCACGCGGCCTTGAACGCGCTGGCCGGCGAGGTGCTGTTCGAACCCGGCCTGGCCCGCTTTGTCGCACGGCAACCGCGTTTTGCGCCGCTGCAAAACGAGCTTGCCGGCTTTTTCGCCCAGTCGCGCGCGGAGTTCTTTGGCAGCGGCCCGCAGGCGGGCGACATGCGCTGGCTGGTGGCGCTCTGCCGCCGCTGCCGCGACCTCGAGCGGGGGGCGGCATGAGCCCCGCCCGGCCGCCCGAAGGGGCTCGCACCGCAGTGCGTAGCACGAAGGTATGTCAATGAGCCCCGCCCGGCCGCCCGAAGGGGCTCGCACCGCAGTGGGCAGCACGAAGGTACGCCAGTGAGCTTCGACCAACCGCTCTGGCTGGTGCTGCTGCCGCTCGCGCTGCTGCCGCTGTTCGCCCGGACGCGGGGGGCCTTGCCCAATGCCTGGGCCGCGCTGCTGCCGCGCGACCGCGGCTCGCAGCTGCTGCACGGGCTGCTGCGCGGTGCGGCGGTGCTGGCGCTCGCGGCCCTCGTCGTCGGCATCGCCGGCCCGTACCGGCCCGAATACGAGGTCGAGCGGGTCGGCCGCGGCGCCGAGATCGTGCTGGTGCTGGACCGCAGCCGCAGCATGGACCAGAGCTTCGGCGGCGGGCGCAAGCCGTCGGTGAGCGGCACCGGGCCGGAGGCGCTCGACTACTACGCCAAGCTGCGCGCCAACGAGGCCCGCGAAACCAAGGGTGTGGTGGCGCGGCGCGTGCTTTCGGAGTTCGCGGCCAAGCGGCCGGACGACCGGTTCGGCATGATCGTGTTCAGCACCTTGCCCTTGCGCGTGCTCGAGTTCACGCAGAAGAGCGAGGTCATCCAGGCGGCGATCAATGCCGGCAACATCGGGCGGGGATTGTCCGAGACCAACATCGGGCTCGCGCTGGAGTCTGCGCTGTCCTCCTTTGGCGACCGGCCCTACACCGGCTCGCGCATCGTGATGCTGGTGTCCGACGGCGGCGACCGGCTGGATCCCGGCGCGCGGGACCGCATCGCGCAGCTCGCGCGCAAGACCCGGGCGGCCATCTACTGGATCTACATCCGCTCGGCGCGCAGCCCCGGGCTGCTGCCCGACCAGACCGAACCGCCGGCCAATGCAGACGCAGTACCCGAGTACTTTCTGCACCGTTACTTCCTGTCGCTGGGCACGCCTTACCGCCCCTACGAGGCCGGCACACCCGAGGCGCTGCAGCAGGCGATCGACGACGTGAACCGACTGGAGAACCTGCCCATCACCTACCAGGACACGATGCCGCGCCGCGACCTGTCGGGCTGGGGCTACGCCGCGGCGCTGGCCAGCGTGCTGTTGCTGCTTGGCGCCAACCTGCTGGAGCTGCGCAGATGGGCCTAGCGACTCGGCGCCGCACCCGCTGGGTCATCGCTGCGCTCGCGGCCGTCGTGGTCGCGGGCTTGTTCGATGCCACGCTGCTGTGGCGCGCGGCGCAGACCAATGCCGTGATCGCGAGCGGCCAGGCGGTGCCCGACGCACCGGGCCAGGCGCCGGAGCTGCGCTTCGCGCAGGCCTACGCACTGTCCCAGGCGCAGGCCGCGAGCGGTGCGCGCGACGCCGCGCTGAACCGCTACCGTGCCCTGCAGCCTGACCCGCGTGTGGGCGCCGCGGCCCGTTACAACAGCGCGAACCTGCTGGTGCGCCAGGCGATCGAGGTGCGCGCGAGCACGCAGCCTGGCCAGGCGATTGCGCTGCTCGAACTCGCCAAGGAGTATTACCGCGACGTGCTGCGCGACGACCCGGCCCAGTGGGACGCGCGCTACAACCTCGAGCGTGCGCAGCGCCTGCTGCCCGACCCGGACGACGACGAACCCGGGCCGCTCGGCCAGGAGCGCAACCGCGAGCGTGCCGTGACGACGATGCGTGGCTATTCGCCGGGGTTGCCGTGAACATGACCGGCCTCTCGCGGCGGGCCGTGGCATCCTGGCGCGGGTACGCCGAGCGCTGGCTGCTGTCGGGCGCCGCCTGCGCGCTCGCAGCCTGCCTGCTGAACCCGGGCTGGGTGGTCGAGAGGGCGCGCTTCGAGCACGTCATCGTGCTCGACATCACGCAGAGCATGGACGTGCAGGACGAGTTGCTCGACGGCAAGCCGGTTTCGCGGCTGGCCTACGCGAAGCACGCGCTGCGTGCTGCGCTGCTGCGACTGCCCTGCGGATCCAAGGTCGGCTGGGGCGTGTTCACCGAGTACCGGTCCTTCCTGCTGTTCGAGCCGGTCGAGGTCTGCGCCAACCTGAGCGAACTGCGCGCCACGCTGGCGAGCATCGACGGCCGCATGGCCTGGAGCGGCAACAGCGAGATCGCGAAGGGCCTGCACAGCGGCATCGATGTCGCCAGGCAGCTGCCGGGCCACCCGGCGCTGGTGTTCGTCACCGATGGCCAGGAGGCACCGCCACTGAACCCGCGCCATCGGCCGAGCTTCGATGACAAGCCGGGCGAGGTTGCTGGCCTGATCGTCGGCGTCGGCGATCTGCGCCCGTCGCCGATTCCGAAGAGCGATCCCAGCGGGCGGCCACTGGGCTTCTGGCAGGCCGACGAAGTGGCGCAGGCCGATCTCTACGGCCGCGGACGCGGGAGCAGCCTGAGTGGCGAGACCATGACCGACGACGGCGACGCCGCCCCCGCGCCGGCGCTTGGCGCGACGCCGGGCAGCGAGCACCTGTCGGCGTTGCGCGAGCCCTATCTGCGCCTGCTCGGCAGCGAGCGCGGCCTGGCCTTCGCGCGCCTGGCCTCGGCCGATGTGCTGGCGGCGGCGCTCACCGCGCCGGCACTGGCGAAGCCGACGCCGGTGCGGGCAGACGGCCGCGTGATCCTGGCCATGCTGGCGCTGGTGTTGCTGTTGGCGCGCTACGCGAAACTGCCGCGGCGCCTGGGCCGGCTGGACCGGCACGCGGCGGTTCGCGGGGCTCTGCTGGGTGTCGCGCTTTCAGGCGCGGTCGCGACGCCGCCCGCAGCGGCCAACGACCGCCCGTTCCAAATCGCGCGCACCGCGGTGCTCGAAGACGATGAGCAGGTGTGGTCGTTCGAGTCGTGGGTGCAGCGCCTGGGCAAGGTGCGTGGCCTGTCGGTCGAGCCGGAGTACACCTTCGAAGCCGGCACCTCGGTGCAGTTCGAACTGACGCGCCTCGATGATCGCCGCGGCAGCGAAACCGGCCACGAGGCCGAGGTCGAGTTTAAGCAGCTGTTCAACGACATCGCGCGCGACGGCTGGGGCTGGGGACTGAGCGCAACGCTGGCCGCAGAGCGCACCCACGACAGCGGCGGCACGCTGCCGTCGGTCGGGGTCAAGCTGCCGCTGTCGATCGCACTGGGTGACGGCGGTGGGTTCCTGCACTTGAATGTCGGCATCAGCAAGGCCCGCGACGCGCGCCGCAGTTGGAACGCTGCGGCCGGGATCGAACGCGAGCTGTTCAAGCGCACGCTGTTCTTCGCCGAACTGGCGCGTGAGAACGAGGCGACGTTCATGCAGGTCGGCGCACGCCACTGGCTGCACCGCGACAGGCTGGCGATCGACTTCGGCCTGCAGCAGCAGCGTGCTGATGGCCTGCGCACCTCGGGCTTTGTCGTCGGACTGGGTTGGTACGACTTGTAGCGCGCCGCCGCTGTGCGCACGCCGTGCGGCGATGTACCGTCTGCTGTTCGCGAAAGACCTCAGCCAGCCGCTTTCTTGCGGGCCGGCCGGCGCTTCGCAGCTGCAGGGCCTGGCGTCTGGCCCAGCTGGCGCTGGATCTCCGTCTGGCCCTGGTCGCAGAGAAATTCCTCGAAGGCCAGCGCCACATGCGGCAGTTGGCGGGAGGCCAGGTGCATCACGTACCAGTCGCGCACGATCGGGTTGTCGGCCACCGGCAGCAGCGCCAGCAGCCCGGCGTTGATCTCGAGCACGCAGGTGTGCATCGACAGGAATGCCGCGCCGAAGCCGGCCGCGCACATGCGTTTGATGGCCTCGTTGCTCGACAGCTCGGAGCCGATGCGCAAGGGCAGGCCCTGGTCCTTGAAGACGCGCTCGACCGTCGTGCGCGTGCCGGAACCGCGCTCGCGCACGAGGATTCGGGTCTCGGCGACGTCGGCCAGGGTCAGGCCTGGCATGGCCATCAGCGGGTCGGTGGGCGCGGCGAGGAAGGCCATGGGATGGCGCGCGAATGTGCGCGAGTCGGTTTTCAGTTCGGCTGGCGGGCGGCCCATGATCGCCACGTCGATCTCCTGGCCGGCGAGCATGCGCACGATCTCGTCGCGGTTGCCCACCTGCAGCTTGACCTTGACCTTGGGGCGGTCGTTGATGAAGGACACCAGCAGCGGCGGCAGCAGGTACTCGGCCGTCGTCACGGTGCCCACGCGCAGCGTGCCCGAGAACACGCCGCGCAGCGTGGCCATTTCCTCGCCGGCCTCGCGCCACAGGTCGACGATGCGGCTCGCGTAACCGGCCAGCAGTTCGCCCGCTTCGGTCAGGCGCACGCCGCGGCCGTTGCGCTGCAGCAGCGGCGTGCCGGCCGAGGCTTCGAGCGCGGCGATCTGGATCGACACCGCCGGCTGTGTCAAGTGCATTTCGTCTGCCGCGAGCGAGACGCTGCCCAGCCTCGCGACGGTGTGGAACGCGGTCAGCTGGCGAAACGTGGCGTTGCGGGTGAGTGGCATGGTGACATATTAGCTTTTCGAGATGTCAGAGCGAATAGTTTTAATTATTCCAAATCGTTGATCCTGCCTACATTGCACCCATCAGCTTTCACCGACACACCCAACAGCAGGGGAATCCAGATGGGCAACATGAAAGACGCAGTGCAGATCACCGACGCGAAGAAGCGTTATTCGGCGGGCGTGCTCAAGTACGCGCAGATGGGCTACTGGGACGGTGACTACGAACCGAAGCAGACCGACATCCTGGCGCTGTTCCGCATCACGCCACAGGACGGGGTGGACCCGATCGAGGCGGCGGCCGCGGTGGCCGGCGAGTCGAGCACCGCAACCTGGACCGTGGTCTGGACCGACCGGCTCACCGCGTGTGACATGTACCGCGCCAAGGCCTACCGCGTCGACCCGGTGCCGGGCATTCCGGGTCAGTTCTTCTGCTATGTCGCTTACGACTTGTCGCTGTTCGAGGAGGGCTCGATCACCAACGTCGCGGCCTCCGTCATCGGCAACGTCTTCAGCTTCAAGCCCTTGAAGGCGGCCCGGCTCGAGGACATGAAGTTTCCGGTGGCTTACGTGAAGACCTTTGCCGGCCCGCCGACCGGCATCGTGGTCGAGCGTGAGCGGCTCGACAAGTTCGGCCGTCCGCTGCTGGGTGCCACCACCAAGCCCAAGCTCGGCCTGTCCGGCCGCAACTACGGCCGCGTCGTGTACGAGGGCCTGAAAGGCGGGCTCGACTTCATGAAGGACGACGAGAACATCAACTCGCAGCCCTTCATGCACTGGCGTGACCGCTTCCTCTTTGTGATGGACGCCGTCAACAAGGCCAGCGCCGCGACCGGCGAGGTCAAGGGCAGCTACCTGAACGTGACCGCGGGCACGATGGAAGAGATGTACCGTCGCGCCCAGTTCGCAAAAGACCTGGGCTCGGTGATCGTGATGGTCGACCTGGTGGTGGGCTACACCGGCATCCAGTCGCTGAGCCACTGGTGCCGGCAGAACGACATGATCCTGCACCTGCACCGCGCCGGCCACGGCACCTATACGCGGCAGAAGAACCATGGCGTGAGCTTCCGCGTGATCGCGAAGTGGATGCGGCTGGTGGGCGTCGACCACATCCATGCCGGCACGGCGGTGGGCAAGCTCGAAGGCGACCCGATGACGGTGCAGGGCTACTACAACGTCTGCCGCGACACGCACACCAGCGTCGACCTGCCGCGCGGCGTGTACTTCGACCAGGACTGGGGCGCGATCAAGAAGGTGATGCCGGTTGCCTCAGGTGGCATCCACGCCGGCCAGATGCACCAGCTGCTGGACCTGTTCGGCGATGACGTGGTGCTGCAGTTTGGCGGCGGCACCATCGGGCATCCGCAGGGCATTCAGGCGGGTGCGACAGCCAATCGCGTCGCGCTCGAGGCGATGGTGCTGGCGCGCAACGAAGGTCGCAACCTCTTGGAAGAAGGTCCGCAGATCCTGCGCGACGCGGCCAAGTGGTGCTCCCCGCTGGCTGCCGCCCTCGACACCTGGGGCGACATCACCTTCAACTACACCTCGACCGACACCTCGGACTTCGTGCCGACCGCCTCGGTGGCCTGACGAATCGACGAAAGAGAGCACGAGCATGCGAATCACCCAAGGCACTTTCTCGTTCCTGCCCGACCTGAGCGACGAGCAGATCACCAAACAGGTCGACCACTGTCTCGCCAAGGGCTGGGCCATCGGCCTCGAGTACACCGACGACCCGCACCCGCGCAACACCTTCTGGGAGATGTTCGGCAACCCGATGTTCGACATCCAGGACGCCGCCGGCGTGATGCTCGAGTTGCGCAACTGCCGCAACACTTTTCCGAGCCACTACATCCGACTGAGCGCGTTCGACTCGACGCACGGCACCGAATCGGTGGTGGTGTCCTTCATCGTGAACCGGCCCAAGGAAGAACCCGGCTTCCGCCTGATCCGGACCGAGGAGCCTGGCCGCACGATCCGCTACAGCATCGAGAGCTACGCGGTGCAGCGCGCCCCCGAAGGTGCCCGTTACTGAGCGCCGCCATGGACACCGCACTTGCCGTCGGCGGGCCGAGCGCCGGGCCGCCCCAAGCCGGCCCGCGTCCCCTGGTGGGGCCGGCCGACGTACGCGTCGGGCCAGGGGCACCGGCTGCGATGCTCGAAAGCTCGGGCGCGCGTGCCGTGCTCGACCAGCTGGACGCGGAACTCGTCGGCCTGGCGCCGGTGAAGGGCCGCATCCGCGACATCGCCGCGCTGCTGCTGATCGACAAGCTCCGCGCCGAACAGGGCCTGCAGGCCACCAAGCCGTCGCTGCACATGTGCTTCACCGGCAACCCCGGCACTGGCAAGACAACGGTCGCGATGCGCATGGCCGAGGTGTTGAAGCAGCTCGGCTATGTGCGCAAAGGCCACCTGGTGGCGGTGACGCGCGATGACCTGGTCGGCCAGTTCATTGGCCACACGGCGCCCAAGACCAAGGAAGTGCTGAAGAAGGCCATGGGCGGCGTGCTTTTCATCGACGAGGCCTACTACCTCTACCGCCCCGAGAACGAGCGCGACTATGGGCAGGAGGCGATCGAGATCCTGCTGCAGGTGATGGAGAACCAGCGTGACGACCTGGTCGTGATCCTGGCCGGCTACAAGAACCGCATGGACACCTTCTTCGGCAGCAACCCGGGAATGGCCTCGCGCATTGCGCACCACATCGACTTCCCCGACTACAGCCAGGCCGAGCTGATGCAGATCACGCAGCTGATGCTGACCCAGCTCAACTACCACTTCGACGCCTCGGCCGAGCCGGCGTTTGCGCGCTACGTGGCCTTGCGCAAGCAGCAGCCGCATTTCGCGAATGCACGCTCGATCCGCAATGCGCTGGACCGCATCCGGCTGCGCCACGCGACCCGTCTGTTCGGCTCGACCGAGGCCTTGTCGCGCGAGCAGCTCGCCACCTTGCAGGCCGAGGACATCCTCGCGAGCCGTGTTTTCGATGCCAGTGCGGTGACGTCGCCGGAGGAGCGGGCATGACCATCGAAGCGCTGATCTTTGACGTCGACGGGACGCTGGCCGACACCGAGGAGGCGCACCGCCTTGCCTTTAACCTCGCCTTCGAACGCCACCGGCTGGGCTGGAGCTGGACGCGCGCCGAGTACCGCCGCCTGCTGTCGGTGACGGGCGGGAAGGAGCGCATCACCTCGTACATCCAGTCCCTGCCGGTGAGCACCGCCTTGCGCCAGCACCTGATGGCGCGAGTGCCCGAGATCCACGCCGACAAGACCGAGTTCTACAGCGCCGCCGTGCGCCAGGGCGGCGTGCCCTTGCGGGACGGCGTGGCCAGGCTGCTCGAAGAGGCGCTGGCGGCGGGCTGCAGGCTCGCGATCGCCACCACCACCACCGCGGTCAACGTCGACGCACTGCTGCAGTCCGCGTTTGGTACGCGCGGGCTGGAAATGTTTGCCGTGATCGCCTGCGGCGACCAGGTGCCTGCGAAGAAACCCGCGCCCGACATCTACCGTCTCGTGCTTGCGACGCTCGGCATGGGTGCCGACCGCGCCGTCGCCTTCGAGGACTCGCCGAACGGCCTGCGCGCTGCCGTCGGTGCCGGCCTGTGGACGGTGGTGACGCCGACCTTCTGGACAGCAGGCGGGGACTTCTCCGCTGCCGGCCTGGTGCTGCCGCATCTGGGCGATCCGCAGCACCCGCTGCCGGCCGAACCGGGAACGGCGCTGGGAATGCACGCCTGGCTGAGCCTGGGCGAATTGCAGCAGCTGGCGTGCCCGCCGCGAATGCCGAATGCCGTCGATTTGCTTTACGAAGGAAGGTTTGCATGAACCAGACGATCCGCATCGCGCCCAGCCTGTTGTCGGCCGACTTCGCGCGTCTCGGCGCCGAGGTCACGGCTGTCATCGAAGCCGGCGCCGACCTGATCCATTTCGACGTGATGGACAACCACTACGTGCCGAATCTGACGATGGGTCCGATGGTGTGTCAGGCGATCAAGCCGTATTGCCGGCGCGGCGACCAGCCCGTGCCGATCGACGTGCACCTGATGGTCAAGCCGGTCGACGCGCTGATCCCGTTGTTTGCGCAGGCGGGGGCATCCATCATCTCGTTCCACCCCGAGGCCAGCGAGCATGTGGACCGCACGCTGCAGCTGATCCGGTCACTCGGGGTGAAGGCCGGGCTGGTGCTGAACCCGGCGACGCCGCTGCACTGGCTGGGCCATACGCTGGAGCAGCTCGACCTGGTGCTGCTGATGTCCGTCAACCCCGGCTTTGGCGGCCAGACCTTCATTGACCACGTGCTGCCGAAGATCGAAGCGGTGCGCCGCCGCATCGAGGCGACCGGGCGCGACATCTGGCTCGAGGTCGATGGCGGCGTGAACGCCGCCAACGTGCGGCGGGTCACCGAAGCTGGTGCCGACACCTTGGTGGCCGGCTCGGCCGTGTTCGGTGCCGGTGACTACCACCGCGCGATCGCAGCGCTGCGCGACGGCGCCGGGGCGGCACGGCGATGAAGCGCTTCGACGCGATCGCCTTCGATCTCGACGGCACCTTGGTCGACAGCGCCGGCGGCATCGCCCACGCGCTCAACGCGGCACTGGCCGACCAGGGCTTGCCCAGCTTCCCGCTGGACACCGTTCGTGCGTGGATCGGCGACGGACCGGACGCCTTGATCGCGCGTGCGCTGGCCAACGATGCGCTCGCGCCCCACGACAGCTACGAGCTCGCGGCCCGGTTGCGGCGCGGCTTCGATGCCGCCACCTTGCGTGCGCCGATGGCGGGCAGCGTGGTCTTCGACGGGATTCTCGCGGTGATCGGTGAATTGGCCGCGCAGCGTCCGCTGGTCGTCATCACCAACAAGCCGACGCCACTGGCCCGCGCCGTGCTCCACGAGGCTGGCCTGCTTGCGACCTTCGCCGCGGTGCATGGCGCCGACACGCCTTCGCAGCGCAAGCCGTCGCCGCTGCTGCTGCAGCAGGCCGCGCGCGGGCTTGGCGTGGCGCCGCAGCGCTTGCTGATGGTGGGCGACGCGGCGGTCGACATCGCAGCTGCGCTGGCCGCCGGCAGCGCCGCAGCATGGGCCGGCTGGGGCTACGGCCACGCACCGACGCAGCTGCCCGCCGATCTGTGGCGGCTCGCAACACCGCAAGACTTGCTGCACCGGCTGGCGATGCCCATCGGTGCCGACACATCACATTGAAAAAGGAGACCGCGATGCCCACCGGAGGAAGACCCACACTCACCCAGTTCCTGATCGACGAACGCCGTCGACACCCGGGCGCCACCGGCGACCTGAATGCGCTGATCACCGACGTCTCGCTGGCCTGCAAGGCGATTGCCCGCAAGGTGGCCTTCGGTGCACTGGCCGGTGCGCTTGGCAACGAAGTCGACACCACGGCCAGCATCAATGTCCAGGGCGAAGAACAGAAGGCCATGGACGTGCTCAGCAACGCGCTCTTCATCCGCGCGACCGAATGGGGCGGCCAACTCGCCGGCATGGTGTCCGAAGAGATGGAGGAGCCGTACCTGCTGCCGCCCCAGCACCCGCGCGGCAAGTACCTGCTGCTGTTCGACCCGCTGGACGGCTCTTCCAACATCGACGTCAACGTGTCGGTGGGCAGCATTTTCTCGATCCTGCGTGCCGCCACGCCGGGGCAGGACCCGCAACCGCAGGACTTCCTGCAGCCCGGCACCGAGCAGGTCGGCGCGGGCTATGCGATCTACGGCCCGACGACGATGCTGGTGCTCACGCTGGGCCGTGGCACGCACGCCTTCACCCTCGACCCGATGCTGGGCGAATGGGTGCTCAGCCACCCGGACCTGCAGATCCCCGAGAGCACGCGCGAGTTCGCCATCAACGCATCGAACAGCCGCTTCTGGGAGCCCGCCGTGAAGCGCTACGTCGACGAATGCATGGCCGGCCAGACGGGGCCGCGCGATGCCGACTTCAACATGCGCTGGATCGCCTCGCTGGTGGCCGAGACGCACCGCATCCTGATGCGCGGCGGGGTGTTCCTGTACCCGCGCGACCGCAAGGACCCGGCGCGCGCCGGCCGGCTCCGGCTGCTCTACGAGGCAAGCCCCATCTCCTTCCTGATCGAGCAGGCGGGTGGCGCCGCGAGTACCGGGCGCGAGCGGCTGATGGCGGTGCAGCCGGAGGCCTTGCACCAGCGAATCGGCTTCATCTTCGGTTCGAAGCAGGAGGTCGAGCGCATCGAGGGCTACCACCGCGACGAGCCGCCCGAGGCCTTCGACGCGCCGCTGTTCGGCAGGCGCGGGCTTTTCGCTGCCGCCGTTTAGGAACCACCATGTCTGCCAAGCACCCCATCATTGCGATCACCGGTTCGTCCGGTGCCGGCACCACCTCGGTGACGCGAACTTTCGAGAACATCTTCCGCCGCGAAGGCGTGGCCGCGGCCGTCGTCGAGGGCGACAGCTTCCATCGCTACGACCGCGCTGCGATGAAGGTCGCGATGGCCGAGGCCGAGAAGCAGAACCGGCCGCACTTCAGCCATTTCGGTGAGGACGCGAACCTGTTCAAGGAACTCGAGGCCTTGTTTGCGGCTTATGCCGAAAGCGGCACTGGCACCAGTCGCAAGTACCTGCACAACGAAGAAGAAGCCGCGCCCTTCAAACAGCCGCCCGGCACCTTCACCCCGTGGGCGCCGCTGCCGCCCAGCGAATTGCTGTTCTACGAGGGACTGCACGGCGGCGTGACCACCGACAAGGTGGACGTAGCGCGCCTGGCCGACCTGCTGATCGGCGTCGTGCCGGTGATCAACCTCGAATGGATCCAGAAGATCCATCGCGACAAGAGCACGCGCGGCTACTCGACCGAGGCGGTGACCGACGTGATCCTGCGCCGCATGCACGAGTACGTGCACTACATCTGCCCGCAGTTCACGCGCACCCACATCAACTTCCAGCGCGTGCCGGTGGTGGACACCTCCGACCCGTTCATCGCGCGCACCATCCCGACCGCCGATGAGAGCCTGGTCGTGATCCGCTTCTCGGACCCCAAGGGCATCGACATGCCCTACCTGCTGAGCATGCTGCACGACTCGTTCATGTCGCGTGCCAACACGCTGGTCGTGCCGGGCGGAAAGATGGAGCTGGCGATGCAGCTGATCTTCACGCCAATGATCATGCGCCTCGTCGAGCGGCGCAAGAAGCTGCTCTCCCACTGACCGGACGCTGCCATGAACATGACCATGAATCCGACTTCCGACGCATCCGGTGCCAACGCACTTCGCGCGACCTGTGCCAACGCACTTCGCGTGTTGGCCATGGACGCCGTGCAGGCCGCGAATTCCGGCCATCCCGGCATGCCCATGGGCATGGCCGACATCGCCGAAGCGCTGTGGCGCCACCACCTGAAGCACGACCCTGCCGACCCGCAATGGATGGACCGTGACCGCTTCGTCGTCTCCAACGGCCACGGCTCGATGCTGCTGTACGCGCTGCTGCACCTCAGCGGCCATGCCTTGCCGATGGCCGAACTCAAGCGCTTTCGCCAATTGCACTCGCTCACCCCAGGCCACCCCGAGGTCGGCGTCACGCCCGGCGTCGAGACCACGACCGGGCCGCTCGGCCAGGGCATTGCCAACGCGGTTGGCATGGCGCTCGCCGAGAAGCTGCTGGCCGACGAGTTCAACCGCCCGGGGCACGCGGTGGTCGACCACCGCACCTATGTGTTCCTGGGAGACGGCTGCCTGATGGAAGGCCTCAGCCACGAAGCCTGCTCGCTGGCCGGCACCTGGGGCTTGCGCAAGCTGGTCGCGTTCTACGATGACAACGGCATCTCGATCGACGGCGACGTGAAGGGCTGGTTCGGCGACGACACGCCGGGGCGCTTCGAAGCCTACGGCTGGACCGTGATCCGTGCCGTCGATGGCCACGACTTCGACGCGCTGGACCGCGCCATCGCCGCGGCCCATGCATCCGAGAAGCCGGTGCTGATCTGCTGCCGCACGCGCATCGGCCAGGGCTCGCCGAATCGCGCCGGCACCGCCAAGGCGCACGGCGAGGCCTTGGGTGCGGCCGAAATCGCGCTGACGCGCGAGGCCCTGGGCTGGACGGCCGCGCCGTTCGAAATCCCGGCACCGGTCGCGCAGGCATGGTCGGCGCTGGCGCGCGGTGCGGCTGCGCATGGCGAATGGCGTGAGCGCTTCGCGGCCTACGAGCGCGCTTACCCCGACCTTGCCCGCGAGCTGCTGCGCCGCACACGGCCGGCTGCCGGGCTTTCCGAGGAAACCGAAGCGGCCCTGGCCACCGCGTGCGCCGACGCTGAACGCCTGCGCGCCAACGTTGCCACGCGCAAGGCCTCGCAAGACGTGCTGCAGGAGGTCGGGCCCGCCACACCGGAGCTGCTCGGAGGATCGGCCGATCTCACCGGCTCCAACCTCACCGACTGGAAGGGGCACCGGCCGCTGAAGGGCCAGGGCACCGGCAATCACGTGCACTACGGCGTGCGCGAGTTCGGCATGGCCGCGATCATGAACGGCGTCATGCTGCACGGCGGGTTCCGGCCATTCGGTGGCACCTTCCTGACCTTCTCGGACTACGCGCGCAACGGCGTGCGCATGTCGGCGCTGATGAAGCTGCCGGTCGTCTACGTGTTCACGCACGACTCGATCGGCCTGGGCGAAGACGGGCCGACGCACCAGCCGGTGGAGCATGCGTCGAGCTTGCGGCTGATTCCGAACGTCGATGTGTGGCGACCGGCAGATGCGACCGAGACGGCGGTGGCATGGCGCGAAACGCTGCGCCGAACCGACGGCCCGGGCTGCCTGCTGCTCACGCGCCAGGCATTGCCGCATGCGGGCGACGGCACGCGGCGGCTGGACGCGATCGCGCGGGGCGCATACGTGCTGCGGCGGCCGGCCGGCGAGCGCGTCGCGCTGCTGGCCAGCGGCTCGGAGGTGGGCGTGGCGCTGGCGGCGGCCGAACTGCTTGCGGCCGACGGCATCGCGGCGCGCGTCGTGTCGGTGCCCTGCATGGACGTGTTCGAACGCCAGGACGCGACCTACCGGCGCCACATCGTCCCGCGGCACCTGGTGCGCATCGCCATCGAAGCCGGCAGCACCGGCCTGTGGTGGAAGTTCGTCGGCGAGGACGGCGACGTGATCGGGATCGACCGCTTTGGCGAGTCGGCACCGGCAAGTGAGCTGTTCAGGTTGTTCGGCATCACCGCCGATCGGGTCGCGCAGCGCGCCCGCAGCCTGCTGGCCGGTGAGACCAGCCGCACGACCGACGCCGCACCCGCGCTGGCCGACCGCTGAACCCGCATCCAACCCATTCAAAGGAGCTTCACATGGCCATGATTTCGCTGCGGCAACTGCTCGACCATGCCGCCGAGCACCAGTACGGCGTGCCGGCGTTCAACGTCAACAACCTGGAGCAGATCCAGGCCATCATGCAGGCCGCCCAGAAGACCGACAGCCCGGTGATCCTGCAGGCCTCGGCTGGCGCACGCAAATACGCCGGCGAGCCCTTTCTGCGCAAGATGGTCGAGGCCGCAGCCGAGATGTACCCCGACATCCCCATCGTGCTGCACCAGGATCACGGCGCGAGCGCGGCGGTCTGCATGCAGGCGATGCGCTCCGGCTTCACCAGCGTGATGATGGACGGCTCGCTGCAGGAAGACGCGAAGACGCCGGCAAGCTACGACTACAACGTCGGCGTGACGCGGCGCGTCGTCGAGATGGCGCATGCCGTGGGTGTCTCCGTCGAGGGTGAGCTCGGCTGCCTCGGCTCGCTGGAGTCGGGCAGGGCGGGTGAAGAGGATGGCTCGGGCGCCGAAGGCCAGCTCACCCACGAGCAAATGCTGACCGACCCCGAGCAGGCGGCCGACTTCGTCGCGCAGACCGGCGTCGATGCACTGGCGATTGCGATCGGCACCTCGCACGGCGCCTACAAGTTCAGCCGCAAGCCGACCGGCGACATCCTGGCGATTGATCGCATCAAGCAGATCCATGCGCGCATCCCGAACACCCATCTGGTGATGCACGGCTCCTCGTCGGTCCCGCAGGAATGGTTGGCCGTCATCCGCGAGCATGGTGGCCAGATCAAGGAGACCTACGGCGTCCCGGTCGAAGAAATCCAGGAGGGCATCCGCCACGGCGTGCGCAAGGTCAACATCGACACCGACATCCGCCTGGCGATGACCGGCGCGATGCGGCGGGCCATGGGCCGAGACACCGCCGAGTTCGACCCGCGCAAGTTCCTGAAGGACGCAATGACCGCCGCACGCGAGCTCTGCGTCGACCGGTTCGAGGCTTTCGGCTGCGCCGGCAGGGCGTCCGGGATCAAGCCGCTCGGGCTGGAGCTCAGCGCGCGGCGCTACGCCTGATTCGCTGCTGGACGAACGCGCGCGCCGGCCCCCAGAATGGGCCCCAAGGCCGCCATGCGCGGCGCACTCCGCTGGGGCCAATGGATGATCAGATCGACGGGCGCGACGCCGTGAACCCGCTGTTGCACGACGCCGCGCTGCGCGCCTCGCACTATCTTGCAGGCTTGGACGAACGCCCGGTGGCTCCCGGGGCTGACGCGGTCGCGCGGCTCGCCGAGCTCGACCAGCCGCTGAACGAACACGCGCAGGCTGCCGATGCCGTGCTGCGGCGGCTGGACGAGTTCGGTTCGCCGGCCACGATGGCGAGCGCCGGCGGTCGCTTCTTCGGCTTTGTCGTCGGCGGCGCACTCCCGGTCACCGTCGCCGCCAACTGGCTGGCCACCGCCTGGGACCAGAACTCGGCCAATCCGACCGGCGCCCCCGCGACGGCGGCGTTCGAACTCGTTGCACTGCGCTGGCTGCGCGAACTGCTCGGCCTGCCCCTCGATGCGGCGGGCGCCTTCGTCAGCGGCACGACCATGGGCAACCTGTGCGCGCTGGCGGCCGCGCGCCACGCCGTGCTCGAGCGCGCCGGCTGGGACGTCGAGGCCAACGGCCTGTTCGGCGCGCCGCCGATCACGGTCGTCGTCGGCGCCGAGGCCCACCCGACGCTGTTCAAGGCCTTGGGTGTGCTCGGGCTGGGCCGCAGCCGGGTCGTCACGGTGCCGGTGGATGGCCAAGGGCGCATGCGGGCCGAGCGCCTGCCGCGGCTGACCGGGCCGAGCATCGTTTGTGTGCAGGCGGGCAACGTCAACACCGGTGCCTTCGATCCGTTCGCCGCGCTGTGCGAGCAGGCCCACCGCGACGGTGCGTGGGTCCACGTGGATGGCGCCTTCGGCCTTTGGGCACAAGCCGCGCCGACGCTGCGCCAGCTTTGCATGGGCGTGGATCAGGCAGACTCCTGGGCCACCGATGCGCACAAGTGGCTGAACGTGCCCTACGACAGCGGGCTCGTGTTCGTGCGCGACGCGAACGCACTGCGCGCTGCGATGTCGGTGACCGCGGCCTACCTGCCCACGACGGACGATGCCTGGACGCCGTCCGACTTCACGCCAGAACTGTCGCGGCGCGCGCGCGGCGTGGACGTGTGGGCCGCTTTGTCCGCACTCGGCCGCAGCGGCGTGGCGGCGTTGGTCGAGCGTTGCTGCGCCCACGCGCGTGCCTTCGCTCAGGGCCTGCGCGGCGCCGGTTTCGCGGTGCTCAACGAGGTCGTGTTGAATCAGGTGCTGGTGAGCTTCGGCGATGCACAGGTCACGCGTGACGTGATCGAGGCATTGCAGGCTGACGGCACCTGCTGGTGTGGCCTCACGCAGTGGCAGGGCCACGCGGCGATGCGCATCAGTGTGTGCTCCTGGGCGACCACCGGCGCGGACGTGCAGCGCAGTCTGGCCGCCATCGTGCGGATCGCAAACCAGCGGCTTCGGCAATGAAAAAAGCCGACGCTTGGCGTCGGCTTTTTCCTTGAGATGGTGCCGGAGAAAGGAGTCGAACCCTCGACCTTCTCATTACGAATGAGCTGCTCTACCAACTGAGCTACACCGGCGAAAACCAGAATTCTAGCAGGCATTTTTGAGCGCTTGAATCGTTTGGGCCCGGAAAATTTGGGGCTGCGGCGCGGTGAGGAAATGAGCCCCGCCGCGCCTGCCGCTCAGGTGCAAGCAAATGAAAGACAGGGCCAAGCGGTGCTTTTTCACGGTTTGGCGCGCTCAGGCTTTGTCACCATGCGGGCGAAAACAAGGATTGCAGTCATGCGCGGGCGTCGCATCGGCGCCTGCGTGCTGCAGCCCTTGGGGGATCGCAACATGACCTTGCTGACTGAACCGCTGGCGTTTTCCACCGGGTCTGCCGAAGCGGCAGGCAGCGGCGCCGTGGCCATGGCGCAGGCCCTGGCCGCGCACCGCGCGGTGTTCGATCAACTCGAAGCGCAGGCTGCGCCGCTGGCGGAGATGGCCGAGCGGCTGACGGCCTGCCTGTCGGCCGGCGGCAAGCTGCTGCTGTGCGGGCAGGGTGCCTCGGTGCCGCTGGCGCGCTACCTGGCGGGCCGGCTGGCAGGGCGCTCGGCGCGAGGGCGGCGACCGTTGGCGGTGCTGGCTTTGTCGGCCGACGGCGTGCCCTGGGGCGACGGCGACGGCCTGGACCTGTATGCCAGGCAGGTGCGTGGGCTCGGCCGGCCGGGGGATGCCTTGCTGGCGCTGAGCACTTCGGTGGAGCCGGCGGCTGCTGGCGCACCCACGCTGCTGCTCAATGCGGTGCAGGCAGCGCGCGAGGAGGGCTTGTCCATTCTTGGCTTGCTGGGGCCGGACAACCTGGCCTTGCAGCAGGCTTGCCACCTGAGCCTGTTGACACCGGCAGCGGCGCAGGTTCACCAGCAGGAAGCCCAGATGTTCCTGGGCCATTTGCTGTGCGGGCTGATCGAAGTGGGCCTGGGCCTGGGCTGATCAGTTGGTCTCGGTTCGAGCGGGATGGTCGGCGTGCTTGGCGGCGGCTTTCAGCTTGCCGGTGGCATGGCGGGCCCGTTCGACCATCGCGAAATTCGCCTCTTTCACATGGCCGTGGAACAGCAGGTTGCGGTACTTGATGATCTGCTGCAGTTCGCTGTAGAGCTCTTCGCTGATCACCTCGTGCTGGATCAAGGTTTCCGCCACCTGGCGCAGGCTGCCGGCTGCGCTGCCTCTGCGGCCTTCGGTGGGCGCTTCTTCCATGCCCTGGCGCATGGCCAGGTCACGCAGGGAGCGCTCCAGCTTTCGGTAGACGCGGAAGAACTCGGTCGAGGGCGTGCGGTTGGCGGCGTCCTCGCCTTCCTTGAGCTGCGCCTGCTGCTCCAGTTCGCGCTCTGCCGCCTTCTGGTATTTGCGCGGGTCGATGATGGTGACCACGAAGGCCAGGCCGGCCACGATGGCCAGCGTGTCCATGAACGCGGCACCACCCATCAGCGCGTCCGGCGGCGGGATGTTGGCCCGGTTCACCCAGACCACCAGCAGGCTCAGCACGACCGCGATGGCCGTCAACCAGGCCAGCCAGGTCAGGCGGCTGTGGTAGGACATGCGCAGCGCGTCATGGATGTCCTGCAGCGAGTCGTCGCGGTCCCGTGCCGACTCGATCTGCGACAGCACCAGCGCGTAGCCGGTCAGCAGCAGGGCGACGAAGGTCGACACGCACTGCGCTGCCGCCGTGAACGTCCAATAGATGAAGTCGGTGTTCATCGCGGCATGCGGGGCTGCGGTGGGTTCAGCCCTTGGCCTTCTCGGCGTCGTGCTGCAGGTGGTAGTCGGTCACGCGCTGCACTTCGTTCTTCGAGCCCAGCACGACGCTGACGCGTTCGTGCAGCTTGCCCGGCTTCAGGTCCAGGATGCGCTGGCGGCCGTTGGTCGACATGCCGCCGGCCTGCTCGATCAGGAAGCTCATCGGGTTGGCTTCGTAGAGCATGCGCAGCTTGCCGGGCTTGTCCGGCTCGCGCTGGTCCCAGGGGTACATGAAGATGCCGCCGCGGCACAGGATGCGGTGTACGTCGGCCACCATGGAGGCGATCCAGCGCATGTTGAAGTCCTTGCCGCGCGGGCCCGTCTTGCCGGCCAGGCATTCGTCGATGTAGCGCTTCACCGGCGTGTCCCAGTGCCGCATGTTGGACATGTTGATCGCGAATTCCTTGGTGTCTTCCGGGATCTGCACGTTCTCCTCGGTCAGCACCCAGGAACCTTGCTCGCGGTCCAGCGTGAACATGGCCACGCCGTCTCCGACCGTCAGCACCAGCGTGGTCTGCGGGCCATAGACGCAGTAGCCGGCTGCCGCTTGCTGGCTGCCAGCCTGCAGGAAGTCTTCCTCGCTGACGCCGCGCTGGGTGTCGGTCTTGCGCAGCACCGAGAAGATGGTGCCGATGGAGACATTGACGTCGATGTTGCTGGAGCCGTCCAGCGGGTCGAACATCAGTAGGTACTCGCCCTGCGGGTAGCGGTTGGGCACCACGTGGATGGAGTCCATCTCTTCGGACGCCATGCCGGCCAGGTGGCCGCCCCATTCGTTGGCCTCGATCAACACCTCGTTGGAGATGATGTCGAGCTTCTTCTGCACCTCGCCCTGCACGTTCTCGGAACCGGCCGTGCCCAGCACTTCGCCGAGCGCGCCCTTGTTGACCGAGATCGCGATGCGCTTGCACGCGCGGGCCACCACCTCGATCAAGAGCCGCAGTTGCGCCGGGATGTGCCCGTGCTCCCGCTGCTGCTCGACCAGGTATTGGGTCAGGCTGACACGTTGACTCATTGGATTCCTCCTGATGTAAAAACCGTGACCGCCGAGAAGCTCAGGCCAGCGCCGGGCCGTCCCAAGCGGCCTGAGCACCCTCTCGGAGGGTGGCTGCGGTACGCCGCAGCCGGGTGTTCCATTCCTAATCCTGCAGGGCGCGGTCGATGATCTCGCGCGTGTCGCCGCTCAACTCGGGCTTGGCGGCCACGCGGGCGATCGCTTCGCGCGCGGCGCTGCGGTACGGCTCGGCCAGGTTGCGCCAGCGGTCCAGGCCGCGGGCGAAGCGCGAGGCCAGCTGCGGGTTGATGGCGTCCAGCTCGATCACGCGGTCAGCCCAGAACACGTAGCCTGCCGCGTCGGTGCGGTGGAAGGCGGCCGGGTTCATGGCGGTCAACGAGAACAGCAGCGCGCGTGCGCGGTTCGGGTTGCCCAGCGTGAAGTCCGGGTGCTGCATCAGCTGCTTGATGCGGGCGAAGACCTTGCCGCCGCGCTCGGCTGCGCGGCCCTGCAGTGCAAACCACTTGTCCAGCACCAGGGCCTCGTCCTTGAACAGGGCGTGCATGCGCTCCAGCGCAGGCGTGGCCAGTTCGGCATGGGCGTTGACCAGCGCCTCGATGGCGCCCAGGCGGTCGGTCATGTTGCTGGCGTCCTTGAAGCGCTGGTAGGCGCGGCCGGGCCAGACGTTGTCGCCACTGGCCACGGCATGGCGCACCAGCATGGCCAGCGCCAGGTTGGTCAGCGCGCGTTGGCCGCTCTGCTCGGCGTTCGGCAGGTAGCCGCCGCGCACCTGGTAGTGCTCGAAGGCCCAGGCCCAGTCGGCCTGCAGCGCGCTGGCCAACTGGTCCAGCATGGCTTCCCGAGCGGCGTGCAGGCGCTGCGGGTCGATGTTCTCGACCAGGTCGGCCACGTAGATTTCGGACGGCAGCGTGAGCGCCAGTTCCTTGAACGCCGGGTCCAGAGAAGGGTCGCGCAGCAGCGTGCGCAAGGCTTCGACGAAGGCCGCGTCCAGCACGGGCGTGTCGTCGTGGGCCAGCGCGGCGCGCAGCGCGTTGACACCCAGGCGCTGGGCGGCTTCCCAGCGGTTGAAGGCATCGGTGTCGTGCGCCATCAGCACCAGCAGGTCGGCGTCGGACAGGCCGTCCTTCAGCAGCACCGGGGCCGAGAAGCCGCGCAGCAGCGAGGGCACGACGTCAGCGGTCGGCAGGCCGACGAAGGTGAAGCTCTGCTCGGCCTCGGTCATCACCAGCACGCGCTCGGTGCCGGCGGGTGCATCTTCGCCTTCCAGTTGCAGCTGCAGCGGCTGGCCGTTGCGGTCCAGCAGGCCGATGGCGATGGGCAGCAGGTTGGGCTGCTTGTAGGGCTGGCCGGCGGAAGGCGTGTTGGACTGCGACAGGCGCAGCGTGTAGCGGCCGCTTTCCGCGTCGCTCTCGCAGTGCGCGACCAGGCGCGGCGTGCCAGCCTGGGCATACCAGCGCTTGAACACGTCCAGGTGCTGGGCCAGCGCGCTGTGCGGGTTGGCATCGGCCATGGCCTGGGCGAATTCGTCGCAGGTCACGGCCTGGCCGTCATGGCGTTCGAAGTACAGGCCCATGCCGGCGGCAAAGCCTTCGCGGCCGACGAGGGTGTGCATCATGCGCACCAGCTCGGCGCCTTTTTCGTAGACGGTGGCGGTGTAGAAGTTGTCGATCGCCTGGTAGACGTCCGGGCGCACCGGGTGGGCCATCGGGCCGCCGTCTTCAGGGAACTGGCGCTCGCGCAGCGTGCGCACGTCGCCGATGCGGCGCACCGCGCGGGCGGACGCGCTGCCGGCCATGTCCATCGAGAATTCCTGGTCGCGGAAGACGGTGAGGCCTTCTTTCAACGACAGCTGGAACCAGTCGCGGCAGGTGATGCGGTTGCCGGTCCAGTTGTGGAAGTATTCGTGGGCGACCACGCTTTCGATGCCGTCGAAGTCGACGTCGGTCGCAGTGGCGGTGCTGGCCAGCACGAACTTGGTGTTGAACAGGTTCAGGCCCTTGTTCTCCATCGCGCCCATGTTGAAGTCGTCGACCGCGACGATCATGAAGCGCTCCAGGTCCAGCGGCAGCTTGAAGCGGGCCTCGTCCCAGACGATGGAGGCGATCAGCGAGTTCATCGCGTGTTCGGTCTTGTCCAGGTCACCGCGCTTGACGAAGATCTGCAGCAGGTGGTCCTTGCCCGAGCGGGTGCGCACCCATTGCTCGCGCGCCACCAGGTTGGCCGCAACGATCGCGAACAGGTAGCTGGGCTTGGGGAACGGGTCGTGCCACTTGGCATAGTGGCGGCCTGCGTCCAGTTCGCCTTGCTCGACCAGGTTGCCGTTGGACAGCAGCACCGGGTACTTCTTCTTGTCGCCGCGCAGCGTGACGGTGTAGACGGCCATCACGTCCGGCCGGTCCTGGAAGAAGGTGATGCGGCGGAAGCCCTCGGCCTCGCACTGGGTGTAGAGCCCGCCGCCGGAGGCGTACAGCCCGCTCAGCTGGGTGTTCTTCTCGGGCGAAACCGTGTTGCGGATCTCCAGCGTGAAGGCATCGGCCGCCGGGGCGTCGATGATCAGCAGCGCGCCCTCCTGGCGGAACGAGACGCTTTGGCCGTCGACCAGCACGCGCAGCAGGTTCAGGTCTTCGCCGTGCAGCTTCAGCGGCTGCACGTCCTGCGTGGTGTTGCGCTCGATGGTCAGCTTGCTCGAGACGATGGTCTTGGTGGCATCCAGGTCGAAGCACAGGTCCGCGCGGCGGATCCAGTAGGCCGGGGCCAGGTAGTCTTCGCGGCGGATCAGGGGGGCAGTGCCTTCACGCATCATGATGTTGGGCGTCCTCGTGGGTTCAGTTGTTTTCGGCGTGGGCGCCGGGTGCGGTTGGCCGGGTGGGCTGTCCGCCCCGGCCCAGGCGCCGGCCCGCGGGCCGGCGTCAGGTCAGGTCAGTCGGGTTCGGTCGGTTCAGGGGCGCGGCAAGGCTCAAAGGCCTTGCTTGAGGCTGGCGGCAATGAAGCCGTCCAGGTCGCCGTCCAGCACCTTCTGGGTGGCCGAGACTTCGACGTTGGTGCGCAGGTCCTTGATGCGGCTCTGGTCCAGCACATAGCTGCGGATCTGGTGGCCCCAGCCGACATCGGTCTTGGTGTCTTCCAGCTTCTGCTGCTCTTCCATGCGCTTGCGCATTTCGAAGTCGTACAGCCGCGAGCGCAGGCGCTTCCAGGCCACGTCGCGGTTGCTGTGCTGGCTGCGGCCGTCCTGGCACTGCACGACGATGCCGGTCGGGATGTGCGTCAGCCGCACCGCGGAGTCGGTCTTGTTGATGTGCTGGCCGCCAGCGCCCGAAGCGCGGAAGGTGTCGGTGCGCACATCGGACGGGTTGATGTCGATCTCGATCGAGTCATCCACTTCCGGGTAGACGAACAGCGAGGCGAAGCTGGTGTGGCGGCCGCCGGCCGAGTCGAACGGGCTCTTGCGCACCAGGCGGTGCACGCCGGTTTCGGTGCGCAGGTGGCCAAACGCATACTCGCCTTCGACCTTGATGGTGGCGCTCTTGATGCCGGCGATGTCGCCCGGCGTTTCGTCTTCCATCGTCGTCTTGAAGCCCTTGCGTTCGCAGTACTTCAGGTATTGGCGCAGCAGCATGCCGGCCCAGTCGCAGGCTTCGGTGCCGCCAGCGCCGGCCTGGATGTCGATGAAGCAGTTGCTCGGGTCGGCGGGGTTCGAGAACATGCGGCGGAACTCGAGGCCTTCGACCACTTCGCGCAGCTTGTCGGCGTCGGCCTCGATGGCCAGCAGCCCGTCCAGGTCCTCGTCGGCCTTGGACATGTCGTACAGCTCGGTGTTGTCCGAGAGATTGCTGGTCAGGTGGTCGATGGTGCCGACCACTTCGTCGAGCTGCTTCTTTTCCTTGCCCAACTCCTGCGCCCGCTTGGGGTCGTTCCAGATGTTGGGGTTCTCCAGCGTGGCGTTGACTTCGTTCAACCGCAGTGCTTTGCGATCGTAGTCAAAGATACCCCCGTAGATCGAGGGTGCGCTGGGTCAGGTCGGCCAGCGAGTTGCCAATGGCATTGATGCGTTCGATGTCCATGACGGATCCTTGTCTTCTATCTTGTCCAAACCCCACATTTTCTCACGGCGGGCGCTTTGCTCGGGGTATATCCCGGCCTGGAGGGCGGCCGCAGTCGGGCATTCGGTGGCGGGATTGACCTGACAATCCTTTCGGGGCCGCCGAATGGCGCCCCTCATGCCAGGTCGTATCGCCGTTTTCTTGCCCATGACACCACCCCGCGAGTCCGAGCGCCGCGCCCCCGCCGCGGCAGCGCCGCTGCCTGAGCGAGCGCGCCGGCATTGGCGCAGCACCCGGCGCCTGACGCTGGCGCTGCTGGTGGTGTGGGCGCTCGTCAGCTTCGTGTTGCCCTGGCATGCACGCAGCCTGAATTTCGGCTTCTTCGGCTGGCCGTTCAGCTTCTGGATGGCCGCGCAGGGCGCGATGCTGGTCTACCTGCTGCTGGTGGTGGTGTTCGCGCTGCTGACGCCGAGCATCGACGAAGCGCATGGTTTCGATGAGCCGCGATGAACCCATCTGAGCCGCACGTCGGCCGGCGGGCGCGCCACCGGCTGCACGCGATCTATTTCGGCTTTGCGCTCTGCTTCGTGCTGTTTGTGCTGGGCATGGGCGTGCTGGAGCGGCTGGGCATGCCGCGCCAGTACATCGGTTTCGTGTTCCTGGCCGCGCCGGTGGTGGTCTATGCCGTCATCGGCGTGGTCTGCCGCACGACAGACCCGGCCGAGTACTACGTGGCCGGCCGCCGCGTGCCGGCGGTCTACAACGGCATGGCCACCGCGGCGGACTGGATGAGCGCCGCCTCCTTCATCGGCCTGGCCGGCACCTTGTACCTGACCGGCTTCGAGGGCCTGGCCTACGTGCTGGGCTGGACCGGCGGCTTCTGCCTGGTGGCGCTGCTGATGGCACCTTACCTGCGCAAGTTCGGCCAGTACACCATTCCGGATTTCCTCGGTGCGCGCTACCAGGGCCACCTGCCGAGGCTGATCGGCGTGGGCGCGGCGGTGCTGTGTTCCTTTGTCTACGTGGTGGCGCAGATCTACGGCGTCGGTCTCATCACCACCCGGTTGACGCACATTGCCTCGTTCGAGATCGGCGTGTTCCTCGGCCTGGGCGGCATCCTGGTCTGCTCTTTCCTGGGCGGCATGCGGGCGGTGACCTGGACCCAGGTCGCGCAATACATCGTGCTGCTGCTGGCCTACCTGGTGCCGGTCGTCTGGCTCAGCGTCAAGCAGACCGGCGTGCCGTTTCCGCAGGCGGTCTACGGCCAGCAGTTGCAGAAGGTGGCCGAAGCCGAGGCACGGCTGAAGTCGGACCCGGCCGAGCTGTCCGCCATCCAGGCTTTCCACGCCCGGGCCAACGAGCTGGGCGACAAGCAGCTGCACGCCACCGAAGCCCTGGCCAGCGAGCGGGCCGAAGCGCGCCAGCGCATTGCCGCACTGCAGAAGGCCGACGCGCCGCAATACCAGGTCCAGGCGGCCGAGCGCGAGATGGCCGCCTTGCCCAAGGACGAGGCCAGCGCCATCGTGGGCTGGCGTGCCGGGCGCGAGGCGCTGGAGGCCCGTGCCCGCCCGCTGGCCGGCATGCCGGACCATGCCGCCCAGTTCGCTGGCGACCCGGACGGCACGCCCGAGCAGCAACACGCCTTCGAAGCCTCGCGCCGCAACTTCCTCGCGCTGGTCTTCTGCCTGATGCTGGGCACCGCCGGCCTGCCGCACATCCTCACCCGCTCTTACACCACGCCTTCGGTGCGGGAGGCGCGCCAGTCGGTCGCCTGGTCGCTGTTCTTCATCCTGCTGCTGTACCTGACCGCGCCGGCGCTGGCGGTGATGGTCAAGTTCGAAATCTTCACCCACCTGGTCGGCACCTCGTTCGATGCCTTGCCGGCCTGGATCGCCAACTGGAACCGGGTCGACCCCGGCCTGCTGTCGGTGGTGGACATCAACCACGACCGCGTGCTGCAGCTGGCCGAACTGAAGATCGGCGGCGACATCATCATGCTGGCCACGCCCGAAATCGCCGGGCTGCCATACGTCATCTCCGGCATGGTGGCGGCCGGCGGCCTGGCCGCAGCGCTGTCCACGGCAGACGGCCTGTTGCTCACGATCTCGAACGCGCTCTCGCACGACCTGTACCACAAGGTGCTGGACCCGCAGGCCGGCACCGCGCGCCGGGTCATGTTGTCCAAGCTGCTGCTGCTGGTGGTGGCGCTGGCAGCGGCCAGCGTCGCCGCGCAAAAGCCGGCCAACATCCTGTTCCTGGTCTCGGCCGCGTTTTCGCTCGCCGCGTCGGCCTTCTTTCCCGCGCTGGTGCTTGGCTTCTTCTGGCGCCGCGCCAACCGCTGGGGTGCCTCGGCCGGCATGCTGGCCGGCCTGCTGCTGTGCTTCGGCTACATGGCCGCCACCCACCCTTGGCTGCGCGGCCTGTTCGGCATCACCGCGCCAGCGGGGCTGTGGTGGGACATCCAGCCCATCTCCGCCGGCGTCTTCGGCGTGCCCTTCGGCTTCCTGGTCACCATCGTCGTCAGCCTGCTGACACCGCCTCCGCCGCCAGAGGTGCAGCAGTGGGTGGAGGATCTGCGGCATCCGGGTTGAGGCCGGCGGTCAGGTCTGCCTCGCTGTATCAAGCTGAAACTGATGCGTTTTCGGCAGTGGTGTCGTCCTTGCATCGTGTTCGCTGCCTTCCGCAGGCGATAGCGAGGCAACGCAGGGTTTTCCGCCACGCCCCCGCGGAAGCCAGGCTGTCGCAGCCGCCGCGACTTTGACACCGCCTGATACACACTGCCGGCCGCCGCGCGGCAAGGCGCAGCGCCTGTGCCGTCAAGCTAGACGTTGGCGCCGAGGCGTGGTTCCAGCGTTGGCACGAGTCTGTGCAGCAAGGCCTTGCCAGCGAGACAGATGCGCCAGCGCAGGCGGCAAGGCCTGGGCCGGTGGGGCGGGATCGTTCGGCGGCGCATGGGCTGGAAAGTAGGCAGGAAAGCCGCAGATGAAAAAATACATTCGGGGGGCGATGTGCGTCGCTTATTCGCTGCTCAGGTTTTGCATCCTCAAGCTCTTCCATGTGAAGGGTTTCCAATTCACCCGTTGGAGCGTGGTTTCGCCGTTTGCCGAAATCGACCTCGGCAGGCAAGCCAGCCTTGCGCTGGGTTGGGGCGTGAAGATTCGAGGCGGTTCGAGAATCCGGGTGCGCGGTCATGCCAAGGTGTCGATTGGCGAGCACTCGTACATGAATCACGGCTGCATGATCGTCAGCCACGAAAGCATCCGCATCGGCAAGGGCGTGCAATTCGGGCCGAACGTGATGGTGTACGACCATGACCATGACCGCTCAGCCCGTCCTGCAGGAGGCCTGGGAAAATCGACATTCAAGACGTCCCCCATCGTCATTGGCGACAACGTCTGGGTCGGCGCCAACACGGTGATCCTGCGCGGCACGGTGATTGGCGACAACTGCGTGATTGGCGCCGGCAGCGTCATCAAGGGCAAGTACGCGCCTGACCAGATCCTGGTGCAGAAGCGCGAAACCGAGATCACGGAGCTGCCCGCGCGGCCGCAAGGGGGAGGAGCGGCTGCATGCGGCGAGTCCGAGCACCCGCTTGCCGCAGGGCATTCAGCGCCGCTTGTGGCGGGGCAACATGGCCAGCAGCACCGTGTCCTTGAGCACGAAGTGATGGAACAAGGCGGCGGCGGCGTGCAGGCCGGCGATCCACATGATCACGTCTCCCAGCAAGCCGTGCACATCGCCCCAGTCGGCCAGTTCGCCAAGGCCTGAATCGGCAATGAACGGCAGGTGGTCGACCCGCACACCGCCCAGCAGCGTCAGCGGGTGGCCTTCGCTGCCCAGTGCCAGCAAGGCCGTCAGCGGCAATGCCAGCAGCAAGGTCCACAGGGCCAGGTGGCCCAGCTTGGCTGACCGCTTCATCCAGCTGGCCATGGGCACCTGCGGCGCGGCCGGCCGCACAGCCACCCAGATCAGGCGCAGCGTGGTCAGCACCAGCACCAGGATGCCCAGCGACTCGTGCCAGACGATGTCGCTGCGCGTGGCGGGGTCCACGCCCTGGTGCATCAGTCGCCCGAATCCGCCTGGGCCGAGGATGAAGGCAATCGTCACCACGATCGCCGTGACCCAGTGAAACACCTGGCTGAGGACGTCGTAGCGGGTGGTGGATGGCTGTTGCATGGCTTTCCAGGGAAAGGTGGCGACCCATCGATTGTCGGCCTTCCCCCTTGTCTCGACACTGCGCTGGCGCAAAGCGCTGGCAAACAGGTGCAAGAGCGGCTGCGCCTTTCAATCCTTCTGCCGCGCCTTGTAGAGCATGTCCAGCGTGATGTGCCGCACTTCGAGCTTGCTCTGCTCGATGTGCGCCCGCAGCAGGCGTTGGGCTTCGTCCGAGCGGCGGCGGGTGATGGCGCGCAGGATGCGCGCGTGTTCGTCGTAGGTGGCTTCTACGCGGGCTGGCTTGGTGAAGTCCAGCCGGCGGATGATGCGGATGCGGTCGGTGATCTCGCCGTGCACGCGCAGCATCGCGCGGTTGGCGCTGCCTTCCACCAGCCCGCGGTGGAAGCCTTCGTCCAGGTCGCGCACCGCTGTCGGGTCTTCGGTGCGCTCGATGTCTGGTTGCAGCCAGACGGCGGCCAGTGCCGCCAGTTGCGGTCTGTCTTCGGCTTCGCAGAGCTTGGCGACTGCGTGGCATTCGAGCAGCACGCGCAGGTCATACAGCTCGTCGAACGCATCGAAGTCCAGCGGCGCGACCTGCCAACCCAGCTTCGGAAAGACCTGCAGGAAACCTTCGCGCTCCAGCCGCTGCAGCGCCTGGCGCAGCGGCGTGCGGCTGACCAGCACGCGGCCGGTCAGGTCGGACTCGCTGAAGCGGTCGCCCGGCATCAGGCTGAAGTCGAAGATCAGCGCTTTGACCTGGCGGTAGGCCTGTTCGGCGAGGCTCAGCGGCGCGGCCTCGACAGACGTTTCTGATTCAACGGGAACTGGCGACGACTTCATGACGATGGTCATGTTACGTGGGCGGCCAGGGGATCATGCTGACATGGGCGCTGACGATGCGCCAACCTTCTGGCATCCGCGCCCAGGTCTGGCTCTGGAAGCCGCGCAGCGAAGAGTCGCTGCGCACGAACTCGACCAGTGCAACGGCCGTGTCCGGCCCGAAGCTGCTGATGCGCAGGTTCTCCAGTTGGCGGGTGAAGCTGGGCGTGGGCACGCTGTGGCGGTAGGCCGCCTGTTCGGCGTGGCCCAGTTGGCGGTCGGCCACGCCGTAGCGGGTCAGGCGCTCGTCCTGCCAGAAGAAGCCGATCAGCGTGGGCAGGTCGTTGGCCATGAAGGCCGCTTCGTAGGCATGGAAGCAGGCGGTGACTTCGGCCAGCACGTCCTGCCGATCAACGGCTTCGTTGGTGAAGCTCATGTGTTGGTGCCGGCCAGGGCTCGGCTGGCCAGGTAGGCGCGCCAGCCGCCGTGTTCGCTGATGTCTGGCGCGTCCGCCAGCGGCGCGGGCTCGCAGATGAAGCCCTTGACCCAGCGGCCGTCTTCCAGCTCGACCGAGCCCAGGCCCAGCGGCGGCGGGATCAGCGCCAGCAGCGATCCGACCTGCTCCAGCGGCATTTCGTAGACCTCCAGCTCGATGGCATGACCCGCCTCGCCGGCGCCCACACGGGCCAGCGCCGGCTTGGGCGGCACGGTGCCTGGCAGCGCGTGCAGCCGGTAGTGTGGCGAACTGTGGGTGCGCGCAAGCAGCCGGCAGCCGCGCTCGCGAAGCTGGTAATGCAGCGGCAAGCCTTGCAGGTGCGCACCGACGACGGCCAGCGCCAATGTCGGCGTGCTGGCCGGCAGTTGACGCAGCATCGTGTCGGAAGGCGAAGCCAGTCGCAGGCGCGCACCCAGCACCATGTCGCCCTCGGCCAGCCGGGCCTGCTCCCAGCGCCGGCCCCAGTCGGCCAGCGCGGCGTCGGCTCCGCCGGGCGCGATCCAGGTCACGCCAAACGGCAGGCCGGCGGCGGTGAAGCCGCCGGGCAGCGCGAGTGCGGCCATGCCCAGCAGATTGACGAAGTTGGTATAGCGGCCCAGTGCGCTGTTGCGCGCCACCGGCTGCTCGGTCACCTCCGCCAGCGTCGGGTGCGTGGGGGCGGTTGGCACCATCAGCGCGTCGACCTTTTGCCACATCGGCGCGATGGCGCGCGCCAGCGCTTCGAGCTTGTAGCGGCCGTCGAAGGCATCGGCCGCGCTGAAGCGGCGAGCCTGGCTGATCACCTCCAGCACCGTGGGGTCCATCACCTCCGGGCTGCGTTCGATCAGCTCGCGCACTGCGGCATAGCGCTCGGCCACCCACGGGCCCTGGTAGAGCAGCGCCGCCACCTCGAACAGTGGCGTGAAGTCCAGCGGCACCAGCTCGGCGCCCAGCGCGCGGGCGCGGCCTTCGGCCTGGCGCCAGGGGGCGTCGTAACCCAGCACCGTGTCCAGCTCGGGCGGCATCGGCACGCCCATGCGCGGCTTTTCCGGCAGCCAGGCCGGGCGCAGCGGCGGGGCGGGCAGGGGGCTGCCATCGTCCGGGCCGTCGATCAGCGCGGCAACCTCGCCGGCGTCGCCCAGCGTCAGCGCAAAGACCGAGACCACGTCCAGGCTCTTGCAGGCCGGCAGCACGCCTTGCATGCCCAGGCGGTGCGGCGTGGGCTTCCAGCCGACCAGGTTGTTGAAGCCGGCCGGCACGCGGCCCGAGCCTGCCGTGTCGGTGCCCAGTGCAAACGGCACGATGCCGCGCGCCACCACGCTGGCCGAGCCGGAGCTGGAACCACCGCTGACGTAGTCCGCATCGAAGGTGTTGGGCACTTCGCCAAACGGCGAGCGTGTGCCGACCAGCCCGGTCGCGAACTGGTCCAGGTTGGTCTTGCCGACCAGCACCGCGCCGGCCGCGCGCAGCCGGGCCACCACGCTGGCGTCCGCCGTGGGCTGGTAGGCGGCGGCCGGGCAGGCGGCGGTGGTCGGCCAGCCGGCGGCGTCGATGTTGTCCTTGGCGGCAAACGGCACGCCCCAGAGCGGCGCCTTGGCCGGGTCCAGCGTGGCCAGCCGGGCCAGCTCCGTCTGCAGGCCGGCTTGGTCCAGCCGGGCAATCCAGGCCGGGTCGGTGGGCGACAGCCGGCCGAGCAGCTCACCCAGCAGGGCTTGGGGTTGAGCGCCTGCAGCGTAGGCGGATCGCCAGTCTTCAAGGGTCAGCAGATTTTGGCGCGGGTTCATGAGGGAAGGAAGGATTCAGGTGTCGGAAAGAGGCTGCCAACTGGCCAGCCCGGCGATCAGCGGTGCGGCCGGCGCGGTCCAGCCGACGATCCCGCCCTGGGCGTGGATCATCTTGATGGCGGCCTGCTTGAAGGCCGGGAAGTAGCTCTCGGTGCCGTCTTCCACCAGCAGGCAGTCGTAGCCGCGGTCGTTGGCTTCGCGCATCGAGGTCTGCACGCAGACTTCGGTGGTCACGCCCATGAAGACCAGGTGCGTGATGCCCTGGCCTTGCAGCATCGCGTGCAGCGGCGTCGCATAGAACGCGCCTTTGCCGGGCTTGTCGACGACGATCTCGTTGGGCCGCGGCGCCAGCTCCGGGATGATCTGGTTGCCCGGTTCGCCGGCCACCAGCACGCGGCCCATCGGACCTTCGTCGCCAATGCGCAGCGAGGGGTTGCCGCGCAGGCGCTTGGCGGGCGGGCAGTCGCTCAGGTCGGCCTTGTGGGCTTCGCGGGTGTGCACCACGAGGCCGCCCGCGGCGCGCCAGGCCTGCAGCACCGCCCTGCAGGTTGGAATGATGGCCTGCAGCAGCGAGACGTCGTTGCCCAGGCTGGCACCAAAGCCGCCGGGTTCGACGAAGTCGCGTTGCATGTCGATGATGACCAGTGCGCTGGCCGCAGGCGAGAAGGCATAGGCGAAAGGCTGGGCGTCGATCTCGATCTCGATCCGGTCGGGGCGGACCAGGGCTTCGGTTTCCGTCATGCCGCCTCCTGTGCCGGTTCGTGGTGCTTGCCGCCCATGAAGGCGCCCAGCGCATGGCGGTCGGCCTGCGCGGCCGGCACGTCGTGCACGATCTGGCCTTCGCTGATCACGACGATGCGGTCGGCCAGCGCCAGCAGCTCGTCCAGGTCCTCGCTGACCAGCAACACCGCGGTGCCGCCGTTGCGCGCCGCGACCAGCCGGCCGTGGATCTCGGCCACGGCAGCGAAGTCCAGCCCGAACACCGGGTTGGAGACCAGCAGCAGCCGCGCCGGCTCGGACAGCTCGCGCGCCAGCACCGCGCGCTGCACGTTGCCGCCCGAGAGGCTGCGGATGGGGGCGCGCTCGCCCTGCGTCTTCACGCCGTATTCGCTGATCCACGAACGCGCCCGTGCCCGCAGCCGCCCCCAGTGCACCCAGCCGCCGGTGGCAAACGGCGGCTCGTCGAAATTGCGCAGCCCCATGTTGTGGGCCACGCTCAGGTCGCCCACGCAGGCATTGCGCAGCGGCTCCTCGGGCAGGGCGCGCACCTTCAGCTGGCGGTTCTCGCGCCGCGTGGCGGCAAACGGCTGGCCACCCACCTTCACGCTGCCGCCGCCGCGCGCGCGCTGGCCCACCAGCGCTTCCATCAGCTCGCGCTGGCCGTTGCCCGAGACGCCGGCCACGCCGACGATTTCTCCCGCACGCACCGCCAGGCTGAGGCTGCGCACCGCCAGCTCGCCACGGTCACCCATGACTTCCAACTGGTCCACTGCCAGCTGAACTTCGCCGGGTTCTCGCACTTCGCGCGCCACGGCTTCACGCGGCGCGCGGCTGCCCGGCTCGCCGCCGCCCACCATGGCCTGCGCCAGTTGCTCGGGCGTGCTGTCCGCCACCTGGCCGGTGTGCACCAGCCGACCGCGGCGCAGCACGCTCACGTCGTCGGCATAGGCGGTCACCTCGCGGAACTTGTGCGTGATCATCAGCACCGAGCAGTCGCCGGCATGGGCGCGCTCGCGCAGGGCGCCCAGCACCTCGTCAGCCTCCTGCGGCGTCAGCACCGAGGTGGGCTCGTCGAGGATCAAGAGGCGGGGCTTCAGGAACAGCTGCTTCAGGATTTCCAGCTTCTGCTTCTCGCCTGCCGAGAGGTCCAGCGGCGTGGCGTCCAGGTCCAGCTTGAACGGCGTGCTGCGCATGAACGCAGTCAGCTCAGCGCGGGCCTGCTTCCACGGGATGACGGCCGGCAGGTGGCCGCGCGCCATCAGCAGGTTCTCGGCCACGGTCATGCCGGGCACCACGGTGAAGTGCTGGTAGACCATGCCGATGCCCAGGTCGCGTGCGACGGTGGGCGAGGTGATGGCCTGCTCGCGCCCGTCCACCAGCACCGCGCCATCGTCGGGCAGGTAGTAGCCGACGATGCACTTCACCAGCGTGCTTTTTCCCGCGCCGTTTTCGCCCAGCAGCGCATGCACCGTGCCGGGCCGCACGCTGAGCGAGCATTGGCCCAGCGCGGTGAAGGCGCCGAAGCGCTTGGTCAGGTTGTAGGTGGCTAGCGGAACCGCGTTCATGCTTGCATCTCCCGGCGAAACACGGCCAGCGTGTGCGCCTTGACGCGCACGAACTCGGGGTCGGACACGGCTTCCGGCGTGCGCGGCCGCGGCATGCTGAACGGCACCAGCTCGGCAATGCGCGTGGGCCGGCGCGTCAGCAGCAGGATCTGGTCGGCCAGGAACACCGCGTCTTCCAGGTCGTGCGAGACGATGACCATGCTCACGCCGGTGGCCAGGTGCGCTTCCTGCAGCTTGGCGCGGATGAACAGCGTCATCTCGAAGTCCAGTGCCGAGAACGGCTCGTCCAGGAACATCACCTCGGGCCGCGGCGCCAGCGCCCGCATGATGCAGACGGTCTGCATCTGCCCACCGGAGAGCTCGTACGGGTAGCGCTTCAGGTCGAAGCGGATCTCGAACAGCTTGACCAGCTCGTCCACGCGCTGCTTCACGTCCGCCGCCTTCATGCCTTGCCGGCGCAGCGGGTAGGCGATGTTGTCCCAAGCGCTGATCCACGGGAACAGCGCGTCGCGGTAGTTCTGGAACACGTAGCCGATGCGCGTGTCCTTCAGGCTCTTGCCGTCGAACAGGACCTCGCCCGCGTCCAGCGGCACCAGCCCGGCGATCATGTTCATCAGCGTGGACTTGCCGCAGCCGTTCGGCCCGAAGATCGAGACGATCTGGCTGCGCGGCAGGTCCAGGTTGAAGTCCTTGTAGAGCACCTGGCCGGCAAAAGACTTGCACAGGCCGCGCACCGTGACGTGGGTGTTCGGCGCTGCGCGCAGTGTCAGCACCGTGCTCTCGGGCGTGGTCAGTTTCACTTCGGTGGGAATGGCCGAGACCGGCAACTGGTCGCCGCTCATGATGTGGCTCCCTTCGGCCTGGCGGCCGGTCCCTCCGAGAGGGAGTTCGCCCCTTCGGGCGGCCGTGCGGGGCTCATGCCTTTCCTCCCCAGTGAATCAGCTTCTTCTCGATCAGCAGGAAGACCAGGTTCAGGCCGTAGCCCAGCGCGCCGGTCACCAGGATGGAGGTGTACATGTCCTTGACGTTGAAGACCTGCTGCGCGTCGATGATGCGGTGACCCAGGCCGGTCTCGGAGCCGATGAACATCTCCGCGACGATGACGATGACCAGCGCCATCGAGACCGCGCTGCGAAGGCCGATGAAGGTCTGCGGCAGGCTCTCCATCAGCATCACGTCCTTGAACACGTGCCAGCGCGACACGCCCATGATCTGCGCCGCCATCACCCGCGTCTTCTTCGCGTTCATCACGCCGTAGGCACTGTTGAACAGCACGATCAGCATCGCGCCGAAGCTGGCGATGGCGATCTTGTTGATGTCGGTGATGCCGAAGATCAGCATGAACAGCGGGATCAGCGCCGAGCTGGGCGTGGAGCGGAAGAAGTCGATCAGGAACTCGACGCTGCGATAGGCGTTTTCGGCGCTGCCCAGCATCACGCCCAGCGGCAGGCCGATGGCAATCGCGATGGCAAACGCGCTCAGCGTGCGCAGCAAGGTGGACCACAGGTCCGGCAGGATCGCGCCGGTGGCGAAGGCCTGGGCCAGGTACTGCAGCGTCTCGCCCGGCGGCGGCAGCAGCACGGGCTTGACCCATTGCGCCGAGATCATCAGCTGCCAGAAGGCGAGCAGCAGAAGCGGGCCCAGCAGCGGCAGCCAGCGCTTGTTGTAGAGGAAATTGATCGCCTGCATGACGGCCTCCTCAAGCGGTGTACAGCAGCGACTTCACATCCAGCTTGCGGCTGAAGATCTTGCGCTCGGTGAACACGTCGAAGAACTTCTGGAAGTAGCCCAGGTCGCTGGCGCTGAATTCGTTGTACAGCGTGAATCCTGACAAAGGCACCTCTTTGACCAGCGCCTCCTCGATGGCCGTGAAACCATCCATGTGCTTGCGCGATTCTTCCGGCTGCTTGCGCACCCATTCCACCGCTTTGCCATAGGCGGCGATGTAGCGCTTGGCCAGGTCCGGCGTGTCTTTCACGAAGGCGGTGGTGACGCTGGCGCTACCGCCGAACCAGGGCGCGTCCGCATTGCCCAGCACGTACTTGGCGATCACGCCGGTCTCCAGCACGCGGGCCAGGCCCTTCAGGCGGCCTGCGGTGCCGGTGGGCTCCAGCGTGTAGACCGCGTCGATCTGGCCGGCGGCCAAGGCCGGCACGTGCTGGCCCACCGGCAGCTCGGTCACGGTCGGGTTGGCGATGCCGTTTTTCTCCAGGATGATCTTGGCCAGCGTGACGTTCTGGATGCCGGGGCCGCTGGCGACCTTCTTGCCGGCCAGCTCGGCAATCGACTTGATGGGGCTGTCCTTGGGCACGACGAATTCGTCCAGCACCAGCGACTTGTTCGAAGGGTTGGAGCAGATGATCTTGAACAGGTTGGGGCTGGTGATCTCGGCCAGGCCCAGCACGGCGGAGGCCGTGCCGTTGGCCGAGCCGTGGATGCGGCCGGAGATCATCGCTTCGGCGACCTGCTGGGCGCTGGCGAACTTCACGCCTTCGACGTTCAGCCCGGCCTCCTTGAAGAGGCCGCGCTCCAGGCCCACGTACAGCGGCAGGCCGGAGGCGATGGGCCAGTAGCCGATCAGGATCTTGTCGTCGGCGCGGGCCGCGGGCGATGCACCCATCGCTGCGAGGGCACTGGCGGCACTGGCGCCGGCCAGCAGGCGGCGGCGTTGAAGGTCTGAAGCCATGGTCAATCCTTGAAGACGAGAGAGGTTCAGAAGCTGCGCAGCACTTCGAGCAGCGCGCCGGAATCGGAGACCGCGCCGAACACGCCGCCCTGCATCCTGATCATCGAGAAGGCCGCGGCGTGGTTGGCCGGGTCGGTCGCGCCGGTGCAGTCGGTCAGCATCACGCACTCGAAGCCGCGGTCGTTGGCGTCGCGCATCGTGGTGTGCACGCACACGTCGGTCGTGATGCCGGTGAGGATCAGGTTCTGGATGCCGCGCACATGCAGCACCAGTTCCAGGTCGGTGGCATAGAACGAGCCCTTGCCGGGCTTGTCGATGATGGGCTCGCCGGCAATGGGGTAGAGCTCGGGAATGATGTCCCAGCCCGGCTCGCCACGCACGAGGATGCGGCCGCAGGGGCCCATGTCGCCGATGCCACGGCCCTCGGTGCCGATCTGCTGCGAGCGCCAGCGCTTGTTGGCCGGCAGGTCGGACAAATCCGGCCGGTGGCCTTCGCGGGTGTGGATCACGTGCATGCCGATGCGGCGGGCTTCGGCCAGCAGGACCTTCAGCGGCTCAATCGGTGCGCGAGTGAGCGACAAGTCGTAGCCCATCTTGTCCACGTAGCCACCCACGCCGCAGAAGTCGGTCTGCATGTCGATGATGACCAGCGCGGTGTTGGCCGGCTTCAGGTCGCCGTTGTAGGGCCAGGCGTAAGGGGTCGAAGCAATTGTTGGCATGGCTTGGTCCTTCAGAGGTTCAGCGCGAAACGTTCAATTCCATCGGCGCGCCCTTCACGGCGCGGCTGGGCGAGCAGGTGGCGATCAGGATGGCCAGCGTCAGCGCATAGGGCACGGCGTTGAACAGGTAGTAGCCCCCGCTCACGCCAATCGACTGCAGCGCAGGGCCGATGGCCCCGGCGCCGCCGAACAGCAGCGCCGCGCCCAGGCAACGCCACGGGCTCCAGCGCGCGAAGATGACCAGCGCCACCGCGATCAAACCCTGCCCGCTGGACAGTCCCTCGTTCCAGCTGCCGGGGTAGTACAGCGACAGCGACGCGCCGCCCAGCCCGGCGATGAAGCCGCCGGCCGTGGTGGCCGCGATGCGCACGCCGTTGACCGAGTAGCCCAGCGCGCGGGCCGCGTCTGAAGAGTCGCCCGCCATGCGCACCACCAGGCCCCAGCGCGTGTTGCCGAAGCCCCAGGCCATCAGCGCTGCCAGCAGCACGCCCAGCGGGAACAGGGCGTTGATGGACAGGGCCGACTGCACCTGCGGCGAACTGCTCCAGGCGCCCAGCACCAGCGAGGGAATCTGCGGCGCCTGCGGCTGTATCAGCGGCTTGCCGAAGTAGAAGGCCAGGCCCGAGCCCAGCAGCATCAGCGCAATGCCGGTGGCAATGTCCGACACCCGAGGCAGCGAGCACAACAGGCCGTGCGGCAGCGCCAGCAACGCACCGCAGGCGCCGGCCACCAGCACGCCCACCCAGGCGGAGCTGCTGAGGTAGGCCCCGCCGAATCCGGCCATGGCCGAGAACACCAGCACGCCTTCCAGCCCGAGGTTGATGCGGCCGGACTTCTCGGTCAGGCACTCGCCCAGGCTGACAAACAGGAAGGGCGTGCCCACGCGGATCGCGCCGCCCAGGATTGCCAGCAGCAGGTCCATCCAATCCGAGGTGGTCATCAGGCTTTTCCTCCAGCGGAGACCAAGGGAGCGGGCGTTTCATCGGCGCCTCGCGTTGGCAGGGGCACGACCATCGATGCTGCAGTGGGCGCAGCCACGGGCGGCTTGGGCACCTTGCGCAGCCGTGGCAGCGGTGGGCGCTGGAAGAGCTTGCCGCGCAGCGCTTCCGAAGCCAGGATCAGCACGAAGGCAAAGCCTTGCAGCACCAGCACCGAGGCGTCCGGCAGGTCCATGCGCCGCTGCAGCAGGCTACCGGCTGCGCCGAAACCGCCGAACAGCAGGGCCACCGGCGGAATCGCCCACGGGTTCTGCCGGGCCACGAAGGCCACCAGGATGCCGGTGTAGCCCAGGCCGGCGATCACCGAGGCATTGGCCGAGGTCTGCACCGCGGCCACTTCGATGCCACCGGCCAGTCCGGCGCAGGCGCCGCCGGCCGCGCAGGCCACGAGGATTAGCCGCGTGCTGGGCAGGCCGACCAGCCGCGCGGCCTTGGCATTGCCACCGACCACGCGCAGCGCCATGCCGTGCGCCGTGAAGCTCAGCCACAGCCCTGCGAGCACGCACAGCACCAGGCCGATCACCAGGCCCCAGTGCACGTCGCCCAGCCAGCTGTCGAAGCCGTTGGCGCCCATGATGGGGCCGATGCGCAGGCCTTCGGCCAGCGGCTTGGTCGAAGGTTTGTTCAGGCTGGCCGGGTCGCGCAGCGGACCTTCGACGATGTGCTTGAACAGCGCAATCGCGATGTAGCCCAGCAGCAGGCTGGAGATGGTCTCGTTGACGCCGCGCCACTGGCGCAAGGCACCCGCCAGCGCCACCCACAAACCGCCGCCAATGGCTGCGGCCAGCATCAGCAGCGTGCTGCCGAAGACGTTGGGCGGCGGTGAAAAAACATACGGCAGCGCGGCGCAGGCCAGCGCGCCCACCACCAGCGCGCCTTCGCCGCCAATCACCACCAGCCCGGCGCGCGCCGGCAGTGCCACAGCCAGCGCGGTGAGCATCAGCGGCGCTGCGCGCTGGAGGCTGTTCTGCCACGAGAAGGCATCGCCAAACGCGCCCTTGAACAGCAGCGTCCAGGCTTCCACCGGGCTGTGGCCGCCCAGCCAGACGAACAGGCCGAACAGCAGCAGCGCGCCGGCCAGGGCCAGCACCGGAAGGGCGATGTTTTCAGCGCTGGCGTGCCAGGGCCGGGGTGCAGCGGACATGGGAATCTCCCTGGACTGCGCGGCGCCGCAAGGCCTGCGGCGCCATGGATGAAGCTCAGACTTTTCCGACGACGCCGGCGACGAGGTAGTTCATGCCTTCCAGCTCGGCGTCGGTCTGCTTGAAAACCTTGCCCTTGGGGATCACGACCTTGCCGGTGTTGTCCTTCATCTCGCCCTTGAAGATGTCGAAGCTGCCGGCCATCATCGAAGCGCGCACGGCCTCGGCCTGCTTCTTTGCGGGCTCGGGCACCATCGCACCGTAGGGCGAGGACTTGACGAAGCCGTCCTTCAGCCCGCCGCGCACGAAGTTCGGGTGCGGCTTGCCGGTCTTGGCGGCGTCGATGATCTGCTTGTAGGCGGTGGTCCAGTTCCACTCGGCGCCGGTGAGGTAGGCGGCCGGGGCCAGCTTGGCCTGGGACGCGTGGTAACCGCAGACGAACTTGCCGCGCTTGGCGGCGGTCTCGACGATCACCTTGGGCCCGTCCACGTGCATCGTGAACACGTCGATGCCCTGGTCGGCCAGGCTGTTGGTGGCTTCGGCTTCCTTGACCGGCATGGACCAGTCGCCAGTGAAGATCACCGTGGTGGTGATGTCCGGGTGCACGCTTTGCGCGCCCAGCGTGAAGGCGTTGATGTTGCGCAGCACCTGCGGGATGGGCTTGGCCGCGACGAAGCCGAGCTTCTTGCTCTTGGTCATGTGGCCGGCGATCACGCCGTTGAGGTATTGCGCCTCATCGATGTAGCCGAAGAAGCTGCCGGTGTTGGTCGGGTGTTTGCCCGCGGTCCACATGCCGCCGCAATGGGCGAAGCGCACGTCCGGGAACTTGGCGGCCATGGCCAGCATGTGCGGGTCGAAGTAGCCGAAGGAGGTGGGGAAGATCAGCTTTGCGCCGTCCTGCGAAATCATGCCCTGCATGGTCTTCTGCACCGCGGTGGTCTCGGGCACGTTCTCCTCTTCCACCACCTTGATTCCGGGCCACTTCTTGACCTGGGCCACCGCCTCGGCATGCGCCTGGTTGTAGCCGTAGTCGTCCTTGGCGCCCACGTAGATGAAGCCCACGGTGAGCGGTGCATCGGCCGCCAGGGTCAGGTCACCGAGGCTCAGGGCGCCAAGCCCCATGCCGGTGTGCTTGATCCATTGCCTGCGGTTCCAGTGCGCGTGCTGCTGCGTCATCAAAAGCTCCAGAAGGTGGGTAGACAAGCCGACCGACACACCACAGCGCCTCCCCCGCACTGCCTTGGTGTTCGGATTGAAGTTCTAGCTGGTATACAAGCAATCTGCAGGCCAGCCCTGGCGAACCCGACCGCTGCTGCGTGTTCCCGGGGCGTGGCCTTTGAGTGGCCTGTTTGGGCCCTGAACGCGCACGCCGCCAGTGCACTGGCGAGGGTCGTGCCGGGGCTGGCGCGGTGCGCCGCACCGGCGGCGTGCAGCTTGGGCGGGAATGAACCGGAGGGCGCGGCGGTAAGGCATGGGGAGGCGGACATACCGTCTGCCGCAGCCACCGGAACCGCCATGTCCCCAAGCCGTCGCTTCGCTGTCTTTCCGCTGTTGCTGGCCTTGTTGCCGGCCGTTGCCTCCGCCGTGGGCGACGCCGAGCACGGCCGCCAGCTCTACCAGGCACGCTGCACCGCCTGCCATTCCGCTGCCTACAACGGCGTGGGCCCGGCGCACCAGGGCGTGTTCGGCCGGGCGCCGGGCTCGGCGCCCGGCTTTGCCTATTCACCTGCGCTGAGTGCGCTGAAGGCCGCAGGCGGTGTGTGGACCGAAGCCACGCTGGACCGCTGGCTGAGCGACCCGGAGCGCTTCGCACCCGGCCAGCGCATGGGCGTCAGCGTGCCGGAGGCACAGGACCGAGCCGACCTGATCGCCTACCTGAAGACCCTCGCCGCGCATTGAACTGCAATGCCGACGGAATAAACCGGGCACCCCGCCGGTAAGGCATGGCAGGACCCCCAACTCCCTTGCTCAGGAGCCCTCGAATGCAACGACGTGACTTCCTCCACCTGGCCGCCGCAGGCGGCGGCGCGGTTTTCGCCTCAGGCCTGGCCGGCTGCGCAGGCATGCAGACCGCCGGCGCCGCGACTGGCAGCGACTTCTATTTCGTCCAGCTCTCCGACAGTCACTGGGGCTACGAAGGCCCCGCCAACCCGGACGCGCGCGGCACGCTGCCCAAGGCCGTGGCGGCAGTCAACGCCTTGGCCGAGCCGCCGGCCTTCATCTTCTTCACCGGCGACCTGACGCACACCACCGACGACCCTGCCGAGCGCCGCCGCCGCATGACCGAGTTCAAGGCCATCGTCGCCGGGCTGAAGGTGCCGGTGGTGCACTTCATGCCCGGCGAACACGACGCTTCGCTGGACCGCGGCGCCGCGTTCCAGGAAATGTTCGGCCCTACGCACTACAGCTTCGACCACCAGGGCGTGCACTTCATCGCGCTGGACAATGTCTCCGACCCCGGCGCGAAGATCGGCGAAGAACAGCTCGCCTGGCTCAAGACCGACCTGGCCGGCCGCGACCCGCAGGCCCCGCTGGTTGTGCTGACCCACCGCCCGCTGTTCGACCTGGCGCCGCAGTGGGACTGGGCGACGCGCGACGGCGCGCAGGCCATCGCGCTGCTGATGCCGTTCCAGCACGTCACCGTGTTCTACGGCCACATCCACCAGGCGCTGCACCGCATGACCGGCCACATCGCCCACCACTCGGCCCAGTCGCTGATCTTCCCGCTGCCGGCGCCCGGCTCGCAGGACAAGCGCACGCCGCTGCCCTGGAACCCGGCTGCGCCTTACCAGGGCCTGGGCTGGCGCCAAGTCGAGGCCGAGCAGAAGGGCCTGCAGTACGAGATCGATGACCGGCCGGTGGTGAAGGCATGAGCAGCGCAAGACGGAGTCTGTTGATCGGCGGTGTCGCACTGATCGCCGGTGTCGCCGTGGCCCAGTCGGGGCCACGCGTGATCCGCATCGTCGCCAGGCGCTTCCAGTACGAGCCTGCCGAAATCCCGCTGAAGGCCGGCGAGGCGGTGCTGCTGGAGCTGCAGGCGCTGGACTTCACGCATGGCTTCAACGTGCCGGCGCTGAACCTGCGGGCCGACCTGGTGCCGGGCCAGATCGTCAAGCTGGAGATCCGCCCCACCGCGCCCGGTAAGGTCGATTTCCTCTGCGACAACTTCTGCGGCGACGGCCACGAGGAAATGAATGGCCGTTTCATCGTCAGTGCGTAGCATGTCCACATGAACCGCCGCCAGGTCTTCGAGCAACAGGTGATGCCGCACCTGGACGCCGGCTACAACCTGGCGCGCTGGCTACTGCGCGATGCCCAGGCGGCGGACGACGCGCTGCAGGAAGCCGCGATGCGCGCGTTCCGCTACCTCGATTCATTGAAGCTGCCCCCAGGGCCGGGCTGCACCCAGCCCGCCCCTCGAGGGGATCAGGAAAACTTGGGGCGGCCCGGCGTTTCCCTGAAGGGCGACGAAGCCCGCCCATGGTGGCTGGGCATCGTGCGCAACACCTGCCGCACGCACTTGGCACGGCTGCAGAACGGGCCGATGCTGGTCGAGTTCGACGACGAGGTGTTCGCCGCCGAGCTGCGTGCGCCGGTCACCGCCGAGCCGGCCGAACGCCTGCAGCACAACCGCCTGCGACGCGAGGTGGACGCAGCCATCCGCGCACTCTCGCCGCCGCTGCGCGAGGTCATCGTGCTGCGCGAGCTGGAGGAACTGGCCTATGCCGACATCGCCCGCATCGTCGACGTGCCGGTCGGCACCGTGATGTCTCGCCTGTCCCGGGCCCGCGGCAAACTGCGCGAAGTCCTGGCCGCCCACCGGATGGACCCTTCATGACGCCGGATCCGCATCACCCTCCCGAAGACGAGCCGGACGCCAAGCAGAACGCCGAGCTGTCTGCCTTGCTGCGCCGGCACGCCAGCCGCCACACGGCCGGCAATCCGCTGCGCGCGGCGATCCAGACGCAGGTCGCGCTGGCCGACGCCAGCCGCCCGCCGCGCCACGCGCCGCGGCTCAGCGGCCTGCGCCGGTGGGTGAGCGGCTGGCGAGGCCCGGCCATCGGCTTTGCCGCCGGCCTGGCCTGCGCGCTGCCGGTGGCCATGCTGCTGCCTGCCGGTGTGCTGCGCCTGCCTGCCAATGGCGGCTTCCAGGCGGCCGCGCTGCACCCGGCTGAACTGGTCGCCAGCCACGTGCACGCCCTCAGCGCCGGCCCGCTCTACCAAGTCGCCTCGTCCGACCGCCACACCGTCAAGCCCTGGTACCAAGGCAAGCTGGACTACGCCCCGCCCGTGCCCGACCTCTCCGCCCAAGGCTTCCCGCTGGCCGGCGGCCGCATCGAAGCCCTGCACGGCGAAGCCACTGCCGTGCTCGCCTACATGCGCCGCTTGCACGTCATCGACGTCTACGTGCGCCCCAGCAGCGAACCGGCTGCGGCGCCCTCGCTGCAAACCGAACGCGGCTTCCATGTGCTGACCTGGCGCGTTGGCGGCATGCAGTGCTGGGCGGTGTCTGACGTGGAGGCGGGGGAGTTGCAGCAGTTCGCCGCGGCCTGGCGGGCGCGCACGGCGGGACCCTGAATCAGGAGGCTGGTGCGTTCGCGCACCTGGACTTGGGGCAGGCTTGCTCGTACACCAGCATCGCCGCCGCCAGGTCCTCCAGCGCGGTGCCGACCGACTTGAAGACGGTGCGCTCTTGGGCGTGCTGTCGACCGCTGCCGGGCTGGCGGCACAGGTCGGCCAGCGTGCCGCGCAAGTCCTCTGGCTTCAGCAAGCCGCTGGCCAGCGGGGCCAGCAGGTCGCCGCTTTTGCGCAGGGCCTCGATGGTGTCCACCCACAGCGAGGCACCCTGGAAGCAAGACTCGTCGGCCTCGCGCATCGCGGGCGTGAAGCTGCCGATCAGGTCCAGGTGGCTGCCGGGGCGCAGCCATTCGCCGTGGATCAGCGGGGCTGTGGCCAGCGTGGCGCAGCTGACGATGTCGGCCTGGCGCACGGCGGTGGCGAGGTCTTGCACCGCGGCGACCGGCAGGCCCTGGTCACGCAGCTGCGCCGCGAGCGCCAGCGCAGTGGCCGGCGTGCGGTTCCAGAGCCAGAGCTGCTGCAGGCCGGGCAGCGCGGCGCGGTAGGCCTCGGGCAGCAGGCGGGCGACCTGGCCGCTGCCGACGACGAGCAGGGTTTGCGCACCGGGTTTCGCAAGACGGCTGGCGGCCAGTGCCGAGGCGGCGGCGGTGCGCCGCGAAGTGACTTCGTTGCCGTCCATCAGGGCCAGCGGCTGGCCGGTGGTGGCGTCGTACAGCAGGTAGCTGGCGGCCAGCGCAGGCAGGCCCAGTGCGGCATTGCCGGGCGCGATGTTGACGGTCTTGATGCCCAGGTAGCGGCCGGGGATCCAGGCCGGCATGATCAGCGTGGTGAGCTGCCCGCCAATGCTGTGCACATGGCGCTGCGGCACTTCGCAGCCCTGGGCGAACAGCGACTGCAGCGCGCCGATCAGCGCGGGAAACGGCAGCGCGGCGCGGGTGGCTGTGGCGTCGAAGGTCCTCACGGAAGACCGTTGCGGCCGTGCAGCTGGAACGCCGGGCGCATGCTGAGCTGGGCGTAGTAGGCGTCCACCGCGGGCAGCGCCAGCCGCTCTTCCAGCGGCGTCATGAACCAGCGGTGCACCGACAGGCCGATCACCACGTCGGCCAGCGTGAAGTTCTCGCCGGTCACGAAGGCGCCGGTCTTGCTCAGCTGGGTGTCGAGGATCTGCATCAGCCGCGTCCAGTCCGCCAGGCTGCGGGCCACCAGCGCCGGGTCGGCGTGGGCGGGGCTGTGGCGCACCAGGCCCATGAAGGCATAGCGCCAGGCGTTGTTCAGGTCGCCCAACTGCCAGTCCATCCATTGCTCGACCTGGGCGCGCGCGGCCGGCGTGGTGGGCAGCAGGTCAGCCCGCTTTTCGCGGCCCGCGAGGTAGCGGCAGATGCTGTTGGACTCCCAGAGCACGAACTCGCCATCGCGCAGCACGGGGACCTGGGCGTTCGGGTTCAGCGACAGGAACAGCGGCTGGTCCAGCGGCAGCTGCGGCGTGCCCCATTCCTCGTGGGCGATCGGCAACTGCATCTCGGCACACAGCCACAGCACCTTGCGCACATTGATCGAAGGGGATCGGCCCAGCAAGGTCAGCATGGCGTGTGCTCCGGCAAGGTTGTCGCGGCAAGAGGCGGGACGGTGCAGGGGCGCATGGTATCGCCGCACGCGCCGCCGCTCCAGCCGTCAGCGGTCGTGGCCCCGGCCGTGGCCGTTGTCTTTTCCGCGGCCATGGTCGTGATCGTCGTCGTGATCGCGGCCATGACCGTGGCGGTTCCAGTAGTCGGGTGCGTAGACCTCGTTGTACCAGCGGTCCTGCACGAAGTAGACCGGGCGGCCGCAGGCGTTGTAGCGGCCACAGTGCTTGTCCCAGTGCTTTTCGTGGCCGGGGGGCACGCGCAGGTACAGCGGCGCGTAGCGGGTCGGGCCACGCTGGATCAGCACTGGCTCGGCATAGATCAGCTCAGGCTGAGGGGCGTTGCCTATGTCGATGCGGCCATAAAAGCCGGGCTGGCCGATCTGCACCGACACGGCGACATCGGCGGCCTGGGCCTGGGAGGTGAAAAACGCCCCCAGCATCAGAGCGGGAGCAAGCGACAACAATCGGTACAGCATGGCAACAAGACCTGGCGGCCAGTGGGAGCGGGAGCGCGCAGCGTAGCAGAGCGGCCCGGCCGGCCGGCGCAACAGTGGTGTCCAGCTGTCAGCTCGCCAACCGCCGGCCGTCAGCCTCGGGCGCGGCCGTAGCGGTCGGCGGCGTAGGTGTCGGACCAGGCCGAGGTCTTGCTCGGCGCCAGCCCCGCGGCCCTGGTCACCGCCATGATCTCGCTTTCCTTGACCTCGGCCGCAGCCCCCTTGCGCCGCAGCACCCAGAGTTGGCAGCCCTCAGGCTTGGCCTTGGCAAGCGCCTTCAGCGCCGTCAGGTCCTGGGCCGTGTCCACGACGATGAAGGCCAGCTGCGCCTGGGCCAGCGGCACGTAGTTCGGTGCCACCGGGTCCAGCACCCGCTTCAGCTCGGCATGCGCCTGCTGCAGGTGCACGGCCAGGCCTTCGCTGACGCCCAGCTTGTCCGCCAGCGAGGGCGGATGCAGGATCTTCTTGAGCCACAGCGCCGCCTCCTTCTCGCCCAGTGCCAACGCCAGCGGCCCCTGCCGCGTGTGCGCCACCAGCAGGTCTTCCTGCGTGCGCAGGTCCTGCAGTTCGGCCACCGCCAGCTTGGCCTTGAAGTCGCCCTTCAGCAGGATGGCATGGCCCTCCAGCATGGCCTGCACCTCGCCCTTGTCCGGCCCCAGCGAGCCGTAACACAACACCACCCGTCCCATGGATTGCCGCGCCTTTCAGGAAAAACTCACCGCCTGGACCGCCAGCTTGCGCGTCAGGTCGTCGAAATAGATGCGCATGCTGCGCTGGTGACCCATGATGAAGCGCGAAACAAAGCGGAACACTGGGTTGTAGACCTCGCCGTCTTCGGTCACCGTCAGCTCAATGCCCGTTTCCACGGTTTTCAGCACAAAAGTCCAGGTGCCACCAAACGGCAAACCCTCGCCGACGATCCTGCGCACGATGCGCTGCTGCGGCTCGACAGCCAAGGTCTCAAATGCCAGCCCGCCGCCGTCTTTCTCAAGTTCTTTCCACACTGGGTGGCCATTTGCATCCGGCTGGCGCTGCATTTCGACGACGCCGGTGCGCCAGCCGTCATAAGCCGCAAAGTCGCTGATCAATTCCCAAAGCCTGGCCGGCGAAGTTGGCAGCACGATGCTGCGGGTGGCCGAATGCTTGACTGGCAACAGCATGCCGATGATGACGATCAGGGCGATCAAACCCACGATCAGGCCCACCACGGTGCCCACGACGATCAGGTAATTCATGAATGCCTCCCATTCGGCCTGCTGGCCGATGTTGAAACCCGGCGATGCTGCGCACGCACGGCTTATGCGGTGAATGAATGCAGTGTGACGACCAGCGCAACCCGGCTATTGACGCCGAGCTTGCTGTAAATGCGTCGGAGATAAGAGGACACAGTGTGTTCACTGAGACCGGCCCTGGCGGCAATCTGCTTGTTGGACAGACCGGCGCAGACCAGTTCTGCGACCAATGTTTCCTGGGCGCTCAGCGTGGAGCGGGTGACGACAGGCGGGACAGCGTTGAAACCGACGCCGGTATGGAGCATGTTGGCCATCTTCTTTCCCTGAACGATTTGCCTGCCGGATGGCGGGCGTGTTGTGAGAATCGACTCTGAAGAAAAATGCTGCTGCTGCTCAACTGTGGCCTTCACAGGCCGGCATCGTACTGAATGCGCCTGCTTGGCAACAGTTTCTATATTGTTTCCATTTGCACCGAAGCGATGCAGATGAAGTAGGGGGATGATTGAAACAAAGTGTAGCGAAATCGCTTGCGGAGGTCCATCAGCTGGGTGGGCAAACTCACCCAGCGATGTTGCGCGTCGCGCCAGCATCGAATTTCGCGGAACACCGGCCCCATTCCCTTTCCCAGGGTTTTCACGGTGGCTTCCTTGACGGCCCAACTGATGGCCCGGTCTGAAACCGAGTACCTGGATTCGGTGGAATGGCACCACGCCTCATCATGCGGTGGCGCGCGGCCTTGGGAAATCAGGTCAATGCCGAGTCGCCAGGCTGGCAGGAAACTCGCCGCGCAGGCCAGTCCGGCGGCATGCGAAAGGCTCAAGGCATATTCGCTGCCGTCTGGCAAACGCACCCGCGGCTCGCCGCCAGGCAGCGGCAGCACCGGCAGTTCGGCCAGTGGCAGCGGGGGTTGACCTTGCCAGCGGCGCAGCGCATGCACCGCCAGCTTGGCAGCCAGCCGGCCGCCGGCGTATTCCAGCCGCCGCTTGGCCGAAGGCACGGCTTGCCAGAAGGCCAGCTCGGGTGGGGCCAGGTAGTCGGGGGCCTGACCGTGCAGCCGCCTTGCCAGGCCGGCCAGGCCAACCTTGGCGCTGAACCCGATCACCGTTGGCTCGACGGGTGTTGGTGCGTGCAGGCGGTTCATCGCGCGGCCTTGGCCAGGCTGGCGTAGTAGCGGCGCGCGTAGTCGCGCCAGGCGTCGGTTGCGGCTTCGATGCCCGGGCCCAGCGGGCCTTCGCCGCTTTTCGGGTAGCGGTCCGGGCCCACGATCAGGTGCGCCATCATGCCGCCGGGGTAGACGCCGGCATTGGTGGTGTGCGGCGGCGAGTGGCAGTGCAGCGGCCAGTCGCCGGGGTTGTTGGCAATGAAGAAGATGTCCACCCGCTCGGCCGGGCCGACCGCCACCGTGTCCATCAGCATCGGCTCGCGCAGCGGAAAGCCATCCTTGTGGGTGACCAGGAAGGTGTGGCCATGCAGGTGCATGAAATGCGGCTGCGCCCCGGCATTGACAAAGCGGATGCGCACCCTGGCGCCTTGCTTTACCTGCATCAGCGGCGTGTTCGGGAAGGACAGGCCGTTGAAGGTGAAGAAGTCGGCGTCGCCCACCTCGCGCGGGTCGCCCGGCTTGCCCTGCTTCGCGTACTTGGAGTTCCACTCCTGCAGCAGCAGCACGCTGTCGAAATCGGCCGGCGGCTCGGGCAGCTTGGGGAAGACCACGAAGGTGCCGATCATGCCGCGCGCCATGTGCTCGTTGGCGCTCACGTGGCAGTGGTAGAAGTGCGAGCCCGAGGGGCGGGCGATGTAGTCGTAGGTGAACTCCTCGCCGGGCGCCACCGGCAGCGGCGCGCCGGCCGGGTCGTGCTGGTGCATCTCGCCGTCCGGGCCCAGGTGCACATGCGTGGCGCCGTCCATGCGCTGCGGCGTGTACAGGCCGTGCGAGTGGATGGTGTGCGGCACGGTGGTCTCGTTGACGAGGCGGATGCGCACCCGGTCGCCATCTCGCGCATAGAGCTGCGGGGCGGGCACCCGGTTGCCGTAGGCGTAGACCTTGTACGGCGTGCCGTCGGCCAGCGGGTGCGTGGTCTCGGTCACCACCAGCCGGTATTCCCAGACCAGGTGATCGCCCTCACGGTAGGGCTTGCGCCGGGTGAAGTGCGGGGTTTCCTCCGGCGTCAGCGCCTGGGCCTGGTAGGGCGGCGGAACGAGCGCGGCGAGCGCGTCGGGCACGGCCGCGGCATGGGCCGACTCGCCCGGCCACGGACCCAATGTCAGGCCCAGCGCCAGGCCAAGCCACGTCCGCCGCTGCAACATGTTCGGGCCTAGCGCTGCGGGTGGCCCATGACCAGCGCCGAGTGCACGCCGGAGAAGCCGCTGCTGAGCTTCAGCAGCGCGCCTATCGGGGCGCCGCGGCCCTGGTTGGGCACATAGTCCAGGTCGCAGCCGTCGCCGGCGCTGCCGAAGTTGATGGTCGGGAACATGTACTGCTCCTGGATGGCCATCGCGCAGGCGGCGATCTCGATCGCGTTGGACGCGCCCAGCGCATGGCCGACCATGCTTTTCAGCGAGTTGACCGGCACCTGGCGTGCCTTGTGCTGGCCCAGCACCGCCTTGATCGCGTTGGTCTCGCAAACATCGTTCTGCGGCGTGGAGCTGCCATGGGCGTTGACCGCGTCGATGGCCTCGGGCTTCAGCGCCGCGTCCGCCAGGCCCAGCGACATGCAGCGCGCCAGCGCCGCGCCGTCGGCCGGCAGGTCCGTCATGTGGAAGGCGTTGCTGACCGAGGCAAAACCCAGCAGCTCGGCATAGATGCGCGCACCGCGGGCCTTGGCGCGTTCGTAGTCCTCGACCACCAGCATGCAGGCGCCTTCGCCGAGCACAAAACCGTCGCGGTCCTTGGCAAACGGGCGCGAGGCGCTTGCGGGATCGTCATTGCGGGTGCTGAGCGCGCCAATGCTGTCGAACGCGGCGTAGACCACAGGGCACACCGGCGCCTCGCCCGCCCCGGCCAGCACCACGCCGCAGCTGCCGTGGCGCACCAGGTCGAAGGCCATGCCGATGGCGTCGATGCCGGCGGTGCAGCCGGTCGAGACCGTCAGCACCGGGCCGTGGGCGCGCAGCCGGCGGGCCATGGCGTGGGCCACGGTGTGGAAGGAGACCTGTTCCATCAGGTCGAACGGGGTGGCGCCAGCGTCCGTGCCGGCCATCTTCAGGAAGCTTCGCTCCATGGCGGCGGTGGTGCCCACGGCGGTGCCCATCACCACGCCGATCTGGTCGGCGGCGTGGCCGTCCAGCGGGCCGGCGTCGTCGCAGGCCAGCTCGAAGGCGCGCATGCACATGGCGCTCAGCCGTTGGTCGCCATGGCCCACGCCGGGCAGCGCCGCTTCCGGCAGGCAGGCGACGATGCGCGAACGCAGCGCGTCGTGCGCCCCCAGCGCGCCAGTGCTGGCCACGTCCACCACGCCGTTGCGGCCCGCTGCCGCAGCACGCCAGAACCCGTGGCGCCCGCTGCCGATGGGCGTCACAGGCCCGATGCCGGTGATCACCACGCGGCCGGAAGGAGGAGGGGAATGCGCCATGGAGCTTGCCCTTTCAGTCTGTGCGTTGCCGCAGGGTTTTCAGATAAGCGATCACGTCCTGGATCTCGGCGTCATTCAGCACGCTGGCCCATGAAGGCATCAGCGCCGACTTGTCGACGGCCGTGCCGCCGTAGCGGATCACGCGGTACAGGTGTTCGTCGCTCAGTTTGTCCATCTCCGGGCCGCGGTGGTTGCGCGGCTCCACGCTGAGGAAGCGGGCGTTGATGCCGCGGCCGTCGCCGTCCACGCCATGGCACTGCGAGCAGACCACGCGGTAGACCAGCGCACCGCGCGGCGCGCTGGCGTCCAGGGCCTTCGGTGGCGTGCCGGCGGCCGGTGCCTGCGCTGGCGAGGCGGGCTCGGCGGGCGGCGGGTTCAGCACGTACTGCGCCAGCGCCGCGACCTGGTCCATGCGCAGCCTGGCCTTGGGCATGTTGACCGTGCCGAGCTGCTGCGGGTCGTGCAGGAAGGCGTCCACCCAGGCGGGGTTCAGTCGCTGGCCGGCATTGCTCAGCAGCGGGCCGGTGCGCGGGGCTGCGGCGTCGGGCGAATGGCAGCCGCTGCAGGCAGCCACCTTGTCGTACAGCACGCGGGTGGTGTTGGCCGCCAGCGCGGGCTGCGGCGGGAAGGCCTGCAGCTCGGCCTGCAGCGTGCCGAGGTAGGTGGCCGCGGCCTGTGCCTCCTCGGCGTTCAGCGCCAGGTGCTCGAAGGCGCGCGTGGGCAGCCTGTCGCCCTCGGGCGTGCGCTGCACCCAGCGGAAATACGGGTAGCTGCCGCCATGCAGGGAGCCGGGCTGCTGCAGCCATGCGACCAGCCAGGCCGGGTTGAACTTGCTGCCGGCGCCCGCCAGCGAAGGCCCCTGCTGCGTGAAGGCCACGCGCCAGCGCTCGGCGGCCGGCGCGTCCTGCACCGTGTGGCAGGCCTGGCAGCGTTCGGCGAACAGCGCCTGGCCGTCGCGCGCTGCGGCCGGGCCTGCGGCCAACAGTGTGGCCAGCAGCAGCAGGGGCTGGGCGCGGCGTGTCATCCCAGTGGCGCCGGTTTGGCCACGAACGCGACCACGCGGCTCCAGCCCGCGCTGCCGGACTGGACCTTGATCGGGAAGGCGGCAACCCAGAAGCCGGCCGCCGGCAGCGTGGCCAGGTTGGTCAGCTTTTCAATGGCACAGAACTCGCGCTCGCGGCCCACGAAGTGCGCCTCCCACACCGCCTGCGGCCCCAGCGCCAGCGAGCGTTCCTTCATCTTCGGGTAGGACGCGTCAATGCTCCAGGCGTCGGTGCCAAACAGGCGCACGCCGCGGTCGGTCAGCTCGCGCACCACGTCGCCCGTCAGCCCGCGGCCGCGGCGGTTGAAGCCGGCCGCGCCATGGAAGGCTTCGGCACCGGTACGGAACAGCACGATGTCCTGCGCCTCGATGCGGATGCCGGCGCGCTGCTCGGCCGCCAGCAGCGCCTCGCGGCTCAGCGGCTCGCTGTCGTCCGAGATGTCCAGGCACTTGCCCTGGCCCCAGAACCAGTCGAGCGGAATCTCGTCGATGGTGCGGCTCTTCCTGCCCTGGCACAGCGGCGCGTAGTGGTGGGGCGCGTCGATGTGGGTGCTGTTGTGGGTGATGGCCTGGATGCGCTCGCTGGCCCAGGCCAGCCCGCCTTCGAGCTGCTGCTGCTCGATGTCGGCCAACTGCGCCAGGTGGGCCCCACCGCAGCAATGCGGCAGGTACTCGACGACGACAGGCACCGACTCGGCTTCCGACTCGCCCAGCGGCACGCTGAGGTCCACCAGCCGGACTTCGGGCTGCATGAACAGCGGCGGCAACATGCTGGTCATGGTTGAAGCACCGTCACTTGCAGCGCCGCGCCCGGCTTGCGCGAGTCCAGCACGGTGTAGCTGCCGGGCGTGTCGAAGCGTTGCACGAAGCGGTCGCCGGCGCGCATCAGCGGTGACTTGACCTGCAGGCTGGCGACTTCGATCTGGTGCAGCTCGTGCGAGATCTCGTGGCCCTGTTTTTCGCCCTGGTACATCCAGGCCACGCTGCCGCCGGGCTTCAGCTCCACCTGGCGCGGCTCGAAGAAGGGTTCGCGGTCCAGGATGGTCACCACCTGCTCGCTGCCGCGACCGCCGGCCATCCACTCCAGCGTGGCCGAGATGCTGGCGTATTCGTCGGCCGCCAGCTGTTCGCGGTGGGTGGCCAGCATGCCGCGCAAATCGTCCACGCGCTGGGCTTTGCCGCTGTCGTTGGCGGTCATCAGCAGCGCGTCGCGCAAGGCCTTGGGCTCGGGTGACTTGAAGCGCAGCGCGCCGATCAGCGTGGGCAGAGATTCAGGCGCCGGCAGGTAGCGGAAGCGCCGGCTTTGGCTGTTGCTCAGGCCTGCGGCATCGGTGGCCACCACCTTCAGCTCATGCTCGCCTGGCGTGGCATGCGTGAGGTCCAAGCGGCCGTTGCGCAGGGCGACTGCTGCGCCGTCCATCTCGTAGCGCACTGTCACCTCGCCGACTAGGCTGTCCAGCGCCTGCACCGTCACGTATGGGTCGGCCGCCTTCACCTCCGGCCCGGGCGACATCAGCTTCAACTCCGGCTTGGCCAGGTCCAGCACGCCGAGCTGGCCGGTGTACTGCTGCGAGAACCACAGGTTGCCGCTGCTGTCGAAGGCCAGGCCAAACGGGCGCGAGCTGCGCGCGAACGGCGGTGAGCTGGGCTGCGCGTCCTGCTCGCCAACGGGCAGCGGGTAGACGACAAACTGCTTGTCGCGGCGCTGGTAGCTGAGCAGCGAGTTGCCATCCAGTGCCACCAGCCAGGGGTTGCCTTGGGCATCCAGCGTCACGCCGGCCGGGCGTGCGGCATTGGCCGGCGTGGCCATCAGCTGCACCTGGCTGGCGCCGGGCGGCAGGTAGCCCAGCTGGCCTTCGAGCTTGGCAAACCACACGCCGCCTTCGCCGTCCACCACCAGCCCGGCCGGGCCGCTGACCAGGCCGGTGCTGGCCTGGCCCATGGCGATCTCGGTGACCTGGCCGGTGGCGGGGTCGAGGCTGGCCAGCGTGTCCTTGTAGCTTTCGGTGAACCAGACCCTGCCGCTCTTCGCGTCAATGCCCAGCCCCGCGGGGCCGGAGCCGGGGCGCGGCAGCGGCAGCTGGGTGAACTCGCCGCTCACCGGGTCCAGCTTGCCGATGGCGCCGGCTGCGCGCTGCGTGAACCAGACGTGGCCCTTGGCGTCCAGCGCAATGTTGAACGGCCAGCTCTCGGTGCCGGGGATGGGGTATTCACGGCGCTGGCCGGTCTGCCAGTCGTAGCGGATGATCTTGTTGTCGTAGCTGGCGGCAATCCACACCGAGCCGGGGTAGCCGTTCTGCTTGGTGCCGGCAATCACGCCGACCGGCCGGCTGTTGGCGCCGAGGTCGAAGGTTCGCACCTTGCCGCCGCTGTACATCGCCAGCTTGCCGGCGCGCGCCAGCGCCACCCACACGCGGTCCTCGTCGTCCACCGAGACGATGGCCGGGCCGCTGCCCGGGTTGTCCAGCGCCAGCTCCTGGAAGTGCCCTTGCACGGTGACGGACTTGGGCATCTCTGCTGCCATGGCCGGCACCGCGCAGCTGCAGACGGTGACGACCCAGGGCGCCCAATGTTGGGTGCAGTGGCGCATCAGGTGTTCGCCGAGCGTGTGGCTCAGCCGCTGCGCCAGGTTGGCGCGGGGGAGGTGTTGTTCAGGCATGTGCAAACCTTTCAGCAAACCAGTCAAAGGCCCCGGGCAACCAGCGGTAGAAGCTGCTGGTGCCCACGTGCTCGGCGGCGACGGTCTTCACCTCCACTCGGCCCTGGCCCCAGGCCGCGTAGGCCTCGGTGTGGCGGGCGTCGAACATCGCGTCTTCGGTCATCGCGTACACCCGGCATGCGGCCTGCGGCGGCGCCAGCGCGTCCAGCCGCACCGAGGCGGCCAGCGCGTCCAGCTCGGCTTCGCCCGGCTGGCCGAAGCTCCAGCTGAACATGCGCGAGAAGTACGGGTGCTGGCGGTGCTTGTCCTCGATCCAGGCGGGCGGCGAGATCAGCAGCCCGGCGCACAGGCCGGCATTGCCGGCCAGCAGCCGTGCGCCCAGGTAGCCGCCGAAGCTGACCGCGAACACGCCCAGTGGCTGCCCGCCCAGCCCATGCCCGGCCAGCCATTCGTGCAGCGCCGGCAGCCAGCGTTCGGCCTGCATGTCGCGCGGGCCGCTGGCGCTGAAGCGCGCCGGCAGGTCCAGCGACAACGTGGCCATGCCGCGTGCCAGCAGCCCGGAAGCAAAGGCATGCAGCTCGACTTCGCACAGCGAGTCCAGCCCATTGAGCAGCAGCACCACGCCGCGCGGCTCGCCTTCCGGCAGCCTGCAGTAGCCGTGCAGGCGATGGGCGCCCAGGGCCAGCGTGACCAGCTTCGCACCGCCGTCCTGCTGCAGCGCGCGGCGGTAGGCGGCCACGGCGAGATGGCGCAGCCGGCTCACGCGCACCAGGCCGTCGAGGGCCGACAGGTCCGGCCCCAGCGTGGCGCTGTGGTAGGCCACGCCAGCCCAGCGGAAGTACTGCGCGGCGCTGGCCGCGGCGCCTTCGGAGGCGGCGCGGCGGGCGCAGGCGCGCAGCAGCCTGGCCTGGCCCAGCATGCCCTGGCGCCAGCCGATGGCGCTGCCGCGTTCGCCGTCCAGCGCGCGCAGCGCGGCGTAGGGCAGGCCGGCGAAGGCCACCCGGTGCAGCACGAAGTCCTGGCGGTCCATGGCCTCAGTCCGCCTTGGCTGCGCGCAGTGGCTTGGACACGCCGTCGATGCACAGCCGGTCGACCCGGTTGCCGAACTGCTCGGTGATCCAGAAGCAGCTGTCGGCGTCGCGGTCGATGCCGCCCACCCACACGCCGTCCTGCGGCACCGGGTAGCGCGCCACCACTTCGCCCTTCGGGATGTCGAAGCGCATCACCGCGTTGCCGAACACCGTGGAGACCCACATCGCGTGGTTGCCGGCGTCGTAGGACAGCTTGAACGGCGCCGAGTTGACCGGCATCGCGTACTCGCGGATCTGCTTGGTGTGGCGGTCCAGTACGCCGAGCTTGTCCGAGCGCATCTGCGCGAACCAGATGTCGCCCTTCTCGTCCTCGACGATGGACAGCGGCCAGGCCATGCGGGTGGGAATCTTCCAGCGGTCCACGCGCCACTTCTGCTGGTCCACCAGGCCCACGTGGTTGCCCTGCTTCTCGGCGAACCAGACCAGGTCCTCGTGGTCCACGAAGACGGTGCGCGGTGCCAGGTTGGGGGCTGGCAGCGGCAGCACGCGCCACTCGCCTTCGGCCGTCATGCGGGCCAGCGCATTGCCGTCGCTCAGGGCCACCCAGACGTTGTGCTTGCTGTCCACCGCCACGCCGACCGGCAGGCTGTCGGGCACCGGCACCGTGAACTCGGTGACCTGATCGTTTCGGATGCGGGCGATCTTGTTGGCCGCGCGCAGGCTGACCCACACGTCGTCGTTGACCGGGTCCAGCCCCAGCGAGGTCGGGCCGGATTCGGGCGTGGGCATGGCCAGCTCGTGCAGCTTGCCGTCGCGCACATAGCCGACCTTGCTGCCGGCCGGGCCGGGCGGGAAGCCCGGGCCGACGAAGCCGCCGCCCATCTGCGTGAACCACACGGTGCCGCGCTTGTCGATGTTGACGATGCCGGGCAGCGAGTCGGTGGTCGGGATCTCCATCGGGTCGTAGCGGTAGCCCTTCAGCGCGTCGGCCACCGGGTCGGCCGGGCTTGCCTGCGAGACCCGTTGTTCACCGCCCACGTAGCCCAGGTCGGCCCGGATGATGGTGGCCAGCTTGTTGGTGCTTTGCTGGGCGAACCAGACGTTGCCCTTGGAGTCGATGGCCAGGCCCGCCGGGTGTGCGTTGTCGCCCCTGATCGGGAAGTGTTCGAACTGGCCGGTGGCCGGGTCGAAGCGGCCGATGCTGTTGGCGAACAGCTCGCTGAACCACATCTGGCCGAACTGGTCGGCCACGATGATGAAGGGCCCGGCTTGGCGGTTCTCCAGCGCAAATTCCTGCACCGTTCCGTCGGCCAGGATGCGACCGAGCTTGCCGGCACCGCGCTCGGTGAACCAGACGGTGCCGGTCTTGTCCACCGTCACGCCGCAGGGCCGGGCCGAAGGCGTGGAGAGCTTGTACTGGGTGAAGGTGGCGGTCTTGGGGTCGAACTTGCCGATGATGTTGACATCGCGCTCGGCAATCCAGATCGTGCCGTCCGGCGAGGCGGCAATGCCGGTGGACATCGTCGCCTTGGCCGGCAGCGCGAACTCCTCGACCTGGCCGGTCTTGATGCGCACCACGCCGATCTTGTCGGCCTTGGTGCCGGTGAACCAGACGTCGCCTGCCGGGTCGATGGCCAGGCCGGTCGGCCAAGCGCCGGGCGTGGGCACCTGGTAGTGGACTTTCTGCCCGTCGCGCTTGAAGCGGGTGATGCGGTTGGCCAGCCGCTCGGTGATCCACAGGTCGCCGGCCTTGTCGAATTCGATGCCCATCGGGCTGGTCTCGGCGTCGCCAAGGTACCACTCGGACATGGTGCCGCCCGCGTCGATGCGGCCGATCTTGGACTGCGCCGGTACGTCGATGAAATTGCGCGCGAAGCGGCCACCGCTTTCGCTGAACCAGACTGCGTCGTTCTGGTCGATGGCCAGGATGTGCGGCACGGCGTGGGCGGTTGGCACGGTGTACTCGGCCATCGTGAAGGTCTTGCCGGTGGAGCTTTGCAGCCGGTGCAGCGTGGTCGGCGCCGGCGTCACGGCCGTGGGCGTGCCGAAGTCCGTGGAGGGGGCCGCGGCCAGGGCCAACGTGGGCAGCAGCATCGCGCCGGCCAGGGCCAGGCTGAGGAAGGTGGTGTGCATGGCGGTCTCCTGGCTAGGCCACGTCGGTGGCAACGGCGGCGGACTCGGCTTGAGCGCTGGCCAGCGCGTTGCGCAGCGCTTCCATGGTCTGGCGGCTGTTGGCGCGCAGCAGCTCGCCAATGCGTTCGGCCACGTCGCCCTGGCCGTCCCAGCCCAGCACGGTGCTGGCGAAGTGGCGCGCCTCGTCCTCGTTGACCACGAACTCGTGGTGGCTCACGGCCTTGCAGCCTTGCTCGGTCGGCGTGATCTCCCAGTAGCCGCCGTGCATGCGCAGGAAGGCCGGCGGCGTGGGCTGGAAGTAGTAGATGCGGTTGCGCTGGCGGCAGCGCATGGTCTGGAACGAGGCATGGCTGCCGCGGCTGTTGACGGCCATGGTCAGCACCTGGCACTGCGCGTCTTCGTAGTGGAAGGTGATGCCGGTCACGTGCTCCGTCAGGCCGGGCCAGTGTTCGGCGCGCCAGAAGGCTTCCATGACCGCCGCGGCCGGCACGGGGTAGGCGATGTCGAGTCCGATGGTGTTCATGTCAGATGGCGTCCGTGGGAATGAGGGAGATGCGGTTCGCCCCTTGCTGGGTGAACCAGATGCCGCCGGCACCACCGGCGTAGATGCCCATGGGCTTGGCCTGGCCGTTGGCCATGGGCAGCGTGGTGAAGCGCGCGGTGGACGGCTGGAACACGGCCAGCTGGTTGCCGCCGACGCTGCCGATCTCGCCGCCGTCGGCGATCCAGATGCGGCCCTCTGCGTCACGCGCCAGCCGCACCGGCTCGGGCTTGGCGCCGGGGATGCGGTAGCGCGCCCAGCCGCCGGTCGCAGGGTCCAGCCGCGAGAGGTGGCCGCTGCCGCCTTCGGCGACCCACAGGCCGCTGCCGTCCAGCAGCATGCCGGTCGGGTTGGCGCCGGCTTCGGTGGTCATGTAGACCTGGAACTGCTGCTGCGCGCGGTCGAAGCGGGCGACGTAGCTGCCGTCGTCCTTCGCGGCGCTGACCCACAGGTTGCCGTGGCCGTCGGGCAGCAGGTAGAGCGGGTTGCTGTCGGCCAGCGGCAGCGCGTGGCGGGTGAACTGGCTGGTGGCGCTGTCGAAGCGCACGATGGCGTTTTCGCCCATCAGCGACATCCACACCGCGCCGGTCTCGTCCACCACCACCGCGCTGGGCAGCGCGTTGGCCCAGGGCACCGGGAACTCGTCGACCTTCGCGGTGGCCATGTCGATGCGGGCCAGCGCATTGCCGCGGAACTCGGCCACCCACATCACGCCGTCGCCTGCCGAGGCCAGGCCCACCGGCATGCTGACAGGCCGCGGCAGCGCCACCTCGCGGAACTCCTTGGTCGTCTGGTGGATGGCGGCGACCTTGTTGCCGAACATCAGCGGGAACCACAGCCAGCCATCGGCCGCGGCGACCAGCGTGTTGCCCGGCCCGCCGCCAGCGGAAGGGATCTTGTAGTCGATCATGGCCTTGGCCATCTGCAGGCTGTCCGGCATGGCGGCTTGCGGCTTGGGTACGGCCGGCGTGGCTTCGCTGCGGGCGGCCGGGGGCGGTGCGGCCGGCGCGACGGGCTTGGCTGCCGGGGGCGCCGCGGGCGTCGCGGAGGTTGCGTCAGCCACGCCGGTGCTGGCGCCGCCAATCTTCACCGCCGGGTCGAAGTAGGCGATCTTGTTGCCCATCTGCTGGGTGAACCAGACGCGGCCCTTGGCGTCCACCGCGATGCCGCCGGGCCGGCTGTCGACCGTGGGGATCTTGTACTCGGTGATCTCGCCGGTCGCCAGGTCGAACTTGCCGATCTGGTTGGCATAGACCTCGGTGAACCACAGGTGGCCGTTCTGGTCCGGCACGATCTTGAACGGCGCGGCGAAAGCGGTGGGCAGCGCGTACTCGACGATCTGGTCGCCGACCACCTTGGCCACTTTGTTGCCGACCATCTCGACGAAGTAGATGGTGCCGTCCGGCGCTTCGGCAATGCCGGCGGGGCGGGCCTGCTTGGTCGGGATCTGCAGCCGGTGGAACTGCTGGTCGGCCGGGTCGTACCAGCCGATCTCGTTGGCCACGCGGGCCGTGTACCAGATGCGCCCACGGGTGTCGACGAAGATGGTGCGCGGCTCGGACTCCTTGTCCGGCAACTCGATCTCGGTGATCTTGCCCTTGGCATCGATGTGGCCGATGCGGTTGCCAAAGCGCTCGGCGAACCAGATCTTGCCGCTGGCATCGATGTCCACGCCCAGTGCGTAGCCGCCCGGGGTCGGGATCTGGTGCTCGGTGATGGCGCCGCTGGGGCTGAGCACGCCGATGCGGTTGGTCAGCCGCTCGGTGAAATAGATGTGCCCCTTCTTGTCCATCACCAGCGAATCGACGCCGACCTTGCTGCCGTCTGAATCAGGCGTGGGTGTGGCGTACTCGACGACCCGGCCGTGCTCGTCGATGGAGGCGATCTTGTTCTGCGCCGGGATGTCCTCGAAGCCGTAGAAGTCACCGCCGCCTTCGGTGAACCACATGCGGTGGTCCTGGCCGGCAATGATCATGCGCGGCACGCTGCGCATGGTCGGGATGACGAACTCGCGGAAGGCCTTCTGGTACGGGAAGTCCAGCGCCGCGGCGGTGCTGCCGCTCTCGTCGCGCACGGTGACGCGTGCCTTCATGAAGAAGTGGCGATGGCAGATGTAGTCGTAGACCCCCGGCTTGGCGAACTTGTAGCTCCAGCTCTTGCCGGGCACGATGTCCTGCGAGTAGAGGTTCAGGTCGCCGTCCATCACGATGTGGGCCAGCTCGGGGCCGGTGTTGGACCAGGTCACCGTGTCGCCCACCTTGACCTCCAGGTTGGGCTGGTCGAAGTAGGGCGGTGCGTCCAGCATCGTGATGGTGTGGGTCGCGGCAAAGGCCGAGCCGAGTGCGCTGGCGAGGGCCAGCGGCAGGGCCAGCCGGCACAGCGTGAGGAGGAGCGTGTGCATGGCGGTGGCCCTACTTCGCCAGCAGCTGGTCGACGCGGGCGACGATGTCGGACACGCGCTCCACGCCGAACAGGCTGATGGCCTTGTCGTCCACGCCGAACTCGCGCCGCACCAGCATGCCCAGCTCGACGAACTCGGTCGAGTCGATGCCGAGCTCGCGGTCCAGCTCGTGCACCGGCAGGATGGGGTCGGCGTCGCAGCCCAGGGCCCGGATGGCCTTGATGACGCGATCCGTCGTGCTGATCGTGGCGATCGTGTGGCGCTGGTCCAGCGCTGCGCTCAAGTCGTTCATGTTGGCCTCCTAGAGGGTCAGGGTGAGGATGTCCAGGCACTGGTGGCCGACCGACAGCACCAGCGCGTGGCTGCACTGGGCCTGCAGCAGGCTCTCGCAGGCGACCGCGGCGGCCAGCGCCGCCGAGGCGGCCAGGCTGTCGCCCAGCACGCGGTTGGGAAACATCAGCGTGGCGACGGCCAGGCCGCTGGCGCGCACCGCCTGCTCGATCTCGGCCTCGATGCGGTCGTGCGGCAAGGTGTTGACGAACAGCGCCAGCTCGGCCATTTCCGGCTCGGACGCGGCGGCCAGCAGCTCGCGCACCTGGGCCTGCAGCGGCTCGTCGTGGAACAGCGCGCGGGTGCGGTGGCGGGTGATGCGCGGCCGGGCTTGGTCTGCCGGTGCCTCGGGCGAAAGCAGCAGGAAGGCGGCGGCCTCACGCAGCTGCGCGCGGTCGCCGAACTTGCATTCGTAGGCGGCTTCGACGAAGGGCGTGATCGGCGCCTCGGCGCCGCCGGCGACGATGGCCTCGGCCTTGCCGTGGGCGATGCGCGCGAAGCCCAGGCCGATGGCCTGGCCGCCGGCGCAGCGGTCGGTGGCAATCGTCTTGGCATAGCCTTCCAGCCCGAGCTGGATGCTGGCCTGGCCCTGGGCCGCGGCCGGGAACCAGGACGAGGCCAGGTAGGGGCTGATGTCCGCCAGGCCGGTGCTGTGCAGCTTGCGCAGCTCGGGCTCGGTACAGCCCCAGCCGCCTGTCATGTTGCCCACCACGATGCCGCAATCGCTGCGCGGCAACGACGCGGCGGCATGCGCTGCCAGCGTGCTGCGCGTGGCGGCCACGGCCAGGTGGGCAAAGCGGTCCATGCGCTTGGCAATGCGGGCCGGCAGCGCACTGGCGATGGCCAGCGCGTCGTCCGCGACTCGGCGCATCGGCACCGTGCTGCGGGCGCCGCGCCAGACCTGCGCATGGGCCTGGCCCACGTCTGCGCAGCCTGGCGCAATGCAGCCGGCGGCCAGCACATGGCAGGCGCCGTCCGCACGCGATCCTGCGATCGTGCTTCGCATGTCAGCCTCCCTTCTGATGCGGGGCCGGCTCCGCGGGAGCCGGCCGGTTGAGCGGGCGCGCGGGTGCGCGCTCAGCTGTTGCCGATGACCTTGAAGATGTAGAAGCGGTTGGGCACCTGCAGCGCGCTGTAGAAGGTGCGCTCCAGCGTGATCATTTCCGGCGAGGTTTCCTGCGTGCGATCAACGTAGGAGTCCTCGGCGTCTTCCAGCTTCTTGTACTCGCCGTAGTTGAACGACAGCCGGGTGGCTTCGCGCGGGCGCGGCGTGTACGGGGCCTGCAGCTGCGCGGTGTTGCGCTGGGTCTCGATCAGCAGCTCGTCGCCGATGTAGCCGCGCGGCTTGCGGTTCAGCGTGTGCACCTTCACCTTGTAGAGCGCGGCGTAGTAGTCCTCCACGCGCGAGGGCGTTGGCAGGAACAGGCCCAGGTGGGCGATCTGGCCGACGCTGGTGCCCAGCTCGCGGCCATTGGGCGCATTGAGTTCACCCTTGGGTGTGTAGACCTTGTCCATTTGCGCCAGGTGGCTCTCGGCATCGCGGCGCAGCAGCGCGCGCACGGCGGTGATGCGGCTGGTCGTCAGCGCCTGCGCGGTGCCGGCGTTGCCGAACTTGGTGTAGGTGGCGTATTGCGGGCTGGCGGCGTCGATGTTCTTCAGCACCCGGTCGTTGATGAACTCGCTGCCCTTGGCGCCACCTTTGGCCCCGAGCGCGATCAGCTTCTCGAACTCGGCTTCGCGGCCGGGCAGCACGTCATAGATGACGATTTGGGCGAACACCGGCGTGGCCTTCTGGGCCAGCAGGGTCTGCTCGTATTCGCCCTGGGCCACGGCGACCGTGGGCAGGGTGGCACTCAAGAATGCCAGTGCGATGGCGGAAGACAGCAGCGCCACACGGCGCGTCAGGTTGGCATGCATGGTTTTCTCCTTTGGGCTGTTCAAAGGCGGCGCTTCAGCGCGGCACGTAGTTCAGTTCCACCGTGCCGGCCTGGGCCCGGCTGGCTTCGGCCTGCAGGCTGGCGCGCTGCGCGCCGCTGGGGCTGCTGAAGTACTCGCTGTAGATGAAGTAGCCCTTGTTCGGCGTGGCGTAGATGGACGCACCCGACAGGCCGCTGCGGTTGGCCAGCGAGGCGCGCAGCGAGGTGGGGGTCTGGCCCTGGTCGAAGAACTCGACGAAGCCGGCCTGGCCGGTGTAGCCGGTCTTCAGGAAGCTCAGCGAGGTCAGGCGTTCCTTGAAGATGCGGTCCGAGCCATTGGCCTGCACGTCCACCAGCGCAGGTGCGCGGCCCTTCTCCCAGCCCCAGTCGGCGAACACATGCTTGACCAGCGTGCCGCCGGTGCGGGTGGGCGGGCCGTCGAGGAACTCGGCAACCTTCTTGTCGCGCGCGCTGCTGACGCGCTTGGCCGTCACCGAGTCCAGGTAGCGGGCCACCGAGACCCACGCGCTGCGGCCGTTGGCCGCTTCATCAGGCAAGGGTGCCAGCACTTTTTCACCGACCGCGCCGTTCATCAGCCGGTGGTAGGGGCCGTTGTCGACCATGGCTTCCAGGAAGGCTTGCTCCTGGCCAGGCTTGACGTTGTAGACGGTGACCTCGGCGTAATTCGCGTTGACGAGGTTCATCATCATCATGGCCGGCTCGTCGGCGCGAGCGGCGAGGGGCGAGAGGGCAAGGGCACAGACTGCAAACACTGGGCATACCGCTTGTCTGACTGCAACGAAGGTGGGTCTCCGATTCATGGCGATGCTCCGCAAGAGGGGGTGAAGGATCCGGCGTCGTCCAGACGCAAGCCAATCTATCGCCGCACCCCTGGGCCCGATAGCGCATGTTCGTGCCACCACGAAGCGGCGCCCACGGATGTGGCGGCGCGTTCGACGCACGTCAGGTTTGGGGGGTGGATTCCCGTGGATGGGCGCACTGTTTCGCCACGGCGGCGCCCGGCCCTCACGCGGGGCCGGCAGCAGACTTCACAAGTTCTGCTTCAGGGCGCCAGGAAGCCCTGCAGCAGCTGGGCCACGGCCTCGGGCTGGTCGTGGTGCACCATGTGCCCGCAGTCGCTCAAGGCATGCGCGCTGACCTGCGGCACGACGGCCAGGCGGGCCTCGAACTCGCTGTGCGGGTAACGCTCGCCCCACCACAGCGGGGCTTCGGTGTCGCGGCCTTCGATCCACAGCAGCGGTGCCGCGATGCGGCGCCAGCAGGCCAGCACTTCGTCGGCCTGGTACTGCAGCGCGCTGGGGTGCTTGTGGGCCGGGTCGGCCTGCAGGTGCCACAGGCCATCGGCGCTTTGTTCGGCCCATTGCGTGGCCAGCCACAAGGCCTTGTCCAGCGGCAGGCGCGGGTTGGTCTGGCGCAGCCGTTCGGCCACCGCGGCGGCACTCGCGTAAGGGCGCAGCGTGCGCGGGCTGCGCAGGCCTTCCAGCCACATCGTGAGCTTGGCCGGCGCGTCCTGCGGCGAGCTGCGCGGCATGCCGAAGCCTTCGAGGTTGACCAGCCGGCGGATGCGCGTGGGGCGCAGGCCGGCGTAGCTCATCACGATGTTGCCGCCCATGCTGTGGCCCAGCAGGTCGACCGGCACGTCCGCGCTCAGGCCCAGCTCGCTGGCCGCGAGCAAGGCGTCCAGGTCGCCCAGGTAGTCGGGGAACCAGTAGCTATCGCTGGCGGGCGTGTCGGTGCGGCCGAAGCCGCGCCAGTCGTGCGCCAGGATGTAGCGCGTGGGGCCTTCCAGCGCGGCCAGCGCGTCCACCACGAACTGGAACGAGGCGCCCACGTCCATGTAGCCGTGGCCCATCACCAGCGCCGGCCGCTCGGGGGTGATCAAGCCCGGGTCGCCCCAGGCCAGCACATGGTGGCGCAGGCCTCGCACGGTGGTGTAGCGCGAGTGGGCCAGGCGGTGGGGGACGTAGGCAGCGGTCATGGCAGGAATGTAGGGGGTTTGCCGTGACAGTGCTGTCACCAACCGGCCAGCGCTGGGCGGGCTGGCGCGAGAATCCTGCAATGAACACCTTGCCCGATGCCCTTCCCCTGATCCGCACTGCCGAGCCGCGCGACCTGCCGGCCGTGGTCGGTCTGATCCACGAACTGGCCGAGTTCGAGAGCCTGACCCACCTGTTCGAAGCCACGCCCGAGGCGCTGGGCCGGCACCTGTTCGCCGAGCGGCCCTCGGCCGAATGCCTGGTGGCCCAGCAGGGCGACACGCTGGTGGGCTTCGCGCTGTTTTTCACCACCTTCTCAACCTTCAAGTGCAAGCCCAGCCTGTACCTGGAAGACCTGTACGTGCAGCCCTCGCAACGCGGCAACGGCCTGGGCAAGCGCTTCTTGAAGCAGCTGGGAGCACTGGCGGTGGCGCGCGACTACGGCCGCTTCGAATGGTGCGTGCTGGACTGGAACACCAATGCGATTGCGTTCTACGAAAAGATGGGCGCTTCGCTGCTGCCGGACTGGCGCTTGTGCCGCCTGAGCGGCGAGGCCTTGCAGGCCTTTGCCGCGCCGGCCTGAGTCCTCTGCGCTCCGGGCCTTCCCTCTGGCGGGCCGGGCATGTTGGCCCTAGGCTGGGCCCATGAACGTGCAGGACCTGCCGCCGCCCACGGCGGCCCCCGATGGCCACGCCGCGCTGCATGCCGGCTTCCGCTGGCAGGTGCCGGCCTTCTTCAACCTGGCCGAGGTCTGCTGCCGCCGCTGGGCGCTCAGCCAGCCGCAGGCGGTGGCCATCCGCACCGAGGGGCTGGACGGCAAGCTCAGCCTGCTGCGCTACTGCGAGCTGCAGGCGCGGGCGAACCGGCTGTCGAACGCGCTGCGGCGCCTGGGCGTGAAGCGTGGCGACCGCGTGGCGGTGGCGCTGCCGCAGCGCGCCGAGACGGCGGTGGCGCACATCGCGGTGGCGCAGCTGGGCGCGGTGAGCATGCCGCTGTCGCAGCTGTTCGGCCCCGAGGCGCTGGCCTACCGGCTGCAGGACGGCGAGGTGGGCGTGGTGCTGGGCGACGACAGCACGCTGCCCGCGTTGCGCGAGGCGCGGGCCGAGTGCCCGGCGCTGCGAACTCTGATTGCCGTTCAGGCCGAGGCGCTTGGCGAGGGCGAACAGGCGCTGGACCTGCTGCTGGCGCGCGAGTCGGCCGAGTTCACGCCGGTGCGCACCCGCGCGGACGACAGCGCCTTGCTGATCTACACCAGTGGCACCACCGGCCCGCCCAAGGGTGCGTTGATCCCGCACCGCGCCCTGATCGGCAACCTCAGCGGTTTTGTCTGCAGCCAGAACTGGCTGGTCGATCCTGGTTCACGCAAGAAGCTGGGCCCATCCGGTGTGCCCACCGATGCCGTGTTCTGGAGCCCGGCGGACTGGGCCTGGACCGGCGGCTTGATGGATGCGCTGCTGCCCTCGCTGTACTTTGGCGTGCCCATCGTCGCCTTTGCCGGCCGCTTCTCGCCGGAGCGCGCCTTCGAGCTGATGCAGCGCCACCGTGTGACCAACAGCTTCCTGTTTCCGACCGCGCTGAAGGCGATGATGAAGGCCGTGCCGGCACCGCGTGAACGCTACAAGCTGAAGCTGCGCGCGCTGATGAGCGCCGGCGAGGCGGTGGGCGACACGGTTTTCCACTGGTGCCAGCAGGCGCTGGGCGTGACGGTCAACGAGATGTTCGGCCAGACCGAGGTGAACTACATCGTGGGCAACTGCAGCCAGACGCTGGGCTGGCCGCCGCGGCCCGGCAGCATGGGCCGCGCCTACCCGGGCCACCGTGTGGCGGTGATCGACGATGCTGGCAACGAGTGCCCACGCGGCACGCCGGGCGATGTGGCGCTGCATCGGCTGGATGTGCATGGGCAGCCCGATCCCATCGTCTTCCTCGGCTACTGGCGGCGCGAAGCCGCGACGCAGGCCAAGTTCACGCAGGCCAATGGCCAGGGCTGGTGCCGCACCGGCGACAGCGCGGTGATGGATGCCGACGGCTACCTCTGGTACCAGGGCCGCAGCGACGACGTGTTCAAGGCCGCGGGTTACCGCATTGGCCCGAGCGAGGTCGAGAACTGTCTGGTCAAGCACCCTGCGGTGGCCAACGCCGCCGTCGTGCCCAAGCCGGACGCCGAGCGCGGCGCGCTGGTCAAGGCCTACGTGGTGCTGGCGCCTGGCTTCGACGGCAGCGCGGCGCTGGTCGAGGCGCTGCAGCAGCATGTGCGCGGCCGGCTTGCGCCCTACGAATACCCGAAGGAGATCGAGTTCATCCAGGCCTTGCCGATGACGACCACCGGCAAGGTGCAGCGGCGGGTGTTGAGGCTGCAGGAAGAGGCGCGGGCGGAGCAGGCGCGTTTGCCTGGCCGGGACACCGCGGCATGAGCGAGCAGCGCGCATGCCCGGTGGATGGCAAAACCGCACGCGGCAGGAATTTGCCGCTTTGCCCCGTCCTTTGCAAACTCCATCACGCTGGGCCCTTTCTGCGGCCGTGCTTACCGGGAAACTGCTCAGTCTGATGGGCCCACGGGTCGATACATTGACTGACATCGAGACAAAGGCACACCCGCACGAAAGTCGGGGTCGCAAAGCTTCCGGTCTAAGGCCCTCAGGGGCGATGACAGCGGGGTTGCCAACGAAGCGGCGGGGCCAGCACGGCCCCTGAGCCGAGCGCGCCGTGTGCGCCATACGGCGCTGGCAACCCTGTGCAATGGTTGCGGCATGCGATTCCTGGCCAAGCGGACCGGGCCTGCGCTCGAGCTTCAGGAGTTCTGCATGAGCCACGTCACCCGCTTCATCGTCCTGGTCGAGCGCCGCCTCGTCCGCCTGCTGGTTGCCGTGCTGCCGCTGATCGGCCTGATATCGGCACTGTGGTGGCCGCAGGCGGCGCATTCGCAGACCGGCAACTCGCACAAGATTGCCACCGACTTGCGCGACGTGCTGCAGTCCCCCTCTGCCGCCGCACGCGCCTCCTGGGCGCGCGACACCAGCAGTGGCCGCTATGTGCGCGTCCTGGTCGTCAGCAACTCGCCGGATCCCGAGCTGACCGAGCTGCGCGCGCACGTGCTGGCCGCAGGTGGCTCGGTGTACTACCGCTACCTGGCGGTCAGCGCGCTGTCTGTGCTGCTGCCCGCTGACCGCGTGGCCGAGATCGCCCAGCGTGCCGACGTGCAGAGCATCTCGCCGAATCGCCAGGCGCGGCGCACCGCGAGCCTGCTGGAGCTGGCCACCGGCGCCGCCGACGTGCATGCCGGCAGCAGCCTCGGCCAGGCTGGGCTGGACGGCAGCGGCATCGGCATTGCAGTGCTCGATTCGGGCATCGCCTGGCACCACAGCAACTTCCTCGACGCGGCGGGCAAGTCCAGCCGCATCGCCCGCGCGGTCGACTTCCAGAAGGCAGGCGACATGACCGGCAAGCTGTGGCAGCCCGGCGTCGACGTTTCGGCCTCGCTCAACAGCGGCAGCAGCAGCGGCCGGGCCGCATCGGCCTTCGAGAAGCTGATCGCCGCCGATCGCACCGACCGTGCCGATCCCTACGGCCATGGCAGTCACGTCGCGGCGATCGCTGCCGGCCGCGGCAATTACCAGCCCGTCGATTCGACCGGCATCGCCCCCGGCGCCAAGCTCTACGACGTCAAGGTGCTGGACGACGCCGGCAACGGCGAGCTGAGCGACGTGCTCGCCGGCATCGACTGGGTGATCTATCACGCCCGCGAATACAACATCCGCGTGCTCAATGTCAGCATGGCCGCCGACTCGACCGAGTCCTACCTGACCGACCCGCTGTGCCGCGCCGTGCGCAGCGCAACGGCTGCCGGCATCACGGTGGTCGTCGCTGCCGGCAACTTCGGCAAGGATGCCAACGGCGCCGAGGCCTACGGCACGATCAGCGCACCAGGCAACGACCCTTCGGTGATCACCGTCGGATCGGCGAACCTCAAGGACAGCGCCGCACGCAGCGACGACAGCGTCAACTTCTTCAGCTCGCGCGGGCCGACGCGCGGCGGCCGGATCGACGCCAACGGCGTGCGCCAGGCCGACAACCTGCTCAAGCCCGACCTCGTCGCACCCGGCAACCGCATCGTCGGCGTGCTGGCCTCGGACAAGCAGGGCTCGGCCAGCGCCTTCGCCTACCTGCCGCGGACTTATCCCGACATTTCGGCACCCTACGGCGGCAGCGGCCAGCCCAAGCTGAAGCAATTGATGCAACTGAGCGGCACCTCGGTGGCCGCTCCGGTCGTCGCCGGCACCGTGGCACTGATGCTGCAGGCCAACCCGGGCCTGACGCCGCCGCTGATCAAGGCGATGCTGCAATACGCGGCACAGCCGATGGCCGGCGCCAACCTGCTGCAGCAAGGTGCCGGCCTGCTGAACGTGGCCGGTGCGGTGGCCATGGCGGGTGCGCTGCGCACCGACATCGCCACAGCCATCGACGCCGGCACGCTGTCCGCCGGGTCTCCGCTGCTGGCCGCCGGCAAGAGCCTGCCGGCGCCGGTCTCGACCATCAACGGCAGCAGCGTGCCGTGGAGCCGCATCGTCTTCGTCGGCGGCAATCAGATCGCCAGCGGCAGCGCACTCTTCACGCAGTACCAGCCGCTGTGGGACCCGCGCCTGGTGTGGGCGCGCGGCACGGCGCAGCGCTCGACGATCAGCTGGTGGCCGGCCGCCCGCGGCGAAGCAGCCCCCGCCTGGATCCGCTCGATCGTCGCGCAGCCCGCCGCAAGCCAGCGCCTGCTGACGCCCGGCGTCACTTGGGCGGCTGCACTCGCCGGCAGCAGCTCGGCGCGCGGCCTCACCGGGATCTTCATCCCGACCGCGACGCTCGCCGGATGGCTGGCCGCCGGCAGCGGACTGGTGCTGAGCGAAGGCATTGTGCTGAGCGAAGGGATCGTGCTCAGCGAGGGCATCGTGCTGAGTGAAGGCATCGTGCTGAGCGAAGGCATCGTCCTCAGTGAAGGGATCGTGCTCAGCGAGGGCATCGTGCTCAGCGAAGGCCTGGTGCTGAGCGAGACGCAGGTCGGCCCGACCGGCGAGCCCTGAAACATGCCCAGGCCCGCAGCCCTCAAGCCCGCGTGATGCAACCCACCGCTCTCGCCCCTGCTTTGCCGCCGCCGCAGCCGCCGCCAGCGTCGCCTTGGCCCTGGCAGCGCCTGCACGCCCGGCTCATGCCGGACTACAACCGCAATGCCACGATCTACTGGTGGAGCGTGGTGCTGCTGGGCGCGGCGGTGCTCGGGTATTCGCTGCACCAGTTGGCCGCGATGACGGCGGCCACGTGGCTGCAGGTGCTCGCGGCCAGCATGCTGGCGATGGTGGCCGGGCTGGTGCCGGTGCGCATTCCGCGCTCGACCAACTCGTTCACCGCCGGCGAGATCTTCATCTTCCTGCTGTTGCTGCTGAGCGGCCCGGAGGCGGCGGCGCTGGGCTCGGCCTGCGAGGCGCTGGTCGGTTCGTGGCGGACCTCCAAACGCTGGACCAGCCGCATTGCCAGCCCGGCGATGGCTGCGCTGGCGATGTTCAGCGCGGGCTCGCTGCTGCAGACCGGCCTGCAGGCACTGCAGCGCCACGGCCTGGCGCATGACGGGCTGTTGCTGTTGGGGGCGATCCTGTTCGCCTTCGGCTACTTCCTGCTGAACACGCTGCTGGTGACCATGGTGCCGCGGCTCAAGCGCAACGAGCCGCTGAACCTCAAGGCCTTCCTCGATTCCTTCGGGTGGCTGGGCATCGCCTACGCCGGCAACGCCTCGGTGGCGACCTTCCTGTACTTCAGCTTCCGCCAGTCGGGCATCGTCGTCGTCGTCGCGGCGGTGCCGATCATCGTGATCCTGCTGACCACCGGCCACTGGTTCTTCCGGCGCGAGGAGGCCGAGGAAGCGGTGCGCAAGGCCCGCGAGCAGGAAGCCGCCCAGCGCCAGGCGCTGGAAAACGCGCGCCATGCCGGCATGGCCGAGATCGCCACCAACGTGCTGCACAACGTCGGCAATGTGCTCAACAGCGTCAATGTCTCGGCCGAACTCATCGCCACGCGCGTGCGCGACTCAGAAGCCGCCAGCCTGGGCTGCGCGGTGCAGCTGATCGAGCAGAACGGCGACCGGCTCGGCGACTACCTGACGAACGATGCTCGCGGCCGAATGCTGCCGATGTACCTGAAGCAGCTGGCGCAGGCGCTGGAAGAAGAGCGTGCCGAGATTGCCGCCGAGCTGGCGGTGCTGACCAAGAACGTGCGGCACATCAAGGAGATCGTGTCGACGCAGCAGGCCTACGCCGGCGCATCGAGCCTGGTGGAGCCGGTGCACATCGTCGAGCTGATCGAGGATGCGCTGCGCATCGACAACAGTGCCCTCGCCGGCCGCAACGTGACGCTGCTGCGCGAATTCGAAGCCGTGCCCGCGCTGCTGCTGGACAAGCACCGCGTGCTGCTGATCCTGGTCAACCTGATCGCCAACGCCCGCCACGCGATGCAGCGCCTGCCCGAGGCCGCACACCGGCTGACGCTGCGCGTTCAGGTGGCCGACCCGTGCAGCCTGCAGGTGATCGTGGCTGACACCGGCGAAGGCATTGCCGCCGAACACCTGACGAAGATCTTCGCCCATGGCTTCACGACCAAGAAGGACGGCCACGGCTTCGGCCTGCACAGCTGCGTGCTGGCCGCGCGCGAGATGGGCGGCAAGCTGACCGTTGCCAGTGCAGGCCCCGGCCAGGGTGCCGCCTTCACCCTCGAACTACCCCTCAAAACCGAACGGCCATCATGACCCTTGAAAACCGCCGCATCTTGCTGGTCGACGACATGCCGACGATCCACGACGATTTCCGCAAGATCCTTTGCCCCCAGGCACCGGCGAAGTCTGCGCTCCAGGCCACGCGCGCCGCGCTGTTCGGCGACGAGCCACCGAAGGCCACGACCGGCGCGGCCGTTTTCGAACTGGACTCGGCCTACCAGGGCCAGGAGGGTTTGGCGAAGGTGGAGGCCTCGCTGCGCAACGGCCGGCCGTACGCGATGGCCTTTGTTGACATGCGCATGCCGCCGGGCTGGGACGGCGTCGAGACCATCGAGCACTTGTGGCATGCAGACCCGCGGCTGCAGGTGGTGATCTGCACCGCCTATTCCGACACCTCGTGGGACGAGGTCTTCCGGCGCTTGGACGCGCGCGACCGCCTGCTGATCCTGAAGAAGCCTTTCGACAACATCGAGGTGCGCCAGCTGGCTCAGGCGCTGACCGCCAAGTGGCAGATGACGCAGCAGGCCGCCCTGCAGATCGACAGCCTGGAGGCCGCCGTCGACGAACGCACTCAGCGTCTGACGCAGGCCAACCTTGCGCTGCAGGCCGAGATCGCCGAGCGCAAGAACCTGGAAGCGCAGCTCGTGCAGCAGGAAAAGCTGGCTTCGATCGGCCAACTGGCCGCTGGCGTGGCGCACGAGATCAACAACCCGATCGGCTACGTCTTCTCGAATGTCGGCACGCTCGAGGGCTACCTGGCCGACCTGTTCCGCATGCTGGACGCCTACGAGCAGACGCCGGCGGCAGCGCAGCTGCGGGCCTTGCGCGAAGAGCTGCAGATCGACTACCTGAAGGATGACGTGCCGAGCCTGATGCGTGAATCCAAGGAAGGCATCGGCCGCGTGCGCCAGATCGTGCAGGACTTGAAGGACTTCTCGCACGTCGATGCACTGCAGGAATGGCAGATGGTGCAGCTCCACCAGGGCATCGATTCGACCTTGAACATCTTGGGCAGCGAGCTGCGCGACAAGGCCGATGTGGTGAAGGAATACGGCCAGGTGGCGGAGATCGAATGCCTGTCCTCGCAGCTCAACCAGGTGGTGATGAGCCTGGTGGTCAATGCCGCCCACGCCATGGGAGACAGGGGCGACAAGCGAGGCCGCATCGTCATCCGCACCGGCTGTGTCGACGGCGAAGCCTGGTTCGAGGTGATCGACAACGGCAGCGGCATTCCAAGCAAGGTGCTGCCGCGCATCTTTGATCCTTTCTTCACGACCAAACCCATCGGCAAAGGCACCGGGCTCGGCCTGTCCCTGTCCTACGGCATCGTCCAAAAGCACCAGGGGCGCATCACGGTCGACAGCGAAGTCGGCCGCGGCACAACTTTCAGGGTGACGCTGCCATTGCGACGCCGCGCGACGCCCGCCGAGATGGTGCCGGCTTGATGCGGGCACGGCCCGGCTGCACGGGCTTGGCGGCGCCGTTGGAGACAGGCATCGACCGCGAGCCCTATGCCAGCGGCGCTCAGTGTGCGCACTTGCCAGCTGCCGCTGCGGCCAGCAGGAAAGGCAGGGCCAACAGTCCCGGGCCGCTTTCCTGAGGGGCCATGCAGTCGGCCGCCAGGGCGCCTTGGGTGGCGCCGGACAGGCGGCTGCTGGCGGTGGCAGGGGCAATGCCGGTGGCCGCGGCCGCGCGCTCGGAGAGCAGGGGGCCGCGGGCAGCGTCGCGGATCGCCTGGCGCGTGGCTGCGTTGTCCAGCAGCCGCTCTCGTTTCGGCGCGCTGGCCGGTGGCTCGGGCAGCAGGCTGAGCGTGGATTCGGGCGTTGGGGCCGGCGAGGGCAGGACTGCCGTTGTTTCGGCCCCGCGCTGCGGGCGTTGGGTGGCCACTGGAGGTCTCGCCGGGGGCGTGGTTGCAGCAGCCCGCGGCGGTGGACCGGAAATGGGTGGCGCAGCCGGCCGCAGTGCCAGCAACTGCAGCACCTGCGTGTCGGGCCGCTGGGTCACGCCGACCTGCACCGGCCCTGTCGCCGAGCGCCACAGCAGCACCAGCAGCGCGTGGGCCAGCAGCACCGCGCCCCAGCGCAGCGACCGGCGGCGTGGCGCGGGCAGCGGCCAGGCATGAGCGGTAGTGGGCTCAGCCATCGGTGTCGCCGGCAGGGGCGTCGTCGCCTGGCGCATAGACCAGCAGGTCGCCGGGTTGGCAATCGAGCACGCGGCAGATGGCGGCAAGGGTGTCGAAGCGCACGCCGCGCACCTTGCCGGACTTCAGCAGCGAGATGTTCTGCTCAGTGATGCCGACGTGCTCGGCCAGCTCGCGCGAGCGCATCTTGCGCCGGGCCAGCATCACGTCGAGGTTGACGATGATGGGCATGCGGTGGTCAGACGAACTGCTCGTTTTCAGCCGCCACCCGGGCGGCCTCGGCCATCACCCGCGCGATGGCCACGAAGACCAGTGCCATCAGCAGCCCGGCATAGTCGTCGGAGCCAAACGAGAGCTGCAGCTGGCGTTTGCCTGCGGGGTTGTCCATGGAGACGGCCACCGTCATCAGCGCGCCTGCCAGTGGCTGGCTCAACGCGTGCGCCAGCATCAGCCAGCCGAGGCGCCGCAGGTGCCGCACGGCGGGCGCAGCGAATACCGCACCCTGCCGATAGTGGCCAAACAAGGACCACAACTGCCACAGCACTGCCCAGGCCAACGCCATCGAGCACAGGCTCACCGCCACGATGCGCCATCGCACTGCCGCCGTGAAGTTTCCGATCAACAGCGAACGGATCGACGCACCCGCCAGCCATTCATCGGCCATCAAGGCCTCGGCCGGCGCCACCATGCGCCAGATCAGCAAGGCCAGCAGCAGCACGGCGCCTACCGCCACCAGGCCCTGAACGGCCAGTGCCAGTCGGCGCAGGCGCTGGGCCAGCGATGGCGTGGGGCCGAGCAGCGGCGCGGAGGGCAGGGTGGGGCGAGCGGTCGATTTGCGCATGAATTTACTGTAAAACAATAAAAACACATCGTCAAACAGTCAGTCTCCCTGACCGACAGGAATTGCCTCGCTGCGGCAAACTCTCGGCTTTGCCTTTGTTCAAATGCCCACGATGAACCTCCTGAACCTCGGCCGCAGCGAACTGCGTGTCAGCCCGATCTGCCTGGGCACCATGACTTTTGGCGAGCAGGTGGACGAGCCCACCGCGTTCGCGATCCTGGACCGTGCTGTCGAACGCGGCGTGAATTTCCTCGACACGGCCGAGATGTATTCGGTGCCGCCGCGCGCCGAGACCTTTGGCGCGACCGAGGCCATCCTCGGCCGCTGGTTCGCGCAGCGGCCCGGCATGCGCGAGCGCGTGGTGCTGGCCAGCAAGGTGGCCGGCCCTTCGCGCGGCATGCCCTGGGTGCGCGGCGGCGCGCCAGACCTGAAGCCCGCGCACATCCTTGCCGCCTGCGACGACAGCCTGAAGCGCCTGCAGACGGACGTGATCGATCTCTACCAGATCCACTGGCCCAACCGCAACGCGCCCAGCTTCGGCGCCATGTATTTCGACCCGAAGCAGGAGGCCGAATACACCAGCATCCACGACCAGCTCGAAGCGCTCGGGCAGCTCGTGAAAGCCGGCAAGATCAGGCACATCGGCCTGTCCAACGAAACACCTTACGGCGTGGCCGAGTTCGTGCGCGTGGCCGAGCAGCATGGCCTGCCGCGGGTGCTGACGGTGCAGAACCCGTACTGCCTGGTGAACCGCCAGATCGACAACGGGTTGGACGAAGCGATGCACCGGCTGGGCGTGGCCTCCATCCCGTATTCGCCGCTGGGCTTCGGGCTGCTCACCGGCAAGTACGACGAGCGCGGCTTCGATGATCCTGGCAACACTGGCCGCATTGCCCGCTTCGAGCGCATGAAGCAGCAGCGCTGGGGCCGGCCTGCCGCGCTGGCCGCTGCGAAGCGCTACAACGCGCTGGCCCGTGAGCACGGGCTGACGCCCACGCGCATGGCGCTGGCCTTCTGCTACACCAGCTGGCGCGTGGCTTCCACCATCATCGGCGTGACCTCGCTCGCGCAGCTCGATGAGGATCTGGACGCCTGGGGCACGACGCTGAGCCCGGAATTGTTGGCTGAGATTGATGCAATTCGGTTGGAGATGCGCGACCCGGCACAGTGAGTGATGTTTGCCCCCAAGACGCCTGCGGCGTCGCCCCCCCGAGGGGGAGCGTTTGCCTTGGGGCGGCCCGGCGGCAAACATCTGTTTTCCCGCCTCGGGCGGCGACAATGCGAGCATGGCCAAGAAGGACAAACACGTCAGCGAAACCCCGGCGACCCAGTGGCTGAAAGCCCACGGCGTCGCCTTCACCGAACACGTCTACGACTACGTGGACCACGGCGGCACGGCCGAGTCGTCCAGGCAGCTCGGGCACCCGGAACATGCGGTGATCAAGACGCTGGTGATGCAGGACGAGAAGGCCGAGCCGCTGATCATCCTGATGCATGGCGACAAGCAGGTCAGCACCAAGAACCTGGCGCGGGCCATCGGCACCAAGAGCGTCGAGCCCTGCAAGCCCGAGGTGGCACAGCGCCACACCGGCTTCCAGGTCGGCGGCACCTCGCCATTCGGCGTGCGCAAGGCGATGCCGGTCTATGTCGAAGCGACAGTGCTGGAACTGCCGAACGTCCTGATCAACGGCGGCCGGCGCGGCTACCTGGTCGGCATCGCGCCCGCGGTGCTGAGCGGGCCGCTGGGGGCGAAGCCGGTCAGCTGCGCGATCTGAAACGCCGTGGGCAGTGGCGCCGCGCGCGCTCGCCAATACCGGTGGGCACGCCTATATTGCAGGCCCATGCGCCGTCGTTGCCTTGCCTGCCTGGTTTCCATTTCGCTTTCATGTCTCGTTGCGCTGCCCGGCCTGGCGCAGGCCCGCAGCTTGCGCATTGCCACAGGCGAGCTGCCGCCGTATGCCACGCAGTCGCGTGCCGACCAGGGCATTGCGCTGAACATCGTGCGACAGGCGCTGAAGACCGCAGGCCATGAGGTGATCTACAGCTTCATGCCCTGGGGCCGGGCCCAGGAAGAGACCAAGGCGGGGCTGTGGGACGGCTCGGCCTACTGGGGCCGGCGGCCGGACCGCGAACGCGATTTCCTGCTCAGCGACAACGTTCTGACCGAGCAGTGGGTGGTGCTGTACCGCGCCGGCCTGAAGCTGGACTGGCAGGTGCCGACCGACCTGGCGCCCTACACCTTCGCGGCGATCCGTACCTACACCTACACGCCCGAGTTCATCGCCCGCTTCAATGACGGCACGCTGAAGGTGGACTGGACGCCTGACGACCTGGCCGGCCTGCGCAAGCTGGCGGCAGGCCGGGTCGACGCGATGCTGCTGGAGCGCAACGTGGCCTGCCACCTGATCGACACCCAGCTCACGCCTGCCGAGGGCAAGACCATCCGCGCCCACCCGCGGCTGATCACCAACCAGTTCACCACCCACCTGATGCTGCCGCGCCAGCTGCCCGGCAGCGTGGCGCTGCTGGCCGACTTCAACCGAGGTCTGGCGGCGCTGCATGCCTCTGGCGACTATCAGCGGCTGCTGGGCGACGTGCCTTGCCAGGCTGGCCTGGCGCAGCCGGTCATGATCACCCCCGTGCCTGCCGCTTTGCGTCAGGCGCCTCGAAGGGGGTGAGGGAACTTGGGACGGCCCTGCGTTTTCCCATGAACCGTTGAACTGCCGGGCTGCTGGCTTCAGGCCGCCTGCGGCGGCGCCTTGCCGGCCTGCAGGGCGGCGTCGATCTCGCGCAGCACTTCATCGAAGGCCAGCGGCTTGGTGACGTAGGCGCGCGCGCCGGCGGCCAGCGCATTGCGCACGCTGTCGTCCAGCGCATCGGCCGAGACCATGATGACCGGCAGCGTGGCCAGCGCGGGCTCGCGCTGCAGCTTGGCCAGCAGCTCGGTGCCGCGGCCGTCGGGCAGCTGCATGTCCAGCAGCAGCAGGTCCGGGCGCCGGGCGCGCAGCCCGGCCAGGCCCTCGCCAAGGTTGGTGTAGGTCACCAGCTGCAGGTCCTCGCGTTGCTCCACCAGCGCACTCATCACCAGCGTGTTGACCGGATCGTCCTCGATGTAGGCCACGGTGTGGCGGGTGCTGGCGCTGCTGTCGAAAGGCAGGGTCAGCTGCTGGTCGTCGGTGGGGGCGGCGGCCGGCAGCGTCACCCGGAAACGGGTGCCCACGCCGGCTTCGCTGTCGACCTCGATGCGGCCACCCATCATGTCCAGCAGGCTGCGGGTGACGACCAGGCCGATGCCGGCGCCGGGCTTGCCGCCCAGCTCGCGGCCCAGGCGGTTGAAGGACTGGAACAGCCCGGCCTGCTGCTGCTCGTCCATGCCCAGCCCGGTGTCGCTGACCTCGATGCAGACCTCGCCATCGCCTGCGGGGCTGACCTGCAGCGCCACGTCGCCGCCGGGCCGGTTGTACTTGACCGCATTGCCCAGCAGGTTCAGCAGCACCTGCTGCACCCGCACCTCGTCGGCCATGGCCCAGCGCGCGCGCGGGTCGACCTCGGCGCTGCAGAGCACCTGCTCGCGCACTGCCTCGCCCGCGACCAGGGCCATCGCGTCGTCCACCAGCGCCTGCAGGTCCACCGGGCCGCGGTTGATGCGCAGGCTGCCGGTTTCGATGCGCGAGAGGTCCAGCACGTCGGCAATCATGGCCCTCAGGTGCCAGCCGGCGCGCTCGATCAGGGCCACCTGGTTGAGCCGCTGCGCGTCGGCCTGGATCGCAGGGTCCTGCGTCAGCGACTGGGCAAAGCCGACGATGGCGTTCAAGGGGGTGCGCAGCTCGTGGCTCATGCGCGAGAGGAAGTCGCTCTTGGCCTGGCTGGCGGCCTCGGCGGCCATGCGGGCCTGCTCGGAGCGGCGTCGCTGCACCGCGTCGGAAATGTCGGCGATGACGACGATCCAGGCCACGCCTGGCGTCTGCCCCTGCGGCAGGCCGTGGCGGGTCTCGCCCAGCGGCGTCAGCTGGATCTGCACCGTGCGCGGCTGCCCGACCTGCGGGCTCAGTTCGGCGCGCAGCTGGGCCGGCTGGCCTGCGGCAATGCCGTCGCACAAGGCGTCGCCGAAGTCGCGCGCGCCGTCCCCGCTGTCCAGTTGCGCCAGGCCTTGCAGTCCCTGGCCGCGGGTGGGCGCCGTGTCCAGGCCCAGCAATTCGCCCAGCGCGCGGTTGGCATATTGCACCCGCCCCAGTGCGTCCAGGCCCAGCAGGCCTTCGCGCAGCGAGCCCAGCATGGCCGAGCGCTCCTGCAGGCTGCCGCGCAATTGCTCCTCGGCATGCTGGCGACGCTGCATCTCCAGTACCCGGGCATGGTGGTAGCGCTCGATGCCGCGCGCCAGCACCACGATCTCGTCGCGCGTGTTGGCCGGTTGCGGCGTGGGCTGCAGCCTGGCCTGCAGGTCGTCAACGCGCAGGTTGCGCAGCTGCCGCACCAGGGCCGACAGGCGTGAGATCACCAGCCGGTGCATCAGCAGCAGCAGGCTGACCGCCACCGCCAGCACCTTCAGCAGTTCCAGCGGCAGCCGGTCGACAGCACGGCGCTGGATCTCGGCATTGACGTCGGCGTCCGACTCCTGCACCGTCAGCAGGCCAATGGATTGGGCCCGCAGCGGCATGGACAGCGGCAGCTCGCGGCTGCGCAGTCCCGGGCCTGGGCCCGCACCCGCACGCCAGGCCTGCGACTGCAGTTCGCCGCGTTCGTTGCGCACCTCGGCATGCACGATGCTGCCGTCCTTCACCAGGCCCTGCGTCATGCGCTGCAGCGCCGCCAGGTCGTAGTTCCACAAGGCATTGGCCATCGGGTCGGCGCTCAGCGCCACCGCGGCGTCGGCCCGGGCCTGGGCCTCGCGGGTCAGCAGGTTGCGCTCGTGCCAGAGCTCGAAGCCGCCGATCAGCAGGAAGATCAGCAGCGATGCGGCGGCCACCGCCAGCAGCATGCGCGTGACCAGTGAGGAAGACATCCTGTACAAGCGTGTGGACCTTCAGCGAACACCCGCGGCTCGCCGGCCCGGTCGGTGCAGGCGCGGTGGCGGCTGCAATCCTGGATGGTAATCGCCCGCAGGAAGTGCCTCGGTGTTGCCGGGGCTTGTGTTGGCGCAGGTCTTCAGGGCAGACGCCAGCCAGGCCGGCCTGTCGGGCAGCTTACACTCCACGCCCGGTATTTCATTGCGGTGTGCGGTTTCGCCATCGCCTGCTTCGATGGACATTGCGACCTCCCTGCTTGCCGTGGCCGTGGCGTATGCCATCGGCTCCTTGTCGTTTGCAGTCATCGTCAGCCGCTTCATGGGGCTGGACGATCCACGCTCCTACGGCTCGGGCAATCCGGGTGCCACCAACGTGCTGCGCTCCGGCAACAAGGTCGCCGCGCTGTTGACGCTGGCCTTCGACGCACTCAAGGGCTATGTGCCGGTGGTGCTGGCGATGCTGCTGGCACCTCGCTTCGGCTGGGGCGAGCTGACCATCGGCCTGGTGGGCCTGGCGGCCTTCATCGGCCACCTGTGGCCGGTGTTCTTCCGCTTCCAGGGTGGCAAGGGCGTGGCCACCGCAGCCGGGGTGCTGATGGCGCTGAACCCCTGGCTGGGCCTGGCAACGCTGGGCACCTGGGTCATCGTCGCGGTTTTCACGCGTTATTCGTCGCTGGCGGCCATCGTCTCCGCAGCTTTTGCGCCGTTCTACCAGATGCTGATCTGGGAGGTCTCGCCGCTGCTGCTGGCCATCACCGTGATGAGCCTGCTGTTGATCTGGCGCCATGGCGCCAACATCCGCAAACTGATGAACGGGACCGAATCCAGGCTGGGCCAGAAGTCGAGCGCGGCGACCGCTGCTGCGGCCACCGGGAAGAAGCCCGCGCATCCTCGTCCGCACTCGCACACCAAAGGAAAGCACTGAAATGATCCAACGCTACGAAGTCGGCGCCCGCATGTCCGAAATGGCCGTGCACAACGGCGTTTGCTACCTCGCCGGTCAGGTGGCCGAAGACGGCTCGCAGGACATTGGGGGCCAGACCCGGCAAGTGCTGGCAGCCATCGACGCGCTGCTGGTGAAGGCCGGCACCGACAAGACCAAGATCCTGCGCGCCCAGATCTTCCTGGCCGACCTGGTCGACTTCCCCGGCATGAACGCCGTCTGGGACGCCTGGGTCGTCGCCGGCAACACGCCGCCGCGCGCCACCGTACAGGCTGCGCTGGCCAAGCCAGAGTGGAAGATCGAGATCGTGGTGACCGCTGCGCTCTGAGCTGCGGGTCTCTCGACCATGAAAAAAGGCCTGGGTTCTCCAGGCCTTTTCCATTTCAGCGCCTCACTCGGGCGCGTGACAGACGGCTTCGATGTTGTGCCCGTCCGGGTCGCGCACAAACGCACCGTAGTAGTTCGGGTGGTAGTGCGCGCGGACGCCGGGGGGCCCGTTGTCGGTCCCGCCCGCAGCCATCGCTTCACGGTAGAACGCGTCGACGATGGCGCGCGAGGCCACGCGGAAGGCAATGTGGATCGCCGGCACATTCGGCGTACCTTCGGCGATCCAGAAGTCCGGTTTCGGCGGCTCGCCGAAACCCGCCACCCGGGTGCCCACCAGCTCGGCCGGCATCTCCGCTAGCAGCTGGTAACCCATGGCGCCCAGCGCCTTCTCGTAGAACGTCTTGCTGCGGCCGTAGTCACTGACGCTGGCGCCGGTGTGGTCGATCATGTTGGTTTGCTTCCCTGTGTGAATGGATGAGGGCGCGGCACTGGCGGGCTGGGCCCGTCTCGCCTACTCCAGCGAGGCGAGGAAGGGTTCCTTGCAACCGCCGAGCTTGAGGTATTCCTTGGTGATCTTGCGTGGATAGACCTTGCGGCCCAGGAACATCGCCACGATCAGGCTCACCAGTCCCCAAGACAGCATGCCGATGCCAGGCAGTTGCTGGCCACGCGCGAGCAGGCCCACGCCCAGGCACAGTGCGACCAACGCGATGGCCATGGCCACCCCCACGCGCCGCTTGCGGCGGCTGGCATGGGCCTCGCAAAGCCCAGGCGACACCACAAACGACTTCCTGGCCAGCAAGCCGACGACCAAGTAGATCAGGATGTTCAGCGGGATCAGCAGATACAGCCACGGGCTGTGCCAATACAGCTTCTTCGACTTGACCGGCGTTTGCGCGGCCGAGTTGCAAATGATGCAACGTTGGGGAAGGTCGAAACCGACCGGCACGATGACCGATTTGCCTTTGCGGACGCAATCGGTGGTTTTGCGCTCGGTCTCTATCGTCGGGGGCGCAAATGGATTGAACTGGGGTTCTTGCATGGCAGCTGTCTTCTGGATTTGACCAACGCAGGCCTCCTCCTGAAATCCCTGAGGCCAGCGACTGTGGCCGTTGCAAGGTAGGCACCGGCCGCGGCGGATTCTGCCGCCACCCCAACCAAGCGCCAAGCATGCTGCGGCAGCGGCCGGCAGGGTGGCGTCTACAACCCCAGCTTCGCCGCGTCCCCGCGCCCCTCGCGCACGATGACGGGTTCGTCGCCGCTGAGGTCGATCACCGTGGTTGGCTGCAGCGGGCAGGCGCCGGCGTCCACCACCGCCTGCAGCTGTTTCTCGAAGCGCGCGCGGATTTCGGCCGGTTCGTTCAGCGCTTCGGTTTCGCCGGGCGGGATGAAGGTGGTGGCCAGCAGCGGTTGGCCGAATTCGGCCAGCAGGGCTTGCAGCACCGTGTGCTCGGGCACGCGCAGGCCGATGGTGCGGCGGGACGGGTGCGAGACCCGGCGCGGCACTTCCTTGGTGGCTTCCAGGATGAAGGTGAACGGGCCTGGCGTGGCCAGCTTCAGCAGGCGGTACTGGCGGTTGTCCACGCGGGCGTAATTGGCGAGTTCGGACAGGTCGCGGCAGAGCAGCGTCAGGTGGTGCCTGTCGTCGACCTGGCGGATGCTGCGCAGGCGCTCGGCGGCGGCCTTGTCGTCCAGGTGGCAGACGAGGGCGTAGCTGGAATCGGTGGGCACGGCGGCCACGCCGCCGGCATGCAGCAGCTGCGCGGCCTGCTTCAGCAGGCGCAGCTGCGGATTCTGCGGGTGGACCTCGAAGTACTGGGCCATGCCGATATTCTCGCAGCGCCGGACGGCCCTTTTGACGGTGTCGTCAATGCCATCCACATACCGATGTGGGTGTGTGGCCTGGCGGGCCGGACCGGCTCAAGCCGCGGCCATCGGGTCCGCTTGATGGGCTGCCAGGCGCGGCGCCCAGAGCGACCAGATCGGCGTGACCTTGCCTGGCAGGTCTGGCAGCGTACCGAGTGGCACGCGGCTCTCGCCGGGCGCGTGGAAGTCACTGCCGCGCGAGGCCAGCAGGTCGAACTCCAGTGCCATGTCGGCGTATTTCACGACCTCGTCCGGGAAATGGCTGCCGCAGGTCACTTCCACGCCCCGGCCGCCATGGGCCTGGAACTCACCGAACAGCGCGAACTCCTCGGTCGGCGAGAAGCGGTAGCGGGCGGGGTGGGCGATGGCGGTCACGCCGCCGGCTTCCTTGACCCAGCGCACGGCCTCGCCCAGTCCTGCCCAGCGGTGCTCGACAAAGCCTGGCTTGCCTTCCTTCAGGTAGCGCGAGAAAACTTCCTGGATCGAGCTGCAATGCCCGTTGTCGACCAGGAAACGGGCGAAGTGGGTGCGCGAGACCAGCTCGGGGTTGGCCGCGTATTTGATCGCGCCTTCGTAGGCGCCCGGAATGCCGGCGCGGGCCAGGCTTTCGCCCATGTCGCGGGCGCGCTGGTGGCGGCCGGCACGCAATTCGGTCAGGCCCTGGACCAGGCTGGGGTGGTGTTCGTCGAAATCGAAACCGAGCACGTGCACGGTTTCGCCAGCAAAGGTGACCGAGATCTCGACGCCGGTGACGTAGGCCATGCCCAGGGCCTCCGCAGCGGCCCTGGCTTCGGCCTGGCCAGCGAGTTCGTCGTGGTCGGTCAGGGACCACAGCGCCACGCCACCCTGGTGGGCGCGCTGGGCGAGTTCGCTGGGGGAGAGGCTGCCGTCCGAAAAAATGGAATGGCAGTGCAGGTCGGCGTTCAGTAGGTGCACTGCAGCATTCTAAAAAATCTGCTGCCTGCCTGCGGCGTCAGGGTCAATTCCGGCCGCTCATTTCGGGGCTTCGGCGGTGTAAATGCACGCGCCTTCGGTGCTGCGCATCGCCTGCACCAGGTCAGTCCGGCCAATGTCCTGCCAGTAGGGCTGCGCCAGGTCCACCACGGCGACCGGCAGCGGCAGCTGGATCTTGGCCTCCAGCAGTTGGCTCCACTGCGCCGGGTCCGGCTGCAGCAGCGCGTGCGAGCGCTCGATGACCACCAGGTACAGGCTCCAGCCGCGCACCTGCGGGCTGGTCTTGCGCAGCAGCCAGGCCTTGCCTACGGCCGGCTCGGACTTCAGCAGCGCCAGCGTGTCGGCCAGCACGCGGGCGCTGAGGCGGGTGTGCAACTGGGCCGCGGTGCTGGGCAGCGTGCCGGTGTGGCGGCTGCGCAGGCCGGTGGGTGCGGCTTCCAGCTGCTGTTCGCCCTGGAAGCTGCGCAACACCTTCTCGGCCCGCTCGGCCTCCAGCGCCAGCTCGCGCAGGCGGGCGCGCACAGGCTTCAGTGCCTCGAAATCCTCGCGCTGTTCCAGCACCATTTCCAGCCGCTGCGCGGCCGGCAGCCGCCAGTGGGGGTCTGCCGCCAGGGCCTGCGTGTACTGCAGGCTTTCGCGGCCTTCGTTGGCCAGGCTTTGCAGCAGCTCGATGGCTTCGGCTTGACTCGGTGTCGGGTCCGGCCGCCTGCCGCGCGGCTGCACGGCAGGTCCATGGTCCAGCAGCGCACAGGCCAGCAGGTAGCGGGCCTCGCCAATCGCGTGGTGGCGGGCCATCGTCAGCCGCAGTGGCGCCAGCGCGGCGCCCGGGCCTTGCACCTGTCTCGCCAGCCGGGCCCAGAGCAGCAGGTCAGCCAGTGGCAACGGTGCGTTGGCATCGGCATCGGCCAGCTCGTGCAGCAGGCGCTCACGGCGGCGGTGGGCAGCATGTTGCGCGCGCCACTCGTCGGTCACCTGGTGTCGCCAGTCGGCGTCCAGCATGTCGATCCAGGGCTCCAGGCCGCTGCCCAGCAGCACCTCGGCGGCGCTGCGGGCCGGCACGGCCGGCACTTCGACTGGCGCGGGCAGGGCGGCCGGTGGGTCGGCCTCGTCGCCCGTCTGTCCTTGCAACCAGGCCACGCGCTCGCGCAGGCTGGGTTCCAGCGCGCGCTGGGCGGGCAGCGCTTTCAGTGCTTCGGCCAGCCAGCGGCGTGCGGCCGGTTGGCGCGGACTGTCCTTCAGCAGCACGCGCAGGCCACGCAGCGGTGCTGCGTCCGGCTCGGGCACGCGGGCGGCCTGTTCCCACAGGCGTGGCCAGAAGTCCTGGTCCAGGTAGCGCTGCTGGATTGCCAGCGCCAGCGGTGCCTGCAAGGCGGCCTGGGCGCCGGCCACCTGCACCGCGCAGGCATCGGCCGCGCGCTGGTGCAACTGGGCCAGCACCAGCGCGCGGGCTTCGAAGCCGGGGTAGAGGTGGCGGTAGAACAGGCGCCGGGCCAGGTCCGCACCCGGCGCACTGAGCCGGGCGGGGCGTTGAGCCGGCGAGAGGCTGGCCCAGCGCTGGTGCAGCCGGAAGATCCAGGCCAGGCGCGGTTCCACGCCGCGGCCCTGGTGGGCGAATTCTCGCGCCAGCACACCGGCCAGCTGCGGGCCGTCCAGCGCCATCAGCAGCGGCAGGCCCAGGCGCAGCCGGCGCTGCGGCCAGCCCAGCAGGCCCAGGCGCGGCGCTTCCTGCAGTTCGGCCTGCAGGCTGCTGTCGAGCTGCACGGCCAGCGGTGGGTTGCGGTGCTGGCGCCAGGCGGCGATGGCGCGGGGCAGCAAAGGCTGGGATGGCGCGCCGGCCGGGCGGGGGGGCGCAGGTTGCACCGCGCCGCGCAGGCGGTCCACCAGTGAAAACAGCCGCGGCGCCTGGTTGCGCGGCAAGGTCTTGCCACCGGCAGGCAGCGTTTGCGGCCACACCGCGCTGGCCAGCGTCCAGCCCAGCAGCAGGCCCAGCAGGCCGACCAGCGGCGGCCACAGCGCTTCGTCCATCCACCAGCCGGCCAGCGCGGCGGCCAGCGCCAGCACCGCCAGCACGGCCGGCAGTGCAAGCGCCAGCCAGGCGCCCAGCGCCCAGGCCGCGGTGGCCTGCACAAAGGCGGCCGGGTTGTCGCGGCAGGCCAGCTCATGGCGGGCGACCTGCTGGCGCAGCGTCTGTTCCGGCGGCGGCCTGCGCGCACCCAGGCTGGCGCTGCCTTGCGTGTGTTCCTGCACGGTCAATCTTCCTTTGCGGCGTCAGGCGTGCTGCGCCGCTTTTTGGCGGCCCCCTGTGCCGCGCCGCTCCCTTGCGACGTGGCCGGTGCCGTCCCCAACGTGGGCTGATTCTGGGGCCGGCAAGCGGCCCACGCGCAAGTTTGTTCGACCATCGGTGGCCGGGCCCGGCCCGGCGGTTGGCCCCGGCTTACCCGACTGGGTGACCGAGGGCGGCTCGCCTATCATGCTCGGTTGCGCCCACAAGGCACACCCATTTCCCTGACGTTCCCATGAAGACCGAGCCGCTTGTTTCCCCGTCCACCGCCGAGCTGAAGGCCGCGCTGCAGTCCTGCGAGACCGTCAGGAGCGGCGGCAAGCCGACGCGGTTGGTCGAATGCGCATTCGGCGACTTCACCTCGGTGGCCCGCGGCAAGCTGGTGCACGCCGACGACTTCACCAGCATGGGCGGCTGCCGCGCGCCTTCGGTGGTGATGGGCCTGACGCTCACCGCCGGCGAGCCGGAAGCCGTGTTCGGCCCCCTGCTGCCGGATAGTTACGACGACATGCACCTGGTGCCGGACCTGCGCACGCTCAGCGCCCGGCCGGGTCGCCCCGGCGAGCTGACAGTGCTGTGCGAGCCCACCGGCGCGCTGCGCTCGGCCACCGGCATGGTGGACGCTTCGGCCTATTCGCCCCGCGCCGCCCTGCGCGCCGTGCTGGCCCGGCTGGACGCCGCCGGCCTTCAGGCGCTGGTGGCGCCGGAGCTGGAGCTGTTCCTGCTGGACCGCGACGCGCAGGCCCGCCTCAGCGCGGCCCGTGCGCATGGCGGCTCGCTGACCCGCGAGCGCGCCTGCGAGGCCTTGTCGCTGGAGCGGCTGTCGCACTTCGAGGCCTATTTCGACGAGCTGTACGCCGCCTGCGACCTGCTGGGCATTCCGGTGAACGGCCATGCACACGAATCGGCGCTGTCGCAATACGAAGTCAATTTCCGCCACGGCGAGCCGCTGGCCCAGGCCGATGCGGTGTTCCGCTTCAAGCGCCTGGCCCGCGAGATCGCCGCGCGCCATGGCTACCTGTGCAGCTTCGCGCCCAAGCCCTTCCTGGACGAGCCTGGCACCGGCATGCACTGGCACTTCAGCGTGCAGCGCCAGGCGGCCGACTGGCCGCACCTGTTCGCCGAGCCGGCCGGGGCCGACAGCGCCGCGCTGTCGCACTTCGTGGGCGGCCTGCAGCGCGCCGCACCTGCGGCCATGGCCTTCTTCTCGCCGCACGACATGGGCTACGACCGCATCGCGCTGAGCAATGCCTCACCGTCCCACGCCAGCTGGGGCCACGAGGACCGCTCGCTGGCCTTCCGCATCCCGGCCTCCGGCGCCAGCGCGCGCCGCATTGAAAACCGCCTGCCTGGCGGTGATGCCAACCCCTACCTGACGGTGGCAGCCACGCTGGGCCTGGGCCTGCTGGGCCTGCAGGCGGCCGAGCCACCGATGGATGGCAGCGACGAGCTGCTGCGCCTGCCGCGCAGCCTGCCCACCGCGCTGGACGCGCTGCACGCCAGCCAGGCCCTGCGCGAGCTGCTCGGCGACCCGCTGGTCAATGCCTTCATCGCGATCAAGCGCCACGAACATGCCGAACGCGCCGCGCTGGCCCAGCCGCGCGAGCAGTGGGACCTGACCCACCTGCTCGAACTGGGCTGAGAGGCTGAGGCGCGGTTCTCGGCTTCAGCTGCTCATGCTGCGCCGCTCTCCACGCCCTTGAAAACCAGTGCCATCGGCAGCTTGAGGTCAATGCTGCCAAGCACCAACTCACCGGTCCCGGTCTGGTCGGTCAGCAACCAGGCGCCGGCCTCGGCCAGTGTGAAGACCTCCACCTGGCGCTTGGCCGGGTCGATCAACACGTACTCGCGCAGTGAAGGCAGTGTGCGGTAGAGGATGAACTTGTCGCGCTTGTCGTAGCCCCTGGTGCTTGGCGACAGCACTTCGATGACGAGCTTGGGGTCGGTGATGGTCTGCTCGTCGCCGGCCTCGGCCTTGCCGCAGGTGACCATCACGTCGGGGTACAGGAAGCCCTCGGAAAGTTCTGCCTTGACGTTCTCGGCAAAGACCTGGCACGGCGTGCCGTCCAGGTGGTCGCCGATGCGGCTGGCCAGGTTCAGGATGACCCGGTTGTGGCGCAGGGTCCCGCCGACCATGGCATAGGTGTCGCCTCGGTAGAACTCATGCCGTTCCGGCTGTTCCTCCTCCCAGGCGAGGAACTCTGCCATCGTCATCTTGTGCAGTGGCATGCCCATTCGCGTGGCCCTCATGGTTGGAAGTCACTGAGCCCCAGCATAGCGCGGCCTTGAACCTCTCATCAAGACTGACTGAGTCCCGGCCGCGGCAACGCCAGCCACTCGCGCACGCTGCGGCGTTGCCACTGCCGTGTCGCATAGGCCGCGAGGTGGGCCGGCACCAGGTCACCGTGCATCACCAGCCGGTTCAGCATCAGTGCCAGGTCCAGGTCGGCCAGGCACCACTCGCCGAACAGGTCGTCGCTGTGGCCATGCAGCAGGGTGTCCGCGACGCTGAACAGCTTCTGCGCAGCCGCTTCGGCTTCGACCGACAGCGGGGCACGGCGCTGGGCGAAGAAGATCACTTCGGTGGGGCGTTCGACGCGGATCGGCATCAGGTCGCTGCGCAGCCAGGCCTGCACCTGGCGCGCGTGGGCACGCTGCCGCGGCGAGCTGGGGTAGAGGGCAGGGCCTGCGGCGGTGTCTTCCAGGAACTCGGTGATGGCCGAGGACTCGGCCAGGTTGAAGCCGTCGTCCTCGATCAGCGTGGGCACGCGCTGGGTCAGCAGTGTGCCGGCCAAGGTCGCGGCCTTGTGGGCGTCTGCGCCCAGGTCCACGGTGTGCATCTCGAAGGGCAGGCCTTTTTCATGCAGGGCCACGAAGACCGACATGGCGTAAGGGCTGGCGTACTGGGCATCGACGTAGAGCTGGCGCATCAAATGGCGCGCGGCGCCCTGGGCGCCGCGTCTGTCAAAACGGAGGGAAGGCCAGCGTAGCACCGGCAGCCCTGGCGGACGGCCAGTGCTTTGCCTGCCTTTCAGCGCCCGCGGCCGCGCAGCAGGCCGTCGGCGCGGTCCAGCGCCATGTTGCCGGCGCGGCCGTTGGCGGTTGCGGCGGTGGGCAGCACGGTGTTGCCCAGCGTGGCGCCGCCCAGCGTCGGGCGCAAGCCGGCCATGCCCAGGCTCGGCTTGGCGACCGTCATCGAGCTCATCACGCCAGGCTTGATGGCGCGGCCGAAGCCGCGGCGCAGCGTCGTGGCGTCGTCGTCGGCCGCCGCAGCAACCGTTGCGGTTGCCACAGGCTTGGCCACCGTGACAGCCGAGGCGATGCCCATGGTCGGCCTGGCCGTCGTGGTGGTGGTCGGTGCGCCAGCAACGGCGGGCGTGAGCCAGGACAAGAGGTAGCTGATGTCCGCGCCCTTGGCGGCGCTGGCGGTCAGGCTGAAGCTCAGCACCACGCTGTTGGCGCCGGCGGCGAAGCTGCCGAGGCTGACGGCGCTGTCGGTGAAGAAGGTCTGCGCCGAGGCCAGCGTGGTGAAGGTGTTGCTCAGCAGCGTGGTGCTGCCGCTCTTCACCGTGAAGCTCAGCGAATCGAAGCCGCCGTTGTAGCTGGTCATGCCCAGCAGGCCCAGGCTCAGCGTGCGCGTGTCCGACAGCGAGAAGCCGTAGGTCGTGCTCGACGAGTAGGTGCGCGTGCCGCTGGCGCCGCCGCCATAGTTGGCGCCAAACGAGCCCAGGCCCAGCGTGGTGCTGCCACCGGACAGCGAGGCCGCCACGTTGGGGTGCGAGGACAACTGCGCGTTCAGCGTGGCGGCGCTGGGCGAGCCGTTGGCATAGGCAAACGACTGCACACCATTGCTGCCGCCGCCGAGGTTGGGCATGTTCAGGCCGACAGCAGTGCGGTAGGCCGACTGGGTGTTGGTCACCGTGGCGCCGGAGACATCGGCCGCGGCCGTGCTGCTGATGCTTTTTGCGCCGTTGGTCACCGTGCTGGTGGCCGTGGCGGTGCCGCTGGCGCCATTGGCGTTGGCGACAGCGTCCAGGTCGGCCGCGGCCAGGCCCTGGCTGGTGGCCGTGGAGGTGGCCACGCCGCCCACCGCGTTGGCGTTGCTGACCGCATGGGCATAACCCGAGGCCAGGGTTTCCTTCGCGGTGGCCGAGGCGGTGGCTGCGCCGACGGTTGCGCCGCTGCCGCCATTGGCTGTGGCGGTGGCGCTGACCGAGGTGGTGGCCGTGGCGGTCAAGGTGCTGGTGGCCGCGCCGCCGGCTGCCGTGCCCTGGCCTGCGCCGCCATTGGCCAGCGTGCTGGCGGTCAGCGGTGCGCCAACGCCGGTCAGCGTCAGGGTGCCGACCGTCTTGGCCACGCCGCCGGCACCGCCTGTGCCGGAGCTGGTGCCGCCACCCGCGCCGGCGCCGGAAGACAGCGCGATGGTGGCGCTGCTGGCGCTGGCGTTGCTGAGGGTCAGCGTCGAGGTCGCGTTGCCGCCCTTGCCGGCTGCGGCGGTGTACGAATAGCCGCCCGCGCCGCCTGCTGCGCCCTGGCTGAGGTTCAGCGTGCCGTTGGTGCTGCCTGTCACGGCGTCGGTCTCGGTGACCGCGCCGCCGGCGCCGCCCTTGGCGCCATTGAAGCCGGTGCCGCCAGCGCCGCCGGTGGCACCGGCGCTGAGGTTCAGCGTGCCGTTGCCGGCGGCGCCGCTGGCCACTGCAGTGGCTGCCGCGCCGTTGCCTGCGGTGCTGCCGCTGCCGTCACCATCGCCGCCCCGTCCGCCGTAGGCCGTGGCCTGGCTGTACATGGCGGCCGAGCCGCCGCTGGTGCCGCTGGCCGTGGCGCTGCCTGCGCCTCCGATGGCGCCGCTCGCCCCGCCGCCGCCGTAGCCGCCGGTGCCGCCAGTGGCGCCAGCGCTGACGTTCACGCCGCCGGTGCCGGTGACTGCGGTGCTGCTGGAGGTGCCGGTGCCGCCCGCGCCGGATACCTTGCCGGCGCCGCCGGCACCGCCGCCGTTGCCGCCGGTGGCCGAGGCGCTGACGGTGGCGCCGTTGTTGTTGATCGTGGTGCCGCTGCTGGTGGCGGTGGCTGCGCCGCCCTTGGCGCCGGCCGCGGCATTGGCGCCGCCGCCATTGCCGCCGGAAGCGCCGGTGCCGATGTTCAGTGTGCCAACGCCGGTGACCGTCTGGCTTGCGGTGGCCACGCCGCCGATCGCAGCGGTGCCGGACGAGGCGCTGCCGCCTGCTGCCGCGATCGCGCTGGTGCTGACCGTCAGGCTGCTGGCCGTCGTGTCATTGACCGTCTGGCTGCTGGTGGCCGCGCCGCCTGCGCCGGCCACGCCGGAGTCGACATTGCCACCGTTGCCGGCGTAGGCGTTCTGCGTCAGGCTCAGGGCGCCGCTGGTGCTGCCGGTGGTGGCATCGGTCAACGTGGTGCTGCCGCCTTTGCCGCTGTTGGCGCCTGCGTAGCCAATGCCGCCACTGCCGGCATACGCCCGGTTGGTCACCGTGACGCTGCCGCCGCCGGACGCGCCGCTGGCCACCGACACGGCACCCGAGGCACCGTCGCCCGCCTTCTTGCCGACGCCGTTGCCGGAGCCGCCGCCGCCCGAGGTGGCTTGCGCCAGCACGTTGATCGTGGCCAGGCCGACGCTGCTGCCGTTGGCGGTGGCCGAGGCGGTGCCGCCGGTACTGCCGCTGGCATTGGTGGCACCGTAGCCGCCGCCGCCGCCATTGGCATAGACGGCGAGGTTCAGCGAGCCCAGGCCGGCGGTGATGCCCTTGGCGACCGCTGCGGCGCCGGCAGCGGAGGTGCCGCTGGTGGTCGAGCCGCCGTTGCCGCCGTTGGCATGCAGCGTGGTGTCGAACAGGCCGTTGCTGGTGCTGTTGAGCGTAAGGTTGCTGGTGGCCTTGCCGGCCACGCCGGCCGCTGCTTCGTAGGAGTAGCCGCCGCTGCCGCCGTTGGCGGTCTGGCCCAGGGTCAGCGCCCCGGTGGTGCTGCCGCTGGTGGCATTGGTCTGGGTGACCGCTGCGCCTGCGCCGCCTGCCGCGCCGCTGTAGCCGGTGCCGCCCGAGCCGCCACTGGCGGTGACGCCCACGCTGACCGGCGCGCTGCCGCTGGTGCCGGAGCCGCTGGCGGTCGCCGTGCCGCCGTTGCCGGCGGTGAAGCCGGCGCCGCTGGCATAGCCGCCGGTGCCGCCGCTGGCGCCAATGCTGATGCCGGCACTGTGGTTGGTGGTGGTGGTGCCGCTGCCGCTGCTGGTGGCCGCGCCGCCCAGGCCGCCGTTGGCGCTGCCGGTGCCCGAGCCGCCAGTGCCACCGGTGGCGCCCACGCTCAGGCCCAGCGCGCCGACGCTGTTCAGCGTGCTGGCCGCGGTGGCCGCGCCGCCGGCCGCGATGTTGCCGGTGCCGGTGTTGCCACCCGCGCCGGCCGTGGCGCCGATGCTGGCCGACAGCGCGTTGGCCGCCGTGTCGCTCAGCGTGAGGCTGGAACTGGCGGCGCCGCCCAGGCCGGCATTGCCGCTGTCGGTGCCGCCGCCGTTGCCGCCGTAGGCGTTCTGCGTCAGGTTCAGCGTGCCGGTGGTGCTGCCGCTGACCGCGTCGGTCAAGGTGCTGCTGCCGCCCTTGCCGCCGGTGGCGCCTGCGTAGCCTATGCCGCCGCTGCCGGCATAGGCGCGGCTGGTGACGTTGACCGTGCCGCTGCCGGAGGCGCCGCTGGCGATGGCGGTCAGGCTGGACGAGCCATCGCCGCCCTTTTTGCCCGCGCCGTTGCCGTAGTTGCCGCTGCCGCCCGCGGCCTGCGCCAGCACGCTGACGGTGTTGATGCCGATGCTGCTGCCGCTGGCCGTGGCCGAAGCGCTGCCGCCGGCTGCGCCGGTGGCGTTGCTGCCACCATAGCCGCCGGTGCCGCCGTTGCCATAGACGTTCAGGTTCAGTCCGCCCAGGCTGGTGGTCGTGCCCTTGGCGACCGCTGCGCCGCCGGCGGTGGCGGTGCCGCTGGTGGTCGAGCCGCCGCCGCCGCCATTGGCGGTGACCGTGGTGTCGAACTGTGCGCTGCTGGCGTTGACCGTCAGGTTGCTGGTGGCCTTGCCGGCGATGCCGGCGGCGGCTTCATACGAGTAGCCGCCGGTGCCGGCATTGGCCGTTTGGGTCAGCGTCAGGCCGCCGGTGGTGTTGCCGCTGGCGGCATTGGTGGCGGTGACCGCTGCACCTGCGCCGCCGGCCGCCCCGCTGTAGCCGGTGCCGCCTGCGCCGCCGTAGGCCGTGGCGGCGACGCTGGCGGCTGCGCTGCCGGTGGTGGCGCTGCCAATCGCGGTGGCGGTGCCGCCCGCGCCCGCGGTGAAGCCGGCGCCGGTGGCGGTGCCGCCTGTGCCGCCGTAGGCATTGACGGTGCTGCCGGCGGTGTGGTTGTTTGTCGTCGTGCCCTGGCCGGTGCTGCTGGCGTTGCCGCCGGCACCGCCGCTGGCTGCGCTGCCGGCACCGCCGGTGCCGCCCGAGGCGCTGATGTTCAGCCCCAGGTTGCCGACGCTGGTGGCGTTGCCCGTCGCCACACCGGCGCCGCCTGCGCCGGCCGTGCCCGAGGTGGTGGCGCCACCCACGCCGCCCGCGGCGCCCACGGCCACCGAGAGGTTGCTGGCGGCCGTGTCGGTCAGCGTCAGGTTGGACGTGCCCTTGCCGCCAAGGCCTGCCAGCGCGGTGTCGCTGCTGCCGCCGTTGCCGCCGGTGGCGCTCTGCGAAAGGTTCAGCGTGCCGGCGGTGCTGCCGGTGGTGGCGTTGGTCAGCGTCTGGGCCGCGCCTGCGCCGCCATTGACGCCCGCACTGCCGGCGCCACCGCTGCCGCCAAAGCTGCGGGTGGTGACGTTGACGGTGCCGATGCTGGAGCTGCCGCTGGCGGTGGCGCTGGCGCTGCTGCCGTCGGCCGAGGTGGCGTCCGTGCCATTGCCGCCGCCGCCGTTGCCGCCATAGGCATCGGCGCGCACGTTGACGGTGTCGCTGCCCATGCTGGTGCCGGTGGCGGTGGCGCTGGAAGTGCCTGCGCTGCCACCGCTGGCGCCGGAGGCACCGCTGCCGCCGGAGCCGGCCGCCGAGGTGGTGAAGACATTGATCGGGCCGAAGTCGGACACGGCCGCGCCGGTGGCGCTGGCATTGCCGCCGTTGCCGCCGGTGCTGCCGCTGCCACCGGCCGAGCCGCCATTGCCGCCGTTGGCCGTGGTGGTCGCGCCTGCGGTGTGCTGGTCCACCGTGGTCGCCGTGTTGGTGGCCAGCGCGGCGCCGCCAGCGCCGCCGCCGGTCAGGCTGCCGTTGCCACCGTTGCCGCCAGTGGCCAGTACCGTCACGCCGAGTTCGCCCACCGCATTGAAGTTGGCCTTGGCCGTGGCTGCGCCGCCGGCGCCGGTGAAGCCAATGTTGGCCGCGCCGCCGGTGCCGCCATAGGCCTGCTGGGTGACGCTGAGGCTGGAGGCGGCGCTGTCGCTGGCCGTCAGGTTCGAGGTGGCCGCCCCGCCGGTGCCGCCTGCCCCGCCACCGGTGCCGCCGCCATTGCCGGCGTAGGCCTGCTGGACCAGCGTGATGTCGCCGCTGGTCGTGCCCTTGGTGGCGTTGACCAGGTTGACCAGGCCACCCGCGCCGCCGTCTGCCGTGCCGCTGGTGCCGCCGCCGGTGCCGCCAAAGCCTTGCACCTGCACGCTGACATTGCCGCGGCCGGACTTGCCGATGCCGGTGGCCGCTGCGGTGCCGCCATCGCCCGAGACCTGCACGAAGCCGCTGCCCGAGGTGCCGCCGCCATTGCCGCCATAGGCGCGCGAAAGAATCGACAGGTTGGACGCGCCCTTGGCAGTGCCGGTGGCCGAGGCGGTGGCGTTTGCGCCGTTGGTGGCGTCGACGTTGGCCTGGCCCACGCCGCCCACGCCGCCTGCGGCGAGCACGTTCAGCGTCAGGCCGCCCTTGGCCGTGATGTTGGCGGTGGCCGTGCCGGCGCCGGCGCTGCCCGCCGTGCCGCCGGAGGTGCCGCCGCCGTTGCCGCCGGTGGCGTTGAGGCTCACCGTGAGCGCGTTGGCCGTGGTGTCGTTGACGGTGAGCGAACTGCTGGCTGCGCCGCCGTTGCCGCCGCTGTCGCCATACGAGAAGCCGCCGGAGCCGGCGGTGGCGTTCTGGGTCAGGCTGAGGTTGCCGGTGGTGCTGCCGCTGACGGCGTTGGTGAGCGTGGTGGCCGCGCCATTGCCGCCGTCGGAGTTGGTGTTGCCGGTGCCGCCGGAGCCGCCGGTGGCCGCGGCGAGCGCCGATGCGTCGCCCGAATCTGACTTGGCGGTTGCGGTGGCGGTTGCCGTGGCGCCGTCGCCCGCCTTGCCACGCGAGGCCGTGCCGCCAGTGCCGCCAAAGCTTTGCGCGTCGGCCGAAGCGGTGGCGCTGCCGATGCCGGTGGCGCTGGCCGTGCCGGTGGCCGCGCCGCCTTTGCCTCCGGCCGCGCCCAGGCCGCCGCCCACGCCGCCGTTCGAGCCAGGTGTGCCCGGCGTGCCGCCCTGGCCGCCATAGGCGCGGCTGATGGCCGCTGCGTTGCCGGTGGCCGGGGTGGTGTTGGCAACCGCGGTGGCCGCGCCGCCCGCACCGCCCTTGCCGGCATTGCCACCCGGCAGGCTGGCAGAGCCTGCACCGCCATTGCCGCCGGTGCCGCCAGTGCCGCCGGTGGCGGTCGAGGTGTTGCTGTTGTCGCCGTTGGCCGGGTTGGTGGCATTGGCCGCCTGGCCGTTGCCGCCAACGCCGCCGTCACCGCCAGGGTCGGTGCCGGCCGTGCCGGTGGTGCCGTTGGAGCCGGTCGTGGTCACGGTGGTGGCGGCCGCAGGTTGCAGCGCGATGCCGATGGCCAGCGGCACCAGCAGTGCGCCGATGGCCGACCAGGTGCCGGCCTCGGCCAGCCGCGTCGAGTTCCCCGCACGCCAGGCCTGGATGGCATGCGCCAGCGCGCCCAGCTTCAGGCTTTGCGGACGGCGCTGCGGGTTGCTGGCGCGGGAGGTGTCGGAGAAAGCTTGCATGAATCGCTCCAGGAGAGAGTGGGGCACTGGGGCCGAGGCGAAGCCCGGCCACCCGATGAGGTGGCCGGGCCTGGCGGCAGCGGTTGATCGAATGAAGGGGCGCGCGAAGGTGGGCGCGAATGGGAAGGCGCGCACGAATGGGCGCATGCCGGCCAATGCGGCCAGGCGCCTGCAGGGTGGCCACGGGCTTGCCGCAGCCGGGTTGGCGCGCTGCGGCTTATTTCCTTTCCCCGAAGAAGTACAGGCCGGCGGCCAGCACGAACAGCACCGCGCCGGCCGTGATCAGGCCGTACAGCAGCATGTGCTCGCTGGCCGTGAGGTAGACCACCGCGCCGTGGGTGTTCAGCGGGTACGAGGGTTCGCCGGGCGGTGGCGAGGCGGCGCCGGTGGAGGCGTAGCGCTGCCAGACGAAGAAGGAACAGCACCACAAGCCCAGCGCCAGCAGGCCGCAGATGATTTTCAGGGACCTGAGCATGGGCATCCTTGTGTCGGCAGGCATTGTTCAGAAGGGGTGCACCCAGGTGTAGGTGGCGCCGGCGGTGCCTGAGACAGGGGTGCCGCCGCCCACGCCAATGAAGCCGTTGCCGCCGTAGATGTTGCTGCCGTCGGAGCCCTGGCCGTAGTAGCCCTCGGCACCGCCGATGACACCTTCGCCGCCGGAGCCGCTGACCGAGGCGAACGGGCCGGCCAGGTCGCAGATCGTCTTGGCATTCGAGCCGCCGAACTGGATGCCGATCGAGCCGCCGGCCCCAGCGCCCACGCCACCGCCACCACCGCCGTAGAAGCCCCAGTTGGTGCCGTCGAAGGCAATGCCGGCAAAACCGCCGCCGCCAATGCCCACCGGGCCTATCAGCGGGATGTTGACGCTGCCGGAGATGCCGATGTTGATGGTCCACAGGCCCAGCGGGTCGATCTGCGAAGCCGGGTTGCCCTTGACGTAGCTGTACAGGTTCACCCCGCCGTTTTCGGCAATCGGGTCCCGTGAGAGCCAGCGGCCGGCCGCCGGGTTGTAGGCCCGGAAAGGCGTGAGGTAGAGGCCGCTGGTGGCGTGATAGAACATGCCGGCGTAGCGGAAGTCGGTGGAGGTCGGCGTGCCGCCGGTGGCCACCGAGTTGCCGTAGGCGTCGTAGTCCAGCGATCCCTGCACGGCGCCGCTGGCAACGTTGGTCACGTTGCGCACCGAGCCCAGCTTGTCGCGGTTGTAGTAATACTTGGCCGAGTTCGCCGGGCGGAATTCGCCTTCGGCAAAGTAGCGCCGGGTCACCGCGTCGCTGCCGTCGCGGGCCTGGCACAGCACCATGCCGCACCACAGGAAGCGGGTCTCGGTGACGGTGCTGCCATTGGTCTCCAGCATCGCCACCCGGCGGCCCATGCCGTCGTAGCGGAACTCGCTCTTCAGCGCCGTGTTGTTCTTGTAGAGGATGGTGGCCAGTCGGCCGGCGCCGTCCCAGGTGTAGGTGCGCTTGCCGTCGTCGGTGATGTTGCCGGCGCTGTCGTGCGTCACATTGGCGCCGGCCAGCTTCAGCAACTGGTTGTTGACGCCGAAGGTGGCGGTGGAGGTGGTGCCGCCGGGCAGGGTCAGGCTGGTCAGGTTGTCGGCCGCGTCGTAGGCGTAGGCAAATGCATCGCCAGGGGAAACCGACATGGCGGTGAGCCGGTCCGCGGCGTCGTAGGCGGGGGTCCAGCCGCGTGCCGCGCCGGCAATCGTGGTGTCGGCGATGGCGGTGACCAGGGCCTGGGCGTTGCTGGTGTACTGGAAGCTGCGCGTGCCCAGGCCGGCGATGCTGCTCAGCCGCCGGTCCAGCGTGTTGTTCTCGTAGCCGAAGGTGGTCTTGGCCTTGGTGCCCACGGCCACGGTCAGCGGTGCGAAGGTGTTGCCCAGGTAGCTGTAGGCCAGTGCGCCCAGCGCGTTCTGGCCGCTGCTCACGCGGCCCAGCGCGTCGAAGACGATGCTCTCGGCATTGCCCGCTACCGTGCGCTGCTTCACCCGGCCGAGTTCGTCGTAGGCGTAGGCGATGTCGTCGTTGGCGTAGGGCCCGTCTTCACCCGTCAGTTGCAGTGCGCCCAGGCCGCCCACGGCGCCGTACTGGTACTGGGTCGTGCCAGTGCCGTCGCTCATGGACTTCACGCGCGGGAACACCGTGTCGTAGCTGAACTTGACCGTGGCCGTGGCAACGCTGCCGCCGCTGTAGGCGACGCTGGCGATGCGGTCGTCCTTGCGGTAGGTCAGCGTCTGGGTGCGGCCGGTCGCGTCCACCCGCGACTTCATGCGTGCGCCGTAAGTCTCCCAGTTGAAGGTGTCGACACTGCCGTCGGCAAAGGTCTTGCTGGTGACGCGGCCTTGAAGGTCGCGCTGCCAGGTGGTGACATTGCCCTTGGCATCGGTCAGCGTCTGCAACTCGCCATTGCGGTAGCGGCCGATGGAAACGGTGTGCAGCAGCGGGTCGGTGACGCTGCTGAGCGCGCGGTTGGCGTCGTGGCCGTAGCTGGTCACGCGGCCCAGGCGGTCGGTGTAGCTGCCCAGGTCCAGCTTGTCGTAGGCGTACTGTTCGCTGCTGCCATCCGGATAGGTGGCGCTGAGCATGCGGTCCAGCGCGTCATAGCTGTAGCCGATGACGTGGCCTTCGGAGTCGGTGCGGGAGGCCACCCGGCCGAAGCTGTCGTAGGTCAGCGTGACGCCAGCGACGGCATTTGGCAGCGTGATGCTGGTCAACTGCCCCAGCGCGTCGTACTGGTAAGTCCAGACCTGGCCCAGCGCATTGGTCCTGGTCAGCAACTGCCCGGCCGGGTTGTACGTGTACGTCGTGACCTGGCCCGCCGCGTCGGTGGTGGTCAGCGGCAGGTGCTGCGTGTTGAACGTCGCCTGCGCCGTGACGTAGTAGTTGCCGTTCTTGTCGCGCACCCGCACCCGGGTCACGTCGATGCCGTTGCCATTGCCGTAGGTGTACTGGGTGTAGCGCCCTTCAGGATCGGTCACCGAGGCCGGGTTGCCGGTCTGGTTGTAGAGGATGGTCGTCAGCTGCGTGCTGCCGTCGTCCAGCACCCGGCCGATCTGCCAGGGCTGGTTGTAGGTGCCCGAGGTCAGCCCGCTGTCGTTGGGCGTGCGGAACCACAGCCGGCCTTCCAGCGGGTTGACGGTGGACGCCATCGCGCTGGACGAATAGCTGAAATTCACCATGTCGTGGTACCAGTGCTGCACCTTGGCCTTGGTGTAGTCACCGGCGGCCAGCTGGTAGGCGTGCTTGTCCCAGTAGAAGGTGTTGCGGTAGTACAGGTACTGGTTGTCGTTGTCCATGCCCGCGGGCATGCCGCGCGGGTCCGAATACGGCATGCCAGGCGCCGACTGCTTGGACTCCACCCGCTCGGTGTAGCCCAGCGGGTCCGTCATCTCCAGCACCCGGTCCGGCCCGCTCTCGGAGGCCGTGAAGGTGCTGGCACCGTAAGGCGTCGCCAGCTGCGTGATGAAGCTGCCCGCGTCATAGGTCATCGTCGAGGCCAGGCCCAGCACGTCGGTGATCTTCTGCAGCCGGCCCGAAGCGTCGTAGACGATGGCCGCAAAGCGGTTGAACGGATCGGTGACCTTGGTCACCTGCAGCGGGAAGCTCGCATTGCCATAGGCCAGCTTGGTGATGCGGCCCACCGCATCGGTCAGCCTGGTGACCCGCATGCTGCCGTCATAGGTCAGCGTGACCGCATTGCCCTGCGGGTCCAGCACCTGCGTCAGGAACACCCGGCGCGGGTAGACGGTCGCCCCATCCGGGCTGGCATACACCTCCACGCTGCCGTCCTTGAAGCTGCGCTCGTAGCGCACCGGGCTGGCCGAGACCATGCGCAGCAGCGAATAGCCCGCCGGCTCGTGGGTGAACTTGCCGGTGTTGGCCGAATAACCCGTCTCGTCATAGGCGCCGCCCCCGCGCACATAACTCATCGTGTTGACCCCCGGGCGGCCTGGCACGTCCACCACGTAGGCCAGCCAGTTGTGGGTCCACTTCGGGCCCAGGTTGCCGAAAGTCGGCAGCGTGGGCTGGCGCGCCTCGCGCTGGTTGTAGGTCAGCTGGAAGAAGACATCCGGGCCGACCGCCGGCCGGTAGCCCACCGGCGTGTCCGTCAGGTTCAGGCTGACGTTCATCGAATGCGCGTTGTAGCCGCACATGCCGGCATTGCCGCAAGGCGGCTTCTCCTTCGGGTCGTCCGGCCGCGTCGCGTTGGGATCGCCCGAGTTGGTGTAGCCCATGCCCCGCACCTGCGCGGCCTCGGCCACCGTCACCGGCCGCCAGCCTGCCGCCGCGGTGGCAGCCGGGATCATGAAGAAGCCCGTGCTCTCGCGCTCGATCGCGTCCCGGCTGACCCACAGGTCGGTGCCGAAGGTCGGGTCCTGGATGTGGAAGCGGTCGCCCTCCTGGCCGACGATGGCCGCGTAGTGGCTGACCTTCCAGTGGACGACAGACGGCACAGGGATCGGCGTGTTGCCGACCCGGAAGGCCGCGCGGTAGGGCAGCTTGGCCGCCTTGGCCAGTTCCGCCACCTGGCCCAGCGTGACGCCTTGCGGGCCGGACTGGTAGCGCTCCAGCAGCTTCATCTCCGGCTTGCCAGGGCTGCCGGCATTGGCCGGGTTCAGCAAAGCCAGCCGGCGCAGCGCGTTCGGGCCACATAAATAGGCGACACCGGGGTTGTTGTCCATCATCCACAGGCCTTGCCTGGCACCTGCGACGAGTTCGGTGGCCGGGCCGATCAACTGGCGGCCTTCCACCGCCGCCAGCAATTCCTTCAGGCGCTCGGCATGGCCCAGGCGGGCGTGCATGCGGATCAGCTCGCCCACCGCCCGGTCGGCCATTGCGCGGGCTTGAGGGGAAGGCTCGGTCAGGGACTGGCCGATGGTCCAGGCGTCTTCCCAGGCGGCGATGGCGCGGGAGAAATAGCCTTCGCGGTAGTACCACAGGCCCAGGTTGGTCTGCAGGCCCAGGCGCCAGGCGGACTGCGGGTGGGCGGCGAGGAAACGCTCGACCGGGGCCAGGCCCTCGAGGCTGCCGGGGTTGAGGCCGGCCAGGGCCTGGGTGAGGGTGGCTTCGTCGGTCGCTGCCAGCGCGCTGGTGGCGATCAGGGGTTCCTCAAAGCCGGGGATGGCGCGGGGCAGGCCCACCGAGGGCGGTGTGTCGGCATGCGCGAGTTGAAAACCTGCGCCCAAGGTGAGCGCGACGCCAATGAGCAAGCGGCCAACCTTGCGCCAAACCGATGCGACTGCCATGCCCACCCTCCCGGATGCTTGATGTAACCAGCAAATTCTGCGCGCATCCATCCAGGCAAGCGAGCTGACCTCGTCCCGCAAGTTGGGGGTGTGTTAACCCTTGTCGCCTGATCTCGGTCTTGACACGAATCAGTCGTGTAACGGTGCTGGCTTCGGAAAATGCAGCTGGAAGATTTCGGCCACCAGCGGGTCGGCTTCAATGCGCTGCAGCAGCTCGGAAAATGCAGGCCTGTGCTGGTGCATCGCGCGGCGCGTGCCGGACCCGCGGCTCACCACCACCGCCAGGAAGTCCAGCGCGCCCGGCTGCGCGCCGCCGAGGAAAGGTTGGGTTGCGGCCAGCGGCATGAACTGGTCGGCGAACAGCGTCCAGTGGTGATGCAACTGGGCACGGCTGCCGCGCCGCAGCGGCGCCTCGCCGTCCTTGAACCCGTCCAGCCAGCGCTCGGGGTAGTCGGTGATGCTGATGGCTGAATAGCAGTTGGCGGCGATGTAGACCAGGCCACGCACGGTCTGCGCGCGCTCGGCCGGCGTGCCAGGCAGCAGGCCGCTGCCCGGGTGTTCGAGGCCGAGCTGTATCAGGATCGCGGCGCTTTCGGTCATGACCGCGCCGCCTGGTAATCGCAGCGTCGGGATCTGCTGCAGCGGGTTGGCGGCGGCCAGTTGCTCGCGTGCGGACTCAGGCGCCCAGGAGGCGGCGTTGACCAACTCGAAGGGCAGGGCACAACGGTGAAGCGCCAGCTCGACAGCGGCCGAACCGGAACCGGGGAAACCGAACAGGGTATGCACAGGCTGTCTCCTGATGGCTCAAGTCTTGAGGGGTGAGACCTGCCAGCGCGGTCCACGGGCGATCTGCCGGTCCTGCCAGCGGGAGAACAAGGCCAGCGCCAGCAGCGCACCAATGAAGGCGCAGAACATGTCGGATTGCGTGTCCCAGATGTCGCCCTGGGATCCCAGGAACTCGTTGGCGCCCTGGCCCAGCGCGAGTGCTGCGGCCCATTCGATCAACTCATACCACGCGCTGACGGCCATCGCCACGCACACGCTGAGGAAGCCGGTCAGCCAGCGCCCGGCCGACACCCCACGCCGTATCAGTACCTCGCGCGCCACCAGTGCCGGCACCAGGCCTTGCGCCAGATGGCCGATGCGATCGTAAGGGTTGCGCTCGGTGCCCAGCAAGTCCTTCAGCCAGAAGCCCAGCGGCACGCGGGCATAGCTGTAGGCGCCGCCATAGATCAGGATCAGGCAATGCACGGCGATCAGACCCAGCAGCATCGGCGTGAACGGGCAGCGGCGGCGCAGCGCCCACAGCAGCGGCGCGGCGATGACGACCGGCGTCACTTCCAGCACCCAGGTGCCGCGGTCGAACGGCTGCCAGCCGGAGGCGACAAAGGCCAGGCCGACGAGGCTCCACAGCAGCGGCACGATCCACGGCACGGGTCGCGGGTCGCCGCTCATGCGCTGGCGTCCCGCACGTCGGCCACCGGGTTGCTGCCGAAGTCCGGCCTGGCCAGGAAGGCTAACACCCGAGCCGCGGCGTCGGCCGGGCTGAGCAGCTGGCCGCCGGCCTTCAGTGCGACGAAGTTGGCGTGGTCAGGGAAAGCCGCGGGGTCGGCGGCGCGCAGTTGATCCTGCATGCCGGTGTCGATCACGCCAGGCGCCAGCGAGACGACCTTGGCGCCATTGGGCTGCAGGGCTTCTTCCATGGCGAGTGCGCGGCTGAAGTGGTCCATGCCGGCCTTGGCCGCGCAGTAGGAAGCGCTGCCGGCCATCGCCCGCCGGCCCAGCCCGGAAGAGATGTTCAGCAGCTTGCGCGGCACCATCCAGCCGCGGGTGCCGCGCAGGAACATGGTGCTCATCACCATGGCCGCCTCCAGGCCCACGCGCAACACCTTGGCGGTGGCTGCAGGGTCGATGTCGGCCAGGGGCTGCAGCGGCGCGATCACGCCGGCGTTGTTGATCAAGGTGGCTTGGCTGAAACGGCCGGGTGCCTGCGCCTGCAGCCAGTCCAGCAGGGCCCAGCCGGCGGCCTCGGGCTCGGCCAGGTCATGGCGCCACTGCAGCAGCGTGGCGCCGCGGCTGGCGGCCAGTGCATCCAGCGCTTCGCTGTGCCGGCGCGAGATGCCGATCACGCAGTGGCCTTCTTGCAGGTACTGGGCGGCCATGGCCTCGCCCATGCCGCGAGAGCTGCCGGTCAGGATGGTCAACGGAAAAGGGTTTGACATAGGGGGATGAGGCGGTGAACTAGGGGCTGGAAGGCGGTTTGACAGGCTTTGGACAGCCTCAAAAACACTTGTTGTAGCAGCATCGGCCGCTTGGCGAATCAGGGGTCGATCCGACCCACGCCGCGGTGACATGCAGAGGGCCCTGAAGACGGGCGAACTCGGGCATTTGCCGCGGTCCTGACATGCTTTTTGTTTTTTCAGGAGTAGGTTTGTATGCGAGGAATCAGGCTCAGGATTTTGGGGGCCACCTTGACCGCCGCGGTGTTGCAGTTGCTGAGTGTCGGCGCGAGCGCGCAAGACCTCGGCACCGCAGCGCGCAAGCTGGTGCACACGCGTGAAGCATGCAGCAGGGACGTGGCCGAGGGCCACGCGCGCTGCCATGCGCACATCGTGCTGGACCGCAATGGCGAAGACCTGGTCACGGCAGCGCCCAGCGGCCTGAGCCCGGCCAGCCTGCGCTCGGCCTACAAGATCACCGGCAACGGCAGCGCGGCCACCGTGATCGCGGTCGTGGACGCTTACCACTACGCCAATGCCGAAGCTGACCTGGCGGTCTACCGCTCGCAGTTCGGCCTGCCGGCCTGCACCAAGGCCAACGGCTGCTTCAAGCAGATCGACCAGAACGGCGGCACCAACTATCCGGGCACCAACAAGGGCTGGAACCAGGAAGCCGCGCTGGACCTGGACATGGTCAGCGCCATGTGCCCGTCCTGCAGCATCGTCTTCGTCGAAGCCACGTCGACCAGCTCGGCCAACCTGGCCAAGGCCGTCAACACCGCAGCCGCGCTGCCTGGCGTGCGTGCCATCAGCAACAGCTACGGTGGCAGCGAGTCCGGCTCGACCAGCTATGAGTCGGCCTACGACCACCTGAACATCGCCGTGGTGGTGAGCTCGGGCGACAGCGGCTACGGCGTGCAGTTCCCGGCTTCTTCGCCGCACGTGATCGCCGTTGGCGGCACCTCGCTGAAGACTTCGACGAACAGCCGCGGCTGGGTCGAAACCGCCTGGAGCGGCGCCGGCAGCGGCTGCAGCACCGTCTACGCCAAGCCCTCGTGGCAGCTGGACACCGGCTGCGGCAAGCGCACCGTGGCCGACGTCTCCGCCGTGGCCGACCCGAACACCGGCGTGGCCGTGTATGCCCCGAAGAAGTTCGGCACCAAGTCCGGCTGGCAGGTCTACGGCGGCACCAGCGTTGCAGCCCCGGTCATCGCCGGCATCTACGGCGTCAACGGCGGCCCGGTCACCTACGGCTCCGACCCCTACAGCCACACCAACTCGATCTTCGACGTGACCTCCGGCAGCAACGGTTCCTGCGGTGGCAGCTACCTGTGCACCAGCGGCACCGGCTACGACGGCCCCACGGGCCTCGGCACGCCGAACGGCACGGCTGCGTTCTGATCTTTCACTGAACCGGATCGCCCCTGGTGGGCGACTCGGTCAAGTCTCGAAGGCGCCGCTTGCGGCGCCTTTTTTTGTTGTCGATTAACGTACTTCGGAACTTGCACTCAAGTCCACCGACCATGATCGGAAGCTGGCGAGCGGTGGCTCTGTAGAACGTATGGCCGAATGGAAATGGCTCAAAGAATGTCGGGCTGGGCACCGAGTGTCAGATTTTTAGTATCCTATTGATTGTTCGCCGGCTAGGAGCGGAATTTGGCCAACTAACGCCAGCGCGACATTTTTCGTTTGCAAGACGAAGCGACGGCCTCATAGTTTGGCTTAATAAAAATTTTTACCAAATTCGTTCTGAATTAGCGGTCCAGAAGGCTTTCGAAGAGCTCATCCTCGTTGATCGATTCTTTGCGAGAATAATTATCAAGGACTGGATCCGTTTTTCCGCCTAGATCTTCTATTTCATTATCTCGTAGTTCGCGGGCATGGTCTTCAAGGGGTTCCACGGAAATTGCGATGCGCCGGAATTTTGGGATGATTGCCAAGCGTTTGACTGCGTAAATTTCCTCTTCCACCCACCCAGCATCCTCTTCATTTTCAACTACGCCTTGTATCGCTTCCTCGCAGGCCCGAAGGCAAATCTTTACTTCTGCATTGGAGCACCCTTGGATGAGTTCGGCGGCCTGTATTAACGACACAAGATTGCTAGGCCGGGTATCAAGGCCATCTGACACGCTGACTAGGTTAAAGAAACATCGGCGAAATATAGTCGATGCTTTAGCTCCGATTGGATGTTGTAAACTAGATAGCCAAGAGATCAGTTGTTCGAGTTTGCCAGATAAATCCCATTGGGACAGTGATGCGACTATTAATTCATTCCACGATTTTTTCTGTACTATTACATTAAATAGCGCCTTGTTCCTGGAGTCGGTGACGTTGCTAGCGATCTCTATCTCAAGCAGTAATTTCAATATTGATATTTCGGATATTCCTTCTGAACTCCAGCGCCGAGAGCTTCTGCATTCGCCTTGTTCCATTCCATTGATAATTTTTCCACCGATACATCCTTCGCACACTTGTCCAGCATTACGCAGCATTCGCAAGAGATCATCATCTTCAGATTGATTTCGTAGCGTTTTGAAAGCCTTAAGAACTTGGTCTATGTGTGTAAAAGCGGGAATGAGAAATCTCAGTTTGGCAGGAGTGCTGGCAACGCTTTGGATGAATTCCTCCACGGATGGATTTTGAAAGGATATGGTGTCAACCAACAAATGCCCTACCCATTCCCGTAGGCGCTCCGTTATCGCAAAGCTTCCATCCAACTGCCGAATTGCATCCTCAAATTGTTTATCGAAGGATAAAGCAGGCACATCAGCGTGAAGTTGGCGCACAACTCCCTTCACCGAGTCCTGGGTGGCGGAACCGTCAAAGGACCACAGCGCTAAAAGGATGCTGCGTGCAATCTCGCTGATTTCAAACTTGTATGGATGTTGCCACAGCGAAACTGGATTTTTGAATTCGTCTGCAAAGTATTTAAGAAACTCATCATCGCTCATTGATCTGCTGTTGGCTGCAAGACAGACAGTCTCAATCACGCGAGGATTGAAATGTCTTCCCCCAAGTACTTGTTGATATAACTTGGTTTTGATGAGCTTTTCAAGGCGAGAGTTTGGTAAATCAGAAAAGTATAGGTGGTTGAATAGAATTCGCGCACGATGCGGCCTAGCGTAGTCCTCTATTGCTAGGGTGTACTTCAATAATTCTTGGGCCCGCTCGTCAAATGCCCCATGCCTTTGTTTGGCTTCTTCGAGTATGTATTCTCTTGTGGTAAATATGAGTCTTATATTCGTGCTTATAGCAGCTTCGTCGACGAGTCGAAGGAGTGAAATTTCCTCATTTTTTGCGAACTTGTTGTCACCGAATGAAAGTCGACCCAGAAAATCATCATAGACAATAATGCATGGCTTATTGGCGTCTTTTGCGGTGTGAACAATTTTCCAAGCTTCTTCGACGTTTGTTGACACCCAAATGGGCTCATAGCCTTCATCAAGGTAACGAATTAATAGTAGACGAGCGAGCGTTGTTTTCCCAATGCCAGGATTTCCGACGATCATGACGTGATGGCGCTCGTTTAGACGCTCGAGAGCTTTGGAGAAACCATCGTGTATTACGAGGCGGCTTGCTGTTCGCCGTATTTCTCTTATGCTGGCGTCGGTTTGAGAGAATATGTGCGAATGCAGTATTTGCTGCAAAACAGCCGTGCCGGAAATCCAAAGCTTAAAATGGCGACGCTCGATCGTTGGGTTGTCCCGGATTATTCGATTTAGAGCGTCTGCGCCAAAAATATCGTTAATCGAGGTAATCCAAGGTGCTAGGAGATTGAAAATGTCTTGCTCGTTTTGGGGGCTGAGGCCGACGGTTGTCGCGATTACATAGCGTTTCGGCTTGAGCTTTTTGAGCTTTGGAAGTTCATTTTTGAGACTCCTAAGCAACGCCGGGAAACCATGCGTGACATAGCGTTTGCATTGGACAATCAGGTCGCCTGTCCCGGTGGCCGTCAATGCAAATCTGAGGTCAATACCGCCGTCGCGCCCATTTTTAAACTGCTTCAGAGGGACACGCAGTTCACTTGAAAGCAGGTCGCAAGCCAAAGCTTCGAAATCCTGCGGAGAAAGTGTCATGAAATCGTAGGGCATTGGTGTTGGTCCCCGATTGCCTTGAGATTAGAACGGCGCTGGCGCTTCCAGGACCAGCCGATCTACGCTGACAGGATGCGGCAGCGAGAGTTGCCAAGCATGCAGCATCAGCCGCCGCGACGCCGCCTCCACCTCCGGCGCTGCATACAGCTCGTCGCCCAGGATCGAGTGGCCGATGGCTTGCAGGTGCACGCGCAACTGGTGCGAGCGGCCAGTGATGGGGGTGAGCAGCAGGCGGGAGGTGTTCGTGGCGGCGTCTCGGGAGAGACAGCGCCACAGCGTGGTGGACGGTTTTCCCTGCGCAAAGTCCACCATCTGCCGCGGCCGGTTCGGCCAGTCGGCGATCAGCGGCAGGTCCACGCGGCCCTCGTCTTCGGCGAGCAAGCCGGCCACCAGCGCGAGGTAGCGCTTTTCGGTCTGGCGTTGCTCGAAGGACTGGCTGAGCGTGCGTTGCGCGGCGGCGCCGCGGCCGAAGACCAGCACGCCGGAGGTGCCCATGTCGAGGCGGTGCACGGTGAGTGCGTCGGGGAACAAGGCCTGCACCCGCGAGGCGGCGCAGTCGGCCCGCTCGGCACCGCGGCCGGGCACCGAGAGCAGGCCGGCTGGCTTGTCGATGGCGACCAGGTGCGCATCGGCGAACAGCACTCGCAGCTCGGACAGCGGCGGTGGTGTGTACAGGATTCCAGCCATGCGCGATCTTAGCGACCGCGGTCCTTGCGCCGGCCGAGCGTCACTCGTGCGTCACTCGTGCCTGAGCGCCTCGATCGGGTCCAGCTGCGCTGCGCGCCGCGCCGGCATGAAGCCGAACACCACGCCGATGGCGGCGGAGAAGCCGAAGGCCAGCAGGTTCACGCCGGTGTTGAAGGCATAGGGCACACCCAGCAGCGAGGTCAGCCCCAGCGAGGCCAGCGTGGCCAGCACCAGGCCGACCAGGCCGCCCAGCGAGGACAGCACGACGGCCTCGATCAGGAACTGCAGCAGCACCTCGCGCTCGAACGCGCCAATGGCCAGGCGCACGCCGATCTCGCGGGTGCGCTCGGTCACGCTGACCAGCATGATGTTCATGATGCCGATGCCGCCGACCAGCAGGCTCACGGCGGCCACCGCGCCCAGCAGCGAGGTCATCAGCTGCGTGGTGCCGGAGAGCGTGGCGGCGATCTGCGCGGTGTCCAGCACGTTGAAGTTGTTCTCCTGCCCTTCCGCCAGCTTGCGGCGTTCGCGCAGCAGCGTGGTCAGGCTGGCGGTGACGGCTTCGCTGTCCACGCCGTCGTCTATCGAGACCAGCAGCGTGTTGATGCGGGTGTTGCCGATCACGCGGCGCTGCGCGGTGCGCAGCGGCACGATGATGGTGTCGTCCTGGTCCATGCCCATGGCAGCCTGGCCCTTGCTCGCCAGCGTGCCGATGACCTCGCACGAGAAGCTCTTGATGCGCACCTGCTGGCCGACCGGGTCCTCGTTGTTGAAAAGCTCGCGCTTGATGGTGGCGCCGACCACGCAGACCGCGGCACCGGCCGTCTGCTCGTCTTCATTGAAGATGCGGCCGCTGGCCAGCGTCCAGTTGCTGGCGGCGAAGTACTGGTCGTTGCTGCCGGTGATGGTGGTCGCCCAGTTCTTGCCGTTGGCGATCACAGTGACAGCGGAGCGCACCTCGGGCGCAACGGCCTTCAGGCCGGCCACTTCATCGCGGATCGCGTCCACATCGGCTTCCAGGAAAGCCGGTGCGCCGGTGCCGCCGCCCGGGCCCAGGCGCTGGCCGGGGCGGATCTGCAGCAGGTTGCTGCCCAGGCTGCTGATCTGTTCGCGCACCGCGCGCGTGGCGCCATTGCCGACCGTGACCATGGTGACCACCGCAGCCACGCCGATGACGATGCCCAGCACCGTCAGGAAGGAGCGCAGCAGGTTGCGGCGGATGGCTCGCAGAGACAACAGGAAGGTGTTGCCCCACATCAGGACTGGCCCTCGCTGAGGTTGGCAAACTGGCTGGGCGGTGCGTCATGCGGCGCCTGGTATTCGTCGCGTTCGATGCGGCCGTCGCGGAAGTGCACGATGCGCTGGGCCCAGGCGGCCATGTCCGGCTCGTGGGTGACCATCAGCACGGTGATGCCGTGTTCGCGGTTCAGCGCGCGCAGCAAGGCCATGATCTCTTCGCTGCGGGCGCTGTCGAGGTTGCCGGTGGGTTCGTCGGCCAGCAGCACTGTCGGCTGGGTGACGATGGCACGGGCAATCGCCACGCGCTGCTGCTGCCCGCCGGACAGCTCGGCCGGCGTGTGGTGCTCCCAGCCGGCCAGCCCCACCTGGGCCAGCGCGGCACGGCCGGCCTGGTGGCGCTGCGCAGCGGCCTCGCCGCGGTACAGCAGTGGCAGCTCGACGTTCTCCAGCGCCGAGGTGCGCGAGAGCAGGTTGAAGCCCTGGAACACAAAGCCCAGGTGGCGGCGGCGCAGCCGGGCGCGGGCGTCACGGTCCAGCCGCTCCACGTGGATGCCGGCGAACAGGTACTCGCCGCTGGTCGGCGTGTCCAGGCAGCCCAGCAGGTTCATCACGGTAGATTTGCCCGAACCGCTGGGGCCCATGACCGCGACGAACTCGCCGGCCGGGATGTCCAGGTCCACGCCCTTGAGCGCCTGGAAGGCGATGTCGCCCTGGCCGTAGGTCTTGGTCACGCCGCGCAGGCGGATCAGCGGGCCGCCGGTGGGCAGGTCCTGGGCGGTGCTCATTTCGCAGCTCCGCTGGCCTGGCCCGTCTGCTGGCTGATGATGACAGGCAGGCCTTCCTGCAGGCCTTCGCCGCTGACTTCCGTCAGTCGCCCGTTGCTCAGGCCGACGGTGACGGTCAGCGGTTTGGGCCGCCCGTCCTCCAGCACCCAGATGCGCTTGCTGCTGCCGCTGTCGGCATTCGCCTTCGCGGGCTTGCCGCCGTTCTGGCCACCGGCGCCGCCCGCACCACCGGGCCGGCCGGCACCGGGCGGGCGCGGCATCAGCATGGACATGATGCCGGCGCCGCCGCTGGCGCTTGCACCCGGCGCGCCGCCGCGCTGCGTGGGCGCGTAGTTCAGCGCGCTGCGCGGCACCAGCAGCACGTTCTTGTGCTCGGTGGCGGCAATCGTCGCGGTGGCGGTCATGCCCGGGCGCAGCGTCTGGTCCGGGTTGTTCACGTCCAGCTGCGTGGTGTAGGTGACCACGTTGTCTGTTGTCGTCGAGCCGAAGGCCACGCGGGTCACATTGGCCGGGTACTTGCGGCCCGGCCAGGCGCTGACGGTGAACTGCGCTGTCTGGCCCTCTTTGACCTGGCCCACGTCGGCCTCGTCCACGTTGACCGAGAGCTTCATGCGGCTCAGGTCCTCGGCCATGGTGAACAGCGTGACGGCCTGCAGCGAGGCGGCCACCGCGTTGCCCGGCTCCACGGCGCGGGTCAGGATCACGCCGTCGATCGGCGAGCTGATGGAGGCCTTGGCGAGGTTGGTCTGGTTGGTGCTGAGGCCGGCCTGCGCCTGGGCGACACCGGCGCGTGCCGCGGCTTCGGCCGAGATCGCGCGGTCCAGCGTGGCGCGGGCGGCGTCCAGCTCGGTCGCGGCTGGCGTCTTGCCGCCGGAGAGCTTGGCCACCTGCTCCAGGCGGGCCAGCGCCAGGCGGGACTCTTCCACCGTGGCCTGCGACTGCAGCACCGTGGCCTGCGCGCTCTGCAGCGCAGCCTTGGAGGTGTTGACCTGGTCGATCAGCTTGGCCGTGTCCAGCTCCACCAGCACCTGGCCCTTCTTGACCCGGTCGTTCACGTCGACCAGCACGCGCGTGACGGTGCCCGAGAGCTCGCTGCCAATGCTGACCGAGCGCGTGGGCTGCAGCGTGCCGTTGGCGGTCACGGTGAGGGACAGATCGCCGCGCTTGAGCGGCTCGGTGACATAGCGCGGCGCATCGGCCTCGGCCCGGTGGCCCAGCCACAAGGCCACGCCAACGCCGGCGAGCGCCAGCAGCGCCAATGCGACCCAGGTGCTGCGGCGGCGCCAGCGCGGGGTGGTGTCGCCGGCCAGCCAGTCGGGGGTTTGCTGGCCGGGGTCTTGGGGAGAGGAAGACGTCATGGAGAGGGGGTCCGGAAATGTTGGGGCTCAGCGGCTTGCGACGGGCGAGCTGGCGGTCGGCTGGCTGGCGGTCGACTTGGCGGACGGGGCGGTCGCGGCGGTTTCACCGTCCGGCGTCCAGCCGCCGCCCAGTGCCTTGTAGAGCTGCACCAGGTTTTGCGAGAGTTCGGTCTGCGTGCTTTGCAGGCTGGTCTGCGTGCTCAGCAGGTTGCGCTGGGCTTCGAGCAGGCTGGCGGTGTCGATCAGGCCGGCCTGGTGGCGCTGGCGGGTCGCGTCGAAGACGTTCTGTGCGGCGGTGGCGGCCTTGCGCAGCGTGCCCACGCGCTCGCGGCTGCCGCGCACGGCGACCAGGCTGTCCTCCACGTCCTTCAGCGCGGTGAGCACCACGGCTTCGTACTGGATGCGCGTGGCGTCCAGCGCAGCGTCCTGCTGGGCCACCAGCGCCTCGCGCTGACCGCCGTCGAACAGCTGCCAGCTGAAGGCCGCGGCCAGGCTGGCAATGCCGGCACCGCTGGCGCCCAGGCCGGCCAGCGTGAGGGCCTGCAGTCCCGCCGAGCCACTGAGCGAAAACGCCGGCAAACCTTCGCGCCGCGTCTGGTCGCGGCGGGACCATTGGGCTGCTACCGAGGCTTCGGCCGCGCGCAGGTCCGGCCGCTGGCGCAGCAGGTCGGCCGGCACGCCCACGGCCAGCCTGTCCACCAGCGGTTCGGTGTTCGGCATGGCCGAGACCTGGGCCAGGCTGCCCTGCAGCGCCTGCAGGCTGCGGCCGGTCAGCAGCGCGAGCTGGCTCTCGTATTGGGCGACTTCGGTGGTCAGCGAGGGCAGGCTGGCGCGGGTCTGCTCGGTGCTGAGCCGCGCCTGGTCCAGGTCCAGCCCGCTGGCCAGGCCCGCCTGAACACGCCAGCTGACGAGTTGAGAGCTGTCCTCGAAGCTGTCCAGGCTGGCCTGGGTGATGCGCTGGCGGGCCTGCGCGTCGCGCAAGCCCAGGTAGGCGAGGCCCACCTCGGCGGCCAGCGAGACCTGGGTCGCATGGAGGTCCTGCGTGGCGACCGCCACGTCGGCGCCTGCGGCGTCGATCGCGGCCTGCTGCGAGCCGTTCAGGTCCGGGTTCCAGCTGGCGCTCAGGCCCACCTGGAACTGGTTGCTGTTGGCGTTGTTGCTGTGGTTGCGGCTGGCCGAGGCCGAGGTGCCGACCTGCGGCCGCGCCCCGGCCACGGTCGCCGCGCGCGCCGCCTGCGCCTGGGCCAGCGTGCTGCGGGCCACGCGCAGGTCGGTGTTGCGGGCCAGCGCCTCGCGCACCAGCGCGCTGAGGTCGGCATCGTCGAACTGCTGCCACCATTGCGCCAGCACCGCGCCGTCCGCCGGCTTGGCCTGGCCCGGGCCGGCACGCAGCCAACTCATGGGCAACAACGGCGTGGCCGCCGAAGCCGCAGCGGTGGCGCTCTCTGGCGGCCGGTCTTCAGGCGCAGCAGCCCAGGCGGGCAGCGCCAGCGCCAGGCTCAGCGCCAGCAGCGCGGGCCGGAAGCGGTCGGGCAATGGGTGTGGAAGCATCGGTCCCTGCATGGTGTCCAGTGGTGGCGCGCGAGCAGCGGCGAGCCCCCGAATGTCCAGATGCTCGCCGCGTGCTGGAAGGGCCTTGCGTCCGCTTTGTAAAGTAAAGTGGATTGATCGGTCCATCCCGCTGACTGCGACGACTTCCGCGGCCGCAGGCGCGGAGTCGGCCTGGATCCCTCTTCACAAACCGGCGCACCTCGGATGAATCAGCGGCTTTCCTGGCGTTCGGGCGCGAGACTGGCGGCGTTGGCCGTGGCCTGCTGCGCTTCCCTTGTCACTGCCAAGAAACCAGCCGAGGCGAATGCCGGCTACGCGGTCAGCGGCAGCTGCGCGGGGCATCCGGCGGTCACTTCGCTGAAGGTGGCGCCGGGCTTCTGCGTGGGCCTGGTGGCGAGCGACCTGGGTGCGCCGCGGGGCGTGCTGCCGCTGCCGGACGGGCGCGTGCTGGTGACCGACCGCGGGCCTTGGGACGGCCAGCGCGGCCGCCTGCTGGCACTGAGCTTCGGCGAGCAGGGCGAGGTTCAACTGAAAGTCTTGCTGACCAAGCTGGACCGGCCGCACGGCCTGCAACTGGACGCGGCCGGCCGGGTGTTGATTGGCGAGTCCGGCCGCATCAGCGTGGTGGACTTGCGGCCCGATGGCGCGGTGCTGAAGCCGCTGATCGAGCACCTGCCCACGGCTGGGCGCCATCCGCTGAAAGCCTTCATCGTGGCGCCGGACGGGGCCTTGATCGTCAACCTTGGCGCACCGACCGATCACTGCGAAAGCTCGGACCCAGCACCTGCTTCGGCGCCCGCCGGTTTCCTGCCTTGCCCGGTGGCGGAGGGCGGCCAGGCCCAGGCGGCGCTGTGGCGCTACGAGCGGGTCAAGGGCGAGCCCGAGCGCTGGGAAGGCAAGGTTCTGGCGCGCGGCCTGCGCAACTCGATGGGCCTGGCCTACAGCCCGCTGGACGGCGCGCTTTGGCAGGCCGAGAACAGCCGTGACAGCTTACCCGGCCCGGTGCACGATTCCGCCACGCGCCCGTTCGACGAGCTCAACCGCGTGGCGCAGGGCCGGCACTACGGCTGGCCGTATTGCACCGAAGCCGATCTGCGCGACCCGGCGTTCGGCCGCTTCGACTGCAGGCAGTACACCGCGCCTGAACGCCTGCTGCCACCGCATTCGGCCCCGCTGGGCATGCTGTTCTACGACGCGTCGCAAGCCCCCGCCGCCTGGCGCAAGTCCCTGCTCATCACGCTGCACGGCTACCGCGCCACTGGCCACCGCATCATCGGCTACCCGCTGTCGCCCAAGGGCCAGCCCGCCGCGAAACCGATCACCTTGGTTGAAGGCTGGGATGCCGCCACGGGACTGCACCCGATGGGCGCGCCCACCGACATCAAGGCCGACTCGAAGGGCCGGCTGTGGGTGACCGAAGACCGCAACGGGACGCTGCTGGTGATTGCGCCGGTTGTCCAGGATCCAAGGTGAGCGGCGTCACAAGCTGAATCGCCTGCGCTGTCCCGTCCTGTGCCGTTTTCGCGTACACCGTTGACGAAGGGGCGTCGCGCCCCATCCGTCTGAAGACCGACAAACAGGGGAGCCGGTGCACCATGAACATCTCGAACCGCAAGGGGGCCAAGCGGCTTGCCTGGGTGGCGTTGGCCCTGCTGTTGGGGCTGGTGTGCCTGCAATTTTTCAACCACCGCGCGGTCAGCGGCAAGCTGTGCGGCGAAGCGATGCGATGCGCGGACGACAACCATTGGTCCCGTCTGGGCCTGCAGGCCGACATTCCCAAGCTGCCGGCTGCGCTGCAGGCCTCCGCGGTCCAGGCCAGTGTGCACACCGGCCTCGTGCGCAGGGCTTGCGATGGCGGCTGGACGGCAGCTTTTGGGGCGCGCATCGAGCTCGACGCGATTGCCGTTGGCAAGCTGGTCAGCACGCAACGAACTTGTGTGGACGTGGGGCGCAGTGAGCTGCATGCGAGTGTGGCGGGCGCACAGTTGACGCTGGACAGCTGCCGCGTTCTGCTTTCGCCGCTGCGCCTGGACTGGGGCGACAGCTTGCGGATCACGCTGGCGGGACAGCCCGCACCCGACGCCGCTGCGGCATGCGCCGCATCGCTGCCGCCTGGCGGTCTTTCGGCTCTGGCGCAAACGCTGGGGGACCTGAAGCTGAGCGCAACAGCCGAGTACGGCTTGCCGTTTTCGAAGGCCGATTCGCTGGCCGGGTTGTCGGTGCAAAAGGTGCTGTCCACCATGGCCACGACGCAGGAACTTCGCTTGGCCTCGGGCAGCGGCACTGGCCAACTGAGCCTGAAGACCCGGCCGGCAGCGGACGCTGCGCAGGCTTCGCCCGAGCTGACGCTCACGGCAGGCGTGGAGGGCGCGTTGCGGGCCTTGCTGCCTGAGGAGCTCGGTGCCTTGATGGCGGCCGGTCGGCCACTGCAGGTTCGCTGGAACCTGGGGCACGAGTCCGGCGTGTCGGTCAACGGCCGGGCTGTCGCGCGCAAGGCGGTGCAGGTCCGCCCGGCCGGTCTGGTGACCTTGGGCGACGAGTGCAGCACGCCGGTGCCGGAGGCTGGCCGCTCGCTGTTTTTCGTGCAGGCCAGCGACCAGGGTGAGGCCGTGGCGCCGCCACAGATGCAGGCGGTGTTCGACGCGGTGGCGCAGGCCAACGCAGGTGCCGGCGCGCTGGTTGCGCTCTTCGTGCACGGTTGGCAGCATTCGGCCGACAAGGCGGACAGCTATGTGTGCGACTACGCGGACCTGACCAGCGGGGTCAGGGCGATGGAGCAGGCGGCAGCACGGGCATCGGGCCGTGCGCCGCGCCAGGTGATTGGCGTGTTCTTCGGCTGGCCAGGCGCGCCTTATGACAGCGAGGTGGCCAATGTGGTCACCACCTTCTGGAACCGGCTGCAGGCGGCTGACAAGCTTGGCGGCGCGCAGGCGGTGTTGCCGCAACTGATCGCGGGCCTGGCTCAGCGGGTGGACTCGGCGCCGCGGGACCAGCGCGCCGACCGACGCAGCGCCTTCGTCTTGGCGGGCCACAGCATGGGCGCGCGCGCGGTGTTCAGCGCCATTCGTGGGAGCCTGTTGCAAACGAGCGCTGGGGCCCAGCTGCCGCCGCGGCCGGACCTGGTGCTGTTGATCAACCCGGCGTTTTCGGCCGAGCTGTACCGCGCGGTGCACGACCAGCAGGCGCAGTGCGCGCCGGCCAGCATGCCGGTGCTGTTGTTTTCGTCGGAAACAGACGGCGTGACGCGCGAGGTCTATCCCGCCGGGCAGGCCATGTCCTATGCGCCCGATGCGCCGCAAACCGCGCCGTTTCTGGAGCACATCTACACGGCAGCCAACTTCCCGGCCTTCGTGACCCACCGGCTGCGCATGGAGGTGTTGCAAGGCGAGACGCCGGACGCGCACGGTCCGCAAACCATCCTGCGAGGCTTCCAGCGCGCGCCGGCGCGGTCCGACGAGTTGTATGCCGACAATCCTGTCACCGTGTTCCACCAGCCTGCGACCGGCTTTCCGGCACCGTCGGACGCCTGGTACCGCATGCGGCTGGAAGCGGTGGACGACAAGGCCAGCACCTGCCCGGCGGGCGGCTCCAAGGTCATCGAGGTGGACCGGCGCATCGTGCCCGACCACGGGACCATCTTCACGCCGCCGTTCATGGAGTACGTGGTGCGTGCGCTCAACCACGGGACCGCGGGCTTGCAGCACAAGGCCACGCCGTAGCCGCCGAGCAGGCACAAAAAAGCCACCCGAAGGTGGCTTGGTCGATTCAGCACTTGGGGCTGATCACTGGCTGACGAAAGCGCGCTCGATCACGAAGTCGCCCGGGGTCGTGGTGTTGCCTTCCTTCAGGCCACGCACTTCCATCATGGTCTTCAGGTCGCGCAGCATCTCGGGGCTGCCGCAGATCATCACGCGGTCTTCGGCGGCGTTGAGCTGCGGGATGCCGAGGTCGGCGGCGAGCTTGCCGCTCTCGATCACGTCGGTGATGCGGCCCTGGTACTTCGAGGGTTCGCGGGTGACCGTGGGGTAGTACAGCAGCCTGCCCTTGATGAACTCGCCGAGGAACTCGTGTTCGGGCAGGTGCTGGGTGATGTAGTCGTGGTAGGCCAGCTCGTTGTTCTGGCGCACGCCGTGAACCAGGATGACCTGCTCGAATTTTTCGTAGGTGTCCGGGTCGCGGATGATGCTGAGGAACGGTGCCACGCCGGTGCCGGTGCCGAGCAGGTAGAGGCGCTTGCCAGGCGTGAGGTAGTCGATCAGCAGCGTGCCGGTGGGCTTCTTGCCGACGATCAGCGTGTCGCCGACCTGGATGTGCTGCAGCCGCGAGGTGAGCGGGCCGTCCTGCACCTTGATGCTCAGGAACTCCAGCGTCTCTTCGTAGTTCGGGCTGACGATGGAGTAGGCGCGCAGCAGTGGCTTGCCGTTCACGCGCAGGCCGATCATCGTGAAATGGCCGTTCGAGAAGCGCAGCGAGGTGTCGCGGGTGGTGGTGAAACTGAACAGGCGATCGGTCCAGTGGTGCACGCTCAACACGCGCTCTTCATTGAAGGCACTCATCTCGAAGGTTCGGTAAGGTCACAAGACACGGAGCGACTCACCGCCCCGCAGGACTCGGGATTATCCCTCAGCGGCCTTGCCCGGCCCGGCCTGAGGCTTTGCGCAGGCGCAAGCCAGCCTTGTTCTGGAACAGAGGTCAGCGCCCCTGGCCCAACCAGTCACGCAGGACTTCAGCCGTGTGCTCTCCGAGTTGCGCCGGCGCCTGGCGGTATTGCACCGGGCTGGCCGACAGGCGGATCGGGTTGGCCACCAGCGGTACGCTGCCGAAGGCCGGATGCGGCATTGCCAGCTTCATGCCGCGGGCAATGACCTGCGGGTCCGCGAAGACCTCGCCCAGCCGGTTGATCGGGCCGCAAGGCACGCCCGCGGGTTCCAGCAGCGCCATCCATTCGGCGGTGGTCTTCATCACGGTCGCCTGGCGCATCAGCGGGATCAGCACCACACGGTTCGCCACCCGCGCCGGGTTGGTCGCGAAGCGTTCGTCCGTCGACCATTCGGCATGGCCCGCCACGGCGCAGAGCTTGGCGAACTGGCCGTCGTTGCCCACGGCCAGGATCATGTCGCCGTCGGCCGTCGGGAAGTCCTGGTAGGGCACGATGTTCGGGTGCGCATTGCCCATGCGCTGCGGCGCCTTGCCGCTGGTGAGGAAGTTCGCGGCCTGGTTGGCCAGCGTGGCCACCTGCACGTCCAGCAGTGCGAGGTCGATGTGCTGGCCTTCGCCGCTGGTGTGGCGGTGCTGCAGCGCGGCCAGCACGCCGATGGTGGCGTATAGCCCGGTCATGATGTCCACCAGCGCCACGCCCACTTTCTGCGGCCCCGCACCTTCGTCGCCATCAGCCCGCCCCGTCAGGCTCATCAGCCCGCCCATGCCCTGGATCAGGAAGTCGTAGCCCGCGCGCGGCGCGTACGGGCCGGTCTGGCCGAAGCCGGTGATCGAGCAATAGATCAAGCGTGGGTTGACGGCTTTGAGGCTCTCGTAGTCCAGCCCGTAGCCCTTCAGCCCGCCGACCTTGAAGTTCTCCAGCACCACGTCGGCTTCTACCGCAAGCGCTCGCACCTGGGCCTGACCTTCGGGCGATGCCAGGTCAATGGCGACCGAGCGCTTGTTGCGGTTGGCGCACTGGAAATAGGCCGCCTGCTTCGACGGCGAACCGTCTGCCAGCGGCACCCAGGGCGGGCCCCAGGCGCGGGTGTCGTCCCCAGCACCGGGGCGCTCCACTTTCACCACGTCCGCGCCCAGGTCGCCCAGCATCTGGCTGGCCCAGGGGCCGGCGAGGACGCGGGAGAGGTCCAGGACCTTGATGCCTTGGAGTGCGGTGGTGTTCATTTGGGTGCTGTGTGGAGGTTTGCGCGTAGCCAAGGCCATCGGGTAGCCCACTCCGCTCATGTCCCCCGGCCTGCGGCCTCCTCCTTTACTTCGCTGTGTGGGCCACCCAATGCCCTTGGCGGCGAGCGTTTTGCCTTTGCCGCCGAGAACAGCCGGGACCGTGCCCGGTTCGGGAGTCGGGGTGTGCTGCGCAGTGAAGTAAAGGGGGAGGCTGCAGGCCGGAGGACATGAACGGAGCAGCACACCCCGGATCCCGAACCTTGCGCCAACCGTGGCGCAAAGGTCTTCTCAAAGATCAGAACGCCGCAATGCCCGTCATCGCACGGCCGAGGATCAGCGCGTGCACGTCGTGCGTGCCTTCGTAGGTGTTCACCACTTCGAGGTTGACGAGGTGGCGGGCCACGCCGAATTCGTCGGAGATGCCGTTGCCGCCCAGCATGTCGCGCGCGGTGCGGGCAATGTCCAGCGACTTGCCGCAGCTGTTGCGCTTCATGATGGAGGTGATCTCCACGGCGGCCGTGCCTTCGTCCTTCATGCGGCCCAGGCGCAGGCAGCCTTGCAGGGCCAGCGTGATCTCGGTTTGCATGTCGGCCAGCTTCTTCTGCACCAGTTGGTTCGCGGCCAGCGGCTTGCCGAACTGCTTGCGGTCCAGCGTGTACTGCAGTGCCGTGTGCCAGCAGAACTCGGCCGCGCCCAGCGCACCCCAGGCGATGCCGTAGCGCGCGCTGTTGAGGCAAGTGAACGGGCCCTTGAGACCGCGCACTTCGGGGAAGGCGTTTTCCTCGGGGCAGAAGACGTTGTCCATCACGATTTCGCCGGTGATGGAGGCGCGCAGGCCCACCTTGCCGTGGATGGCCGGGGCGCTCAGGCCCTTCCAGCCCTTTTCGAGCACAAAGCCGCGGATCTGGCCGCCGTCGTCCTTGGCCCAGACCACGAACACGTCGGCGATCGGGCTGTTGGTGATCCACATCTTGGCGCCGGAGATGCTGTAGCCGCCGTCCACTTTCTTGGCGCGGGTGATCATGCTGCCGGGGTCCGAGCCGTGGTTGGGCTCGGTCAGGCCGAAGCAGCCGATGAATTCGCCGCTGGCCAGCTTGGGCAGGTACTTCTGCTTGGTCGCTTCGTTGCCGAACTCGTTGATCGGCACCATGACCAGCGAACTCTGCACACTCATCATCGAGCGGTAGCCGGAGTCCACACGCTCCACCTCGCGCGCCACCAGGCCGTAGCAGACGTAGTTCAGGCCGGCACCGCCGTATTGCTCAGGAATGGTCGCGCCCAGCAAGCCCAGGCTGCCCATCTCGCGGAAGATGGCCGGGTCGGTCTGCTCGTTGCGGAAGGCCATCAGCACGCGTGGGGCCAGGGCTTCCTGGCAATAGGCTGCAGCGGCGTCGCGCACCTGGCGTTCGTCGTCGGTCAGCTGGCTGTTGAGCAGCAGCGGGTCATCCCAGTGGAAGCTGGCCTTGGTTGCCATGGTCGCGGTCTCCGTCAAGTTCAATGTTGGAATCTTAGAATCGAGTCTGCCTGCGAGGCAAACGAGAATTTCGCACCGTTCTGTGCGGATCAGGAATTCCGAGGGTTGCTCGATGCGCCGCAAGATCCCATCCACCGCTGCATTGGCCGCCTTCGAGGCCGCCGCGCGCCACCAGAGTTTCACCAAGGCCGCCCACGAACTGGCGGTGACGCAGAGCGCCGTCTGCCGGCAAATTGCCACGCTGGAAGACTTCCTCGGCCTGCCGCTGTTCCGCCGCGGCCAGCGTGGCGTGCTGCTGACGGATGCCGGCCAGCGCTATGCACGCAGTGTGGCGGCCCGGCTGGACGAGGTCGAGCGCGACACGCTGGACCTGATGTCCCAGGCCGGGCTGGGCGAAGCCGTGGGCTCGCTGGAGCTGGCGGTGGTGCCCACGTTTGCCACGCAATGGCTGCTGCCGCGCCTGGCCGGTTTCCAGGCGCAGCACCCCGGCATCACCGTGCACTTCACGCCGCGCACCCGGCCCTTTCTGTTCGAGGAAACCACGCTGGACGCTGCGGTCCATGCCGGCGAGGCCTTCTGGCCCGGCACCGCGGGTGAACTGCTGATGCATGAGCACCTTATTGCCGTGGCCAGCCCGGCGCTGCTGAACGGCAGGGCGATGCACAGCGCAGCGGACGTCGCGAGCCTGCCGCTGCTGCAGGCCAGCACGCGGCCCTACGCGTGGCGGCTGTGGTTCGAATCGCTGGGCCTGAAGGTCGACCACGACATGGCTGGCGCGCGCATGGAGTTGTTCTCCATGCTCAGCGAAGCGGCGGCGCAAGGACTGGGCGCCGCGCTGGTGCCGCGCCTGCTGGTGGAGCGCGAACTGGCCAGTGGGCGGCTGGTGCAGTTGCTGCCGCACGAGCACGTGAGCGACCGCGCCTACCGGCTGTTGTGGCCGCAGCACAAGGCTGGCCTGCCGGCGCTCGCGGTGTTTGCCGCCTGGCTGGGCGAGGAGGCCGGGCGATACCGGGCCGAGACGGGTGAGGCCTAGCATGGCGTGAACGGCCACGGCTTTTCGTCCAGTGTCGTGAAGGCACTTTTGCCGCGTCAAGGAGCACCCATGGCCCAAGGTTTGCCTCGTCACGATGATGTTCGCCTGCTGTGTCGATGCCTGCTGCTTTGCAGTGTCGGCCTCTGGTGCAGCATGGCAGGCGCCCAGGCCACGCAGCGCTTGTGCGGGCCAGACAGCGAAGACAAGCCAGGGCCAGCCTGCCTGGTGGCCAGCCAGGAGATTGGTGCGTTGCCGGACCGGCCGATCTACTGGCGCATCTACACCTATGACGACCTGCAGGTCGCTCGCCGCGAGGCGCCGCGCGAAGGGGCTGTGGCGCAGGCGTTCGGGCAGACCTGGCTGTTCGTTGCAGGTGCAGATGCGCCGAGCTTGCCCAGCGCACGGCATGTGGCCGACGTCGGCCCGCTGCCGGTCGCTGCAGGTTCGAATTACCAGGCGGAATACCTGAAGTCCACCTTCAGCCCGGGCATGACTGCGCCCTTGCATGTGCACTCCGGGCCAGAGGCGTTTTACGCACTGAGTGGCGGCACCTGCCTGGAAACACCGGACGGCGTGCAGGTGAAGCGCGGCGCGGGTCACAGCCTGATGATCCGGCAGGGGCCGCCCATGCTGCTGATGGCCGTGGGCAACGAGGAGCGCCGCGGCTTTGCGTTGATCCTGCATGACGCCAGCCACCCGCCGACCACCTTGACGCAGGCCTGGACGCCCAAGGGCTTGTGCGTGGCCGAGAAGTAGCTTCCGCTGGCGTGTTGCTGGCGCACCGGCCACGTTTGCGTCCATCGGGCAATGGGCCTGTGCCTATCGCCGGCATTGAGAGGATTTCATCGGGCCGCTGTTTTCGCGTCCTAGACTTGCAGCTCAGTCATCTCACCCAGGAGGCAAGCCAGCATGACGACCGAATCCCAATGCCCGTTCTCGGGCAGCGCCGCCCAGAAAAACGCATCTCCCAAGGCCCGCGGCAACAAGGACTGGTGGCCCAACGCATTGGACCTCGCCATCCTGCACCAGCACTCCACCCGCGCCAACCCGATGGGCGAGGAGTTCAAGTACGCCGAAGAATTCAAGACGCTGGACCTGGATGCCATCGTCAAGGACCTGAACGCCTTGATGACCGATTCCCAGGACTGGTGGCCGGCCGACTACGGGCACTACGGCCCGCTGTTCATCCGCATGGCCTGGCACTCCGCCGGCACCTACCGCACGGCAGACGGCCGTGGCGGTGCCGGCGCCGGTGCGCAGCGCTTCGCACCGCTGAACAGCTGGCCCGACAACGGCAACCTGGACAAGGCGCGCCGGCTGCTGTGGCCGATCAAGCAGAAGTACGGGCACAAGCTCTCTTGGGCCGACCTGATCATCCTGGCCGGCAATGTCGCGCTGGAATCCATGGGCTTCAAGACCTTCGGTTTTGCCGGCGGCCGGGCCGACGTGTGGGAACCCGGCGCCGAGGTCGACTGGGGCAAGGAAGGCACCTGGCTGGCCACCAGCGACAAGGAAAACAGCCGCTACTCGGGCGACCGTGAACTGGCCAACCCGCTGGCCGCCGTGCAGATGGGCCTGATCTACGTGAACCCCGAAGGCCCGGATGGCAACCCCGACCCGCTGGCCTCGGCACGCGACATCCGCGAGACCTTCGCCCGCATGGCGATGGACGACGAAGAAACCGTGGCGCTGATCGCCGGCGGCCACACCTTCGGCAAGTGCCACGGCGCCGGGGATGCCAGCCAGGTCGGTGCCGAGCCCGAGGGCGCGACCATCGAGGAGCAAGGCCTGGGCTGGAAGAACAGCTTCGGCACCGGGCGTGGCGCCCACGCCATCACCAGTGGCCTGGAAGGCGCCTGGACGCCCACACCCACCAGCTGGGACAACAGCTACTTCGAGACCTTGTTCGGCTTCGAATGGGAGCTCACCAAGAGCCCCGCCGGTGCGCATCAGTGGACGCCCAAGGGTGGCGCCGGTGCCGGCACCGTGCCGGACGCGCACGACCCGAGCAAGCGCCACGCGCCGATGATGCTGACCTCCGACCTGGCGCTGCGCCTGGATCCGGCCTACGAGAAGATCTCGCGCCGCTTCATGCAGGACCCGGCGCTGCTTGCCGACGCCTTCGCCCGTGCCTGGTTCAAGCTGACCCACCGCGACATGGGCCCGCGCCCGCGCTACCTGGGAAAGCTGGTGCCGCAGGAAGTGCTGATCTGGCAGGACCCGGTGCCCGATGTGAGCCATCCGCTGGTCAATGACCAGGACGTGGCCGCGCTGAAGGCCAAGGTGCTGGCTTCGGGCCTGGGCATCTCGCAACTGGTGACCACCGCCTGGGCCTCGGCGTCCACCTTCCGCATCGGCGACAAGCGCGGCGGCGCCAATGGCGCGCGCATCCGCCTCGCGCCGCAGAAGGAATGGGAAGTCAACCAGCCGGCCGAACTGTCCAAGGTGCTGGCGCAGCTCGAAGCCATTCGCCAGGACTTCAACGCCGCGCAGTCCGGCGGCAAGCAGGTCTCGCTGGCCGACCTGATCGTGCTGGCCGGTGGCGCCGCCGTCGAGGCTGCTGCGAAGAAGGCCGGCGCAGACATCACCGTGCCATTCACGCCAGGCCGCACCGATGCGTCACAGGACCAGACCGACGTGCACTCCTTCGCCGTGCTGGAACCCAAGGCCGACGGCTTCCGCAACTACCTGCGCAAGGGCCTGGAAGGCTCGGCCGCCGAGCTGCTGATCGACAAGGCCGAACTGCTGAGTCTCAGCGCGCCGGAGATGACCGTGCTGATCGGCGGCCTGCGCACGCTGGGCGCCAACTTCGGCCACACCGCGCACGGCGTCTTCACCAAGCGCCCCGAGACGCTGACGACCGACTTCTTCGTCAACCTGCTGGACATGCGCACCGCCTGGCAGCGCTCGGCTGCGGACACCAACGTGCTCGAAGGCCGGGACCGGACCAGCGGCGAGCTGAAGTGGACCGCCACCGTCGTCGACCTCGTCTTCGGCTCCAACGCCCAGCTGCGGGGCATCGCCGAAGCCTATGCCAGCAGCGACTCGACGCCGCGCTTCCTGCGCGACTTCGTCAAGGCATGGACCAAGGTGATGAACCTGGACCGGTATGACTTGCTGAGCTGAGCTGAGCCGAGTGCCGATCCGCCGCGCATCGCGGCGGATCGGCTTCAGCGGTGCGCTGCCAGCAGCAGCCCGCCCGCTCCGATGAACACGCCGCCGGTGGCACGGTTCAGCCGCCGTGCGGCCAGCGGGCTGCGCACCAGGCGGCGGATCTGGCGGCCGCCCAGGCCGTAGGCCAGCGACGAGACGTATTCGGCCAGCAGGTAGGTGGCACCCAGCGTGGCGAACTGCATCGCGGCGGGTTTGGCCGGGTCGATGAACTGCGGGAAGATCGCGGCGAACAGCAGCATGGCCTTGGGGTTGCTGATGCCGAGCAGGAACTCCTGACGCATCAGTTCGCGCCAGCGGCGGGGCGGGGCACTGTCGGCCGATTCGCCAGCATGCAGGCCACCCAGGTCCCGGCTGCGCCAAGCGTGCACGCCCAGCCAGAACAGGTAGGCCGCGCCCAGCCACTTCAGCACGCTGAAGGCAGTTTCGGAAGCCAGCAGCATCGCGCCCAGTCCCAGCGCTGAGACGGTGAGGAAGATGGCGAAGGCCGCGACGCGCCCGGTCGTGCCGACGATTGCAGCGACCACGCCTTCGCGCAGGCCGTGGTTCAGCGCGCAGAAGTTGTTCGGGCCGGGCGTGAGGGCAATGCCCACGGCGAGCGGGAAGAAGTAGAGGGCGTCCATGGGCTTCAGTCTATGGTGGCGCCGCTGGCCTTGACAACTGCCTGGTAGCGCGCGTGCTCCGCGGCGACGAAGCGGGCGAATTGCTCCGGCGTGGTGGCGAAGCTCTCGGCCATCAGTGTGCGCCAGCGCGCCTGGATCTCGGGCGTGGCCAGCGCTTCGGTGAAGGCCTTGTTCAGGCGGGCCGTCACGTCGGCCGGCAGCTTCGCCGGGCCGAACAGGCCGACCCAGGTGCCGATGTCGAAGCGGGCCAGGCCGAGCTTGGCGCCGGCTTCGGCCACGGTGGGCAGCTCGGGCATCGCATTGCTGCGCCGGGCCGAGGTCACAGCCAGGGGCTTGAGCTTGCCGGCACGGATGTTGGCCGAGGCGGTGGCGAGGTTGTCGAAGCTCAGGTCCACCTGGCCGGACGGCAACGCCAACTGCGCCGGGTTGCCGCCCGCGTACGGAATGTGGACCATGAAAAGCCCCGCCTGGGTCTTCAGCATCTCGCCTGCGAGGTGGCCGGCGCTGCCGTTGCCGCCGGAAGCGTAGTTGAGCTGGCCAGGGTGGGCCTTGGCGTAGGCGACCAGGTCGGCCACCGAGGCGATCTTCAGCTGCGCGGCCCGCTCGGCGTTCATCACCAGCACGTTGGGCATCTGCGCCAGGCCGGTGATGGGCGTGAAGTCGCGCAGCGCGTCGTACGGCATCTTGCGGTAGAGCCAGGGGTTGATCGCGTGCGTGGCGACCGCGCCAATGCCGATCGTCAAGCCGTCCGGTGCGGCCTTGGCCACTGTGTCCGCCCCCAGGTTGCCACCAGCGCCGGGCTTGTTTTCGATCACGATGGTGCCCAGCGTGGACTGAACCTTGTCGGCCAGCGCGCGGGCCATCACATCCAGCGGGCCGCCTGGCGGGTAGGGCACGACCAGGCGGATGGGCCTGCCCTGGGCCGCGGCAAACGTTGGCACCGCAGCCAGCGCCGCGAGCAGGTGCCGGCGCGTGAAGCCCCGCATTTCAAGCGCCATGCTTGTCGGCTTCGGAAGTGAAGCTGTCGGCGAAGAACTCGTCGTCAGGCAGGCCGCATTTGGCTTTGAGGTCGCGCTGGGCCGACTCGACCATGATGGGGGCGCCGCAGGCGTAGACCTGGTGGCCGGAGAGGTCTGGCAGGTCGGCCATCACCGCATGGTGGACAAAGCCGGTGCGGCCAGTCCAGCCGTCTTCGGGCCTGGGCTCGGAGAGCACCGGCACATAGCGCAGATTCGGCAGGCGCGCGGCGGCGGCTTCGGCCCAGTCGTGCAGGTACAGGTCGGCCCGGCTGCGGGCGCCCCAGTACAGCACCGCTTCGCGTCCACTGGCCAGCTCTTCCAGCCGTTCGATCAATGCCTTGATCGGCGCCAGCCCGGTGCCCGAGGCCAGCAGCACCATGGGCTTGGTGGATTCCTCGCGCAGGAAGAAGCTGCCGAACGGGCCTTCCATGCGCAGGATGTCCTTTTCCTTCATCGCGCCGAAGACCTGGTCGGTGAACTTGCCGCCGGGCATGTGGCGGATGTGCAGCTCGATGGACGGCGGCGTGCCGAGCTGGTGTGGCGCATTGGCCATCGAGTAGCTGCGGCGCGCGCCGTCGCGCAGGATGAACTCGATGTACTGGCCGGGGTGGTACTGGAAATTCTGGTTCGCCGGCAGCTGCACGCGGATCACCTTCACGTCTGGCGCGGGCTGCGCCATCGACAGCACGCGGCCGGGCATCTTGAGGATCGCGAACTGGCCGGCGCCCGGCACGCTGCGGGCTTCGACCACGCAGTCGGTCTGCGGCGTGGCGCAGCAGGTGAGGATCAGGCCGGCGGCTTCCTCGGCTTCGGACAAGGCTTTCTGCTGGTGCGCGCCGTGGATGACCCGGCCTTCGAGCAGGCGGCTCTTGCAGGAGCCGCAGGCGCCGTCCTTGCAGCCATACGGCAGGCCGATGCCCTCGCGGATGGCAGCGGTCAGGATGGGCTCGTCGCGTGCCACGTCGAAAGCGCGGCCGGAGGGCTGGAGGGCGATGGTGAAAGTCATGGGCAGGCGGTGGACCGGGGCTGGCTACACTTGGCGCCCCTCGGCCATGGCCGCGCTGCGGATGCTGCTTGCCGGGCGCCAGGGGCGATTTTGCCCCGAGACCTGCCAGGCCGTTGGCAGGTCCCTTCCGGCCCTTCTCGATTGCGTGACATGAGCCAGCTTCCTCCCCGCTTGCTGCCTTCGGCGGCGCACCGCCGGCCGGTGCTGTTGATCGTCGGCTGTGGTGACGTGGGGCTGCGCGTGGTGCGCTTGCTGGCCGGGCGCTGGCGGGTGCTGGCGCTGAGTTCGTCGCCAGAGCGTTGGCCGTCGCTCCGCGCCGCTGGCGTGGTGCCGCTGGCCGGGAACCTGGACCAACCCGAAACCCTGGGCCGGCTCGCGGGGCTGGCAGACGCGGTCTTGCACCTTGCGCCGCCACCCGGCAAAGGCGCTGCCGACACGCGCACCGCCGCGCTGGTGCGCGCGCTGGCGCGGTCCGGGCGGGTGCGGCGTGTGGTCTACGGCAGCACCACTGGCGTCTATGGCGATGCTGGCGGCGCCCGGTTCGACGAGACCCGGGCGGTGAACCCGGCGACCGACCGCGGCCGTCGGCGGGTCGATGCCGAGGCCAGGTTGCGCTGGGCCGGGCTGGCCTTCGGCTGGACCGTCTCAGTGCTGCGCATCCCGGGCATCTACGCCGCCGACCGCGAAGGCGGCCACCCACGCGACCGGGTGCAACGCGGCACGCCGGTGCTGCGCGCCGAGGACGACGTCTACACCAACCACATCCATGCCGACGACCTCGCGCGGGCCTGCGTGGCCGCGCTGCTGCGCGGCGCGCCGCAACGGGTCTACCACGTCACCGACGACAGCGAGACCCGCATGGGCGAACACTTCGACACCGTGGCCGACCGCTACGGCCTGCCGCGCCCGCCGCGCCTCTCACGCGCCCAGGCCGCAGCGCAGCTCTCGCCCATGCAGATGAGCTTCCTCGGCGAGTCCCGAAGGCTGGACAACGGCCGAATGAAAAAAGAGCTGCGATTGCAGCTCCTTTATCCGGACGTGATCGCCGGCCTGGCGGCTGACACGTCACGCCCCTGACTGCCGCGTTGCCAGCGCTGCCAGCGCCGGGCCGCCTCAAGGCGGCAGCGCCAACCCGCTTGGCGGGTGGTTTCGCGTACCCGCGAAACCGGGTGCCCCAATCACCTGCGTTTGCGAGGCGGAAAGGGCGCCTGGCCGCGCCAAAAGCGAATGATCAGCCAGGCGCCGAGCGCACCGCCCAGTTGGGCAAAGGGGGCGATGCCGCCCAGGCTGCTCAGGCCCAGTGCCAGCATCACGGCACCGAAAGCCAGCACGTAGGTCCGCTGCTTCATCGGGATGGGGGGAATCAGCGGCATGATGGTGCGATTGGGGAACAGGATTGCCGACGCGGCAAGCATCGCGTAGATCACGGGACTCGAGCCAATGAAAGGTGCACGCGCACCAGTTGCCAGAGAGAGAAGCAGGTAGCAAACCGATGCTGCAATGACCGCAGCAAACAGGAATTGTGCGTAACGCTTTTGCCCCCAGAGCCGCTCCAGTTCACCGCCGAACATCCACATGCCCAGCATGTTGAAAAGCAAGGCTGTGATGTCCTGCTGGACCAGCGCATAGGTGAACGGTTGCCACGGCATGAAGATGCCATTGCCCAGCGGCCACAGCGCCATCCACAGGTTCAAAGAGAAGCCGGTGAAGCTGCGGATCAGCAGATCGAGAAAATAGGCCGCTGTGCAGATCAGCATCAAGGCTTGTGTGATTGGTGGAATCGGGAGCATGGGCTGGGGCAATGGTCAGGTGTCGGACAGGCCTGCAGTTGCAGAGCAATGCCGCGGGAGTATCGCCCATGCGCGATCAGTCGCCCACGCCGCAGCGTGTCAGGTGTCACTGACGCGGGCGGCTTGGCAGGGTGCGGCGGCCCGGGCCAGGCTTCAGGCTTCAGGCTTCGACCAGCCCTGAGCGGCTCATGGGCAAGCGGCGCACGCGCGGGCCGCCCAGGCGCGCCAGCGCGTTGGCAACGGCCGGCGCCAGAGGCGGCACGCCAGGCTCGCCCACGCCTGTGGGCTCGGCGGTGCTGGCCAGGATGTGCACTTCGACGCGCGGCATCTCGTAGATGCGCAAGGCCTTGTAGCGGTCGAAGTTGCGCTGTGCTACACGGCCCTGCTTCATTTCCACCTCGCTGTAGTACAGCGCGCCCAGCGCAAAGCCGATGCAGCCTTCCATCTGCGCGCGGATCACGTCCGGGTTGACCGCCACGCCGCAGTCCACCGCGCAGACGACGCGGTCCACCTTCAGCTTGCCGTTCTTCAGCGAGACATCGGCCACCTGGGCCACGTAGGAGCCGAAGGATTCGTGCACCGCCAGGCCTTGCGCGCTGCCCTTGGGCATGGTCTTGCCCCAACCGGCCTTCTGCGCCGCCAGTTGCAGCACGCCGGCTGCGCGGCCGCCGGGTTCCAGCAAGGCCAGCCGGAAGGCGAGCGGGTCGCGCCCCGCGGCGGCGGCCAGTTCGTCCATCATGGTTTCCATGACGTAGGCGGTGTGGGTGTTGCCCACCGAGCGCCACCACAGCGGCCTCACGCTCAGCGTGGTGGTGTGCAGCGCGCCTTTCATCATCGGCAGCTTGTACGCGCTGGGCGCCACGCCTTCGACCGAGGTGGAGTCGATCCCGTCCTTGATCATCACCGCCATCGCGGTGCCGGCCATGATGGACTGGCCAACGATCTGGTGCTGCCAGTCTGCCACCTGGCCCTTGGCGTCCAGCCCGACCTGCACCTGGTGCACGTACATGGGCCGGTACAAGCCCGAGGCCATGTCGTCCTCGCGGGTGTATTGCAGCCGAACCGGGGCGCGTCCATTGATGGCCTTGGCCACGTTGACCGCAGCCACGGTGAAGTCGCTGTAGGCATTCGCGCGGCGGCCGAAGCTGCCGCCCGAGACGAGGGTGTGCAGCTTGACCTTCTCCATCGGCAGGCCCGCGGCCTTGGCGGCGAACATGTGGTCGAAGGTCGGGAACTGGTGGCCGGACCAGGTTTCCAGCATGCCGTCGTGCAGCCAGGCCACGCAGTTCATCGGCTCCATGGTCGCGTGGGCCAGGAACGGGAACTCGTAGGTGGCGCTGATGGTGTTCACCGCCGGGCCGGCTTGCGTCGCTGCATTGGCTTCTGGCTTGGCGAAGACGGTGCCCCCGGGCTGCGTGGCCTGCTGCTTGTACTGCGTCAGCAGCGCATCGGTGTCCAGTGCATTGCCGGCCGATTCGTCCCATTCCAGCTTCAGTGCGCGCCTGCCCTGCATCGCGGCCCAGGTGCGCGTGGCAACCACGGCCACGCCTTCGGGCACCTGCACCACGTCGGTCACGCCGGCCACCTTCAGCGCCTCGGTGGCGTCGAAGGACTTCAGCGTGGCGCCGAACGAGGGAGGCCAGGCGATCACCGCGGTCAACAGGCCGGGCAGCTTCAGGTCGATGGTGTAGACCGCCGTGCCGTCGCACTTCGAAGGCGAGTCGACCCGCGGCGTGGCGTTCTCCTTGCCGATCATCGTGAACTGCGCGGGCGTCTTCAGCACCGGCTTGTCGGGCACCGGCATGCGACTGGCCGCTTCGGCCATCTCGCCGTAGGTGGCGTGTTTGCCAGAGGCGTGGCTCAGCACGTTTCGGCGGGTCCTGATTTCCGCGGGTGGCACGTTCCAGGCCTGGGCCGCTGCAGCAACCAGCATCTGCCGTGCAGCAGCCCCTGCGTTGCGCATCTGCAGGTAGGCGTTGGCAATCGCCGAGGAGCCGCCGGTGCCCTGCATGTCGCCAAAGGCCAGGTTGTTGTAGAGCTTGGGGTTGGACGGCGCGTATTCGGTGCGCACCAGGGTCCAGTCGGCGTCCAGCTCGTCAGCCACCAGCGAGGCCAGGCCGGTGGTGTTGCCCTGGCCCATCTCGTGGTGCTTGCAGACGATGGTGACCAGGTTGTCGGTGCCCACGCGCACGAAGGCATTCGGGGCCAGCGGGCCGGTGGCAACGCCTTCCGGGCCTGGCGCCGCGGCCTGCGCCAATGAGGGCGCGAGGCTGCCGATGCTGATCAGCAGTCCGCCGCCCGCAGCACTCTTGAGCAGCGTGCGGCGGGTGAGCGGCGCAGCGCCGGCTGGCGCAGCTTCCGCTTCCGGGAACAGCAGCGATTGCAGCGACTCGCGCCGGGCCTGCATGGCAAGCATCATCGGGTGCATGGCGGGTCTCCCGTTCAGGCCGTGAGCTGGCGCGAGGCCGCGTGGATGGCGGCGCGGATGCGCTGGTAGGTCGCACATCGGCAGATGTTGCCGCTCATCGCGAGGTCGATGTCGCGGTCGGTCGGCTTCGGGTTCTTCTCCAGCAGTGCCGCGGCCGACATGATCTGGCCCGACTGGCAGTAGCCGCACTGCACCACGTCCAGCTCGACCCAGGCCTTCTGCACCGCCTTTGCGGCCTTGGACGACAGGCCTTCGATGGTGGTGATCTTGCGGTTGCTGATCCATGAGACCGGCGCGGTGCAGGAGCGCAGGGTTTCGCCATCGGCATGGACGGTGCAGGCGCCGCACTGGGCCACGCCGCAGCCGTACTTGGTGCCGGTCAGGCCGATGTCCTCGCGCAGCACCCACAGCAGCGGGGTCTCGGGGTCGACATCGAGTGCGTGCACCCGGCCATTGACGTTGAGTTCAACCGACATCCAGACCTCCTGTGAGTTCAGTGAAATGCGTGATTGTTCAGCGTTGCCCCAAGCGCGCCGCCTGCGGAGTATGCTCGTGCGTCGAGAAAATGGGGAGAAGCGATGCCCGTCATCCGGACCTGTGTTTTCGCGCTTTGCGCCGCTGCAGCCGCCGCCAGTTGGGCTGCGGACCTGCGTACCCCGGAGAGTTTCGCTTCGACCAGCGACCCGGCCCAGCGTTCGCGCGAGCTCTTCCTCGAAGCTGGCAAGGTGCTCCAGCATCCACGCTGCCTGAACTGCCACCCCAACGGTGACCGGCCGACCCAGGGCATGGACCTGCATCCGCACCTGCCGCTGGTGGTGCGCGGCAAGGACGACAAGGGCGCTGTCGGCATGCGCTGCACGGCCTGCCACCAGGCAGCGAATGTGGAGCCGGGCGGTTTCCCGGGCAATCCGCTGTGGCACCTCGCGCCAGGCTCGATGGCCTGGCAGGGCAAGACCCTGGCGCAGATCTGCGTGCAGATCAAGGACAAGCGGCGCAACGGCGGCAAGTCGCTGCCGGCCATCCAGGAACACATGGCAAGTGACGGCCTGGTGGGCTGGGCCTGGGCGCCTGGCGGCACGCGCGAACCTGCGCCTGGCACGCAGGAACAGCTGGGCGCGTTGATCAAGGCCTGGATCGACACTGGCGCGTTCTGCCCGGCGTCTTGAAGCGCCAGCAGCTGCGGAAGTGAGAAGGGGAGAGAAGTATCCCGCGAGGGGATGGTGCCCGAGGTCGGACTCGAACCGACACGCCTTGCGGCGAGGGATTTTGAATCCCTTGCGTCTACCGATTTCGCCACCCGGGCAAGGTGTGTGATCAGCGCTGTGTGCCGGCCTTGAGAAGGCGGTGAGTCGCTGCACGTGGAGCGCGATTATGACATGACCAACGCACGGACTTGAGGCCGCCGCGATAATGAGCCGCAACTCCTGACAAGCCGTGCCCATGCCCAATTACAAGACCCTGGAAGACGCGATTGGCCACACCCCGCTGGTGCGACTGCAACGCCTGCCTGGCGCCGAGCTGGCCGCCCGTGGCAATGTGATCCTGGGAAAGCTGGAGGGCAACAACCCGGCCGGCTCGGTCAAGGACAGGCCGGCGATCAACATGATCCGCCGGGCCGAGCAGCGCGGCGAGATCAAGCCGGGCGACACGCTGATCGAGGCCACCTCGGGCAACACCGGCATTGCGCTGGCGATGGCCGCGGCGATCAAGGGCTACCGCATGCTGCTGATCATGCCGGAGGACCTGTCGATCGAACGTGCGCAGACCATGAAGGCCTTTGGCGCCGAGCTGATCCTGACGCCCAAGTCCGGTGGCATGGAATGGGCCCGCGACCTGGCCGAGCAGATGCAGGAGGACGGCAAGGGCCGGGTGCTGGACCAGTTCGCCAATGCCGACAACCCGGCGGTGCACTACGAGACCACCGGCCCCGAGATCTGGACCGACACGGACGGCGGCATCACCCATTTCGTCAGCGCGATGGGCACGACAGGCACCATCACCGGCGTGTCGCGCTACCTGAAGGAACAGAACCCGGCGGTGCGCATCGTCGGCGCCCAGCCTTCCGAAGGCTCGCGCATTCCCGGCATCCGCAAATGGCCGGAAGCCTACCTGCCGAAGATTTACGACCCGAGTGCGGTGGACGAGCTGGTCTACGTCAGCCAGGCCGATGCAGAAGACATGGCACGCCGGCTGGCGGCCGAGGAAGGCCTGTTCGCCGGCATCTCGGCGGCTGGCGCCTGCTGGGTGGCGCTGCAGCTGGCGCGCACGCTGGAGAACGCGACCATCGTGTTCGTGGTCTGCGACCGGGGCGACCGGTACCTTTCGACGGGAGTCTTTCCCGCATGAGCACCTTCAAGTTCTGTCCGCAATGCGCCACGCCGCTGGCGATGATCGAACGCATGGAAGACAGCGGGCCGACCGAGCGCCTGCGCTGCCCGGCCTGCGACTTCACCCACTGGAACAACCCGACGCCCGTTTTGGCGGCGGTGGTCGAGTGCAGCGACCAGGGCGGCAAGGTCCTGCTGGCGCGAAACGCGGCCTGGACGCACAAGATGTTCGCGCTGATCACCGGCTTCATGGAGGCGGGCGAATCGCCGGAAGACGGCATAACGCGCGAGGTGCTGGAAGAAACCTCGCTCACCGCCACCTCGGTGAACCTGCTGGGCGTCTGGGATTTCCAGCGCATGAACCAGGTCATCATCGCCTACCATGTGGTGGCACATGGCGAGGTGCGGCTATCGCCCGAGCTGGCCGAATACCGGATGTTCGAACCGGTTGATGTGGTTTGCTGGCCGGCGGGCACCGGCTACGCGCTGGCCACCTGGCTGCGCAGCAAGGGCATTGAGCCGCGCTTCATCGAGCTACCGTCGGCGGCGCCCAGCGCTACCTGAATTTCATCCGCAGGAAAACGCTTCTCATGCAACCTGACAAGGAACTCGACACCAGCGGCCTGAGCTGCCCGCTGCCCATCCTGAAGACCAAGAAGGCGCTGGCCGACATGCTCAGCGGCCAGGTGCTGAAGGTGGTGGCGACCGACCCCGGCTCCAGCCGCGACTTCCAGGCCTTCGCCCGCCAGACCGGCCACGAACTGGTCGGCCAGGAAACCGTCAACGATCACTTCGTGCACTGGCTGCGCCGGCGCTGAATTGGAACACCCCCTACCGGCTTCGCCGGCCCCCTCAAGGGGGCGCGCCTGCAGGACCGGCCGAGCCGGATCCTGGGGCGCCGCTGGGGTGGGTTCGGGCGCTGCGCCGCTGGTGCCGCTTGGTAATGCGGTGAACTGAAATGAAAACGCCCGCCGGGAGGCGGGCGCGTAGCGGGCACGGAACGAAGTTTTAGATGTCCAGCGCCTTCAGGTACTCGCGGAAGCCGGCGCCCAGTTGCGGGTGAGCCAGTGCGAGTTCGACGTTGGCTTCCAGGAAGCCTTCCTTGGAACCGCAGTCGTAGCGCTTGCCGTCGTAGCGGTAGGCAAACACCTTCTCGCGGCGCATCAGCGCGGCAATGCCGTCGGTCAACTGGATCTCGCCGCCCACGCCGCGCGGCTGGTTGGCAATCTCGCGGAACACGCCAGGCGTGAGGATGTAGCGGCCGGCCACGCCCAGGTTGGAAGGCGCTTCTTCCGGTGATGGCTTTTCCACCATGTGGGTCAGGTCCATCATGCGGTCGTTGACCGGCGTGCCTGCGACGATGCCGTAGCGCCTGGTGTGCTCCGGCTTCACTTCCTGCACCGCCAGGATGGAGGCTTGCCACTCGGTGAACTGGTCGACCATCTGCTTGAGGATGGGTGGCTTGCCGACCATCAGGTCATCGGCCAGCAGCACCGCAAACGGCTCGTTGACGACCACGCACTGCGCACACAACACCGCGTGGCCCAGGCCCAGGGCCTTGGGTTGGCGGATGTAGATGCACTCCATGTCGTCCGGCTTGATGCTGTGCACCATCGCCAGCAGCTCTTTCTTGCCCGACGCTTCCAGCTCTGACTCCAGTTCGTAAGCGGTGTCGAAGTGGTCCGGGATGGCGCGCTTGTTGCGGCCATTGACAAAAATCATCTGGCGGATGCCGGCGGCATAGGCCTCTTCCACCGCGTACTGGATCAGCGGTTTGTCGACCACCGGCAGCATTTCCTTGGGCTGCGCCTTGGTGGCGGGAAGAAAGCGGGTGCCCAGGCCGGCGACCGGGAAAATGGCCTTGTTGATCTTCATGGAACTCCCTATTGATTAATGCGACAACGATGACACAAAAAAGTGCAGCGATGGTGACAAGGCAACACTGAAGCTTCTGCGCTCAGCGATTTTGATCCATCACTTTGCTTGCCTAAGCAGCCTCCGTGCCTCGCTGCATTCCAGGGCTTGAAGACAATCTTTCAGGCCGGTGGCAGCTTGCCCAGTTGGCCGCGCAGGCTGTCCAGCGAGCGGCCGAAGCCTTCCAGCCGCTCGCGCATCTGGGCCACCACGGCTTCCGGCGCACGGGCGACGAAGCTCTCGTTGCCAAGCTTGATTTCGGCCTTCTCGACTTCGCCTTCGATGCGCTTGATCTCCTTGCTCAGGCGTTCACGCTCGGCCGCCACGTCGATCTCGACCTTCAGCGCCAGCCGGGCTGCACCCAACACCAGCACCGGCGCCATCTCGGTCGCCGCGGCAAACGCGGCCTCGTCGGCCATGACCTGCACTTCGCTGAGCTTGGCCAGTGCCTTCAACACCTGAGCTGCTTCCGCGATGAACGCGTCGTCGCCAATCGTCACCAGCGGCACCCGGTCGCTGGGCGACAGGTTCATCTCGCTGCGCAACGTACGACAGGCGCTGACAAATTCTTTCAGTTTGACCACCCAGGCGTCGGCAGCCGGGTCAATGCGTTCCAGCTGCGCGACCGGGTAGGGTGCGGTGACGATGCTGCGGCCATCGTCTGCCGCCTTGCGGCCGGCCACCACGGCAACCGTGTCCCACAGCTCGGCGGTGATGAATGGCGTGACCGGGTGCAGCAGGCGCAGCACGGTTTCCAGCACACGGACCAGCGTGCGGCGGGTGGCGCGCTGCTGGGCTTCGCTGCCCGTCTGGATCTGCACCTTGGCAATTTCCAGGTACCAGTCGCAATACGAGTCCCACACGAACTGGTAGATCGCGTTGGCCACGTTGTCCAGCCGGTATTCATCGAAGCCCTGGGCGACCGCCGCCTCCACGCGCTGCAGCTCGCTGGTGATCCAGCGGTCGGCCTGGCTGAAGGCCAGGTAGCCATGCGCCGGGCCGCCAGGCGCGCACTCGGCCTTGGTGTGCTCCTTCAGGCCGTTGTCCTGGCCCTCGCAGTTCATCAGCACGAACTTGGTCGCGTTCCACAGCTTGTTGCAAAAATTGCGGTAACCCTCGCAACGCTTGCTGTCGAAATTGACACTGCGGCCCAGCGTGGCCATGGCCGCGAAGGTGAAGCGAAGCGCGTCGGCGCCGTAGCCTGGAATGCCTTCCGGGAATTCCTTTTCGGTGGCCTTGCGCACCTTGGGCGCGGTCTCGGGCTTGCGCAGGCCGGTGGTGCGCTTGTCCAGCAGTGGTGCCAGTTCGATGCCGTCGATCAGGTCCACAGGGTCCAGCACATTGCCTTCGGACTTGGACATCTTCTTGCCCTGTGCGTCCAGCACCAGGCCGTGGATATACACATGCCTGAACGGCACCTTGCCGGTGAAGTGCTTGGTCATCATGATCATCCGGGCGACCCAGAAGAAGATGATGTCGTAGCCTGTCACCAGCACGCTGCTCGGCAGGAACAGGTCCTGCTCGATGGTCTGCTCTGGCCAGCCCAGCGTGGAGAAGGGCACCATGGCTGATGAATACCAGGTGTCCAGCACGTCCTCGTCACGGCGCAACGCGCCGGTGTAGCCTGCGGCCGTGGCCTTGGCACGTGCGTCTTCCTCGCTGCGGGCGACGAACAATTCACCGTTGTCGCCGTACCAGGCCGGGATCTGGTGGCCCCACCAGAGCTGGCGCGAGATGCACCAGTCCTGGATGTTCTTCATCCACTGGTTGTAGGTGTTGACCCAGTTCTCGGGCACGAACTTCACGTCGCCCGATTCGACGGCTTCGATGGCCTCGTCCGCGATGCTCTTGCCGTTGTGGCCGGCCTTGCTCATCGCGATGAACCACTGGTCCGTCAGCATCGGCTCGATGATGGCGCCGGTGCGTGCGCAACGCGGCACCATCAGCTTGTGCTTCTTGACCTCGACCAGCAGGCCCTCGGCCTCCAACTGCGCGACGATCTTCTTGCGCGCGACAAAGCGGTCCAGCCCGCGGTAGTCCTCCGGCACCTCGGGCATGTCGGCGGTGACCTTCGCGTCCAGCGTGAAGATGGTCAGCATCGGCAGGTTGTGGCGCAGGCCGACCTGGTAGTCGTTCTGGTCGTGGGCAGGCGTGACCTTGACCACGCCGGTGCCGAAGGCCTTGTCCACGTAGTCGTCGGCAATCACCGGCACCAGCCGGCCGGTGATGGGCAGGCGCACCTGCTTGCCAATGAGGTGGGTGTAGCGTTCGTCTTCCGGGTGCACCATCACCGCGGTGTCGCCCAGCATGGTCTCGGGCCGGGTGGTGGCCACGACCAGCGATTCATCGCTGCCTTCGATGGGGTAGCGGATGTGCCACAGCGAGCCGTCTTCCTCCTCGCTTTCCACCTCCAGGTCCGACACCGCGGACTTCAGGATCGGGTCCCAGCTGACCAGGCGCTTGCCGCGGTAGATCAGGCCTTCCTCGTGCAGCTTCACGAAGGTGTCGGTCACGACCCTGGACAGCTTGTCGTCCATCGTGAAGTACTCATGCCGCCAGCTCACCGAGTCGCCCATGCGGCGCATCTGGTTGGTGATGGTGGAGCCGCTTTTTTCCTTCCACTCCCAGACCTTGGCGACGAAATTCTTGCGGCCCAGGTCATGGCGGCTCGCGCCTTGCTCCTGCAACTGGCGCTCGACGACGATCTGCGTGGCGATGCCGGCGTGGTCGGTGCCGGGCACCCACAGCGTGTTGAAGCCGCGCATGCGGTGCACGCGGGTCAGCGAGTCCATGATGGTCTGGTTGAACGCGTGGCCCATGTGCAGCGTGCCGGTCACGTTGGGCGGCGGCAGCTGGATGCAGAACGAGGGCTTGGCCGGGTCCAGGCTGGGCTCGTAGACGCCAGATTGCTCCCACAGCGGCGCCCAGCGGGCTTCGATGGCAGTGGGTTCGAAGGATTTGGCGAGTTCGGTCATGGGCGGAAGCGAGGTGCGTGCAACAAGCGGACACAAGCTTTGTGTCAACGCTCTGCAAAGAAGCGGAGTTAAACGGAATTGTAGGGTGGCCGGCTGGCGGCCTACCCGGTAAGGGCGAGAGCTTGCTCGCGCCCGGGAGTGGGACATGGCACAAGTTTGGGCGGGGGTGCGTGCACCCTGGCGCGCAGGGCAATCCTTGCCAACGCATCAAGAACAACCAGAGGGCGCCAGCGGCGCCACTCGCACCGGCGCCTCCCGCTCGCGCTGGCGACCTTGGGCAGGCGCCGCGATGGCCTCGGTCGCGGTGCTGCTGGCAGGCTGCGGCGGTGGCGGGGACGACCTGCCGCCGGGGGCGACCTGCTCGCTGTCGGACCAGAAATACTGGGTTGGCAGCTACATGGACGACTGGTATTTCTGGTACGCCACCAATCCGAACCCCGACCCCGCGGCCTACTCGTCCGAGTACGACTATTTCTACGCGCTGCTGTCCACCGGCGACGCGACCTTCCCGGCCGACCGCTGGAGCTACGTCACCAGCACGGAAGACTACAACCGCTTCTTTGGCGACGGCGCCACCATGGGTTACGGCATTGGCGTCAACGGTCTGGAAGTCACCGGCCAGCCGACGCTGCCGCTGCTGGTGCGCTACGTCGAACCCGGCTCACCGGCGGCCGTGGCCGGCCTGCAGCGTGGTGACCAGATCACCACCGTCAACGGCCAGCCGGCCTCCACACTGATCTCGGCCAACAACTACGACGCGCTGAGCCCCACGGCCACCAACACCGCCGTGACGCTGGGCCTGCACACGACGGCAGGCGACACCACGCTGACGCTGTATTCCGCCGTCTACAACCTGCAGCCGGTGCAGGGCACGTCCATCGTCACTACACCGGGTGGCCGCAAGATGGGCTACATGATGGTGAAGGACATGATCACCCAGGCCAACTCGCCGATGGACACCGCCTTTGGCCAGTTCCGCAGCGCGGGCGTGCAGGACGTGGTGATCGACCTGCGCTACAACGGCGGCGGCCTGGTTTCGGTGGCGGCCAACCTGGCCTCCTACCCGGCAGGTGCTGCGGCCCAGACCACCAGTGGCCAGACCTTCGCCAACCTGTACTTCAACGACAAGCGCGCCGCCAGCAACAACCAGAGCTTCAAGTTCACCAACTGGGCCAATGCGCTGGGCCTGTCGCGGGTCTATGTGCTGACCGGCCCGCGCACCTGCTCGGCCTCCGAGCAGGTCGTCAACGGCCTGAAGCCCTTCGTTGACGTGGTCACCATTGGCGACGCCACCTGCGGCAAGCCGGTCGGCTTCACCGCGCAGGACGACGGCTGCGGCAACGTCTGGAGCCCGGTGACCTTCGAGAGCACCAACTCGCTGAACCAGGGCCGCTACTTCAACGGCCTAGCCGCCACCTGCCCGGTGGCCGAAGACTTCAGCCAACCCATTGGCTCGTCGACCGACCCGCTGGTCGTTGCCGCCAGCCAGTATGCCGACGGCGGCGGCTGCCCGGCCGCCAGCGCCAGCCCGTCGCCATCCAACGCCCGCCGCGGTTTGCTGAGCCAGCGTCCGCTCAACAGCAAGCCGCTGTGGCATGAGCCGGGCGAGCGGGGTGGCATGTACGCGAAGTGAGCGATCTCAGGCGTCATCCGCTCGCGGCTGGCGCCTGATTCAACCTTCGACGGCCGAGTTGGCCCGACTTTCCAGCTCGTCCAGCCGGCAGCTCAGTGCATCCATCGAGCGCTGCTGGGCCACGAACAGTCGCGTCACCACATCAAGCAGTTCGTTGACCGTCAGACCGGAGAAGGGCTGTCTGGCTTCCTCGGCCGGCGGACTGAACAGGCTGTCGGTGTTGCAAAAGCTGCGAGCCACTTGCTGGTTGCTTTCAGCGTATCTCGCGTCGATTTCGGCGGCCTGCTCGGCGCTCAGCAGAAAACGCTTGTCGCTGCCTTTCGCGAGCTCATCGCGAAAAGCTGCGGTGAATTTCAGCTTGTGCGCAGCCGCGGTCGGTTGTCGGTTGTCGGTTGTCGGTTGAATGACAGCATGGCTTCGAGCGCCGTTGCGCTGAGGCTGCTTTGCTGGTCTTCGGGGCGTTTGAGATCGTCCATGTCCTTCAGGCCCACCAAGTCGCAGAAGTCATCGACGATGTTGCCGCGCAGCAGCTTGCCCCGTTCCCAGGGACGCACGATCACCCGGTCCGCGCCAAACACTTCGGCCCACACTGCCAGCATTTGCTGATAGTCCATCACGCCCAGTCGTTCCTGGCGCGCGATGAAGTCCTCGAAGGACAGGCGCGAGGTCTGGCTGACGTCGGTCTTGACGATCTGGTTGAACCAGGATTCCACCCAGTCACTCTGGCGCCGCAGGTAGCAAACGATGTGCACGTCGCAGTGCGCAAGCTGTTTGGCCATCCACTGCACGGCAGTGCGCCGGCGTTGCGGTCGGTCTTCGAACAAGTGCCAGAAGACTTCTTCGCTGATCACGTTGATCGGCGCGTCGCGCTGCACGATCTGCTCGGCGAGCCGGGTCCAGGCGAACTCCGCGTCGCCGGAGCCCTTGGCCGCCTGATCCACGCTGTCAAACAGGAAGCGCTGCTTGAGGATGTGCCGGTCGCCGGGAGGTGATGCAGGGTAGAAAAGCCCTCGCCACTGCAGTGCGTCGCGGTTGGCGTGCATGAACGCCTGCAAGGAAGTCGAGCCAGTTTTCGCCACCTTGCCGGGCGCAGCAGTTGCTCGCTCATGGCTGTCCGGTAGCGGCTGAGCTTGATGAACGAGGAGAGCGAAGTCGACCGTCTGGTGGACTGCAAGCCCAAGGTGACACCACACAGAGCTTGCGGAATGCGAGTTTTCGTATAATTCGTATTTTCCGAAATTCATCGCACAGACATGCTCAAAGTCACCTCGTCAGAGTTCCAGCGGAACATTGCGCGTTACCAGGACGTGGCACTGACCCAGGGCGTGGCGGTCACGCATCACGGGCGTGAGCGCACGGTGTTGATCTCGGCGGAGGAGTACCACCGCCTGAAGCGCCGGGATCGCCAGGTCATGGCCCTTGACGATTTCACTGCCGCTGACCTGGCGGCGCTTGAAGCGGTGCGCGCGCCGGAGGCAGCCAAGGGCTTCGACGGTGAGTTGGGCGCTTGACGCATGGCCTTTCCCGCCCCGGTCCCCGGCCTCGTCATCCGTTACAGCTACCTCTGGTCGACCGAACATGCGCGCGGTCAGGAAGAAGGCGTCAAAGACCGCCCCTGCGCGGTCATCCTGGTGACGACGGGCGAGGAAGGCAACAAGGTGGTGACGGTGCTGCCGATCACCCATGCACTGCCGACCGACCTTGCCCTTGCCATCGAGATCCCGCCCGATACCAAACGGCGTCTTGGGCTGGACGGTGAGCGTTCCTGGGTCGTGCTGACCGAGGCCAATCGGTTCATCTGGCCGGGTCCGGACTTACGGCCGACCACGCCAGGCAACCCCGACAGCTTGGCTCATGGGCTGTTGCCACATGGGCTGTTTGAAGCAATCCGGCTGCGCTTCATCGACCTGATCAAAGCACGGCAGGCTCGCTCGATTCCCAGGACGGAATAAGACGGGGCTGCCGGTCGCCCGCTGGGCCTTGCGCTCATGCCGCGGCGTTGTCCATGCGGATCTCGGCCCTTTGTCCTGCCGGCGAAAGCACAGCGCGGTCAGAGCAGTTGCTTGCGCTTGACCGTCAGGTAGCGGCTGACCAGTGCGCTGGCGAGTTCGGCGGGGGGCACGTCCAGGCTCAGGCCCTGCGGGTCGGGCAGGCGGCGCAGGGCGTCGCGTCGGGCTTGTTCGAAGGCGTGGGCTGTCGCCACTTCGGCGACGGCTTGCTGGCCGTTGAGTGGCTGGCTGGCGAGTTCGGCCAGCATGGGTTCTCTCAGGTTGGCGACCACGGTGATGTGGCGGCTGCGCAGCAGGCGCAGCGCCGGGGCGAGTTCGCCGCCGTCTTCGTCGCGGAAGTGGGTCAGCACCACGACCAGGGCGCGGCGCGGCATCGCACGCATCAGCGCGCGGGCGGCTTCCTGGTAATCGGGGTGTTCGGTGCTGGGTTCGAGGTCGTGCAGTGCGGCCAGCAGGCCGTCCAGCGCGGCCTGGCCCTTGCGCGGCGCGAGGCGGCGGGCCTGGCCTGGAGCGTGGGCGAAAGTCATCAGGCCGACTTCGTCGCCGGCCTTCAGCGCCACGTGGGCGGTCAGCACCAGTGCGTTGAGCACATGGTCGAAATGCTGCGCCTGGTGGGCACCGGTGCGGTCGTCGGCGCGCAGGCGGCGGCCGCAGTCCAGCAGGAAGACCACGCGCTGGTCGCGCTCGTCCTGGTACTGGCGCACCACGGGCTTGCCGCGGCGCTGGGTGGCTTTCCAGTCGATGTGGCGCACCGGGTCCCCGGGCTGGTAGTCGGCCAGCTGGCGGAAGTCGCTGCCCAGCCCGCGCTTGGCGGCGCTGCGCACGCCGATTTCGGCCAGCCGCTGGTCGCTGGCCAGCCAGGCGTAGCGGGCCAGTGCTGCGAAATTCGGGAAGACCTTCAGCGGCGCCTCTTCGCCCAGCTCGAAGGCCAGCGTCCACCAGCCGCCGGGCGAGCGCAGCCGCAGCTGGGTGCGGCCCAAGGTGGCCGCGCCGCGGTGGCGCGGCACGAGCTGGTAGTCCAGCGTCCGCACCTTGCCTGCAGCCAAGGGCAGCCGGGCCGGAAGGCCCTGGGCGTCGAAGCCAGGGTCGATGCCGTCGAACACTTCCGCCTGCCAGTTCACCGGTCCCTGGTGGCCCAGGTGCAGCTGCACGGTCTGCGCCACACCCAGCGCCAGCGCGCGCGGCACGCGGCGGCTGAGCTTGACCGGGTGCCGGCGCAGTGCGCGCTGCGCCTGCCAGCCGTCCAGCACCATCCAGCCCAGCAGCAGCAGGGCGACGCCGCCTGCGGCCAGCGCCAGGGCCTGGCCCTGCAACCCGGCCAGGCGTGTCAGCGCCGCCGCACCGGCCAGCGCCAGCCAGGCCCACGGTGCGCGCTGGCCGGGCAGCCAGCGCAGCTTCGGGCCTTTGAGCGAGGACGATGGCGACAGGCTCACCGGCGCGGCGCCTCGACGCGGTTCAGCCATTCGGCCAACAGGTCGTCCACCTGCAGGCCGTCCAGTTGGGCATCGGCCGACAATTGCACGCGGTGGCGCAGAGCGGCCACGGCGTGGCGCTTCACGTCGTCCGGCACCACATGGTCGCGGCCCGCCAGCAGCGCGGCGGCGCGGGCAATGCGCACCAGCGCAATCGCGCCGCGCGAGCCTGCGCCCATGCTCAGGCCCGGCAGGTCGCGCGTGCCGCGCACGATGCGCACGGCGTAGTCCAGCGCCGCGTCGTCCACTGCCACGGCAACCACCAGCGCCTGCAGCGCATGCACGCGCTCGCGGGTCAGGCAGGGGCGCAGGTTCTGCAGCGGCAGCGCGTCGCCGGCCTGGTCCTGGGTGGCGCGGCGCAGCACCGCAACCTCGTCGGTCGCGCTCGGGTAGCCGATGTCGATCTTCAGCAGGAAACGGTCACGCTGGGCTTCGGGCAGCAGGTAGGTGCCTTCGGAATCGACCGGGTTTTGCGTGGCCAGCACCATGAAGGGCTGCGGCAGCGCCAGGCTCTTGCCTTCGACGGTGACCTGGCCTTCCTGCATCACCTCCAGCAGCGCGCTCTGGGTCTTGGCCGGCGCGCGGTTGATTTCGTCGGCCAGCAGCAGGTTGGTGAACACCGGGCCGCGGCGCAGGCGCAGCTTGCCCTCGTCCAGCACGGCCTGGCCGGTGATGTCCGAGGGCATCAGGTCCGGCGTGAACTGCACGCGGGCGAAGTCCAGCGACAAGGCCTTGCCCAGCGCGCGCGCCAGCAGCGTCTTGCCCAGGCCGGGCACGCCTTCCAGCAGCACGTGGCCGCAGGCCAGCAGCGCGATCAGCGTCTGCTCGATGGCCGCACCCTGGCCGACCAGGGCCTTGCTGACTTCGGTGTGCAGCAGCGTCAGGTCGGCGCGCGCCTGCTGCAGGGTTTCGGTGTCCAGGCTCATGGGCTTGCTTTCTGCGGGGAATCTTGAAGATGGGTTGGTGCCGTGTGGCCCTTGGCCGCGAGGCTGACCAGCTGGCGGCGGGCGGTTTCGAGCAGCATCAGGTCTTGTGCCAGCCGGCGGGTATTGCGTTGCGCAGGCGCCATGGCCTTGCCCAGGGCCGAGGCCGACAGGCCGGTGGCAAGCGCCAGCGTGACGGGGTCGGGCAGCGCGCTGCTGACCGAGGCGCTTGGCGCGAGCTTGCGTGCGGCTTCGGCCAGCGCGCGGCACTGAGCGGTGTGCAGCGCCTCGGCGCGGTGTTGCAGCAGGAAGCCGGCGCTGCCGCGCACCTGTTCGGCCAGCGAACGCCGCCGGTCCGGTGGTGGCCGGCGCAGCGGACCGAAGCGCGGCAGCGCGCGCCACAGCGAGAGCACCAGTGCCGCCAGTGCCAGCAGCAGCACTGGCGCTGCTTCCTGCCAGAGCCAGCTCGGCAACGCCGGCAGGCTGGCCGAGCCCATCAGCCAGACCTGGCGGCCGGGCCGCAGCTTCAGCATCGCGGCCAGCAGCGGCGCGTGGTCATGCTTCATCAGTTCCGGCCTGTCCAGGTTGGGGTACCAGGCAGACAGCGTCAGTTCCCCGTGGCCCAGGGGCAGGCGCAGCGCGCGCCAGCCCAGGTCGTCACGAACGCCCCAGGTGGGCAGGTCGCGGCTCTTGAAAACGGTGCCGGGCGAGCGGCAGAGCTGGTAGATCGGCAGTTCCGCAAAAAACGGCTGCTTGCCGGCGTCCTTGGCCGTCCAGTCGCATTTCGGTGGCGGCGGAACGCGCGGCAGTGCGGGGCCGGAAGCAGGCGTGGCAGGGGCGGCGTCTTCCTCGTCGTCTTCATCGTCCTCGTCCTCGTCGTCCGACTTTTCCGGCGGCGCGGGGTGGCCCGACGCAGCGGCGCGGGCCTTGGCCTCGGCCTTGCGTTGTTCCCGCTGCAGCCGCCATTCGCTGGTCTCTTCAATGCCCAACGGGTTGAGCTTCAGCATCGCCTCGTCAGTGTTGGGGAACAGCACCAGGTGGCCGCCCGCCTCGACCCAGCGCTTCAGGTCCTGCTCGCGCGACTGGCGCACGTCCCACAGCGGCGAGGTGAGAACCAGCGTGTCGGTCACCGGCGGCAAGGTGCCAAGTTCGCCCGGTGTCTGCAGCGTCACGCCCTGCTTGGCCAGCCAGTGGCGCAACTGGTAGTGGCGGTCGGTTTCGGCTTCGCCCTGAGGCGGCAGCGGCACGCGTTTTTCTTCCCACCTGGTGTAGCGCACCAGCAGCGCGCCGGCGCCCAGCAGCACGGCAAGCAGCAGCAGCCATGGCAGGCTCCGGCGCAACATGGAACTCATGCCGTGGCCGCCCGCAGTGCACCGCCAGCGGCCTGGGCTGCGAGGCCGGCACCGAACAGCGCGTCGAAACGGGCGCAGAGGTCCAGCACGCGGGCCTCGTCGGGCCGCCGGTGCGCGTAGCCGATCTCCAGCCAGGCGTCGATCAGCTGCCGCAAGGCCTCGATGGCGGTGGGCGACAAGCGCTCCGAGGCCAGCGCCAGGCACTCGGCTTCGGTGCTGGCCGCGACGATGGCCACGCCGTGCCGGTGCACCAGACGGGACAGCACGCCGCGGTAGAGCAGTGCCAGCGCCGCACGCGCATCGCCCTGGTGCCACAGCGCGGCTGCAGCCTGGCCAAGCGGTTCGGGCAGGCTCTCGGGCCGGATGTCCAGGCTGCCGACGTGGCTCGGCGCCACTGGCGCCGCAGCCAGCGTCGGCATGCTGCGTTGCCACAGCCGCCAGCCGAGCACGCAGGCCAGCGCCACCAGCAGCAGCCCGCCCGCCCACGCCAGCAGGCGGCCGGCGCCTGCCAGCCACTCGGCCAGGGTGATCAACCAGTCCGGTGCAGGCGATGGCTTGTCCTGCTTCTTGGGTTTCGATTCCCAGTCGAACTTCAGCGTGCGCCGGGTTTCCTCGGCATGCAGCAACGGATCGCGGTTCATCGCCTCGGTGGCAGCGCGCACCGCGGCCAGCGTGACGGTGGGTGCGGAGGCCGCAGGCGAGGGCGGTGCCGGCTGCGCCTGAAGGCCGCCGCAGGCCAGCAGGCCGGCAAGGGCGACGGCTGCATCAATGCGCAAACGCATGGCGCAGCTCCTGTTCCACGTCCCAGGACTCCAGCTCGACCCGGCGATTGAGGTACATCATGAAGCCGCCGGCAACAAACGGCGCCTCCAGCAGCAGCGATACCAGCACCTGCAGCACCGCGATGACCGGCTCGGCGCTGTCCCGGCCCATCCGCAGCATCGGGTTCTCGCTGCCGCTGAACGGGTTCAGCGAGAACAGCAGCCACAGCAGGCCCAGCAGCAGCCAGTAGGTCAGCACGCCCCAGCTCAGCTGCGCCATGATCGCCCGGCCATGCTGGCCGTTCAGCAGGCGCTTGCGGCGCTGGCGCGCGGCGTCGCCCTTCAGGCCTTCGAGCTGCGCGACCGGCTGCGTGAAAGCGCGCCAGGGCGAGAAGGCCGCCACCAGCAGGCCCGGCAGCAGCGAAGGGCGCAGCAGCAGCGGGCCGTTCAACACGTCGGCCAGCCGGCTGGGCAGGCCGAAGACGGCGCGCGAGAAGACCTGCAGCAGCACCCGGTCCAGCCAGGGTTGCAGCAGCACCAGCAGCAGGCCGGGCAGCCACGGCGAGACCAGGAGGCCCAGCAGGCACAGCCCGCCGACCACCGCGGCGATGGGTGCATACAACCGCAACAGCAGGCGCATGTGCTGCTGCGTCAGGCGCAGGCCCAGGTCCAGCGCCTCCATGGCCGGCCGCGGACGCAGCGCCAGTTGCAGTTGCTCAGTCTGCATGCGGGTCCTGCACCGGCCGGGCGCCGAAACGGCCGGCGAGGTAGGCCATCACCAGCGGCCAGCACAGCGCGGCAGCGGTGTACTTCACGCCCGGCTGCACCCAGGCCGCGCTGGACCAGAAGGCCTCGGTGGCTGCGGCCAGCAGCAGCAGCACGATGGTGGCGGCCACCAGCGGCAAGCTGTCTCGGCCGGCCTGGGCCAGCGCGGCGCCGCGCGGCAGCCGGCCAGGCATCAGCGCGGCCTGGCCGAGCCGCAACCCTGCTGCGCCCGAGATCACGATGGCTGTCAATTCGAAGGCCGAATGCGTGGCGACAAACGGCCAGAACTGCCCGCCGTGGCCGATGGCCGTGACGTAGCCGGCCACCGCACCGATCTGCGCGCCATTGCTCAGCAGGTAGAACAGGCTGCCCAGGCCCAGCAGCAGCCCGCTGGCGAAGTACTTGAACGCAATGCCGATGTTGTGGCCGATGTAGAAGCCGAACATGGTCACGTCGTCCCCCGCGCTGCGCAGCCGGCCCACGTGCTGGGCGTCGGGCGCGTACATCTGCTCGTACTGCTGGGTCTGGCCGGCGTCCATCACCGTCAGCACCAGCTCGGGCATCCAGCGCGTGGCGGCCAGCATGGCCAGCAGCGGCAGCGCAAAGGCCAGCGTGGCCAGCAGCAGGTGGCGGCGGTGGTGGCGCACTGCTGCGGGCACCGCGTCACGCAGCATCGTGCGCAAGGCGCCCCAGCCGCCGCCGCTGGGCCGGTAGATCAGCTGGTGCGCGCGTTGCGTCAGCGACTCCAGCATCTGGATGCGGCCAATCGGGTAGCTGCGGCTGCGCGCCAGCGCCAGGTGCTCGCAGCTGCGGCGGTACAGCATCGCCAGCCGCGCCGCGTCGAAGCTTTCGGTCTCGGTGGCGAACTCGCCGCGCTTGACCTTGCGGCGGCCGCGCTGGGCTGCCTGAAGCTGCTGCTCCAGCGCTCGCCAGTCGGCCTGGTGGGCCTGCTCGAAGTCGAAAGGTGTCATCGCATGCCGGCCCGCATGTCGCCCGTCGGGGGTGTGGACGGGCTGGCAGGTGCTGCTTCGCGTTGGCCCAGCAACCAGCGCGACAGCGCCAGCAGGCGTTCGCCAGCCGACATGGCCTGGGTCGGGTGCGGGTCCAGCGGCAGCCAGGGTGCCAGTCGCAGGGCAAGTTCGTCCAGGCGTTGCGGTGTCAGCCGGCGCTGGCGCTCGGCCAGGTGCAGCACGGCGGTCTGCTGTGCGACTGTCAGCGGTCGGGCTGGCGGCAGTGCCGGTCCCGCCACAGTGGCCTGGGTGTTCAGCGCGGCCGGTGCATAGACCACCAGCGTGCCGGCCACCAGGTCACCCAGGCGGCGGAAGTCGCGCCGCAGCAGCATCGAGATGCAGCCCGCGAAGTAGGCCATCGGCAGGAAATCGACCGCCCGCAACAGGTTGCGCAGTACCGAGGCGCCTGCGGTGACCGGCAGCCCGCTGTCCATCAGCACCTGCAGGCCGACGATGCGCTTGCCCGGCGTGGCGGCACCCGGCATCAGCTCGAACAGCACCGGGTAGAACCACTCGACCAGGAAGGCCGTGGCCAACCACAGCCCGGTGCCGAAGCCTTTCAGCGCGGCCAGCAGGGCCGCCAGCGTGCCCATCACCACCATGCGGATCAGCAGGTCGATGACATAGGCCTGCCCGCGCGCCGGCAGGCCCGCCGGCCGCAGCGCCAGCGTGATGCCCTCGGGCGTTTCGACCTGATGCAGCGTGTCCAGCAGCACGGATCCAGCAGCCACGCGCTCAGGCCTTGACGACGATGGTGTCGGCGATGAAGTCGTGCAGGCAGCGGCGGGACTTGCCGAAGATGAACAACGAGTCTGCCAGACTGAGCAGGGGGCCAAGCACCGGGATCATCGCCACCAGCCACATCACGCCAATGCGCAGCCCCAGCGTGCGGCCGATCGTGGCATGGCTGCCGTCGCTGCGCTTGATTCGGATGCCCAGCGCGATCTTGCCGATGGTCTGGCTGCGGGTGTGCAGGAACCAGCCCTGGACCAGCGTGAACAGCACGAAACTGGCCAGGTAGAGCGGGAACAGCCGCGTGAGCGAGGTGTCCTCCGAGAGCCAGGCCACGCCGATGGCCTTGGATGCGCCGTAAGTCAGGGCACCGGAAATGGCGCCATCGAGGAGCGCGGCCCCCAACCTGGTTCCACGCCCCGCCAGTTCACCGGCGCCGGTGACTTCGGCAATGTCCGCCACCACCGCTTCCGGCGGCGCAAAAGGATTGTTCCTGTCGATGCTGCTCATGCGATCCCTCCCTCAAAGCTTGCCGCCACCGCTCTTCGTCGGAGGCGTGCGGGGCATGATAGTGCAGCAAGCGGCGGGCGCGAATCCTTCGCTTGGGGGCCTCACATCAGCAGGTGCTCGCCTGCGTTCTCGCCGCCCAGGATCACGTAGTTGACCTTCCTCAGGTCGGTCAGCTGCACGCCGCCGGCGTAGCTGATGGAGCTTTGCAGGTCTTCGCGCATCTCGCGCAGCGTGTCGGCCAGGTGGCCTTTGACGGGTTCGAGGATGCGCTTGCCTTCGACGTGCTTGTACTCGCCCTTGTTGAAGTCGCTGGCCGAGCCGTAGTACTCCTTGTAGCGCCGGCCGTCGACCTCGACCGTGGTGCCAGGTGACTCTTCGAGGCCGGCGAAAAGCGAGCCAACCATCACCATCGCGGCGCCGAAGCGCACGCTCTTGGCAATGTCGCCATGGTGGCGGATGCCGCCGTCGGCAATGATGGGCTTGGTGGCCACGCGGGCACACCACTTCAGCGCCGAGAGCTGCCAGCCGCCGGTGCCAAAGCCGGTCTTCAGCCGCGTGATGCAGACCTTGCCGGGGCCGATGCCGACCTTGGTCGCGTCCGCACCCCAGTTTTCCAGGTCGATCACGCCTTCGGGCGTGCCGACGTTGCCGGCGATGATGAAGGCCTGCGGCAGCTTGTGCTTGATGTGGTCGATCATCTGGCGCACGCTTTCGGCGTGCCCATGGGCAATGTCGATGGTGATGTAGTCCGCGCCCACGCCGTCGGCGGCCAGACGGTCGATGACCTCGCGGTCGGTGGGCTTCACGCCGGAGCTGATCGAGACGAACAAGCCCTTGTCGCGCATGCGCCGGGCATAAGCGACGTTGTCCAGGTCGAAGCGGTGCATCACGTAGAAGTGGCCGTTGGCGGCCAGCCATTCGGTGATGGGCTCGTCCACCACCGTCTTCATGTTCGCCGGCACCACCGGCAGCTTGAAGCGGCGGCCGCCGAAATCCACGCCGGTGTCGCACTGGGCGCGGCTGTCCACGCGGCACTTGCGGGGTAAGAGCAGCACGTTGTCGTAGTCGAAGATGTCCATTGTTCTCGGAGCTCCAGGGGTGTCGGCGCGTTGAAGGCAGTGTGCCGACATGGGCTGCGAGCGCTTGACCTGAGCCCGGCGGGTGCCGCGCGAGGCCGCCCTGCAAGGGGCGGTGGCGGTTCACCAGCACCGGGCGCCAGAGTTTGGGCCCGGTCGCTGAGTCTACGCGTTTGCATACAAAACCGCACTGCACGCAGTGTGGCGCCTGCCACAAGCAGGGCTTTCCCGTCGCGCACACTTTCCAGCCAGGTCGCCAGGCATCCCTAGAATGAACGAAATGCACGTTCAGGACCCTTCCGATTTCCCGCCCGGCCTGCCGCCGGCCATGGCGTTGCCGGACGACAATCCGCTGCTGCGCGGCCTGAACCCCGAGCAATACGCCGCCGTCACGCTGCCGCCGCAGGCTTCGCTGATCCTGGCCGGCGCCGGCTCCGGCAAGACCCGGGTGCTGACCACGCGCATTGCCTGGCTGCTGCAGACCGGCCAGATCTCGCCTGGCGGCGTGATGGCCGTGACCTTCACCAACAAGGCCTCGAAGGAAATGCTGACGCGCCTGGGCGCGATGCTGCCGGTCAACGTGCGCGGCATGTGGATCGGCACCTTCCACGGGCTGTGCAACCGTTTCCTGCGCGCCCACTGGAAGCAGGCCAATCTGCCGCAGAGTTTCCAGATCCTGGACAACGGCGACACGCTGAGCGCCGTGAAGCGCGTCATCAAGGGCATGAACCTGGACGAAGAGCGCTTTGTGCCCAAGCAGGTCCACTGGTTCATTGCCGGCAGCAAGGAAGACGGGCTGCGGCCGAACGACGTGGTGGTGCACGACGGCCAGAGCCAGAAGATGGTCGAGATCTACCAGGCCTACCAGGACCAGTGCGAGCGCGAAGGCGTGGTCGACTTTGCCGAACTGATGCTGCGCACCTACGAGCTGATGCGCGACGACCCGCTGCTGCGCGAGCACTACCAGCGCCGCTTCCGCCACATCCTGGTCGACGAATTCCAGGACACCAACAAGCTGCAATACGCCTGGCTGAAGATGTTCGCCGGCCCGCAGACCGCCGTGATGGCGGTGGGCGACGACGACCAGAGCATCTACGCCTTCCGCGGCGCGCAGGTCGGCAACATGGCCGACTTCGAGCGCGAGTTCCGCGTGCAGCACGTCATCAAGCTGGAGCGCAACTACCGCAGCTTCGGCAACATTCTGGACGCAGCCAACCACCTGATCGGCCACAACAGCCGGCGCCTGGGCAAGAACCTGCGCACCGAGGCCGGGCCGGGCGAGCCGGTGCGGGTGCAGGAATCGGCCAGCGACTTCAACGAGGCGCAGTGGATCCTGGAGGAACTGCAGCAGCTGCACCGCGCCGGCATGCACAGGCGCGAAATGGCCATCCTGTACCGCAGCAATGCGCAGTCGCGGGTCATCGAATCGGCGCTGTTCAATGCCAGCATTCCGTACCGGGTGTACGGCGGCCTGCGCTTCTTCGAGCGCGCAGAAGTGAAGCACGCGCTGGCCTACCTACGCTTGATCGAGAACTGCAACGACGACACCAGTTACCTGCGCGTCGTCAACTTCCCCACGCGCGGCATTGGCGCACGCACGCTGGAGCAGTTGCAGGACGCCGCGCGCCAGAGCGGCCGCAGCCTGTGGCAGAGCGTGGGTGCGGTCGGTGGCAAGGGCGGCGCGAACCTGGTGGCGTTCAATGCGCTGGTCGATTCGATGCGCAATGAGACGCACGGCCTGACGCTGCGCGAAATCATCGAGCACATGCTGCAGCGCTCGGGGCTGATCGATTTCTACCGCACAGAAAAGGAGGGCGCGGACCGCATCGAGAACCTGGAAGAACTGGTCACCGCGGCCGAGGCCTTTGTCACGCAGGAAGGCTTTGGCAAGGACGCGATTGCGCTGCCGGTGGACGAACACGGCCCGGGCCAGATCGCCGACGGCAGCGCCGCCGGCCTGCCCAACGCCGTGGCCGCGGTGGACATGACGCCCGACGCCGAGACCGGCGAGATCATGAGCCCGCTGGCCGCATTCCTGACGCACGCGGCACTGGAAGCCGGCGACAACCAGGCCCAGGCCGGCCAGGACGCGGTGCAGCTGATGACGGTGCACTCGGCCAAGGGCCTGGAGTTCGACGCGGTGTTCATCACCGGGCTGGAAGAAGGCCTGTTCCCGCATGAAAACGCGATGTCCGACGCCGACGGGCTGGAAGAGGAGCGGCGGCTGATGTATGTGGCCATCACCCGCGCCCGCCAGCGGCTGTACCTGAGCTTCAGCCAGACCCGCATGCTGCACGGCCAGACCAAGTACCACGTCAAGAGCCGCTTCTTCGACGAGCTGCCCGAAACCGCGCTGAAGTGGCTCACGCCGCGCAACCAGGGTTTCGGCTCCGGCTTTGCACGCGACTACCAGGCCGCCTGGCAGCGCGGCAGCGGGCTCAATTCCGTTGTCGGCGCAGGCCGTTCATCAGGCTGGAACCCGCCTGCCGCGCCGGCCATGCCGCCGGTGCCGGCCAGCATGCAGGCCAGCGCCGCGAAAGCCGCCGGCCATGGCTTGCGGGTCGGCCAGGGTGTGTTCCACACCAAGTTCGGCGAGGGCGTGATCGTCACGCTGGAAGGCAAGGGCGAAGATGCCCGTGCCCAGGTCAATTTCGGCCGCCACGGCCCGAAGTGGCTGGCGCTGTCGGTCGCCAAGCTGACGCCGGTGGATTGAGCCTCCGGAATGCCCGCCAGAACCTGATCCGATGATGTCTCGCTTCGTCCGTGCTGTTTGCGGTTGCGTCGTCATGCTGACGCTGGCGATCGGGTTCGGATCGGCCGCGGGCGCCGGCGCCCCGCCCGATGAGCGGCCGCTCTATCCGGACGAGCCGCTGGAGCGGCTGCAGTACCAGGGCAGGGCGCGGCCGGACCAGGCCGCCGCCGAGCTGGAGCGCCTGCTGGCCAAGCCCGACCTGCCACCGGCCTATCTGCTGGAAGGGCTGCTGGCGCTGGGCGTGCTGTACGTGGACATGGAGCAGGTCGACGCGACCAATGCCGTCATTGCCCGGGTCGAACAGATCGGCCGCGATGGCAACGACCGCCTGCAGCGCGACGCCGCGGTGACCGCCGACCGCCTGCGTGCCGGCCTGCTGCGCAACTCCGGCCCGCTGGCCCGCGCCGATGCCTTGCTCGACGAGGCCGAGCGTGGCCTGGATGGCAACTCCTCGGTGCTGCTGCGCATCGCCTGCCTGTCCACGCATGCCGGCATCAAGGAGGAACTGGGCCGTTTCGATGAAGCGGTGCGGCTCTACCAGGACGCGATCCACCTGAGCGAACGCTCGGCGCGGTGGCGCGCCAGTTCGCTGCTGAATGCACTGGCCTATACCTTGTTCCGCGCCGGCCAGCAGGAGCGTGCCTGGCAGATCAACGAAGATGCCAAGCAGCGTGCGATTGCCGGCAATGACTGGATGTCGCTGAACGAAGTGCTGTCGGTCGAAGGCATGCTGCTGGCGGACCAGGGCAGGAATGCCGAATCGCTGCAGACCCTGAAGCAGGCCAATGCCTATGCCCGCACCGCAGGCGCGCGGCGCGACGAGGCGCTGGGCCTGGGCAACATCTCCGACTACTACCTGCGCCAGGGCGACTACAAGACCGCCTACGCCACCGCCCAACAGGCCTTGCCGCTGGCGCGGGCCATGCACTTCTCGCAGGCCGAGCAACTGGCCCAGCTCAACAGCGGGCTGGCGCTGATCGCGATGCGGCGCAAGGACGAGGGCCTGCCGCTGGTGGAAGAAGCGCTGTCGCAGTACCAGCGCAGCGACGAGATCGTCTCGCTGGCCGAGACCCTGGACGACCTGGGCACCTACCTGGAGGCTGCGGGCTACCACAGCGAGGCGCTGGCCGCCTTCCGCCAGCACCGCGAGCGGGCCCAGGAGGCTTTCCAGCGCAACCAGCAGCGCGCGCTGGTCGAGCTGCAGGAAAGCTTCGACGCCGAGCGCCGCCGCCATGAACGCGAACTGCTGACCGACGACAACCAGCTGATGCAGGAGGCCCTGCGCCAAAGCGAGTTGCGCTTCCGGGAATGGGCGCTGGTCACAGCGGTCTGCGGCATGGCGGTGGTGCTGCTGCTGCTGGTCTACCTGCGCACCCGGGCCACGCAGCGCGCGCTGTCCAGCAACAACGAGCGGCTGAAGGTGCAGACCGAGCAGGACCCGCTGACAGGCCTGGCCAACCGCCGCCACCTGCAGCGCCTGGCCGCGCAGGGCGACCGGGCCAACGACGCGCGCGGCACGCTCTACCTGCTGGACCTGGACCACTTCAAGCGCATCAATGACCACTTCGGCCACGCCGCGGGCGATGCGGTGCTGATCGAGGTCGCGCGCCGGCTGAAGGCGGTGGTGCGCGAGGAAGACCTGGTGGTGCGCTGGGGTGGCGAGGAATTCATGATCCTGGTGCCCGCCAGCCAGGCCGAGCAGACCGAGCTGCTGGCCCAGCGCCTGCTGGCCGCGCTGGCTTCGCTGCCGGTGCTGGCCGGCACGTCCCACATCGCCATCACCGGCTCGATCGGCTTTGCCAGCTTCCCGCTGCAGCCGCACCAGCTGGAGGTGCCCTGGTCGGTGGCCATCGACCTGGTGGACTCGGCCATGTACATCGCCAAGACGCAGGGCCGCAACCGCGCGGTCGGCGTGCGCCGCCTGCCGGCCGATTCGCTGGAGAAGGTCGAAGCCTGGATGAAGGACCTGGAAGCCGCCTGGCGCGATGGCGTGATCTTGCTGGTCGAGTTCCACGGGCCCGAAGGCGTGGGGCAGACGCAATGAAGCCGCCATCCCTGCAGCACCTGCTGCTTGCGCTGGCCTTCGCGCTGAGCTGCGGCCTGGCGCAAGCCGTGCCCGAGGCACTGACGGCCGACGACATCAGCCCGTTGCGCAGCATGGGCGAGCAGATGGAAGCCTGGGTCCAGCGCGGCGAGGACGTGCCCGAGCAGGTGCTGGCGGAGATCGCCAGCCAGGGGCCGGCCCCGGCGGGCGTGCCGGAAGCGGTGTGGCAGCGTGCGCTGCAGCGCACGCGCGGCCTGGTGGCGGCACGCTCAGGTCTTGAGGCCGAGGTGCGCGCGGCGGTTGCCGCGCTGCAGCTGCTGAACAGCGATGGCCGCAATGCGCAGATCCAGGCTGACCAGGCACTGGTCCAGGCCTTGTTGCAGGACTTGCTGGGCCACGCAGAGATGGGCGCTCAACAGGCGCGTTCGGCCGACGTGTACTACACCCAGGCCTGTGGCGTGCGCCTGCCGCCGGCCGACTGCGAACACCGCGCCTGGTGGCGGGCGCTGCGCCTGATGTGGCTGCGGGCCGAAGCCCAGGGCGCACTGGTCGAGGCACAGGGCCTGACCCAGCGCGCCCAGGCGCTGGCTGCCAGGGCCGACGATGCCTTGCTGCAGGCCTGGACCCTGTCTGGCCAGGCGGTGATCAGCCAGGCCCTGGGCGATGCGGACGCCGCCCGCCGGATCATGGTCCAGGCCGACAGGATTGCGCGGCGCAGCGACAGCGCGCTGGCGTTGGTGCGGGTGCGCTACAACGAAGCCAGGCTGGCGCTGATGCAGGGTGACGATCGTGGCGGCCTGCGCACCATGCAGGAGGCACTGGCGCTGGCCAAGCCGCTGAACTCGCCGCGGCTGGATTCGCAGGTGCTGGCCAGCCTCAGCGACCTGCTGCGCCGCGCCGGCCGGGCGCGCGAGGCGCTGGCCGCGGTCGAGCGAGCTTACCCGGTGATGAAGCGCCACAACGAGTTGCGCGGCCAGCCCACGCTGCTGCACAACGGTGGCCTGGCCAGGCTGCAGCTGGGCCAGGTGGCGCAAGGCCGCTCCGACCTGGAGGACGCGCTGGCGATGTGGTCGGACACGGGGGCCAAGGCGGCGATGGAAAGCGCGCTGCGCGAAGACTCCGACGCGCTGGCCGCGCTGGGCGACACCCACGCGGCGCTGGAGCTCTACCACCGCGAGCAGGCGCTGCGGGCCGACATCAACAAGGGTAACCGCGAAGCCGCGCTGGCCCAGCAGCGCGAGCGCTACCGCAGCGAGGCCGAGAAGCGCGAACTGGACCTGCTGGGCCGCGAAAACGCGCTGCGTGCCTCCCGGCTGCAGACCCAGGCGCTGCTGGAACGGGTCTGGCTGCTGGCCGCGGCACTGCTGCTGCTGGTGGCCGGCGTGGCGGTGCTGCTGCTCAAGCGGGCGCGCGACGCCAACCAGCAACTGCGCCGCAGCGAGGCCTTGCTGAAGGTGCAGAGCGAGCGCGATCCGCTGACCGGTCTGGCCAACCGGCGCCATTTCCGCGAGGTGCTGGCCACGCTGGAAAGCGATGGCGGCTTCCGTGGCGCCTTGCTGCTGTTGGACATCGATCACTTCAAGCGGGTCAACGACGATTTCGGCCACCAGGCTGGCGACACGGTGCTGATCGAGATTGCACATCGGCTGGGCAGCTCGGTGCGGTTGAACGACCTGGTCTGCCGCTGGGGCGGCGAGGAATTCCTGGTCTATGCGCCCGGCCTGCGCGACGAGGGCCTGACCGCGCTGGCGCGGCGCATGCTGCACGCCGTGGGCGACCAGCCGGTGCGGCTGGAAGACGGCCGCGACCTGACCGTCACGACCTCGCTGGGCTACGCCTGCTTCCCGCTGCCGCAGCACGAGGTCAACCTGGACTGGGACCGGGCCGTGAACCTGGTCGACATGGCGCTCTACACCGCCAAGTCCATGGGCCGCGACCGCGCGGTCGGCCTGCAGGCCACGCTGGCCGAAGACGGCGACGCGCTGGTGGCGATGGAGCGCGACTTCGAGATGGCGCGGCTGTCAGGCGAGGTGCAGCTGCGGGTGGACCCGCGCATCACGGCGCCTGTGGCTGCTGCGGGTTCAGGGACCTGAGAGCTCGTCCTTGTCGCCGGAAGCCGTGTCAGAACCGAAGCTGTCGCGGAAGGTGAAGAACAGGGACACGTAAAACGCGGTGGTCAGCAGCAGCGACAGCGGCATCAGCAGCAGGCTGGCGAAGGCGCCGAGCAGCACCGTCAGCGGGCCGCCGAGCAGGGTCACGGCCAGGGTCAGTGCCAGGTAGCTGGCCAGGTAGACCAGGAAGGCGCCCTTGTTGCGCCACATCGCCAGCGTGCTGGAGAACAGCGACTGCGCGAGGCCTTGTTCGCCCCAGACCACCAGCCCGGGCGCATGCCAGAACGGCACGCTCAGCAGACTGATGATCAGCACCCGCGCCAGGACACCGGCGCTGACGCCGGGCGCCTGCGCCAGCTTCTCCAGCGTGTCCGCGTCGGCGCCGCTGGTCATGGCGACGACCAGTGCCTGCAGCCCGCCATGGTCGATCAGCCCGCACAGCGCCAGGCTGCCCAGCATGGCCAGTGCATAGGCCAGGCACAGCGTGATCAAGGTACGCCGCCGCGGTGCAGGCAGTTGCTGCCACGGTGCGATGAACACCATGGGCGAGGGCGGCTGGCCGCGCAGGCTGCCCACGGTGGCCATCATGAAGGCCAGGCTCACCAGCGGGATGGCGGCCACCACCATCACGATGCCGATCAGCGGCAAGGCCATGACCAGCGCGGCCACGAACATGAAGCACAGGAACAGCGTGAGGTAGCGCACCGGGAAGCGCAGGCACTCGACCAGGCCTTGCCGCATCCACACCGCGCCTTGCCGGGCCGGCACGGTCTTGAGGGTCAGTCGCATGGGTTCAGGCCGCCTTCATGCCGCCGGGTGCCACGGGCGCGCCATGGCGTCGCGCAGCACGCGTTCGAAGTGCAGCGGCGGTTTGGGCTTGAGCAGGCTGGCTTCGCGTGGCAGGTGCCAGTCGGCCAGGCGCGAGAGCCAGAAGCGCTGGGCTGCGGCGCGGCGCAGGCCGGGCAGCAGGCGCAGCTCGTTGCCGCTGGGCTGGCGCTCGGCGCTGTAGGCATGCAGCAGCGCTTCGGCGCGCGGCAGGTCCAGCTGGCCGCTGTCCAGGTCCACGCACCAGTCGTTCAGCACCACGGCCAGGTCGTAGACGAAGGTGTCGGTGCCGGCGAAGTAGAAGTCGAACACGCCGCTCAGGCGCTCACGGCCGGGCAGGCCGGCGAACAGCGCGTTGTCGCGGAACAGGTCGGCATGCACCGCGCCGCAGGGCAGTTCCTGGTAGGCGGCGGAGGCGTGCAGGTGGGCCTGGAAGGCCATTTCCTCGTCCAGCAGGCGGCCGGCGTCGGCGTCCAGGTAAGGCCGCACGACGGGCGCAGTGGCCTCGCGCCAGGCCAGGCCGCGCAGGTTGGGCTGGGCCAGCGGGAAGTCGGCCACCGCCAGGTGCATGCGCGCCAGCGTGGCACCGAGTTGCTCGCAGTGGTGCAGGTCCGGCGCGTCCAGGCTTTCGCCCTCCAGCCGGTTGACCAGCGCGGCAGGCTTGCCGGCCAGCGTGTGCACCAGTTCGCCCTGGGCATTGGCGCGCGGCTCCGGCACCGGCTGGCCGGCGCGCGCCAGGTGGCGCATCAGCTGCAGGTAGAACGGCAGCTGGTCATGGGCCAGGCGCTCGAACACCGTCAGCACCCACTCGCCTTCGGCCGTGGTGGCGAAGTAGTTGGTGTTCTCGATGCCGCTGGAAATCGGCTGCAGCGCCAGCACCGGGCCCAGGCCCAGTTGGGCGAGCAAGGCATTGGCCTGTTCGACAGAAACTTCGGTGTAGACCGCCATGTGGCTGGGTGCCCCGGAAGGATTGGAAGATGGGGAGTGAGACGGCGGGCGACGGCCGTTCTGCGGGGGACTGGGCGGAGGCCGGGGCCGGCCGTTCAGAAATCGAAGGGCAGGCTCAGCCAGACGCGCTGGCCGGCCTTGGGGTCCTGTGACGGCGGGCGGCTGTTGTCGCGCGGCACGATGTCGTAGGCCGGGAAGCTGCCGTGCTTGGGTTGCACTGTGATGCGCTGGGTCTGGCCGCGCACCCGCAGTTCCTCGATGCGAACCTCGTCGTCCTCCGTTACGCCGTGCAGGATCTGCGGTTCAGGCACCTTGCTGGTGGGCGCGGCGGCCTCTACGGGCGGCAGCGGCTTGAGCGCGGCGGCGCCGGTCAGTGGTGCGGGGGCGGCGGCCGGAGCGGCAGCCTGGGCCAGACAGCTTCCGGCGGCAAGCAGGCCGAGACACAGGGCGCAGAACTGCAGGCGCGGGCGGAATGAGGCGTTCATGTTCCTGATTTTACGGTCGCCAAGTGGCTGTCCGGCCATCCGGCTGGCGAATCGCCGCTGCGAGCACAATTGCAAGCCTTCACAGGCGCGCTGCGGCGCGTCTTGCGCCGCCTGAAAGCTTTCTGAATGAACGACAAGATCCTGTTGCTGGTCGACGGTTCCAGCTACCTCTACCGTGCCTACCACGCGCTGCCGGACCTGCGCGGCCCGGAAGGCGTGCCCACCGGCGCGCTGCACGGCATGGTGGCGATGATGAAGCGGCTGCGCGAGCAGGTCGGTGCCGAGCACGCCTGCTGCGTGTTCGACGCTTCCGGCCCGACCTTCCGCGACGAGTGGTACCCCGAATACAAGGCCCAGCGCGCGCCCATGCCCGACGACCTGCGCACCCAGATCGCACCGATCCACGAGGTGGTGCGACTGCTGGGCTGGCCGGTGCTGGAGGTGCCGGGCGTGGAGGCGGACGACGTGATCGGCACGCTCTCCTGTGCCGGGCACGCCACCGGGCACAAGGTCGTGATCTCCACCGGCGACAAGGACATGGCGCAGCTGGTGCGGCCGGGCGTGACGCTGATCAACACGATGAGCAACGAGTCGCTGGACGAGGCCGGCGTGCTGGCCAAGTTCGGCGTGCCGCCGGACCGCATCGTCGACTACCTGACGCTGATGGGCGACGCGGTGGACAACGTGCCCGGCGTCGAAAAGGTCGGCCCCAAGACGGCTGCCAAGTGGATCGCCGAGCACGGTTCGCTGGACGGCGTGATCGCCGCGGCGGCCAGCATCAAGGGCGTGGCCGGCGAGAACCTGCGCAAGGCGCTGGACTGGCTGCCCACCGGCCGCAAGCTGGTGACCATCCGCACCGATTGCGACCTGGCCAAGCACCTGGTCGACTACCCGAAGCTGGACGCGCTAGCGCTGCGCCCGATCGACGACGCCGGCCTGCTGGCCTTCTACCAGCGCTACGGCTTCCGCAGCTGGACCAAGGAGCTGGAAGGCAAGCTGGGCGTGGCGACCGATGACAGCGCGGGCAGCGCGCCTGCCGCTGCGCCAGCGGCCGCGGTGCCGCGCCCGGAGCGCCCGGTGCTGGCCCGCGAGTATGAAACCGTCAGCACGCTGGAGCGGCTGGAGGCATGGATCGCGCAGTTGCGCGCCGCGCCGCTGGCCGCCGTCGACACCGAGACCGATTCGCTGGACCCGGTGCGCGCCCGCATCATCGGCATCTCGTTTGCCATCGAGCCCGGCCGCGCGGCCTACGTGCCGACCGGCCACGACTACCCCGGTGCGCCTGACCAGCTGCCGCTGGAGACCGTGCTGGAACAGCTCAGGCCCTGGCTGGAAGACCCGGCGGCGGCCAAGGTGGGCCAGAACCTGAAGTACGACCTGCACGTGTTCAACAACCATGGCGTGGCGCTGCGCGGCATCGCGCATGACACGCTGCTGCAGAGCTACGTGCTGGAAGCCCACAAGCCGCACAGCCTGGAAAGCCTGGCCGACCGCCACCTGGACCGCAAGGGCCTGAGCTACGAGGACCTGTGCGGCAAGGGCGCGAACCAGATCCCGTTCTCGCAGGTGGACGTGGAACGCGCGACGACCTACAGCGGCGAAGACAGCGAGATGTGCCTGCAGGTGCACCAGGACCTGTGGCCGCAGCTGCAGGCCGAGCCAGGGCTGCTGAACGTCTACCAGCAGATCGAGATGCCGGTCAGCCTGATCCTGCAGCGCGTGGAGCGCCACGGCGTGCTGATCGACCCGCAGCGCTTGGCGGACCAGAGCCGCCAGCTGGCCGAACGCATGATCGCGCTGGAGCGCGAGGCCTACGAGATCGCCGGCCAGCCCTTCAACCTGGGTTCGCCCAAGCAGATCGGCGAGATCCTGTTCACCAAGCTGGGCCTGCCGGTCAAGAAGAAGACCGCCAGCGGCGCGCCTTCCACCGACGAAGAAGTGCTGCAGGAGCTTGCGGCCGACTACCCGCTGCCGGCCAAGCTGCTGGAGCACCGCAGCCTGTCCAAGCTCAAGGGCACCTACACCGACAAGCTGCCGCTGATGGTCAACCCGCAGACCGGCCGCGTGCACACCAACTACGCGCAGGCGGTGGCGGTCACCGGGCGCTTGTCGAGCAACGACCCGAATCTGCAGAACATTCCGATCCGCACCGCGGAAGGCCGTCGCGTGCGCGAGGCCTTCATCGCGCCGCCGGGCCACCGCATCGTCAGCGCCGACTATTCGCAGATCGAGTTGCGCATCATGGCCCACATCAGCGGCGACCCCGGCCTGACGCGCGCCTTCAGCGAAGGCATGGACGTGCACCGCGCCACCGCTTCGGAAGTCTTCGGTACCGAGCCGGGCGCGGTCACCAGCGAGCAGCGCCGCTATGCCAAGACCATCAACTTCGGGCTGATCTACGGCATGGGCGCGTTTGGCCTGGCGCAGAGCCTGGGCATCGACCAGAAGGCGGCGAAGAACTACATCGACCGCTACTTCGAGCGCTTTGCCGGCGTGAAGCGCTACATGGAGGAAACCAAGGAATCGGCCCGCCAGCTCGGCTATGTCGAAACCCTGTTCGGCCGCCGCATCTACCTGCCCGAGATCAATGGCGGCAACGGCCCTCGCAAGAGCGGCGCCGAGCGCCAGGCCATCAACGCGCCGATGCAGGGCACCGCGGCCGACCTGATCAAGCTGGCGATGATCGCGGTGCAGGGCGAGCTGGACCAGGAGCAGCGCGCCACGCGCATGGTGATGCAGGTGCACGACGAACTGGTTTTTGAGGTGCCTGAACATGAGCTGGACTGGGCCAAGGAAGCAGTGCCGCGCCTGATGGCCAGTGTTGCAGCCTTCAAGGTGCCTTTGATTGCCGAAGTTGGCGTCGGCGCCAATTGGGACGAGGCCCATTGAGAATGGCGCACCCGGCCTCGCGAGTACGCAAGGCCACCCGCCGGGCGTGTTGCGCAGCCGCCTTGAGGCGGCTCGGCGCCAGCTGCGTGGGGTGCGGTGTGGTCAAGTTTGGAGGACTGAAACGATGATGGACGCAGAAGAATTCAACGCCCGCGGCATGCGCACCTTGCCCGGCCACATGGGCATTCGCATCCTGGAGGTGGGCGAGCAGGTGAAGGCCGAGATGCCGGTGCGCCAGGAGGTGATGGCGCCGAACGGTTACCTGCACGCCGGCAGCATCGTCACGCTGGCAGACACCTGCTGCGGCTACGGCTGTGCGGCCAATTTGCCCAAGGGCGCGAAGGGCTTCACGACCATCGAGCTGAAGTCCAACCACCTGGGCACCGCGCTGGAAGGCATGATTGCCTGCACCGCGACCATGCTGCACGGCGGCCGCACCACGCAGGTCTGGGACGCGGTGGTCACGCACCGCGACACCGGCAAGACGATTGCGATGTTCCGCTGCACGCAGATGGTGCTGTACCCAGCGCCTGCAGCTTGAAGCCCACGTCACGGCGGCTTCATCTCGCGGTCATGCTTGCGTCACTGCGCCGGCCCAGCATGGGAAGCCATGCAGACCGCCTTCCTGCCCTCCGCGCCGGCCACGCCGGCAGCACCCCGGCCGCCTGACCTTGCTTCGCTGGCGCGTGCCACGCTGCTGTCAGACGAGCATGACGGTGCCGACGCGCCCTCGCCACGGCACCGCTTCCGCACCGTGTGGATCTCGGACGTGCACCTGGGCACCCCGGGCTGCCAGGCGCAGGCGCTGCTGGACTTCCTGCGTGTGACCGAGTGCGAGACGCTGTTCCTGGTTGGCGACATCGTCGACGGCTGGCAACTGCGCCGCAGCTGGTACTGGCCGCAGGCGCACAACGACGTGGTGCAGAAGCTGCTGCGCATGGCGCGCAAGGGCACGCGGGTCATCTACGTGCCGGGCAACCACGACGAGTTCGCCCGCAAGTACCTGGGCCACAGCTTTGGCGGCATTGAGGTGGTGGAAGACTGGGTGCACGTGACCGTTGACGGCCGCAAGTTGTGGGTCACTCACGGCGACCTGTTCGATGGCGTGATCCAGTGTGCCAAGTGGCTGGCCTACCTGGGCGACTCTGCCTACGAGTTCACGCTGAAGCTGAACCGCTACCTCAATCACTGGCGCGCCAAGCTGGGCCTGCCGTACTGGAGCCTGTCCAAGTACCTGAAGCTGAAGGTCAAGCGCGCGGTCAGCTACGTGGCGGACTTCGAGGGCGCGCTGGCCCGCGAGGCGCGCAAGCGCGGGGTGCAAGGCGTCGTCTGCGGCCACATCCACCATGCCGAGTTGCGCGACATCGACGGTATCCTCTACGCCAACGATGGCGACTGGGTCGAGAGCCTCAGCGCGCTGGTCGAGCACTTGGACGGCCAGCTGGCACTGGTCGACGGCGTGCAGCGTCCCGACTTCGCAGCGCCGGTTCCGGCGAGCCAGCCGGCGCTGGTGGCGGGCGCCTGATGGCGCCAGCTTCGCATTTGTGACAGCGTCACGGCGTCGTCACATAAAGTTCATAAACTGCCCGCATGAGTGCTGAGTCTGCCTTACGTGATGCTGCCCAACCGACCGAGACAGCGCCTGTCGTGCCTGCGCAAATGAGCACGCCGGCGGCACCGCTGGCCTCGCCGGCCGACGCAGCCCCCGGGCTGCCGCCGCTGCTGAACCGCGAGCAGGCCATCCTGGCCTTCAACCGCCGGGTGCTGGCCCAGGCCCAGCGCCCGGATGTGCCGCCGCTGGAGCGGCTGCGCTACGTGACCATCGTATCGTCCAACCTGGACGAATTCTTCGAGGTGCGTTTTGCCGACACGCTGGAGGCTGCCCGGGCCGCCGGCGGCGATGCCAGCCGTGACGACCTGGCCACGCTGGCCGCGCGAGCCCATGCATTGATCGACGAGCAGTACGCGCTGTTCAACACCAAGGTCATGCCGGCGCTGCGCCAGCACGGCATCGAGATCATCAACCACGCCGAACGCACGCCCGAGCAGCGCGAGTGGGTCTCGCGCTTCTACCAGCGCGAGCTGCGGCCGCTCTTGATGCCGGTGGGCCTGGACCCGACGCATCCGTTCCCGCAGGTGGCCAACAAGTCGCTGAACTTCATCGCCCGGCTGGGCGGGCGCGATGCTTTCGGCCGCGAGAGCACGATTGCCATCGTCAAGGTGCCGCGCGTGCTGCAGCGCGTGATCCGCCTGCCGGCGGAGGTTTGCGCGCCGGGCCAGCAAGGCTTTGTGATGCTTTCCAGCGTGATCCGGGCGCACCTGGAAGACCTTTTTCCCGGCCGCACCGTCGAGGCCTTCTCGCAGTTCCGCGTGACCCGCGATTCGGACCTGGAAGTCGACGAAGACGACACCGTCAACCTGCGCCAGGCCGTGCGCACCGGGCTGACCACGCGGCACTACGGCCAGGCCATCCGGCTGGAAGTGGTGAGCAGCTGCCCCGAGGAGCTGTGGCGCCTGTTGCTGGAGCAGTTCAAGCTGCCCGAGGCGGCGCTTTACCGCGTGGACGGCCCGGTCAACCTGGTACGGCTGAACCAGCTGATCGACCAGGCCGACGACGTGCCCGGCGTGCAGCTGCGTTTCCCGCCACACGAGCCGCGCTGGCCCTCGCGGCGGCTGCGCCGCGGCGAATCCATCCTCAGCGTGGTGCGAGAACACGACGTGTTGCTGCACCACCCGTTCGAAAGCTTCGACCCGGTGGTCGAGTTCCTGCGCGAAGCCGTGCTGGACCCGGACGTGCTGGTGATCCGCCAGACCATCTACCGCACCGGCGCGCAGTCGGTGCTGATGGACCTGCTGATCGAGGCGGCGCGGCGCGGCAAGGAAGTCACCGTGGTGGTGGAGCTGAAGGCGCGCTTCGACGAGGAGGCCAATGTCAACTGGGCCGACCGGCTGGAAGCGGTGGGCGTGCAGGTGGTCTACGGCATCGTCGGCCTGAAGACGCATGCCAAGCTGCTGCTGGTCACCCGCCGCGAGGCCAGCAAGCGCGGCGGCGTGAAGATGCGCCGCTATGTGCACCTGTCCACCGGCAACTACAACCCCAAGACGGCCAGGCTCTACACCGACCTGGGCTACCTGACGGCCGACCCGCGCATCACCGCCGATGCCGAGGCCGTGTTCCAGCAGATTGGCAGCCTGACCCGTCTGGGCCCGCCGCGCCAGCTGCTGACCGCGCCCTTCGTGCTGCACGACCGCCTGATGCGGCACATCGAGCAGGTCGGTGCAGCGTCGGCCGCCGGCTACGGTGGGCGCATCGTCGTCAAGTGCAATGCCTTGACCGACCCGGCGCTGATCCAGGCGCTGATGCGTGCCGGCCAGGCCGGTGCGCAGATCGACCTGATCGTGCGCGGCGCCTGCATGCTGCCGCCAGGCCTGCCGGGGCAGACCGACAACATCCGGGTGCGCTCGGTGGTCGGCCGCTTCCTGGAGCATTCGCGGGTGCTGTACTTCCGCTGGGGCGATGGCGACGAGGAAGAGGCGCTGTACCTGTCGAGTGCGGACTGGATGAGCCGCAACATGTTCCGCCGCATCGAGCTGGCCTGGCCGGTGCGGGACCCCAGGCTGCGCCAGCGCGTGATCGACGAATGCCTGGTGCCTTACCTGCACGACACCCGCGACGCCTGGCTGCAGCAACCCGATGGCAGCTACCAGCGCGTGTCCAGCGAAGGCATCAGCGTGCAGCAGGCCTTGATGCAGCTCTACTCCTCTCGCAGCACCGCCTGACACCCATGGACCTGATCCTCTGGCGCCACGCCGAAGCCGATGAAACCGCGGCCGAGCTGCCCGACCTGGAGCGGGCGTTGACCACCAAGGGCGAGCGCCATGCGCGGCGGGTGGGCGAGTGGCTGAACCGCTTCCTGCCGGAGCGCACGCGGGTGCTGGTCAGCCCGGCCAAGCGCACCCAGCAGACCGCGCATGCGCTGGGCCGGCGCTTCAAGACGGTCGAGACGCTGGGCCCGGACGGCACGGTCGAAGGCTTGCTGGCCGCCGCGCGCTGGCCGGATGCCAAGGAGCCTGTGCTGGTCGTCGGCCACCAGCCCACGCTGGGCCTGGCCGCGGCCTACCTGATGATCGGCCCGCGCATGGCGGCGGCGACCTTCAGGGCCGAGGACGGCAGCGAAGACCCGGCGATGCTGCCCTGGGCCGTGAAGAAGGGCGGCGTGTGGTGGCTGCGCTACCGGCCGCGCGAGGAGCGCGGCGAGGTGGTGCTGGTTGCTGTCCGCACCCCCGAGCAAATCTGATCAGGCTCAGCCAGGCAGCAACTCGAAGCTGGCCTCGGCGACGACCGCGCCGTTGACCTGCAGCTCGACCTTGTGCAGCCCCGGGTAGTAGCGCCGCGTGGTGATGGGCTTGAGGGCGTGGCTGCGCTGCAGCAGCAGCGTCTCGCCGGCCCCAAGTTCGCGCTGCCAGCCCTTGAAGACCTTGGCGCTGGTCCGGCCGTCGGCTTTCACGTGATGCACCAGGTAGTCGACCAGCAAGGTCTGGCGCTCGGCCGCGGTGCTGCGCAGCGTGGCACGCAGCTGCACCGCGCCGCCCAGCGTGATGCGGGCAGGTGAGATCGCCAGCGTCGCGTCGCCCACCAGCGCCTGCCCTTGGCCCCAGGCGGCCAGCACCCGCACGTCGGCTGACTTGATCAGGCTGCGGCTGGCATGGCGCAGCAGCGCGCGGCGTTCGGCCGGCGCGCCGGGCAGGTGGCTGCCCAGCCAGTCGGCAATCAGGGCCGGATGATCCTTGGCAATGTCGTTCAGGTGATTGGCCACGCTGCGGCGCACGTAGGCGCTGGGGTCGTCCTGCAGCCGGCCCAGCAGCGGCAGGCTGGGCGAAGGGTCACGCACCAGTGCCTGCAGTCGCAGGCCCCAGGGCAGGCGGGGGCGGCTGCCTTCGCTGCAGAGGCGGCGCACATGCTCGTTCGGGTCGTCCACCCAGCGTTGCAGCGTGGCGAAGACCGCCGCTTGGTGGTCACGCAGCAGCGGGCGGATGGCGAACTCGGCCGTGAAGCGCTGCGTGAGCGCGTGCAGCGCCTGCAGGCCGCGGTCCAGGTTCGCGGGATCGGCCGCCACGCGGCGTGTCACCCAGTCGCCCAGTGGCCAGACGATCCAGCCGGCCAGGCCTGCGCTGCTGGCGTCGCCGCTGCTGGAGGCGTCCGGGGACACGGCGGGCGCCAGCGCGCGCTCGACCATCTGGCAGGCGGCGTCGAAGTCGGCCGGCAAGGTGGCGTCCAGCGCGGCGGCGATCTGCATCGCCCTGGCCTTCAGTTCCAGCGCTTCCAGGCCGTCGCTGGCGAGTTGCGTGAAGCGGGCGCTGTCGAAGCGGCACTCGTGAAGCTTCAGGTGGTGGGCGGCGGCGGCAATGCTGCCGGTGTGCAGGCGGTGCTTGAGCAGTGGCGCGGCGGCCTTGGCCTCGGCGGCAGCCAGGAGGGAGGTGGAGGTGTCGACCATCGGGCGAGCATAGTTCAGCCTCCCGGCGCGCGAAGCGCGTGGGCGGGTGCCGCTCTGGCATCATGCCGGCCAAATCTCCCGCCCCACATGCCGTCTTCTCCCGACCCGAACGTCGCTGGCGAATCGCCGTTGCGTTCTTCCCAAACGCCCTGGTGGTCCCTTGGCATTGCTTTCCTGCTGATCCTGGCGGGCACGGCGTTGCAACTGCGGCCAGAGTTGAACCACGCGCTGTTCCGGCTGGGCAACCAGGCGGCCGGCAGGCCCGATGCGTGGACGGCCGGGATCTGGGCTGGCCTCAGCGTGGCGGGACTGGGCCTGAGCACGCTGATGGTGGTGATGGCGCTGGACCGGACCCGGCAGGCGGCGCTGGCCGCGGCGCTGTGGTGCATTCCGGTGGCCGCGCTGCTGACTCACCTGCCGAAGAACCTGGTGCGCTCGCCACGCCCGCCCAAGCTGTGGACGGCAGATCAGTTGTGGGTGATCGGCGAGCCCATCGTGCATTCACCGTCGATGCCGTCCGGCCATTCGCTCACCGCGTTTGCAATGGCCGCGCTGCTGGCCAGTGCGATGGGCTGGGCCCGCTGGCAGCAGGTGGCCGTGTTCGGCGTTGCGGCCCTGGTGGCGCTGTCGCGCGTGGCGGTTGGCGCCCATTGGCCGTCTGACGTGCTGGCCGGCGCCGGCCTGGGCCTGCTCAGCGGCCTGATCGCGCTGGCCTTGGCGCAGCGCAGCCCGCTGCAGCGCTGGCTGAACCTGCTGCGCGGCCGGCGGCTGCTGGCGGTGCTGGAATTGCTGCTGGCGGTGGCGATGCTGGTGCAGAAGACCGGCTACCCGATCGCCCAGCCGCTGCAGTGGACGCTGGCGCTGATGTCGCTGTGCAGCGCAGTCTCCCGCTGGCAGAGCGCGGACGCGCCGGCCGGCACCGATGCGCGCGCAGCCAGGCTGGTGCTGCCCTGCCTGCTGGCCGGGCTGGCGCTGGCGGTGCTGCTGCGCAATGCCAGCTGGCAGCCGGTGGCCGAGGCGCTGCGCGGCCTGCCGGCCTGGGCCTGGCTGGCCTTGTGCGCCGGGCTGTGGGGCAGCTACGCCCTGCGTGCCGAGCGCCTGCGCCGCGAATGGGGCAACTGGGGCCGCGCGAACCGGCCGGGCCAGCCCATGCTCACGCTGCACGACAGCGTGGACCTGTTCCTGGCCCACAACGCCGCCTTGCTGGTGCTGCCGATGCGTGCTGGCGAGGCTGGCTACCCGTGGCTGCTGAACCGCCGCTTCGGCATTCCGGTGGCCGACGCCTTGCGCAGCCTGGTGTGGCTGCGGCTGCAGGATGCCTGCGTGCTCGGCCTGCTGGGCCTGGCCTGCCTGTTGCCCGGCTCGCCGTGGCTAAGGCTGGGCGCGGTGGCAGGTGCCTTGTTGGTCTTGCTGGTGCTGCTGCCCCGGCTGTCGAACTGGCTGGGCGCCAAGCTGCCGCGCTGGCAGGCCTTGCAGGCTGGCCTGCTGGCGCACCGGGACGACAGGCTGGGCTGGCTGCTGTGCCTGGCCAACTGGTGCCTGAAGCTGCTGGTGCTGGGTGGCGGGCTGGCCTTGCTGGCGCCGCTGCCTTGGCTGGCGGGCGTGAGCGCCGCAGTGGCGGGCGAACTGGCGGTGGCCTTGCCGATCCAGGCGCCGGCCGGCGTGGGCAGTTACGAAGCGGCCATCTGGGCTGCGGGACAATGGCTGCAGGTGGCTGCCGAGCCGGCGCGCCTGACCAGTGCCGCGCTGGCGGTGCATGCGCTGAGCCTGGCCGTGGCCTTGCTGAGCTTTGCGCTGTACCGCGGCGTGGCCATGCTGCTGCCGCGGCGCACCTCTTTCAAGACCGATTTCGCGGCCGACGCCGCCAACGTCACTGCTTCCCAGCGGTCCGCAGACCGCCCCCTTCCATGACCGATTCGCCTGTTTCCAACGCCTACATCGGCGCCGCTCCCGCGCTGCCGGCCGACCCGGCGCCGCCGCACCGCCTGTCGGTGGTGGTGCCGATGTACAACGAGATCGATAACGTCAGGCCGCTGATCGACACGGTGCAGGCGGCGCTGCAGGCCTATCCGCACCCGTGGGAGCTGATCGTCGTGGACGACGGCAGCCGGGATGGCACGGGCGCCGCGCTGCAGCGCCATGCGGCCACGGTCGGCCCGCACATCCGCGTGCTGCGCCTGTTGCGCAACTTCCGCCAGACCGCGGCCATGCAGGCCGGCATCGACGCGGCGCGCGGCGACGTCATCGTGACCATGGACGGCGACCTGCAGAACGACCCGCGCGACATCCCTCGCATGGTGGCGCGGCTGCTGATCGAGAACATGGACATGGTGGCTGGCTGGCGCGAGAAGCGGCAGGATGGCTTTGCGCTGCGCCGGCTGCCGTCGATGATTGCCAACCGGCTGATCCGCAAGATCACCGGCATGCAGTTCAAGGACCTGGGCTGCAGCCTGAAGGCCTTCCGCACCTCGGTGCTGCGCGAGGTGCGGCTGTATGGCGAGATGCACCGCTTCATTCCGGCCTGGCTGGCCACCGTGACCACGCCGGACCGCATGACCGAGGAGCCGGTGAACCACCGTGCCCGCGAGCATGGCGAATCCAAGTACGGCCTGTCGCGCACCTTCCGCGTCATCGTCGATTTGCTGTCGGTCTACTTCTTCCTGAATTTCGGCGCGCGGCCGGGGCACTTCTTCGGCGCGGTCGGCCTGGCGGTGCTGGGCTTTGGCTCGGCGGTGCTGGGCTACCTGGGCATCCTGAAGCTGCTGGGTGAATCCATCGGCGGCCGGCCGCTGCTGTTCGTCGGCTTTTTCTGCGTGATGGGCGGGCTGCAGTTCCTGCTGACCGGCGTGCTGTCCGAGCTGCTGATCCGCATCTACTTCGACGGCAGCCATGCCCGCCAGTACCACCTGATGGCCACGCCGCCGGTGGCGGACGGCGAGGGCTGGCACGCATGATGGCTGCTGGCATGTCAGAGCCGGCGCCGGCCGGAAAGCTCAGCCGCAACGAATGGGCGCTGCTGGCTTTGGTGTTGCTGGCGCTGGCGCTGTGGCGGCTGGGCGGAGCGCCGCTGTTCGATGTGGACGAAGGCGCTTTCAGCGAAGCCACGCGCGAGATGCTGTCCAGCGGCGACTGGCTGCACACCACGCTGAACGGCGAGCCGCGCTTCGACAAGCCCATCGGCGTGTACTGGCTGCAGGCGCTCAGCGCGTCGGCCTTCGGCGTCGGCGAATTCGCGATGCGGCTGCCGTCTGCCCTCAGCGGCTGGCTGTGGGCGCTGGTGCTGGCGCAGTTCGCATTGCCGCGGCTGGGCAGGCAGGTGGCGGTGAGCGCGACGGTGATGCTGGCCACCTCGCTGGGCGTGCTGATCATCGGCCGCGCCGCGACCGCCGATGCGCTGCTGAACCTGCTGCTCACACTGACCGCGCTGGACGGCTGGCGTTGGCTGTCCAGCGACTCCAAGTCGGCGCTGCGCCGCGCCTATGCCTGGATGGGCCTGGGCCTGCTGACCAAGGGGCCGGTGGCCATCGTGGTGCCAGGCGCCGCGCTGCTGCTGTGGCTGTTCTGCTCGCTGCCGTGGCGGGCTGCGCTGGCCAGGCTGGGCCGGGCGATGGCCGATCCAGTCGCCTGGCTGCTGATGCTGGGCATTGCGGTGCCCTGGTACGCCTATGCGCTGCACCGCCACGGCCAGGCCTTCATCGACGGTTTCCTGATCCGCCACAACCTGGCGCGCTACACCAGCCCGCTGGAGCAGCACGGGGGCAGCATCGGCTACTACCTGGTGGTGGTGCCGCTGCTGCTGCTGCCGTGGGCGCCGCTGCTGGCCGGCGTGCTGGCGCGTGTGAAGCGGCACTGGGCAGACCCGCTGCAGCGCTACCTGCTGCTGTGGGCCGGTTTCGTGATCGTGTTCTTCTCGCTCTCGGGCACCAAGCTGCCGCACTACGCGCTGTATGGCGCCACGCCGCTGGTGCTGCTGATGGCCATCACGCTGGCCGAAGCGGGCACCACGATGCGTGCGGCGCTGACCGTCAGCCTGCTGCTGTTGCTGGCGCTGCTGTGCGGCTCGGCGCTGGCCATGGGCTGGTGGCTGCCGCAGGTCACGCACCCGCTCTACAAGGCGGTGCTGGAAGGCCAGCATGCCTCGCCGTGGCTGGCCTGGCTCAGCGGGCTGGCGGCCTTGGCCGTGCTGTTCCTGATGACCCAGCTGAACCGACCGGGGTGGACGCTGGCGCTGCGCAGCGGCGTTTCGGCGCTGGTGATTGCGGTGGTGGCACTGGGCGTGGCGCTGCCGTGGTGGGGCGACCTGCTGCAAGGCCCGATCAAGCGCGCCGCGGCCATTGCCGCGGAGCGCAACGAGCCGGCGGTGCAATGGGGCCTGCACCAGCCCAGTTTTGCGCTTTACCGCGGCCAGTCCACGCCGCGCCGCGCGCCACATGATGGCGAACTGGCACTGGTCCGGCTGGACCAGTTGCCCAAGCTGATCGCCCAGGCCGGCGGGCGCTACATCCCGCTGTATGCCGAGCGGGGCTATGCGCTGATCCTGTGGCGTGCTGCTGCACCGGCTGCCACCTCGGTGGCGCAAGCCGCGCCATGAAGACCGGTTGGTGGCGGCGCGCGCGGCATCGCGAGGCGCTGGCCTGGCTGCTGGCGCTGCTGGTCGCGGGCACGGTGTTTTCGGCTTGGCCGCAGCTGGACCTGCAGGTGGCCGGCTGGTTCTACGACGGCCAGGGTCACTTCCCGGGTGACCACTGGTGGTGGGTACGGGCGATCTACCGCGGCACCACGGCGGTCGGCTGGGCGGTGTTCCTCTATGCGCTGTGGAGCGCCTGGCGCAGCTGGCGCCGTTCGCCGGGCCATCGGCTGCGTCACGGCCGGCGCGGCTGGGCGCTGGCGCTGGTCATGCTGCTGGGCGTGGTGGTGCTGGTGCACGGCGCACTGAAGGAGCAATGGGGCCGGCCGCGGCCGGTTCACATCCTGCAGTTCGGCGGCGAGAAGGTGTTCAGCATGGCGCTGTTGCCGTCCAGCGGCTGCCGCACCAACTGCTCCTTCGTCAGCGGCCATGCGGCCACCGGCTTCGTGCTGATGGCCGTGGGCCTGATGGCCGCGCCTGCGGTGCGCCGGCGCTGGTGGCGCGCCGGCATGGCGGCTGGCGCATTGATCGGCGCCGTCCGCATCGTCCAGGGCGGCCACTTCCTCAGCGACGTGGTGTTCGCTGGCCTGGCGATCTGGGGCTGTGCGCTGCTGGTGCGCGCCGGCTGGCTGCGCTGGCGGCTCAGACGCCGCCGGCGGCGGCAGGCCTCAGCGGCTTGAAGGCCGGCGGTTCTTGCGGGTCAGAGGCTGAACGCGACCACGACGCCGGCAAAGTCCACGCCGTTGTTCGGCGTCTTGATGTCCAGGTTGCTGATGTGCCGCCAGTGCAGGCCCACGCGCCAGGCGCCGCCGGCGTCCACCAGGTTCAGGCCCAGGTGGTCGGAGAACTGGTACTGGGTGCTTTTCTGGCGGTCGCCGATGTTGGTCTGGCTCAGCCAGGCCGGGCCGATGCCGAATTCGACTTCCATGCGCGTGGCGCCAAAGGCCGGCCGCTGCCAGTGCACCAGCGGCACGATCGCCACGTCCCAGGCATTCTTCGCGAAGGCCACATCGCCTTGCGCGCTCCAGCGGCTGACCGAGAAGTTGGTCTGGTTGCTCAGGCTCCAGCCACCAGCAGTCAGCATCTGGCATTCGCCGTAGGCGGCACCCACGGTGGCCACGCGGAGTTCGTCGTCCTTGGCCACGTTGCCGCGGAACTGCCAGCGCGGCGCGCCGTCGCAGCGCGTGAATGGTGCGCCTTCCCACCAGGCATAGGCCCAGCTGGCGAGCGTGCCGGCCACGGCCACGGCGCGCAGGCCATTGCTGGATGCATGTTCCTTGGGCGTGGCGGGCGCGGTTTGCGCCATCAACGGCGCGGACAGCAGGACCGACAGGCAGGCGACAGCCTGGGCGCCGAAGCGGGCACGCCGCGTGCTGATGGAGTGGCCAAAGGTGCGGCCGAACGCGCGCTTGGCGCGCGGCGAGATGGGGGAGGGCAGGCAGGGCATCGGTGGATTCTGCCAGCGACGCCCGGAGCGCGCCCGCTCACGGCTTCCCTGACAAAGAGTCACAGGTTTTTTCCACGTCGTTGTCGGCCGACATCTCATAAGGGCGTTGTCCTACATTACGTCGGGTCGCAAGCGAATGGGTGGGCCAGGGGCCCGGTGCTACCGTCATGCCATCCATTCACCGCTGCGGAATCTCTTGGCCACAGCTTGTGGCCCGCCACTCTTGGGTGGGTTGGCGGAGGTTTTTTTGAGCGGGTCATACCAACAGCCTTTCGGAGTCTTTCCATGTTCCATCGCATCTCCCGGGTCCGCGCGCTTGCCGTGACCACCATGCTGGCCTCTGTCGCCTTGCTGTCCGCCTGCGGTGGTGGAAGCGACAACGACGTGGCGCCGTCGGGTACTGACGAGTTGATCACCAACGTGCACGTCACCAGCAGCACCGGTGCTGCCTACCCACAACAGATCAACATCTACAAGCCCAAGGGCGCGACCCGGGCCATCGTTGCGCTGCACGGCGGCGGCGGGAACAACGTCTCCATCTCCTACCAGCTCGGCCTGAACACTTCGCAGACCGACCTGGCATCGTCGACCATCAACTGGACCTGGTTGGAAAACAATCACGTGATGCTCGTGTTTCCCCAGGGGCAGCACATTGCCGGGCAGGACGGCGCGACGACCTGGAGCAACCGGGTGATGACCTCCGGCCAGGACGACAAGGCCTTCCTGATTGGGTTGGCTGCCAAGCTGCGCGCGGACTACGGCATCAGCAAGATCACGCTGATGGGCCACTCCATGGGCGGCGCGATGACCAACCGCATGTACTGCGAGTCCAACGCCACGTTTGATTCCTATGTGTCCCTGGCCGGCCCGGCCTCGGTGGACTTCTCGACCGGTGCAGCGGTGTGCGATCCCGCTGGCACTGCCGCCGGCAAGGCGGTGGCGCCGTACATGGGCATCATTGGCGACAGCGATCCGGTGATGCGGACCTACGACCCGATCACCGGGGCGTCGAACTGGGGCGATGACCTGTGGACCATCAACCAGGTCCTGATCTACGCGGCCGGCGATGCCTGGGTCAATGACCAGGTGATCAACGAACAGGTCCAGCAGCAAGTCCGCGCGACGGCGATGTGCGGCGAGACTGTGGCTGCCTCGCCGACCAACAGCGGCAACGTCGACACCTGGTCCAACTGCGGCGGCAAGCTGGTGCTCAAGCGCATTCATGGCGCGGGTCACGGCGTCGATTCGTTGGCTGCGCAAATGGGCTTCTCTTCCGGCACCGGCATCCTGGACCAGGAAGAAAGCCTGGCCTCCACGGCTGGCCTGAAGTAATCACCCCCAGCATGGGCGCCTCGGCGCCCGCCACCGAAACTGGCCCGGGCTGCTAAGCTCGCGCCAGTTTTTTCATTGGGATTTCGGATGTTCACCGGCATTGTGCAAGGCGTGGCCCAGGTGGCCAGCATCCAGGACAAACCAGGGCTGCGCAGCTTCCGGCTGCAGTTCCCCGACGGCTTCGCGCAGGATCTGGGCATTGGCGCCAGCGTTTCGTGCGACGGCGTGTGCCTGACCGTCACCGAGCTGCATGGCGACAACGCGGCCGACTTCGACGTGATGCAGCAAAGCCTGTCGCTGACCACGCTGGGCGCCTTGAGCGAAGGCAGCCCGCTGAACGTGGAGCGCGCGGCGCGCGACGGCGCCGAGATCGGCGGCCACCCGCTGTCCGGCCATGTGGATTTCAAGGCCACGCTGGCCTCGGTGCGCCAGCCCGAGAACAACCATGTGATGCGCATCCAGGTGCCGCAGCCGTGGATGCGCTACATCTTCGCCAAGGGCTACATCGCGATCAACGGCGCCAGCCTGACGGTCGCCGAGGCCAACCGTGCCGAGGGCTGGTTCGAGGTCTGGCTGATTCCCGAGACGCTGCGCATGACCACCTTTGGCGACAAGCAGCCGGGCGACACGCTGAACATCGAGATCGAGCGCAGCACGCAGGTTTTTGTCGACACCGTGCGCGACGCACTCGACGAACGCCTGGGCCCGCTGATGCCGGCGCTGGAAGCTTTGCTGAAGCAGCAGGGCAGCAGCGCCGAGGAACTGGCCGGCCCGCTGCCCAAGCTCAAGGGCCTCAGCTGAGTTTTTTCAGCTGGACCGCGCAGCCCTGAGCTTGCGGTACAGCGTGTTGCGGCTGATGCCCAGCCGGCGGGCGGCTTCCGAGAGATTGCCGTCGCTCTCCTTCAGCGCCCGCTCCACGGTGCGGACCGCAAGCTCGCGCAGGTCGATGGCAGTTTCCACTGCTGCAGGCGCCGTCTCCCGCAGCGGTGCACAGGCACGAAGGTCCTCGGCCAGGTCATCGGGCAGGTGCGCCCAGGTGACCTGCGTCTCGTGAGGCTCCATCAGCGCGCAGGCAGTGCGCAGTGCATTGGCCAATTGGCGCAGGTTGCCGGGCCAGCGGTAGCTGGCGAAGCGCTGCGCCAGTTCCGGTGACAGTTGCACGTCCTGCCCCGGTGCCAGTTCCTGCAGCATGCGTTGCACCAGCGCCTCCAGGTCCTGGCGCTCGCGCAGCGGTGGCAGTTGCAGCGTCAGGCCATTGAGCCGGTAGTACAGGTCTTCGCGGAACTGGCCGGTGCGCATCTGCTCGCGCAGCGCATGGTGGGTGGCACAGATCAGCTGGATGTCCACGGCCACCGGCTTGCCACCGCCCAGCGGCACCACCAGGCGGTCCTGCAGCACGCGCAGCAGCCGGCCCTGCATGGCCAGCGGCATGTCGCCAATCTCGTCGAGGAACAGCACGCCGCCGTCCGCCTCGCGGATGCGGCCGGGAGCGCCTTCGCGGCTGGCGCCAGTGAAGGCGCCGGGCCGGTAGCCGAACAGCTCGGCCTCGATCAGGCTTTCCGGCAGCGCCGCGCAGTTGACCGCCACGAAGGCTTGCGCGCGCCGCGGCCCGCTGCGGTGCACCGCCCGCGCCAGCACCTCCTTGCCAGCGCCGGATTCGCCCTGCAGCAGCAGCGCAATCGGCTTGTCCAGCACCCGGCGCGCGCGGGCCAGCACCGCGTGCAGCGTGGGGTCGCCGGTGTCCAGCGCCGCCAGTTCGTCGGCCGGCGCCGGGGCGGGCAGCGCGATGGGCGCCGGCTGGGCCGCGAACACCATGGCCGGCGTGCCGAGGCTGGCCTGGCCCGGTTCGATGCGCAGCCACAAGGCCTGGCCGTGCACGGTCTGCACCCGCAGCGGCGCGCCGCCGGCCCGCTGGGCGCTGGCCATCAGGCGGTCCATGGACACCTCCAGCAACTGTTCGATGGGCAGGCCACCCAGGGTCTGCCAGGGCTGGCCCAGCAGTGCCAGCGCGGCCTTGTTCGCGCCCGTCACCCAGCCGTCGCCCGACAGCGCCAGCAGGCTTTCGGTCAGCGTGGACAGGCCCTCGGGCTGGCTGTGCAGCCGCAGCCGCAGCTGGTCGCCATGGCGGGTCTCGAACAGCCTGTGCTCGATCATGCGCACGGCCGAGCGCACGAGGCCCAGCGTGTGGCGGTGGTAGCCGCGGTGGTCGCCTGAGAGGTCCAGAGCGCCCAGCAGGCGGCCTTGCGAGTCGTGGATGGGCGCGGCGGCGCAGGTCAGGAAGGCATTGCGCTCCAGGAAGTGCTCGCCGCCGTGCACGACCAGCGGCTGGGCCTCGACCAACGCGGTGCCAACCGCATTCGTGCCGCGCCAGCACTCGTGCCAGTTGGCGCCCGGGCGCAGCGCCACGCGCTCTGCGCGGTGCATGAACTGCAGGTCGCCCAGCGAGTGCAGCAGCAGCCCGTCCGGGTCGGCCAGCACCAGCATGCCGTCGCTGTCCTGGGTCTGCTCATGCAGGAAGTTCATCACCGGCAGCGCGTGGGCCAGCAGTTCGCGCTGCTGTTCCAGCGCCTGGCGCAACTGGGCCGAGGACGCATGCGGCGCGCCCGCCGGGCGTGCCGTGGGCGACAGGCCGGCTGCGGCGCTGCGCTGCCAGGAGCGCGCCAGCACGGGGCCCAGCAGTTGCGCGGACACCTCGCCGCTGCTGTTGAGCTGCCGGTGGGCCTCGCGCACCTGGGCGGGGGAGAGGACGGGGGTCAGGGCAGGGTGCATGGCGGCAGGTTCGAAGGCGGTGTCGGGCCAAGGTTAGCCATGCCGACCGCCCTCGCCTAGAGGGTCTTCCGCCAGTGCCGCAGGCGAGCTGTTCCGTTTCGGCACAGGGTTTCGGTGTGCGACACATTGGCGCAGGCCATGGCCGCTGTTTGACCCGGATTTGCGCAGGATCAGCCTGTTCCCGGCACAAACAAGGCCCAGCTGCCGTTGGCATGTCGCGTGCAGAGCAAGCCAGGGCAGGCCCCGTTTCCCCACACGCAAACGTCGGGTCGCTTCCCTCTTCATCCAACAACGCAGGAGACAAACGCATGCTGTATGCCTTTCCCGGAACCGCTGGTGCCCCCGTCGGCTTCAAGGCGCGCTACGACAACTTCATCGGCGGCAAGTTCGTCGCGCCAGTGGGCGGCCAGTATTTCGACGTCATTACGCCGATCAATGGCAAGGTCTTCACCCAGGCCGCACGTTCGACCGAGGCCGACATCGAGCTGGCGCTGGACGCTGCACACGCCGCCGCCGCCAAGTGGGCTGCCACGCCGGCCGCCACGCGCGCCAACGTGCTGCTGAAGATTGCCGACCGCATCGAACAGAACCTGGAGAAGCTGGCCTACGCCGAGTCGGTGGACAACGGCAAGCCGATGCGCGAGACGCTCAATGCCGACATCCCGCTGGCGGCCGACCACTTCCGCTACTTCGCCGGCTGCCTGCGGGCGCAGGAGGGCACGCTCAGCCAGATCGACGACGACACCATCGCCTATCACTTCCACGAGCCGCTGGGCGTGGTCGGCCAGATCATTCCGTGGAACTTCCCCATCCTGATGGCGGCCTGGAAGCTGGCACCGGCACTGGGCGCAGGCAACTGCGTGGTGCTGAAGCCGGCCGAGTCCACGCCGGTCAGCATCCTGGTGCTGGCCGAGCTGATCGCCGACCTGCTGCCAGACGGCGTGCTGAACATCGTCAACGGCTTTGGCCGCGAGGCCGGCATGCCGCTGGCGCAGAGCAAGCGCATCGCCAAGATCGCGTTCACCGGCTCCACGGCCACCGGCCGCGTCATCGCGCAGGCGGCGGCCAGCAACCTGATCCCGGCGACGCTGGAACTGGGTGGCAAGAGCCCGAACATCTTCTTCGACGACGTGGCTGCTGCCGACGATGCCTTCTTCGACAAGGCCATCGAAGGCCTGGTGCTGTTCGCGTTCAACCAGGGCGAGGTCTGCACCTGCCCCAGCCGCGCGCTGATCCAGGAATCGGTCTACGACAAGTTCATGGACCGGGCGATCAAGCGTGTGGCCGCGATCAAGCAAGGCAGCCCGCTGGACACCGACACGATGATGGGTGCGCAGGCTTCGTCGATGCAGATGGACAAGATCATGTCCTACCTGGAGCTGGGCAAGCAGGAAGGCGCGCAGGTGCTGATCGGCGGCGGCGCGGCGAAGATGGAGGGTGACCTGGCCGGCGGCTATTACATCCAGCCCACGCTGTTCAAGGGCCACAACAAGATGCGCATCTTCCAAGAGGAGATCTTCGGCCCGGTGCTGGCCGTGACCACCTTCAAGGATGAAGCCGAAGCCATGCAGATTGCCAACGACACGCCGTACGGCCTGGGCGCTGGCGTGTGGACCCGCGATGGCAGCCGTGCCTACCGCTTTGGCCGTGGCATCCAGGCCGGCCGCGTATGGACCAACTGCTACCACGCCTACCCGGCGCATGCAGCCTTCGGCGGCTACAAGGAATCGGGCATCGGCCGCGAGACCCACAAGCAGATGCTGGACCACTACCAGCAGACCAAGAACCTGCTGGTCAGCTACAGCCCGAACAAGCTGGGCTTCTTCTGAACTTCACGCTGTCATGCACGAGCGGCCTGCGGGCCGCTTTTTTCATCGGGAAGCGCAAGCCATGATCGAACGCGTGATCGCCACCGACGCCGCCTTGGCGCTGGTGGCGCACCTGAAGGAAAGGCACGGGGCGGGGATCTTTTTCTACCAGGCCGGCGGCTGCTGCGAAGGCAGCCACCCGATGTGCTGCGCACCGGGCGACCTGACGCTGAATGCCGGCGACGTGCAACTGGGCGCCGTCGGCGGCGTGCCGTTCCACGTCAGCCGCTCGCAATGTGAATACCTGCTGGGCATGCAGCTTACGCTGGACGTGCGAGCGGGCAGCCAGGGCAGCTATTCGCTGGAAGACCCGGAGGGCGTGCATTTCGTCAGCCTGACCCGGCTGTGGACGGACGAGGAGTGGCAGGTGCTTTCGGTGCAGGGCCTGCCAGCCTGAGCCTCATGGGAGAGCGACCGGCAGCCCCCGGGTTTTCTCATCCCCCTCGGTGGGCCTGACGAGAAGCAGGTCCGGGAGCAGCATCAAGCCAGCTTGAAGACGCCCACCGTGGCCACCAGCTGATCGGCCTGCCCCTTCAGACTTTCGGCAGCAGCGCTGGTTTCTTCGACCAGCGCCGAGTTCTGCTGGGTGCCCTGGTCCATGCGGTCGATGGCCTCGCTCACCTGGTACAGGCTGCTGCTCTGAGCATCGCTGGCGCGGCTGATTTCCGCCACCAGTGCCGTCACGCGGTGAATCGCGCCGACCACTTCGTCCATCGTTGCACCGGCCTGGCTGGCCTGGGCATCGCCTCGCGCCACGCGTTCGGCGCTGGCCTGGATCAACTGCTTGATCTCGCGCGCCGCATCGGCTGATCGCTGGGCAAGGCCGCGCACCTCGCTGGCGACCACGGCAAAACCGCGGCCATGTTCGCCCACCTTGGCCGCTTCGACGGCCGCATTCAGCGCCAGGATGTTGGTCTGGAAGGCGATGGCGTCGATCATGCTGGTGACGTCCGCGATGCGATGCGAGTCGCCGGCAATGTCCTGCATGGTCTGCACCACCTGGCCCACTGCCTGGCCACCGCGTTCGGCCACCTCGTTGGCGAGCTGTGCCAGCTGACTGGCCTGCTTGGCATGTTCGGCATTGCCGCGCAGTGTCTCGCTGAGCTGCCCCACTGACGAGGCGGTCTGCTGCAGCGCGGCTGCCTGGGCTTCCGTCCGGGCGGCCAGGTCGCTGTTGCCCTGCGCGATTTCCGCGCTGGCCATGGCCACGCCTTCAGCATTGCCGCGCACCTCGCTGACCAGTTGCCGCAACTGGCCCTGCATGTGGGCCAGCGCCTGCAGCAGCCGGGCCAGTTCATCGCGGCCGGCTGCACGGATGGTGCGCGCCAGATTGCCTCTGGCGACTTCGGCGGCCATGTCGATGGCATGCATCAAGGGTCGTACGACCGCACGGCTCAGCAGCACGCCAATGATCACGCCCAGCAGCGCGGCCAGCAGCATCAGCGCCAGGCTCCAGCCTGCGGCCCGCTGGCCGGCGGCGTAGGCGTTGCTGGCGGTGGCCGCGCTGAGCGTGGCGATCTCCCTTTCCAGAGCTTCCAGCAATTGGCTGGGTTCGCGGTCCGCGCCGCGCACCGCCTGGTCGCCAGCCTGTGGCTGCTGGCCTGCAGCCTTGAACTTCTCCAGGCCTTCGCGGTAGCCGCTGGCCATCTTGCGGTGCGCTGTCAGGAACCGGTCGAGCAAGGCCTGCAGATGGGTTTCGCCCAGGTCACTCCGCAGCCAGGCGGCGCCGTCGGCCACTGCCTTTTCCTCCTGCACGAAGGCCGTCCAGTGCTTGTCCAGCGCCGCCGCATCGGCGCCGCGCAGCAACACGTTCTTCCATTCCTGCACCTGGGTTTTGAAGTGCTGGGCGATGGCGGCCACGGCGCGCTCATGGGCCACCTGCTGCTGCACCTCGGCGTGGAAGATGTCTAGGGAGCGGCCCACTGCCCAGAGTCCGCCCAGGCCTGCGGCCAGGGTCAGCAGCAAGGCCATCGCAAAGGCGAGCGGCACTTTCCGGCTTAGGTTCATGGCGAAACCTCCTGTGCGCGGGCTGTGCAGATGCAGGCAAGCCTGGCACCACCGCATGATGACGCAACAGCGACGCTCTGGGCGGCATGGCATGCCCTGAGATTCAGGTCGCACAGGGCCGAATTCCCCCTTCCGGTGGATGGGCGGCACCCAGGCGAGTGGGAACAATGGCCGAGCGGCTTTTCGGCCGCTTCCTGCTTCACCGCTTCGATCCGAGGTTGCCTTCCATGCCTGTTCCTCCTGTCGCGCTGGCCCTGCTGGGCGGCATTTCGACCACCCTGGTGGCCGCTGCGGCGCTGCCGTCCACCTCAGCGCTGCCCATGCCGGCCCAGCCGGTGGCCGCACTGGCTACAGCCGGTGCGCCCGTGCTGCTGCTGGCGCGGGAACTCGGGCCGGACGTGTCGCCAGCGCCCTACCTGGTCAGCGAGAAGTTCGACGGCGTGCGTGGGCTGTGGGATGGCCGCCGGCTGCGCTTTCGCGGCGGTGGCGAGATCCAGGCTCCGGCCTGGTTCCTGGCGCAACTGCCAGCGCAGCCGCTGGACGGCGAGCTGTGGCTGGGCCGTGGGCGCTTCGATGAAGTTTCAGCGCTGCTGCGGCGGGGTGATCCGAGCGACGCCGGCTGGCGCGCGCTGCAGTACCGCGTGTTCGAACTGCCGGGTGGCGACGGCAGCTTCGCGCAGCGCGCGGCCAGGCTTGCCGCGCTGGCGCCACCGGACGGACCCGGTCCGGTGCGGGCCGTTGCGCAGTTCCAGGTGGCCGACCGCATCGCCTTGCAGCAGCGGCTGGACGAGGTGGTTGCTGCCGGCGGCGAAGGCCTGGCGCTGCACCTGGCCGACGCGCCGTACCTGACCGGCCGCAACGGCGTGCTGCTGAAGTTCAAGCCGGTGCAGGACGCCGATGCGGTGGTCATCGGCCACGTGCCGGGCAAGGGCAAATACGCCGGCCAGGTCGGCGCGCTGCGCGTGCGCAATGACGACGGCCACGTCTTCCTGCTCGGCTCGGGCTTGAGCGACGCGCAGCGCCGCAGCCCGCCGCCGCTGGGCAGCCGCCTGAGCTACAGCTGGCGCGGCCAGACTGACACCGGATTGCCGCGCTTTGCGACGCTGCTGCGCTTGCGCGATGCAGGCACCTGAAGAGAGATGGGGCATCCGGTTCCGCGGGTACGCGGAACCACCCGCCGAGCGGGTCGCACGGCCTGCTTGGGGCGGCCCGGCGCTGGCCGCGCCCTGCGGTATCGTGCCGACATGAGCGATTTCAGTTTCTTCTGGCACGACTACGAGACCTTCGGCCGTGTGCCGCGCCATGACCGGCCGTCGCAGTTCGCCGGTGTGCGCACCGATGCGGACCTGAACGAGATCGGCGAGCCGGTGATGGTGTATTGCCAGCCGGCGCCGGACTACCTGCCGGACCCCGAGTCCTGCCTGCTGACCGGCATCCTGCCGCAGCTGTGCCTCGAACAGGGCGTGCCCGAGCATCGCTTCGCCGCCACCATCGAACAGCAACTGGCCAAGCCCGGCACGGTGGGCGTGGGCTACAACTCCATCCGCTTCGACGACGAGGTCACGCGCCACCTGTTCTGGCGCAACCTGATGGATCCGTATGCCCGCGAGTACAAGAACGACTGTGGCCGCTGGGACCTGCTGGACACCGTGCGCTGCATGTACGCGCTGCGACCCGAAGGCATTGAATGGCCGAAGCACGAGGACGGCCGCCCGTCGTTCAAGCTGGAGCACCTGAGCGCCGCCAACCGCCTGCTGCACGAGGCGGCGCACGATGCGCTGTCGGACGTGCGCGCCACCATCGGCCTGGCCCGGTTGATCCGCCAGGCCCAGCCGCGGCTGTGGGACTTCTGCCTGAAGCTGCGCAAGAAGGATGCTGTGTGGGCGGAGATTGGCGTTGGAAGGCCGTTCCTGCACATCTCCGGCATGTACGGCCCGGAGCGTGGCTGCATCGCCGCCGTCTGGCCGCTGGCGCCGCACCCGGTCAACAAGAACGAGCTGATCGTCTGGGACCTGGCGGTCGATCCGTCCGAGCTGTTCACGCTGAACGCCGCGGCCATTCGCGAGCGCATGTTCTCCAAGGCCGACGCGCTGCCCGAAGGCGTGACGCGGCTGCCGATCAAGACCATCCACATCAACAAGTCGCCGGTGGTCATCGGTAACCTGAAGACGCTCTCGCCCGCGATGGCCGAACGCTGGGGCTTCGACATGAACCTTGCGCTGCAGCACGCCCAGGCTTGCGCCGAAAACAGCGCCAAGCTCGGTGGCCTGTGGGACGAGGTGTTCGCCCGCCCGCCCGCCGAGCGCACGCCTGACGTGGACGAAGACCTCTACGGCGGCTTCGTCGGCCCGCAGGACCGCACCCGGCTGGACCGCCTGCGCAAGTTGAAGCCCGACGATCCCGCCTTGCCGCGTGCCAGCTTCGACGACGGCCGCCTCGGTGAGTTGCTGTTCCGCTACCGCGCCCGGAATTTCCTGGACAGCCTGAGTGCCGAAGAACACGAACGCTGGGAGCAGTACCGCGCTGCGCGCCTGCACGAAGGCGAGGGCGGCGCGATGAGCATCGACGCCTACCTGGAGAAGCTGGACGTGCTGGGCGCTGCGGCTGCCGAGAAGGGTGACGAGAAGGCGACCGCCATCCTCGACGCCTTGTCCGAATACGTCGAGCAGATCGCTCCAGAGATGTGATCATGGCTTCGGGCAAGCCCCTGGGCCGAAGCATGCGGGACGCGCGTATCGTCGCCGTCAACCCAACCACCTTGCGGAGTGCCCATGCTCAAGTCCGGCATTGACCAGGACGCCCTGATCGAGATGTTCTCGACCACCAGCGCGCGCCAGACCGCGCAGCTGCGCGACGCCGTGCACACGGCCACCTTGAAGGCCTTGCAGGGCCGTGAGATGAGCCTGAAGAACATCCGCTCGGTGCTGAAGTCGGTCACCCAGGCCGCCAGTGCCGGCACCGCCGGCCGCGGCCTGCCGGAGGTCGATGCCGAGGCCATGCTGGGCTCGGCGCTGGCCGGCATGGACGATGCGCTGCTGAAGGCCGTCGAGGCCCACCAGGTGGCGCTCAGCAGCCTGGCTGGCCAGGGCGTGGGCCTGCAGGACAAGCAGCTCAAGAAGGCGCTGGGCGATCTGGAGCAGCTGGAAGACACCATGTTCGGTGCGGTGCGCAAGGCGGCGGACGCCGCCGGTGGCACGCTGTCCGGCCCATGGGAGCAGGCGCTGTCTCACTTCAAGCAGGACGGCAGCCAGGCCGGCGCGCATGCGCAGGCGACCGTCAACGGCGTGACCGCGCAACTGGAGAAGATGCAGACGGCCATGCGCGACACCCGGGCCGCCGGCCTGAAGGCCGCGCAGGCGTTGGCGCAGAGCTACACCGCGCTGGTCAGCGGCGTGCTGATGGGCATGTCCGACGCCTTGCGCCAGGGCGGCAGCGCCGGTTCACCACCGCCGCCCACTGCTGCACCTGCCGCGCCCGCAGCCAAATCCTCACGCCGCAAAGCCACTTGAACCCCTGGGCCGGCAGGCCCTGTGTACCACCCGCCCTAAAATCCGCGGTCGACCTCCAGGAAGCCCGTCTGCCGCGCAGCGGGCTTTTTCACTTTTCACGGATATTTGCGCCATGACCCGAGTCGTCATCAGCGGCACCGGCCTTTACCAGCCGCCGCACGTGATCACCAACGCCGAGCTGGTGGAGGCTTTCAACGCCTATGCTGCGCTGCAAAACGAGCAGCATGCCGACGCAATCGCCGCCGGCACCCGCGCGGCCATCACCCACTCCAGCGTGGAGTTCATCGAGAAGGCCTCGGGCATCAAGCAGCGCTATGTGATCGACAAGGCCGGCGTGCTGGACCCGACGCGCATGTACCCGCGCTTCGAGGCCCGCGCTGACGAGCAGCTGTCGCTGATGGCGGAGATCGCGGTGGACGCCGCGAAGCAGGCGCTGGCCGCCGCCGGCAAGACCGGCGCGGACGTGGACGCGGTGCTGTGCGCAGCGGCCAACATGCAGCGCGCCTACCCGGCGATGGCGGTCGAGATCCAGCAGGCGATTGGCGCGGGGGGCTACGGCTTCGACATGAACGTCGCCTGCTCGTCGGCCACCTTCGCCATCGAACAGGCGGTCAACGCCGTCAAGGCCGGCACCGCCAGGTGCGTGCTGGTGGTCAACCCCGAAATCACTTCGGCGCACCTGGAATGGCGCGACCGTGACTGCCATTTCATCTTCGGCGACGTCTGCACCGCGGTGATCATCGAAGCTGCCGACACGGCCACCAGCAGCGAGCAGTGGGAGATCCTCGGCACCAAGCTGGCGACCGAGTTCTCCAGCAACATCCGCAACAACTTCGGCTTCATGAACCGCGCCGAAGACAACGACCCGCTGGGCCGCGACAAGACCTTCTACCAGGAGGGCCGAAAGGTCTTCAAGGAAGTGGTGCCGATGGCCGCGGCGCACATCGAGAAGCACCTGCACACGCTGCGGGTCGAGCCCACGCAGGTGCGCCGCTTCTGGCTGCACCAGGCCAACCAGGGCATGAACCAGCTGGTGATCAAGAAGCTGCTCGGCAGCGACGGCAATGCCGACATCGCGCCGCTGATCCTGGACGAATTCGCCAACACCGCATCGGCCGGTTCGGTGATCGCCTTCCACCGCCACCACGGCGACCTGGCCAAGGGCGACCTGGGCGTGATCTGCTCGTTCGGTGCCGGTTATTCGATCGGCAGCGTGATCGTCAAGAAGCGCTGAGGGCAGCGCTGCCCGGTCACTCGGGCTTGATGCCCGCGATGCGTATCACGCGGCCCCACCGGCTGACTTCGCGGTCAACGAAGTTCGCGTAGCTGTGCGAGCCCTGGTCCGGGATCACAAAGCCTTTGGACTCCAGCTGTTGCCTGGTGTCCGGTGACTGCATGATCTTCACCAGTTCGGCTTCCAGCCGTGCGGCGATGGGGGCGGGTGTCTTGCTGGACACCGAAATGCCGGACCAAGACATTGCCACGAATCCCGGAATCTCCTTTTCGCTGATCGCCGGCACGTTGGGGAACAGCGAATTGCGCGAAGTGCTGGTGACTGCCAGGGCCTGGAGCTTGCCCTCTTTCACCAGGGGATAGGCCGAATCCTGGTTGATGAATGCCATCGGCACCTGGCCTTCCAGCAGCGCAGCGACCAACGGCCCGCCGCCTTTGTAGGGCACGCCAACGATGGAGAGGCCCTTGCAGTCCCGGCCACCTTGGGCATTGCCCAGGCAGACGCTCAGCGACTGCTTGAGCAGTTCCATGGCCACGTGGCCGGAAGATGCGTGTGTGAAGCCGTAGCTGAGCTTGCCGGGATTGGCCTTGCCGTAGGCGATCAGCTCGGCCAGTGTCTTGAACGGTGACTTGGGGCTGGCGACCAGCACATTCGCACCGGAATGAACCTGCGTCAGGTGCGTGAAGTCCTTGATGGAGTCATAGCCGACCTGCGCATCCATGCCGTGCGCCACGGCGTTCTGGCCAATGCCGCTTTGAATCAGCGTGTAGCCGTCGGCGGGTTGCGACAGCGCCTTCAAGGTGCCGGTGACGCCGCCGCCGCCGGCGATGTTTTCCACGTTGACGGGCTGCTTCAGTGCCACGGCGAGCTTGCCGGCGATCAGCCGGCCCATGAAATCGCTGGTGCCGCCGGGCGGGAACGGGACGACCAGCTTGAGGGGCTTGGTCGGCCATTCCGATGCCTGCGCGTGCGCAGAATGTGCGCCCAGCAATGACATGGTCAAGCCCAACCAGGTCGCCAGCAATGAACTGCAACGTATCACTTGTGTTGTCTCCGTGGGTCTCGAATGCGAATCGTCTAATCGTCTTTTAGCCAAGTCTGCAGCGCGATTCGGCGGCCAATCTAACATCGCTCGCATTCGCCACCAAGGTTTGGTGGCGAACATGCGTGGCATCCTGCCGCCTTCTCGAAGACGTCAGGGCAGCTTGTCAGGCGCTGATCCGGAGGCGATGCTGGTGCAGCAAGGCGTAAGCCGGGCGACAGGCCTCGGCCACGGCCAGGGCCGCACCTTGCAACTGGGGCGAGCGAGGGCGCCAGGCCTCAAAGCCGGTCGACGCCCAGACGGCGTCGTACCAGTGGGGCGCCCAGATGCCGTCGCTGTCCCGCCGACCTGCGGGCCAACTGAGCATGCGCGGCGTGAAGGCAATGCCCAGCGCGGTGCAGACCGCTTTCAGGTAGGCCTCGGGCGCCTGCAGGAAGTCGTCTGCGGCTATCACCATCGGCGCCTGGCCGCTGCGCTGCGCCAGTTCGTCGAATAGCGCGGCTTGCTGCAGCAGGCCGATGTCGGCCGGGGCCACGGTGGCGCGGCTCTTCAGATAGCTCTCCACGACCTGCGCCGGGTCGCGGATCAGCAGCACGTTGTGCAGCTTGTGCACCCAGTCCGTCGCCATGCCTGGCAGCAGGTGGTGGCTCATGTGCTTCTGGTACCAGACCGGCTGAGCGCCAGGTGCCGGGCCTTCGCTCAGGGCCCGCGCCACGCGCGCTGCGTCGATGTCGCCGTCGGCAATGATGTCGTCGCGGCCCGGGTGGTCCAGGCCCGTCGCAGCCAGGTAGGCGGCGTACAGCGGCTCGTCGCTGACGGCGCAGTCACCGCGGTTTTCCCAGGCCCGCATCATCGCGGTGGAAATGTTGCGCGGGCCGCTCCACATGGCCACGCGCAGCGGTGCTCCGGCGTTCATGCCCATGAGCCTTCTTGCGCTGCCACGTCGCGGGCCACCAGCGCCTTGTACAGCGCTTGCAGCCGCAGTACCATGGGTCCCGGCAGCCCACCTTCCATTGCGCGGCCGTCCACCTCGCGCACCGGCACCACGCCAGCAAAGGTGCCAGTGCAGAAGGCCTCTTCGGCGCTGTAGACCTGGGTCAGGCTGAAGTTCTTCTCGAACACCGGGATGCCGGCCTCGCGGCAGACCTGGATCACGTTGCTGCGCGTGATGCCGCCCAGGCAATAGTCGCCGCTGCTGGTCCACACTTCGCCGCCACGCACGATGAAGAAGTGCGTGGAGTTGCAGGTCGCCACAAAGCCGTGCGGGTCCAGCATCAGCGCTTCATCGGCACCTGCGGCGGTGGCCTGGATGCAGGCCGTGATGCAGTTGAGCTTGCTGTGGCTGTTGAGCTTGGGATCCAGCACGTCCGGGTAGCCGCGGCGCACGTGCACCGTGAACAGCTTCAGCCCGGCGTTGACCGTCTCCGGCTTGGCCAGCTTGAATTCCGGCAGGATCACGATGGTGGCCGGGCCCACGGTGACACGCGGGTCCTGGTATGGCGTGCGCTTCACACCGCGGCTGACCATCAGCCGGATGTGCACGCCGTCGTGCATCTGGTTGGCCTTCAGCGTGTCGTAGACGGCCTGCCTCAGTTCGGCCTTGCTCATGCCGATGTCCAGCATGATGGCCTTGGCACCTTCCCACAGCCGCGCCAGGTGTGCATCCAGGAACACCGGATGCCCCTGCACCACGCGCAGGCCTTCCCACACACCATCGCCGAGCACGAAGCCACTGTCGAAAACCGACACCGTGGCGTCGGCGCGCGACTTGAGCTGGCCGTTGATCCAGATGCGGATGTCCGCATTGCGCGGGTCGTCGTGGAAGTCGTGAATGCTTTGCGACATGTTTCGTCAGGGTTCCCGGGTGATCAGCCAGTCTAGCGGCAGTGGCATCATCTCGGGCTGGCCGTCCCACCAAGGGCGGTTTTTGGGGCCGGTCATCGCCGGCCATGACAGCAAAGGTTATCGAATGCACTCGTTCCAAAAGCACTCTCTCGCCGGCGCCGCTGGTCTGTTGCTGGCCCTGGTCGCCAGCCTCGCCGCGGCGCAAGACAAGCTGCAAAGCCTTGGCAATGCGAATGCCAAAGCGTCGGTGATGAGCCGCGAAGAGCTGCGCGCCTGCTTCAAGGAGCAGGACAGCATCAAGGCCGCGAGCATTGACCTGGGCACCAAGCGCACCGCGCTGGACGCCGAGCGCAAGCAGCTTGAAACCGAGAACGAGGCCATGAAGCAGCAGCGCGATGCATTGGCTGCCCGTGTCAACCAGAACGCGGCCGACATGAATGCTCGCGTGGCCGCACACTCTGCCAAGGTGGAAGCCTTCAACCAGAAGATGGACGCGCTGAACGCCGCGGCGAAGAAGGGCGAGAACATCGACCGCCGCCAACAAGTGCTGGAGCGTGAGGGCAAGGAAATCCAGAAGACCTCCGACGAGCTGAACGAAGCCGGCAAGGTGTTCCAGGCCAGCGTCGATGAAGACAAGAACAAGCTCGACAGCCAGTTCCAGCAGTTCCAGGCCAAGACCGACCAGTGGAACACCCGCAATCACGACATGGATGTGGCCGCGGCGAACTATGACGCCGACCTGAGCTCATGGAAGACCCGCTGCGGTGGCCGCAACTACCGCGAGAGCGACGAGAAGGCCATCCGCGCCGGCAAGTAAGACAGCGAAGCCCGCCATGCCGCAACGCCTGCTGATCATCGGCGGCACCCGCTTCGTCGGGCGCCACCTGGCCGAGGCGGCGCTGGCGGCGGGTCATGGCGTCACGCTGTTCAACCGGGGCCAGAGCGGCGAGCCTTTGCCAGGTGCCGAGTCAATCCGGGGCGACCGTCGCGGCGGTCTTTCCGCGCTGGCTGCCGGGCGTTGGGACGCGGTGGTCGACTGCTGCGGCTACCTGCCCGGTGAGGTCGCCGCGATGGCGCAGGCCTTGAAGGGCCGTGTTGACCGCTACGTCTTCATCTCCAGCGTCTCTGCCTATGCCGACTTCCGGCAGCCCAATAGTGAGGACTCACCGCTGGGCGTGCTGAGAGATCCGGACACCACCGTGGTCGACGGCGACACCTACGGCCCGCTGAAAGCAGCCTGCGAGCAGGCGGTGCGGCAGGTCTTCGGCGAGCAGGTGCTGCTGATCCGCCCTGGCTTGGTCGTCGGCCCGCACGACCACACCGGCCGCTTCACCTGGTGGCCGGCGCGGGTTGCCAGTGCGGCGGATGGCGAACCGCTGCTGGCGCCGGGTCATCCCGAAGACGAACTGCAGTTCATCGACGCCCGGGACTTGGCGGCCTTTGTGCTGCATGCTGTGGCGCAAGGCGAGTCCGGTGCTTTCAACGTGGCCACGCTGCCCCGCGTGCATCAGTTTGGCGACCTGCTGCAGCATTGCGTGGAGGCTGCCGGCACCCGGCCACAGGTCTGCTGGGCCTCGTCCGCCTGGCTGCTGGCGCAGCAGGTATCGCCCTGGGACCAGATGCCCTTGTGGCTGGGAGAGGACCCTGGCTACGCGGCCTTCCAGCGCAACAACACCCTGCGCGCCCATGACGCTGGCCTGCGCTGCCGCCCGCTGGGGGAGACGGTGGCCGACACGCTGGCCTGGTGGCGCGCCTTGCCGGCCGAGCAGCAAGGTTTTCCGAAGACCGGCCTGCCACTCGAGCGCGAACGCGAACTGCTGAGCCGACTCACCACAGCCCAGGCTTCGTGACCATCAGCCAGAAGGTTGCGAGCATCGCGACGAAGGCCGGATAGCCCAGCCATTCCCACAGCCTGGCCTGTTGCCAATGCAGTGCCAGCGGACGTCCAGGCAACGGCTCATGGACCGGTGGGATCTCATGACCATGTGCGCGCCAGCAGTTGGTCCGGCGGGCAGGCTGCGTGGCCCAGCACGGCAGCGAACTGCGCCGCTTCGGCAACGCTTGCGGTGTTGTCCCGCTGCAGCAGGCCCAGCGTCTGCCGGCCCCAGGGTGTGCAGGGCAGCAGGTCGCCTGCCCAGGCGCTGCCGCGAGCCAGCGCCGCCGGCATGGTGCTGACCCGCGCGGGCTTGTCGCCGCGTTGCTGCCGCAGCGAGGCCAGCAAGGCTTCGAGGCTGAGCGCCTGCGGTCCCGTGCAGACCAGCAAGCCGCGGGTCGCCGAGGCTGGCCCAAGCAACTGCGCGCAGGCATTGGCCAGGTCCGAGACGGCCACCGGCTGAATCAAGGTGCGCCGGCCTTCGGGCGGCAGTGCCAGCCAGCGCAGTCGGGACATCTTGACGAACAACTCGCTGCCTGCACCGCCGCGGCCGAACACCACGCTGGGCCGCAGCACCGCGCCGTCCAGCTCACCGCGCTCGGTCAGCGCCAGCAGCGTGTTGTCCGCCTCGGCCTTGGTGAGGGCATAGGACGAGTCCTGGCCTTCAATGCCCAGCGCGGAGACCTGCAGCACCCGCCGCACGCCAGCATCTGCGCAGGCCTGAAACAGCGCCTGCGGTGCTTGCGTGTGCAGCAACTGCATGGGCTGCCGGCGGCTGTCGCGCAGCACGCCCACGGCGTTGATCACAGCGTCCACACCGGTCAGCAGTGGCAGCCAGTCGCTTGGCTGGGTCATCGCCATGAAGTTCACGGCCAGGGGCTCCTGGCCGCCCGCTGCCTGACCGCTCCGGCTCGCAGCCAGCACCTGATGGCCGTGATCCCGCAGCGCGCGGGCGATGTGCCGGCCGATGAAACCGGTGGCGCCACAAAGCAGCACTCGCATGGCTCAGCGCTCCGTGTGGGTGTGAATGTCGCAATGCCCTGCGTGGCAGCGCGAGGTGTCGTTCGCGGCGCGTTCCGCCGCCCTGCGCAGCGTGGTTTCGAACAGCGCGTGGCTGATCCAGTGCGGCAGTGCGCGGCGGTGCCTGGCGATCCACGGATAGGCCCGCTCGGCCAGCCGGCCCAGCAGCGGCTGGTTCAGCAGTTGCGACACCCGGGGCAGGCCGGCCGCTACATAGGCCAGGCGGAACACGGCCACGCCGGTCAGCCACGTGCCGTCGGCTCGCTGGCCGCGCATCAGCGTCAGCATGTCGGCCAGGGTTGGCCCGCCTGCAGGCGGCACGAAGCCCGGCGCGCTGACGTCGACAAAGCGCAGCAGCCCGTCGCGGTTGCGCAGCATCAGGTTGCGCATCTCGCCGTTGCACAGCGGGCAGGCCGACTCGTAGTAGAGCGTTAGCGGATAGGCACCAGCGTCATGGTGCAGGGGATGCACTCTCATCATCTTCTCCGTTTGAAATTTCAGTATAAACAGAAATTTAGGCTCAAAAAAAGGGGGACTGCCCATCGCCTTGTTGCGACAACCCGTTCAGCTGTCCCCACGCACGAAGCGCTGCACACTGGCGCCGAGCTTCAGCACCTTCTCCAGCGTGGTGGGCGAGAGCCGCAGCATCTCGTCGGACCACAGCCCCAGCGTTTCCATGAAGCGCAGCGTTTCGCGCACGCGGTCCTGCGCGTCGGCCGGTTCCTGCTCGAAGCCGGGCTGGGCCTGCAGCTCCTTCAGCAGGCGCACGGTCGGGTCGAACTCGCGTTCCTTGCGCTCGCGCACGATGGTGCGGAACAGCTCCCACACGTCGAGCGAGGTCTCGAAATAGTCGCGCCGGTCGCCCAGCACGTGGGTGGTTCGCACGAGGTTCCAGTTCAGCAGTTCCTTCAGGCTGGTGCTGACGTTGGAGCGCGCAATGCTCAGCGTCTCCGAGATCTCCTCGGCATGCAGCGGCCGGCCATGGAAGTAGAGCAGGGCGTGGATCTGCGAAACGCTGCGGTTCACGCCCCAGTTGCTGCCCATCTCGCCCCAGTGCACGATGAAGCGGCGGGCGGTGTCGGTGAGTTCCATGGCTGCATGCTAGGTTTCTTCTTGTATTTCTGTCAATACAGAAATTAAGGCGGTGAATGTGTTGTGTGACAGCCGCCCATAATCGGCTTCCCATGAACTTGCGTTTCGTGGAGGCCTTCCATTGGGCGGTGTCGCTGAAGAGCGTGACGCGTGCGGCCGAGAAGCTGCACGTCACGCAGTCGGCGCTGTCCTCGCGCATCTCGGCACTGGAAGAGGAACTGGGCGTGGTGCTGGTGGACCGGCGCGACAAGCAGTTCCGCCTGACGATTGCCGGCCAGCGCTTCCACGTGCTGGCCATCCGCCTGCTGGACGTGCAGCGCCAGCTCAAGGAGGAGATGGGCAACCACGCCAGCCGGCCGGTGGCGCTGCGCATCGGCGCCATCGAATCGGTGGTGCACAGCTGGCTGACCGGCTGGCTGCAGCAGATGCGCCGCACCCACCCCGATTTCGCGCTGGAACTCACGGTGGAAACCTCGCCGGTGTTGGTGGACCAGGTGCGCCGCGGCGCGCAGGACCTGGTGTTTGCAGCCATTCCGGCGACCGATGCGTCGGTGCGCACGCGCCCGCTGCCACCCATGCCCATGGTCTTTGTGGGCCATGCCGAGCAGCACACCAAGCCGCGCTACAGCCTGCTGGACCTGTCCTGCATCGAGCTGCTGACTTTCCAGCGCGGCTCACAGCCGCACCAGGCGCTGCTGGAGCTGTTCCAGCGCCACGGCGCGCCGCTGCCGCGGGTGCACGCGATCTCGTCGATCTCGGCCATGGTGCAACTGGTCGAAGGTGGCTTCGGCATTGCCACCCTGCCGGAGAGCGCGGCGCTGCAACTGGCACGCCGGGCACCGCTGCGCTGCCTGTTGGCCGACGCCACGCTGGCGCCGCTGCCCATCCACGCCAGCTACCGCGAGGACCCAACGTCTTCGCTGACCGAGTCGGTGCTGGACTCGGCGCAGGCCTACCTGTCGCAAGGCAGCGCAACAGCGCCAGTCGAGCCCGCAGCCTGATCGCGCTTTCCGTTCACCGTGACGGTGCCCGCTGGCAACGGGGTTTGCACCAGGATTCATCATTCAAAAATTCGATGAGGCCAACGGGAAATTTCTCGTTGGAAGCCCGGTCACCGGACTTTCACAATGCGCCGCATTCGCAGGTCTTTTGGGCCTGCAGCCAGCAAGCACCAGGAGTTGCCCATGAACGCGAGCACCGCCGCTTCCTTCTCTGCCATGACCCCGGCCGACCTCGGCCTGTCCGCGGCTTCCACCGGGCGCGACGTGCGCCTGGCTGCCCGCAGCGGCGGCTTCCTGGGCCACACCAGCGGACTCGCCGCCGAGTACGTGCAGGTCAACCTCGCCATCCTGCCGGCCGAACTGGCCGGCGACTTCCTGCGCTACTGCCAGCGCAACCCCAAGCCCTGCCCGCTGCTGGGCGTGTCCGAACCTGGCGAGTGGACGCTGCCGGATCTGGCCGAAGACCTGGACCTGCGCACCGATGTGCCGCGCTACCGCGTGTGGCGCCATGGCGAGCTGGTGGCCGAGCCTACCGACCTGCACGGCCTGTGGCGCAAGGATCTGGTGACCTTCGCGCTGGGCTGTTCGTTCTCGTTCGAGCACGCGCTGCTGGCCGACGGCATGCGCCTGCGCCATGTGGACGAGGGCCGCAACGTGGCCATGTACCGCACCAACATCCCGACGCGTGCCGCCGGCGTCTTCCATGGGCCGATGGTGGTCACGATGCGGCCACTGAAAGCCGCCGATGCGATCCGCGCGGTGCAGATCACCACCCGCACGCCCGAAGTGCACGGCGCGCCGGTGCACCTGGGCGACCCGGCCCTGATCGGCATCCGCGACATCATGCAGCCAGACTATGGCGACGCCGTCGAGATCCGCAGCGACGAGCTGCCGGTCTTCTGGGCCTGCGGCGTCACGCCGCAGGCGGCCATCGCCGCAGCCAAGCCCGCGTTCTGCATCACCCATGCGCCCGGCCACATGCTGGTGACCGACAGGCTCAACCAACAGCTCGGCCGCAGTTAGGCCGCAGTCAGGCTGCAGTAGGCCAAATTCAGGTCTCTCTTTTCTCTTGCCGGCACCCCTGGGCTGCCGGCCGTGCCCGAAGTGGCAGGTGTTGTCCCCCCGCGGCGGTCTGGCCAGGGCCGCGGCGGGATGTCACGCGCCGCAATCCCGCCCCACCCACGCATCTCCACATACAGGCAGGACCCCAACCATGTGGCTCAAGCACACCAGCGCCGCCGAGCGGCGCACCCTCGTTGCCACCTTCGCCGGTTACGGCGTTGACGGCTTCGATTACATGATCTACACCTTCCTCATCCCCACGCTGCTCGCGGCCTGGGGCATGAGCAAGGCCGAGGCCGGCTATATCGCCACCGGCGCGCTGCTCACTTCCGCCGTGGGCGGCTGGGCCGCAGGCGTGCTGGCCGACCGCTACGGCCGCGTGCGCGTGCTGCAGTGGACGGTGCTGTGGTTCGCCAGCTTCACCTTCCTCAGCGGCTTCACCTCGTCCTTCGGCCAGCTCTTCTTCACCCGCGCCATGCAGGGCTTCGGCATGGGCGGCGAATGGGCCGTGGGCTCGGTGCTGATTGCCGAAACCATCTCGGCCAAGCACCGCGGCAAGGCCGCCGGGCTGGTGCAAAGCAGCTGGGCGGTGGGCTGGGCCGCCTCGGCGCTGGCCTTCTGGGGCCTGTACTCGGTGCTGCCGCCGGAAACCGCCTGGAAGCTGCTGTTCTGGATCGGCATCATTCCCGCGCTGCTGATCCTCTACATCCGCCGCAACCTGGACGAGCCGGCGGTCTACCGCGCCGAGCAGGCCCGCCGCCGCAGCACCGGTGACCGCGCCAACTTCCTGCGCATCTTCCATCCCTCGCTGCTGCGCACCACCGTGCTGGCCAGCCTGCTGGCCACCGGCATGCAGGGCGCCTACTACTCGGTCACCACCTGGCTGCCGACCTTCCTGAAGACCGAGCGCCACCTCTCGGTGCTGGGCACCAGCACCTACCTGCTGGTGCTGATCGGCGGCTCGTTTGCCGGCTACCTTACCAGTGCCTGGCTGAGCGACGCCATTGGCCGCCGCCGCTGCTTCATGCTGTTCGCCGCGATGGGTGCCGTGCTGGTGCTGAGCTACACCCAGATCCCCATCACCGACGGGCTGATGCTGGTGCTGGGCTTCCCGCTGGGCTTCTTCCTCTCAGGCATCTTTTCCGGCATGGGCGCCTTCCTGTCCGAGCTGTTCCCCAGCGACGTGCGCGGCTCCGGCCAGGGCTTTACTTACAACGTGGGCCGCGCCATCGGCGCCATCTGCCCGGCCCTGATCGGCCAGCTCAGCAGCAGCATGCCGCTGGGCCAGATCCTGGGCTGGATGGCAGCGGGCTGCTACGCGCTGGTGATCCTTGCCGCGCTGGTGCTGCCCGAGACCCGTGGACGCGAGCTTTCTGCGGGCAGCGAAGCGCCGAAGGACGGGTCCGCCGACGCGCCGCGTGCCAATCGTCTGGCTGCTTGATCGCCAACGCCCATTGCATTCCCTGGCGGGCCGCGCAGGCGGTCCCGAACAAGACATGACTGAAAACTTGACCTCCTCCGACCGCTGGCAGTTCTGGATCGACCGTGGCGGCACCTTCACCGACCTGGTTGGCCGCGCGCCGGACGGCACGCTGCACACGCTCAAGCTGCTCTCCGAGAACCCCGAGCAATACCGGGACGCCGCGGTCGAAGGCATTCGCCGCCTGCTGGGCCTGCAGCCTGGTGAGCTGATCACGCCCGAGCGTGTCGAATGCGTGAAGATGGGCACGACGGTGGCCACCAATGCGCTGCTGGAGCGCAAGGGTGACCGCACGCTGCTGGTCACCACACGCGGCTTCCGCGACGCGCTGCGCATTGCCAGCCAGGCCAGGCCCAAGCTGTTCGACCGCCACATCCAGCTGCCCGAGCTGCTGTACGAGCAGGTCATCGAAGCCGACGAGCGGGTGGGCGCGCAAGGGCAACTGCTGCAGCCGCTGGACCTCGCCGCACTGCGCCCGAAACTGCAGGCCGCCTTCGACAGCGGCCTGCGCGCCTGCGCCATCGTCTTCCTGCACGGCTACCGTTCCCCGGCCCACGAGCAGGCCGCGCAGGCGCTGGCGCGCGAGATCGGCTTCACACAGGTCTCGGCTTCGCACGAAGTCAGCCCGCTGATGAAGCTGGTGCCACGCGGCGACACGACGGTGGTCGACGCCTACCTCAGCCCCATCCTGCGCCGCTACGTGGAGCAGGTCGCGGGGCAGATGCCGGGTGTGCGGCTGTTCTTCATGCAAAGCTCCGGTGGCCTCACGGAGGCGCACCGCTTCCAGGGCAAGGACGCGATCCTCTCGGGCCCGGCCGGCGGCATCGTCGGCATGGTGCGCACTGCGCTGGCCGCGGGCCACGAGAAAGTCATCGGCTTCGACATGGGCGGCACGTCCACCGATGTGAGCCACTTCGCCGGCGAGTTCGAGCGTGCCTTCGACACCGAGGTGGCCGGCGTGCGCATGCGCGCGCCGATGATGAGCATCCACACGGTGGCGGCCGGTGGCGGCTCGGTGATTCGCTTCGACGGCGCACGGCTGCGCGTCGGTCCGGAGTCCGCCGGTGCCAACCCCGGCCCGGCCAGCTACCGCCGCGGCGGCCCGCTGGCCACGACCGATGCCAACGTGATGCTGGGCCGCATCCAGCCCGAGTTCTTCCCGCGCGTGTTCGGCCCCAAGGCCAACCAGGCGCTGGACCGCGAGGTCGTGCAGCAGCGGTTTGCCGAAATGGCCGCCGCGATGACTGGCGCGACAGGCCAGGTCGTCAGCGCCGAGCAGGCCGCGGCCGGCGCGCTGCAGATCGCCGTCGGCGCGATGGCCAATGCCATCAAGCGCATTTCGGTGGCGCGCGGCTACGACGTGACCAGCTACACGCTGCAATGCTTTGGCGGCGCCGGAGGCCAGGCCGCCTGCCTGGTGGCCGATGCACTGGGCATGACGCGCATCCTCGCGCATCCGTTCGCCGGCGTGCTCAGTGCCTACGGCATGGGCCTGGCCGACCAGATCGCGATGCGCGAAGCCTCGCTGGAGCAGGCGCTGGACGCTGCCGGTCTGGCGCAGGCCCGCGCGCTTGCCGAGCGACTGCGCGAGCAGGCCGCGCAGGAGCTGGTCACGCAAGGCGTGGCAGCTGAAGCCGTGCAGGCCGTGGCGCGCGTGCAGGTGCGCTACCAGGGCACCGACACGACGCTGCCTTGCACGCTGGCCGCGCACGTCGGCAGCGAAGCCGCCATTGCCGCGATCCGCGCCGAGTTCGAGCGCGGCTACCGCCAGCGCTACGCCTTCCTGATGCCGGACCGCACGCTGGTCATCGAGTCCGTCAGCGTTGAATGCCTGGCTGCAGGCGAGCGGCCAGAAAGTGCACCCGCCGCCGCGATGGCCGTGGCGCACCAGCCCGCGCCGCGCGCCCGCATCCGCATGTACTGCCTGGCAGACGAGCGGCCCGCCGGCTGGCGCGAGGCCGAACTGCACCAGCGCGAAACGCTGGCCGCTGGCGCGCTGGTCACCGGCCCGGCGGTGATCGCCGAGAAAAACGCCACCACGGTGATCGACCCTGGCTGGCAGGCCAGCCTCAGCGCCCAGGGCGAGCTGCTGATCCAGCGCATTCGCCCGCGTGCTGCCCTGCGTGCGGCTGGCACCGTGGCCGATCCGGTGATGCTGGAGGTCTTCAACAACCTGTTCATGAACATTGCCGAGCAGATGGGCCTGCGGCTGCAGAACACCGCCTACTCGGTCAACATCAAGGAGCGGCTGGACTTTTCCTGCGCGCTGTTCGACCCGCAAGGCCAGCTGATTGCCAACGCGCCGCACATGCCGGTGCACCTGGGTTCGATGAGCGAGTCGATCCGCTCGGTGGTCGAGCGTAACCCCGAGATGCGGCCGGGCGACGTGTACGTGCTGAACGACCCGTACCATGGCGGAACCCATCTTCCCGACATCACTGTCGTCACGCCGGTGTACCTGGCCGAAGCCGACGTGAAGCCCAGCTTCTACGTTGCCTCGCGCGGTCATCATGCCGACATCGGCGGCACCACGCCGGGCTCGATGCCGCCGTTCTCGCAAAGCATCGAGGAAGAGGGCGTGCTGATCGACAATTTCCAGCTGGTCGAACGCGGCCGGCTGCGCGAGGCCGAGCTGGTCGCGCTGCTGCAGTCCGGCCCGTACCCCAGCCGCAACCCGGCGCAGAACCTGGCCGACCTGCGGGCGCAGATCGCGGCCAACGAGAAGGGCGTGCAGGAGCTGAAGGCGATGGTGGCGCAGTACGGCCGCGAGACGGTGCTGGCCTACATGCAGCATGTGCAGGACAACGCCGAGGAATCGGTCCGCCGCGTGATCACCGCCTTGAAGCCCGGATCGTTCACGCTGCCGATGGACAACGGCGCCGAGATCCGGGTGGCGGTGACGGTGGATGCGAAGCAGCGCTCGGCCCGGGTCGACTTCACCGGCACCAGCGCGCAGCAGCCCAACAACTTCAACGCGCCCAGGTCCATCACCATGGCTGCCGTGCTCTATGTGTTCCGCACGCTGGTGGACGACGCCATTCCGCTGAACGCCGGTTGCCTGAAACCCATCGAAGTCATCGTGCCCGAGGGCTGCCTGCTGAACCCGCGCTTCCCGGCTGCCGTGGTGGCCGGCAACGTGGAGACCTCGCAGTGCGTCACCAATGCGCTGTACGGTGCGCTGGGCGTGATGGCCGCCAGCCCCTGCACGATGAACAACTTCACCTTCGGCGACGACGAGCACCAATACTACGAGACCATCTCCGGCGGTTCCGGCGCGGGGCCGGGTTTCGCCGGCACCAGCGTGGTCCAGACCCACATGACCAACTCGCGGCTGACCGACCCCGAAGTGCTGGAATTCCGCTTCCCGGTTCGGCTGGATGCCTACGAGATCCGCTCCGGCACCGGGGGCACCGGCCAGTGGAACGGCGGCGATGGTGGCGAGCGCCGCGTCCGCTTCCTGCAGCCGATGACGGCGTCCATCCTCAGCAATGGCCGCACGCATGGCGCGTTTGGCATGGCTGGTGGCCAGCCTGGCGCGGTGGGGGAGAATTTCGTGCAGCGGGCCGACGGGCGCACGGAGGTGCTGGGCCACATCGGGCAGGTGGAGATGGGCGTGGGCGATGTGTTTGTGATCCGCACGCCGGGCGGTGGCGGGCATGGCCAAGCCAGCCGCCAAGCAAAGGCAGCGGGCCAAGCGTGAATTGATGCCGCCGATGGCCCCGGAATAGGGCGCTTACGGATGGCCCGAAGGGGCTGGGCGGCTGATGATGGACCGGCGGGCCGCTGTTCCGGGCCCGCGGAGAGGCGTCCATGTACGGATTGGTCAACCAGGGCCTGGAAGATTTCGTGGTCCAGCGGTTCGGCGGCGACACCTGGCGGCAGGTTCTGCAGCGGGCCGGCGTGGCACAGGAGATGTTCATCTCGATGGACAGCTACCCCGACGAGTTGAGCTTCAAACTCGTCGGTGCCGCCAGCGAGTTGCTGGGCATGGATGCCGATGCCCTGCTGGAAGCCTTCGGCCAGCACTGGGTGCTCTACACCGCGCAGGTCGGCTACGGCGAGATGCTGGCGATGGCCGGCTCGGACCTGAAGACCTTCCTGCTCAACCTCGACACCCTGCACAGCCACGTCGGCATGACCTTTCCCGACTTGCGGCCGCCATCGTTCGAGGTCGAGTCGCTGCCAGCAAGCGAGCAGGGTCTGCTGCTGCATTACCGCAGCGAGCGCCAGGGCATGGCGCCGATGGTGATCGGCCTGATCGAGGGCCTGGGGCAGCGCTTCAGGCAGCCGGTGACGGTGCGGCAGATCGCGTTCCGAGGGCCGCAGGACCACGACGTCTTCCGCATCGAGTACATCGAGGTGCCCGCACACCCGGCCGCGTGATGTCGGCTGCCTCGCTGAACCTCACGCCGGCGCAATTCGCTGCAGCGTTTCCTTTCCACATGGTGCTGGACCGGCAGCTTCGGTTGCTGCAGGTCGGCACAGTGCTGGGCCGCGTCTGCCCGGAGATGGTGCCGGGCGCGGCGTTGGCGCAGCAGTTCAGGCTGGTGCGGCCGGTGCTGGCCCTGGTGGATTTCGAGGCCATCGCCGCGCGCGAGAAGGCGCTGTTTGTGTTCCGCCACCGAGAAGGGTTGCTGCAACTGCGCGGCGAGATGGTGGTGCAGGGCGAGCAGGTGTTTTTCCTCGGCTCGCCCTGGGTGGGCGCCATGGCCAGCCTGCGCCGCATCGGCCTGACGCTGAACGACTTCGCGGTGCACGATCCGGTGGTCGACCTGCTGTTCCTGCTGCAGACCAAGGACAAGGCGCTGGCCGATGCACAGGAGCTTTCCCGCCGGCTCAGCGCGCAGAAGGACAGCCTGAATGCCGCGCATCTCGCGGCCGAGGTGGCGGTGGCCGCCAGCCGCACCAAGAGCGAATTCCTGGCGGTGATGAGCCATGAGATCCGCACGCCGCTCAATGGCGTGCTGGGCATGCTGCAGTACCTGCTGGCCAGCGACCTGCGGCCCGACCAGCGGCTGTGCGCCGAGACGGCCGCGCGCAGCGGCAAGACCCTGCTCAGCATCATCAACGACATCCTGGACTTCTCCAAGGTCGAGGCCGGCAAGCTGGAGCTGGAGCAGATTCCGCTGGACCCGCAGCAGCTTGCGCAGGAAGCCGTGGAACTGGTGGCCTTCCAGGCGAGCGACAAGGGCCTGGCACTGGCCTGCGAGGTGGCGCCCGGCGTGCCGCAGCTGTTGCTGGGCGACCCGGGCCGCATCCGCCAGGTGCTGGTCAACTTCCTGGCCAACGCGATCAAGTTCACCCGCGCCGGCCAGGTGACGCTGCGTGTTGGCCTGGTGGCAGAGACCGACACGCACGCCACCTTGCGGCTGGAGGTGCAGGACACTGGCATCGGCATCGAGACGGTGCGGCAGCAAAGCATTTTCGAGCCCTTCACGCAGGCCGATCTGTCGACCACGCGCCAGTACAGCGGCACCGGCCTGGGCCTGGCGATCTGCCGCAAGCTGGCCGAGCTGATGGGCGGCGAGGTGGGCCTGCAAAGCCAGGCCGGCCAAGGCAGCAGCTTCTGGCTCACGGTGAGCCTGGAGAAGGCAAGGCAGGAGGACGGGCCGGCCGCCTTGCCGCTGAAGCTGCCCAGCCGCTTCTCCGGCCACCTGCTGCTGGGCGAAGACGATCCCGTCAACCAGCAGATCGCGATGCTGCACCTGGCCGCGCTCGGGCTCACGGTGGATGTGTTCGGCAACGGCGCGGACGCGATGCAGGCCGCCGCGCACGGCGGCTACGACATGGCGCTGATGGACTTGCGCATGCCGGTGATGGACGGCCTCACCGCCTGCCGCGCCATTCGCCAGTTGCACGGGCCGGCAGGCCGGTTGCCCATCATCATCTGGACCGCCAGCATGCTGGATGTGGACCAGCAGCGCATCACCGAGGCCGGCGCCAATGGCGTGCTGGGCAAGCCGTTCGAGCTGGATGCGCTGAAGCGCGTGCTGGCCCGCTTCCTGCCGGCGGACGGTGCCGCCTCATGAGAAAACGCAGGGCCGCCCCAAGTTTTCTCATCCCCCTCGGGGGGCCTCACGCGAAGCGGCAGGTCTGGGGGCGCTCCGCTCATCAGGCACCGAAATCCGCATAAGGTCGCGCGAGGACGCTTCATCAAGACAGGCGATCCCGCCGTCTCGACGCCTTCACACCGCCGCAGTAAGCTCGTCGCAGAGGATGTCGATCTGCAGTACGTGGCGCGCGCTTTCGCGTCTGGATGCATGGAGAGGAACCTCAGCATGTCTCAGCCTTCCGCAGTTCAATCCCGGACCCCGCAACACTTCCTGCGCGACAGCAAGATCAGCGCACCGCAAGCCGACCTGCTGCACGGCGCGCACGCCAGGCACGTCGCCGAGCTGGCTTCCAGCCAGGCCGGCTGGCATGGCTCGGACGACATCGAAACCCTGGTCGGCCTGGCCGGCGATTTCCTGTGGTCCGAAAACCCGTTTGCGATCGCGCGCATCAGCTTCGTGTTCGACGCCGGCCACGTCGGCAGCCAAGGCAGCTACCAGATCATCAACGGCCTGCTCACGGTCGAAAAAGGTGCCTTTTACAGCGTGCCGAACAACCCGGCCATCGGCTGGGCCGCCATCTCGCTGGCGCCCTCCGGCTCCTCCGAGCTGCGCTCATTTGTCGTCGCCGGCATGTTCACCGACGCCAACTGGACCATCGAAACCCTGATGCTCCAGAAACTCGGCCCCAGCGGCCCGCTGCTGCCGCCGTTCTCGGCGGTGCGCCTGGCCTGAGGCGCTTGTGCCTCAGTCGGCACGCGTGTAGCCGGCCTCTCGCTGCGACCTGATCGCCAAGACCAGGATCAGGTCGTCCCCTTCCTGGTAGCGGTACAGCGCGACGTAGCCTCGCGTGCGTTTGCCGATCACCAGCTCACGCAGGCCGCTGGTGGTCAGGCGGCCAATCATCGGATGCTGGGCCAACACGTCCAGCGCCGAAATGATCTCGTCCGCCCTGTCGTCGAGGTCACTGCCTTCGTGCGCTTCCAGGTGGGCGACGATGCGTTCGAGGTCCTCGATGACCTCTGGCGCCAGCTTGACCGCCGTCACTTCTTGCCGCGCCTTGCCTGCCCAGCCGTCGTGCGTGTGCGGGACTTCAGCCAGCTGCGCGCGTCCGCCCAGTCCAGTGCGTGCCCGGTGGCTTGCACGGTCGCTTCGCGGGTGAGCGCTTCGGCGACAAAGCTGGCTTGCTGCTCGGCCCGCTCTGCCTTTTCCGCAATGGCTTCGAGGATGAAACTGTGCGGTGTCATGTCGGCCTGCTCCGCGGCCTTCTGCACGCGCTGCTTCAAGGGATCAGGCAAACGGATCGTCGTGGTGGACATGGCGTTTCCTTAGGGTTGAAGTGAATGTAGCACCTGTGTGCTACACGGCTTGCGTGACCACAGCTGCCCGGCACCTTCGCTGTTCTTGCCTCCTGTCAATGGTCGGAATGAGGATGCAGCGGAGGGCGTGGGCGCCTGAGCAGCGCTTGCGCGCTCCACAATCCGCGCAGGGTCGGGAATCCAAGGGAGCTGGGGTCAGATGTCACGTCACGAAAAGGCGCATGCGATAGCCGAGGCCAGGATCCAGCACGCATTGGCCACCCAGGCAAGCAGCCTGTCATTGCACGGGCTGCGCATCAGCGACCTGCCACGCAGCATCGAACGCCTGGCTGCAAGTCTGAGAGAACTGGATCTGGGCGATTGCAGGTTTCTGCGCGATATCACGGCGTTGTCCACGTTGACGGGCCTGCAGACGCTGAACCTGAGGGGGGGCTACCAGCTTAGGGATGTGACAGCGCTGGCGGAGTTAAGCGGCCTGCAGGCGCTGAACCTGAGTGGGTGCGATCAGCTCACGGACATGACGGTGCTGGTGGGGCTGAGTGGCCTGCACACGCTGGACGTGAGTCGATGCTACCGGCTCAATGAAGTGACGGCGCTGGCGGGACTGGGTGGTCTGCACACGCTGGACATGAGTTGGTGCTACGGGCTCACTGAAATGACGGCGCTGGGGGGACTGAGCGGCCTGCAGACGCTGAACCTGAGTGGATGCGGCCAGCTCACGGACTTGATCACGCTGGCGAGGCTGAGCAGCCTGCAGACGTTGAACCTGAGTCGATGCAATCAGCTCACGGAAGTGCTGGCGCTGGCGGAGCTGAGGGGCTTGCAGACGCTGAACCTGAGTGGGTGCCACCAGCTCACAGACGTGACGGTGCTGGCGGAGCTGAGGGGCCTGCAGACGCTGAACCTGAGTCGATGCAATCAGCTCACGGATGTGACGGTGCTGGTGGAGCTGAGGGGCCTGCAGGCGCTGAACCTGAGTGGGTGGGATCAGCTCACGGACGTGACGGTGCTGGCGGAGCTGAGGGGCCTGCAGACGCTGAACTTGAGCTGGTGCAATCAGCTCACGGAAGTGCTGGTGCTGGCAGAGCTGAGTGGCCTGCAGACGCTGAACCTGAGTGGGTGCGATCAACTCACGGACGTGACGGTGCTGGCGGAACTGAGTGGCTTGCAGACGCTGAACCTGAGTGGGTGTGATCGTCTCAAGGACGTGACGGTGCTGGCTGAATTGAGGGGCTTGCAGACGCTGAACCTGGGGTGGTGCAATCAGCTCACGGACGTGACGGTGCTGGCGGAGCTGAGCGGCCTGCAGAGGCTGAACCTGAGTGGGTGCAATCAGCTCACGGATGTGACGGCGCTGGCGGGAATGAGCGGCCTGCAGACTCTGAACCTGAGTTGGTGCAATCAGCTCACGGACGTGACGGCGCTGGCGGGAATGAGCGGCCTGCAGACGCTGAACCTGAGTGGGTGCGATCAGCTCACGGACGTGACGGTGCTGGCGGAGCTGAGGGGCCTGCAGACGCTGAACATGAGTGAGTGCGATCAGCTCACGGACGTGACGGCGCTGGCGGGGCTAAGCGGCCTGCAGACGCTGGACCTGAGTCTATGCGGTCAGCTCAAGGACGTATCGGCACTGGCCGGGCTGGACGAACTGGCAAGCCTCAAGCTTTTCGGCACCCATCTGAGCGGCTTCGTCCCTGCATTCCTGGCGACGAACTGGCCCATGCTGCGTGAGCTGATGGTCGATTCGTTGGCAGCCGTGCCGCGCGAACTGTTGTCTTCAAGCCAATCGCAAAGTTGGGGAGGCGATTCCTGTCTGATGACCGTGGTCGACTGGCAGGCCGATCTGGACACCCATGGCAGTGTGCCCATTGACGAGGTGAAGCTCTTCGTGCTGGGCAATGGCCGGGTGGGCAAGACCCAGGTGAGCCGGCGGTTGTGTGGCGAAGCCTTCGACCCGGCGGTGCCAAGCACCCATGGCGTGGTGGTGCGCCATTTCGAGCTGCCTCAGGCTCCTGCTCGCCCATCAGAGCAGGCGGCGCGTGAGGTGCAGCTCTGGGACTTTGGTGGGCAGGATTTGTTCTTGGGCACCCACAGCCTTTTCTTGGATGACCGCGCGCTTTATCTCCTGTTGTGGCACCCGGGCGCCGAGAGCGAAATGCCGGTGCTGGACAGCGGCCTGTGGATGCCCTCGCACCGGCTGGGCTACTGGCTGGACTATGTGAAGGCGGTGGCGGGGCCGCAGACGCCGGTCATCGTGGCGCAGGCGCAGTGCGACGAAGAGAGCCAACTCGTGGAGCCGCCGGTGCCGGCCGACCATGGCTTCGGGTGGTTGCGGCGCAGCGCTTGCAGCGCGAAGCTGGAAGAGGGGCTGGATCGCTTGCTGCCGGAATTGCGGGCGGGGGCCAAGCTGCTAGCCGAGCGGCATGGGGAGATCCTGATCCCACGCAACTGGGCCGCGCTGGGCGGCAAGCTGCGGGAGATGGGTCAGGCGCAGAAGGTGTTGGCACTGGATGCGTTTGACGCGATGTGTCGGGAACACGGCGTCAGCGCGCCGCGCACCTTGCTTGGCTACCTGCATCAGTCAGGGCAGGTGTTCTGGCGCGCTGACGTGTTTGGCGGTGCCGTCATCCTTGACCAGGCATGGGCCTTGGAAGGCGTCTACGCGCTTTTGCATCGGCAAAAGGTCTTGCCTACGCTGCGCCGCCAAGGCGGGCTGTTCACGCCGGAGCTTTTGGCTGCCTTGCTGTGGGACGGGGAATACGACGCCAGCGAGCAGGCGCACTTCCTGAGCCTGATGCAGGCCTGCAGGGTTTGCTTCAAGGTCGGCGACGGGCACTACATTGCCGCGGATTGCCTGCAGGAGCGCGCAGCGATGGCGAGCGAGGAGCAGGCGGTATGGCGCGGTGCGGAGCCCGATGCGGAAGTGCGGCTGCGCTACCCGTTGCTTCACGGTGGCTTGCAGCGTACGGTGCTGTGCGAAATGGGCGAGAAGGCGGGGCCGAATGCCGTGTACTGGCGATATGGCCTGTGCTATCACGACGCCAAGGCGCGGGTAACGGTGCGCCTGTCTTCCGAGCCGGGTGAAGACGCAAGGCGGCGGGGCGCGATGGTGTTGCAGGTCAGCGGCCCTGAGGCCTCAAGCCATGCGGGCGATCTGATCAACGCGCTGCTGGGAGAGGTTCGCCTGGGGCAGAAGCCCGAGGTTCAATGGATGAAAGGGCAGGCGGTCATGGACAAGGCCGACAAAGCGATGGGTGGCAATGAGGCCGAGGAGAAGGCAGCGCTGGTGAATGCAGCGCCCTTGCCCAGTGGTGTGGCAGCCACGAAGAAGAAACCGGTGGTCTACGTTTCCTATGCCTGGGGCGGAGACAGCGATGCGACCGTGGATGGCCTGCAGGCAGCGCTGGCGCCGTGGGTAGAAGTGCATCGCGACAAGGACAGGCTGCGCAACGGCGACAGCATTCGGCAGTTCGAGGAAGAGATTGGCCGCGGGCTGTGCGTGATCGTCGTGCTCAGCGCGAAGTACATGCGCTCTGTGGACTGCATGCGGGAACTGGGATTTGTGTGGGAGCGTGCGCAGCGCAATGCGGAGCGGTTCGCGGAACGGGTTGTCCCTGTCGTGCTGGACGATGCTGGCATCAGCCGAATGACGCAGCGCCTCGAACATGTGATTCACTGGCGTTCAGAAATGACAGCCTTGGAGGCACTCGTGGCCGAGATCGGCCCGGTGGACTGCGGGCAAAGCACGACGCAGCAACTGCAGGACATTCGAACCTTCACGGTGCATTTGGCAGACGCGCTGAATGCACTTGCAGACAGGGTGGTGCCGCGCGGGTGCGAAACCTTGGCTGCAGCGAGCTACGAGCCTGTGCTGGAACTGATCAAGCGGCGCTTGAGCCTGGGTTGAACACGCCATGAAAAAGGCCTGCCAGGTTTGCCTGGCAGGCCTTTTGGTTTCAGGCGCCCGAGGGTGGCGCCTGATCGGCGATCAGCAGGCTGCGGCCGTGCTCTTCGCGGCTTCGGTGTACTCGTCGATCTGGTCGAAGTTGAGGTACTTGTAGATCGCGGCGCCGTCCTTGTTCACCACGCCCATGGCTTCGTGGTATTCGGCCACGGTGGGGATGTGGCCGAGCTTGGAGGCGATGGCGGCGAGTTCGGCCGAGGCCAGGAACACGTTGCTGTTCTTGCCCAGGCGGTTCGGGAAGTTGCGGGTCGAGGTGGAGACCACGGTCGCGCCTTCGCGCACCTGCGCCTGGTTGCCCATGCACAGCGAGCAGCCCGGCATTTCGGTGCGGGCGCCAGCGGTGCCGAAGGCTGCGTAGTGGCCTTCCTTGATCAGCTCGCTTTCGTCCATCTTGGTCGGCGGTGCCACCCACAGCTTGACGGGGATGTCGCGCTGGCCGCCCAGCAGCTTGGCCGCGGCACGGAAGTGGCCGATGTTGGTCATGCACGAGCCGATGAAGGCCTCGTCGATCTTGGTGCCGGCAACTTCGGACAGGAACTTCGCGTCATCCGGGTCATTCGGGCAGCAGAGGATGGGTTCCTTGATGTCGGCCAGGTCGATTTCGATGACGTGCGCGTATTCGGCGTCCTTGTCGGCTTCCAGCAGATCGGGCTTGGCCAGCCAGGCTTCGACCTTCTCGATGCGGCGCTGCAGCGTGCGGGCGTCGGCATAGCCGTCGGCGATCATGTTCTTCATCAGCACGACGTTGCTGGTGAGGTATTCCTTGATCGGCTCGGGATTCAGCTTGATGGTGCAGCCGGCAGCGCTGCGCTCGGCCGATGCGTCGCTCAGCTCGAAGGCCTGTTCGACCTTCAGGTCCGGCAGCCCTTCGATTTCCAGGATGCGGCCCGAGAAGGCGTTGACCTTGCCGGCCTTGGCGACCGTCAGCAGCCCAGCCTTGATCGCGTACAGCGGGATCGCGTGCACCAGGTCGCGCAGGGTCACGCCGGGTTGCATCTGGCCCTTGAAGCGCACCAGCACCGACTCGGGCATGTCCAGCGGCATCACGCCGGTGGCAGCACCGAAGGCGACCAGGCCGGAGCCGGCGGGGAAGGAGATGCCGATCGGGAAGCGGGTGTGCGAGTCGCCACCGGTGCCCACGGTGTCAGGCAGCAGCAGGCGGTTCAGCCAGCTGTGGATCACACCGTCGCCCGGGCGCAGCGCCACGCCGCCGCGGCTGCTCATGAAGGCCGGCAGTTCGCGGTGGGTCTTCACGTCGACCGATTTCGGATAGGCGGCGGTGTGGCAGAAGGACTGCATCACCAGGTCGGCCGAGAAGCCCAGGCAGGCCAGGTCCTTCAGCTCGTCGCGGGTCATCGGGCCGGTGGTGTCCTGCGAGCCGACCGTCGTCATCTTCGGTTCGCAGTAGGTGCCCGGGCGCACGCCCTGGCCTTCCGGCAGGCCGACGGCACGGCCTACCATCTTCTGCGCCAGCGTGAAGCCGGCCTTGGACTCGGCTGGCGCCTTGGGCAGGCGGAACAGCGTGGAAGCCGGCAGGCCGAGGAACTCGCGCGCCTTGGCGGTCAGCGTGCGGCCGATGTTGAGGTTGATGCTGCCGCCAGCGCGCACCGAGTCGAGGATGACGTCCGTCTTCAGCTGGAAGGATGCGATCTCCGTGCCGTTCTTGGTGATCCTGCCCTCGTACGGGTAGACATCGAGCACATCGCCCATCTCCATGGCCGACACATCGACCTCGATCGGCAGCGAGCCCGAGCTCTCTTGCGTGTTGAAGAAGATCGGGGCGATCTTGCCGCCCAGCGTGACGCCGCCAAAGCGCTTGTTCGGCGCAAACGGGATGTCCTGGCCGGTGGCCCAGATCACCGAGTTGGTGGCCGACTTGCGCGAGGAGCCGGTGCCGACCACGTCGCCGACGTAGGCGACGATGTGGCCCTTCTTCTTCAGTTCCTCGATGAACTGCATCGGGCCGCGCTTGCCGTCTTCCTCCGGCACGAAGGCGGCGCCTTCGCGGGTGTTCTTCAGCATGGCCAGGTAGTGCAGCGGAATGTCCGGGCGGCTCCAGGCGTCGGGCGCGGGCGAGAGGTCGTCGGTGTTGGTCTCGCCAGGCACCTTGAAGACGGTGATGGTGATCTTCTGCTCGACTTCCGGGCGGCTGGTGAACCACTCGGCATCCGCCCAGCTCTGCATGACTTCCTTGGCCTTGGCATTGCCGGCCTTGGCCTTCTCCGCCACGTCATTGAAGAAATCGAACATCAGCAAGGTCTTCTTCAGGCCTTCTGCCGCCACGCTGGCGACTTCAGCGTCGTCCAGCAGTTCGATCAGCGGATGCACGTTGTAGCCGCCGACCATGGTGCCCAGCAACTCGGTGGCCAGGGCCTTGGGGACCAGGGGCACGCTGATGTCGCCATGCGCCACGGCGGCCAGGAACGAAGCCTTGACCTTGGCCGCGTCGTCCACGCCCGGGGGCACGCGGTGCGTCAGCAGATGCAGCAGGTAGGCGTCTTCGCCAGCCGGCGGGTTCTTGATCAGCTCGATCAGGTCGGCGACCTGCTTGGCGTCAAGCGGCAGCGGCGGAATGCCGAGCGTGGCGCGTTCGGCGGCATGTTGGCGATAGGCTTGCAGCATGGGGCTCTCCAGGAAAGAACGGTGGGTATCAGGGGGGCGCCCGCGAGGCGGGGCGCCGGTGTGAATGGCAGGCAGGGTCAGGGCACGATGACCTTCAGGCCCTTGAAATAGTCGCGGTAGAAGGTGGCGTCGCGGGTGATCAGGCCGTCGCACTGCAACATCGCGTGGGCGCCGACCAGGAAATCGGGGGCGGCACGGCCACCCGGGTGGCCGCTGCGCTGGCGGTAGCGGCGCTGCATCTCGCCAGCGCGCACGGCGGCCTTGGTTTCGGTGGCGCTGTAGCCCACGCCCATGTCTTCCAGCACTTCCAGCGCCTCGGAACCGTTTTTCAACGCGGTGCAGATTTCCGTCAGCACCACGTCGCAGACGACCACCGGGCCGATGCTGAGCGACTGGCGCAGGCAGGCCTCGGCCGCATCTGCTGCCGGGCCGTCGGCCAGCAGGTCGATCACGACGGAGGAGTCGATGGCGATCACGGTTTGGGGGCGCTCAGACGTCCAGCGGCTCGCCGGGGGCGCGGCCACGGATGGCGCGCAGGGCTTCATCGGTGTCGGCAAAGCCGTCCAGCTTGAAGCGGCCGCGGGCACGGGAGATGGCGTCGGACACGTCCTTGCGCAGGATGATGCGCGCGCCGTCCAGTTCGACCTTCAGCGTGGTGCCCTTGGTCAGGCCCAGGGCATCACGCACGGCCTTGGGCAGGGTGATCTGCCCACGCTCGGCAACAGTGGCTTCCATGCGTCGGTACTCCCAAAGCTTCCAAACCGGTATGCATGAATTATACGTACTTAATCGTGCATGCGCATGGCCGCGGGACGCCGGCCGCACAGGTTTGCCTGCAAAAATCCCGGCCACAAATGAACACAGGCCCCGAAGGGCCTGTGGCAAGCAAAGAACAGCCCCCTGAGGGCGGGGCAATCTCAGCGCTGAACCGGGGCTTGGCTGGGCGCGGCAGCCTCGATGGTCACCGGTGCTGCGGCGGCCGGAAGCGCCGGGGTGGGCGCAGCAGGCGTGGTGGACGGGGCGGTAGTGGCCGGCGCCACGGCTGCGGGTTCGACCGCGGCAAGCACCGGAGCGGGAGCAGGCGCTGCTGCAGCAGCTGCGGCTTGTGCGGCTGCAGCAGCCTGGGCTGCGGCGGCGACTTGCTCCGGGCTCATCAGCAGCGCCTGTTGGGGCTGGCCTGCCGCATTGTTCTTGGCTTCGAGCTGCTTGGGGTGCACGCATTCGTCAACGATGCGCCGTCCGGCCTTCACGTCCATCAGCATGGACTTGTAGGCGATCTGCAGCAGCAAGGCCTCACCCTTGACGTCTTCCAGGCGCAGTGCACCGGTGGTCGACAGGGTGGGTTTCATCGTGTAGGTGGTCTTGCCGAAAGTGACGTCAATGTAGCCGTCGTACTTCGGATTCATCGCCACCTGCATGCGCTGCGAGAACTCGCAGTCGTACTGACCAAAATGGGTCATGGCGGCGGCGGCGTTCTGCTCGCCTTCGGAGACCGGCAGCGGCACCTCGACAGGCGGGGGCGGCGGCTCGACGACCTTCTTGGCTTTTGTGCCCTTGCCGGCGGCCTTGGCTGTGGTGGTGGAAGATTTGGCAGAGGCAACAGCGGCGGGCTGGGCTGCTACGGCGGCTGCGCTGAGCAGCAGCGCCACGGACACAAAAGCGCGAATCATCAAGGCAGGGCTCCTTCGGAAAGAGGGCAGGCGTATTGTGCCTGCGCAAGCCGTGCCAAACCCTGTTACCAGCTGTGAGGCTGTTGGTATTTGCCCAGGACTTGGCGCGATTTAACGACAACGCGGAGCAGGTTCTGTTCCATCGACTGAACTGACGGAATTTGTCAGCGCTGTTCCGGCGAGTCCTGGGCAGTTCAGTGCGCGCCGAAAAACGCGAGCTGCACTTCGGCCGGCAGCTGCGCGCCGCCGGCAAACGAGGTGCGATGGGCCCGCTGCAGTACCTGCCAGAAATAGCGGTAGCTGGCCCGGTCGTGCAACTGGTCCCGGCCGGCGTGGCGATGGCGGATCGGCGCCCAGTCGGCCGCCTGCGCGGCCTGCAGGATCTCGACGGCCTGGTCGACCTCGGCAGCGCTGGGTGCAAAAGCGTCGACGATGGGGCGGATCTGGTCCGGGTGGATGCTCCACATGCGGGTGTAGCCCAGTTGCCGGCAGGCGCGTTCGGCGGCGCCCTGCAGCGCGGCGCTGTCCTTGAACTCGGTGACCACGCAGTGCGAAGGCACCTTGCCTGCCGCGTGGCAGGCCGCCGCGATCTCCAGCTTGGCGCGCAGCACCAGCGGGTGCTGGAACTGGCCCTGCGAGCCCATCGCCGATTGCGGAATCGCGCCGCGGTGCGCCGAGACGAAGTCCATCAGGCCGAAGGACAGCGATTCGATGCGCGGGTGCGCGGCCAGCGCGAACACGTCGCGCAGCGCACCGTGCGTCTCGACCAGCGCGTGCAGCGGGATCGGCTTTGCCAGGCCGGCCTGCGCCGACAGTGCATCGATGATGGCCACCGCCTGTTCCAGGTCCGCCAGGTGGCGCGGTTTCGGGATCATCAGGTAGGCCAGCTTTGCGCCGGCCTTGGGCAGCAAGGCTTCGAGCATGGTCGTGAAAGCCGGGTGCTCGACCGGCACGACGCGTGCGCCGACGCGGCCGAAGCGGTTTTCCGGCGAGGTGACCAGCTCGGCGATCAGGTGCGCATGCTCGACTTCACCGCCCACCGGTGCGCCGTCCTCGCCGTCCAGCGTGATGTCGAACACCGGGCCCATCTCGGCCTGCAGCGCCAGGCTCTTTCGCATGCGCGCCTCGACGCCGCAGTAGTGGTCGCACACCGGCAGCGCCGGCACGGCGTCGCCTTCTTCGAACAGGACATCGGCGGGGTGGCGCAGTGCAGTCATGGCGGGCAGGAGCAGGGGGGAGAAATGAAAAAGCCGGCGCCGCTTGCGCGGGCACCGGCTCATTGGCGCGGGCCGTTCAGGCCCGGCTCCTTACAGCAGGTGCTTGACGCCGTCCTGCTCGCCTTGCAGCTCGGCCAGGGTCTTGTTGATGCACTCCTGCGAGAAGGCATCGATCTCCAGGCCTTCGACGATCTTGTATTCGCCGTTTTCGCAGGTGACCGGGAAACCGAACATGATTTCCTTCGGGATGCCGTATTCGCCGTTCGACGGGATGCCCATCGTGACCCACTTGCCATTGGTGCCCAGGGCCCAGTCGCGCATGTGGTCGATGGCGGCGTTGGCTGCCGAAGCGGCCGACGACAGGCCGCGCGCTTCGATGATGGCGGCGCCGCGCTTGCCGACGGTCGGCAGGAACACGTCCTTGTTCCAGGCCTGGTCGTTGATCATGTCCTTGACCGAAGCGCCATCAATGGTGGCGTAGCGGTAGTCGGCGTACATGGTCGGCGAGTGGTTGCCCCACACGGCCAGCTTCTCGATGGCCGACACCGGCTTGCCGGTCTTGGCGGCAATTTGCGAGGCGGCGCGGTTGTGGTCCAGGCGCAGCATGGCGGTGAAGTTCTTGGCCGGCAAGTCCAGGGCCGACTTCATCGCGATGTAGGCATTGGTGTTGGCCGGGTTGCCCACCACCAGCACCTTCACGTTGCGCGAGGCGACGGCGTTCAGCGCCTTGCCCTGGGCGGTGAAGATCGCGCCGTTGATCGACAGCAGTTCGGCACGCTCCATGCCCGGGCCGCGCGGACGCGAACCGACCAGCAGCGCGTAGTCCGCATCCTTGAATGCGGTCATCGGGTCTGCATGGGCTTGCATGCCGGCCAGCAGCGGGAAGGCGCAGTCGTCGAGTTCCATCATCACGCCCTTGAGTGCCTTCTGGGCCTTCTCGTCGGGGATCTCCAGCAGTTGGAGGATCACGGGCTGGTCCTTGCCCAGCATCTCGCCGGAGGCGATGCGGAACAGCAGCGCGTAGCCAATCTGGCCTGCGGCGCCGGTCACGGCCACGCGGACGGGGGTCTTGCTCATGGTGGAGTTCTCCGAGAAAAAGAGAGAGCGATGAAGGAAGAAAACGGCGACGGCAGCGTGTGCAGATCGGGCAACAACAGAGGTGGGCTGCGAGGGGATCGGGCTGTGCGTCGGGTTCAGGCCTGGCAGGGCACCCGGTGGGGTGCAAAGCGGGCGCCAAGGCGGCGCCGGAGCTCAGGCGGAGAAGTGTAGCGCGGCAGTCTAGGCGTGCGGGCGGGCCGAGTCAATCCTCTTATGTCTTATATAAGACATGAGTCCGGGCATTTGGCGTTGGCATTGGACGCTTGACCACGGCCTGTGCTGCAATGCCGCCCCATGCCTGCGATGCCTGTTGATCCGCCCGAAGCCGCCCCCCCGGCCGAACGGGGCTCGGAGCGTCCGGCGGCCGCGCAGGAAGGCCCGGCGTTCAGCCCGCTGTACCAGCAGATCAAGGCCTTGCTGGTGAAGAGCCTGCAAGGCGGCGAGTGGCGGCCCGGCGAGGCCATCCCCAGCGAGATGGAACTGGCAGTGCGCTACCGCGTCAGCCAGGGCACCGTGCGCAAGGCGATCGACGAGCTGGCGACCGACAACCTGCTGGTGCGCCGGCAGGGAAGAGGTACCTTTGTTGCCACCCACGCCGAAGAAAACATCCAGTACCGCTTCCTGCGGCTGGCGCCCGATGAGGGGCCGCCCACCGGCATGGCCAGGCATTTCCTCGACTGCCGCCGCATGCGCGCGCCGGCCGACGTGGCCCGTGCGCTGGCGCTGAAGGCCGGCGACCCCGCGGTGCAGGTGCGCCGCACGCTGTCGCGCCAGGGCCGGCCCGTGGTGCTCGACGAGATCTGGCTGCCGGCCGCGCCGTTCAAGGGACTGACTGCCGAGCGCCTGTCCCAGTACGCTGGCCCGATGTACGGCCTGTTCGAGACCGAATTCGGCGTGCGCATGATCCGCGCCGAAGAGAAGATCCGCGCCGTGGCGGCCGACGCGGCGACCGCCGTGCTGCTGCAGGTGCCCGAAGGCGCTCCGCTGCTGAGCGTCGAGCGGCTGGCGCATACCTATGGCGATGCACCGGTCGAGCTGCGCCGCGGCCTCTACAACACCGAAAGCCACTACTACCGCAACGAACTGAACTAGTCGAGGCGCCCGATTGCTTAGGTGCGCGGCCGGGAACGCTTTGCGCATCACCTCCGCGCAAATCTGTTGCATTGCAATAAAATCATCGGGTTTCACCTTGGGTACAAACCAGGGTGATGCCTAGCCACCTCAGGGTGTCGCCTAGCCACCTCCCTGCTTCCAAGAACGCTTCCCTGAGTTCAGAAGAGCTTTTGCAGAGCCATTCCAAGAGCGCCCACAACGAGGACATACAAGCCATGGCAGATACGCTCAAACCACGTCCAGAGTTTCGCAACATCCATGTGACAGACCTTGCCGGCTACCGGCTTCCGCCGGCCGGCTGGGTTTCCATCCTGCATCGCATCAGCGGCCTGCTGATGTTCCTGTTGCTGCCCTTCATCATCTGGTTGTTCGACACCAGCGTCACCTCCGAAGTCTCGTTCGAGAGCTTCCGCAACGCCTTCGTGGCCGGCATCGGCTTCGTGCCGGGCTGGTTCATCAAGCTGGTCAGCCTGGGCCTGATCTGGGGCTTCCTGCACCACTTCATCGCCGGCGTGCGCCACCTGTGGATGGACATGACGCACAGCGTCAGCAAAGAGCAGGGCAAGAGCTCCGCGCTGGTCACGCTGGTGCTGGGCACGCTGCTGACCTTGCTGCTGGGCGCCAAGCTCTTCGGCCTGTACTGAGCGAGGAATTCAACAAATGGCAATCAACTACGGCAGCAAGCGCCTCGTCGTCGGCGCGCACTACGGTTTCCGCGACTGGCTGGCCCAGCGCGTCACCGCCATCCTGATGGCGTTGTTCACGGTCGTCGTGCTGGTGCAGGTGCTCCTGCCCGGCGAGCTCGGCTACGACAAGTGGGCCGGCATCTTCTCGCACCAATGGATGAAGGTCCTGACCTTCGTCGTCATCGTCTCGCTGGCATACCACGCATGGGTCGGCGTGCGCGACATCTGGATGGACTACATCAAGCCGGTCGGCCTCCGCCTGGCGCTGCAGGTGTTTTCCATCGTCTGGCTGGTCGGCTGTGCCGGCTGGGCTGTTCAAGTGCTCTGGAGGCTGTAAATGGCTGTGGCCAACCAAATTACCAAGCGCAAGTTCGACGTCGTCATCGTCGGCGCTGGCGGCTCTGGCATGCGTGCCTCGCTGCAACTCTCGCTGGCCGGCCTGAACGTGGCCGTGCTGTCCAAGGTCTTCCCGACCCGCTCGCACACGGTGGCGGCGCAGGGCGGCATCGGTGCCTCGCTGGGCAACATGTCGGAAGACAACTGGCACTACCACTTCTACGACACCATCAAGGGCTCCGACTGGCTGGGCGACCAGGACGCCATCGAGTTCATGTGCCGCGAAGCGCCCAAGGTCGTCTACGAGCTTGAGCATTTCGGCATGCCGTTCGACCGCAATGCCGACGGCACGATCTACCAGCGCCCGTTCGGCGGCCACACCGCCAACTACGGCGAAAAGCCGGTGCAGCGCGCCTGCGCCGCAGCCGACCGCACCGGCCACGCGCTGCTGCACACGCTGTACCAGCAGAACGTCAAGGCCCGCACCAACTTCTTCGTCGAATGGATGGCGCTGGACCTGATCCGCGACCAGGACGGCGACGTCTGCGGCGTGACCGCGCTGGAGATGGAAACCGGCGACCTGCACATCCTGGAAGCCAAGACCGTGCTGATGGCCACCGGCGGCGCCGGCCGCATCTTCGCGGCCTCGACCAACGCCTTCATCAACACCGGTGACGGGCTGGGCATGGCGGCACGCGCCGGCATTCCGCTGGAAGACATGGAGTTCTGGCAGTTCCACCCGACCGGCGTGGCCGGTGCCGGCGTGCTGCTGACCGAAGGCTGCCGCGGCGAAGGCGCGATCCTGCGCAACGCCAATGGCGAACGCTTCATGGAACGCTACGCCCCGACGCTGAAGGACCTGGCACCCCGCGACTTCGTCTCGCGCTCGATGGACCAGGAGATCAAGGAAGGTCGTGGCTGTGGTCCGAACAAGGACTACGTGGTGCTGGACATGACCCACCTGGGCGCCGACACGATTGCCAAGCGCCTGCCCTCGGTGCTGGAGATCGGCCACAACTTCGCCAACGTCGACATCACCAAGGAACCGATTCCGGTGGTGCCGACCATCCACTACCAGATGGGTGGCATTCCGACGAATGTGCACGGCCAGGTCGTGATTCCGAAGAACGGCATCCCGAACGAGGTCGTCAATGGCCTGTACGCGGTGGGCGAATGCTCCTGCGTCTCGGTGCACGGCGCCAACCGCCTGGGCACCAACTCGCTGCTGGACCTGGTGGTCTTCGGCCGCGCGGCTGGCAACCACATCGTGGCCTCGGCGCTGAAGCAGAAGAACCACAAGCCGCTGCCAGCCGATGCGGCCGACAAGACGCTCGCCCGCCTGGCCCGCCTGGACAGCGCCAAGGACGGCGAATACGCCCAGGACGTGGCCAACGACATCCGCAGCACCATGCAGCGCCATGCCGGCGTGTTCCGCACGCAAAAGAGCATGGACGAAGGCGTGGTCAAGATCCGGGAAGTCGCCGAGCGGGTCAAGAACATCGGCCTGAAGGACAGCTCCAAGGTCTTCAACACCGCGCGCATCGAGGCGCTGGAAGTCGACAACCTGATCGAAGCTGCCCAGGCAACCATGATCTCGGCTGCGGCCCGCCCGGAAAGCCGTGGCGCGCATGCGCATGATGACTTCCCGAACCGCGACGACGAGAACTGGATGAAGCACACGCTTTGGTATTCCGAAGGCAACCGCCTGGACTACAAGCCGGTGAACCTGCAGCCGCTGACGGTCGAATCCGTGCCGCCCAAGGTCCGTACCTTCTAAAGAATCGAGAGCCTCCCATGAAGCGCGTTTTTCAGATCTACCGCTACGACCCGGACAAGGATGCCAAGCCGTACATGCAGACCATCGAGATCGAGCTCGACGGCCATGAACGCATGCTGCTGGATGCCCTGATCAAGCTGAAGGCCGTCGACCCGACGATCTCGTTCCGCCGCTCATGCCGCGAAGGCGTCTGCGGTTCGGACGCGATGAACATCAACGGCAAGAACGGCCTGGCCTGCCTGACCAACATGCTGACGCTGCCTGGCGTGATCACGCTGCGTCCGCTGCCCGGCCTGCCGGTCATCCGCGACCTGATCGTCGACATGACCCAGTTCTTCAAGCAATACAACTCGATCAAGCCTTACCTCGTCAACGACGAGCGGCCGCCCGAGAAGGAACGCCTGCAGAGCCCGGAAGAGCGCGAAGAGCTGGACGGCCTGTACGAGTGCATCCTGTGCGCGAGCTGTTCGACCAGCTGCCCGAGCTTCTGGTGGAACCCGGACAAGTTCGTCGGCCCGGCCGGCCTGCTGCAGGCCTACCGCTTCATTGCCGACAGCCGCGACCAGGACACCGCGGGCCGCCTCGACAACCTCGAGGACCCGTACCGCCTGTTCCGCTGCCACACCATCATGAACTGCGTCGATGTCTGCCCCAAGGGTTTGAACCCCACCAAGGCCATCGGCAAGATCAAGGAATTGATGGTTCGGCGCGCGGTCTGAGGAATTACCCTCAGACCGACCCGAGCAAGCCAAGCCATGGACACTGCTGACACCACCGACCTGCTGGACGCTGGCGACATCAACCGCCTGAAATGGCGTTGCCGGCGCGGCTTGCTCGAAAACGACTTGTTCGTCGAGCGCTTCTTCCAACGCCACGAGACTGCGATGACGCCGTTCATGTTGCGTGGGCTGCAAACGCTGATGGACCTGTCAGACAACGACCTGCTGGACCTGCTGCTGAAGCGGCGAGAGCCCGAGGGCGAACTGAACTGCCCTGAAGTTCGGGATGTGCTGGCCCGCATGCGGCTGCCTGCTTGATGGATTCGTGCGAAAGGAACTTGAGATGACCCCCTCCGACGTGAAAGCCACGCTGTCGTTCTCCGATGGCAGCCCCAACATGGAACTGCCGATCTACAAGGGCACCATCGGGCCCGATGTGATCGACATCCGCAAGCTCTACGGCCAGACCGGCAAGTTCACCTACGACCCGGGTTTCCTGTCGACCGCTTCGTGCAACTCGACCATCACCTACATCGATGGCGACAAGGGCGAACTGCTGTATCGCGGCTACCCGATCGAGCAGCTGGCGGTCAATTGCGACTACCTGGAAACCTGCTACCTGCTGCTGTACGGAGAGCTGCCGAACGCCTCGCAGAAGCAAGAGTTCGAGCACCGCGTGACCAATCACACGATGGTCAACGAGCAGATGCAGTTCTTCCTGCGCGGCTTCCGCCGCGATGCGCACCCGATGGCGGTCATGACCGGCCTGGTCGGCGCGCTGTCGGCCTTCTATCACGACAGCACCGACATCAATAACCCCGAGCACCGGGACATCGCCGCGATCCGCCTGATCGCCAAGATGCCGACGTTGGTGGCGATGGCCTACAAGTACACCATCGGCCAGCCCTACATCTACCCGAAGAACGACCTCTCGTACGCCGGCAACTTCATGCGCATGATGTTCGCCACGCCGTGCGAGGAGTACAAGCCCAACGATGTGCTGGTGCGCGCGATGGACCGCATCTTCACGCTGCATGCCGACCACGAGCAGAACGCTTCAACCTCGACAGTGCGTCTGTGCGGTTCGTCTGGCACCAACCCCTTCGCCGCCATCGCTGCGGGCGTGGCCTGCCTGTGGGGCCCGGCGCACGGCGGTGCCAACGAGGCGGCGCTGAACATGCTTGGCGACATCCAGAAGAACGGCGGCGTCGAGAAGATCGGCGAGTTCATCAAGCAGGTCAAGGACAAGAACAGCGGCGTCAAGCTGATGGGCTTTGGCCACCGCGTCTACAAGAACTACGACCCGCGCGCCAAGCTGATGCGAGAGACCTGCCACGAAGTGCTGGATGCGCTGGGCCTGCACGACGACCCGCTGTTCAAGCTGGCCATGTCGCTTGAGAAAATCGCGCTGGAAGACGAATACTTCGTCGCCCGCAAGCTCTACCCGAACGTGGACTTCTACTCCGGCATCGTGCAGCGCGCCATTGGCATTCCGGTGCCGCTGTTCACCGCGATCTTCGCGCTGGCCCGCACGGTCGGCTGGATTGCCCAGCTGAACGAAATGATCGGCGACCCCGAGTACAAGATCGGCCGCCCGCGCCAGCTGTTCGTCGGCTCGGCCGCGCGCACCGTCAAGCCGCTCGGCGAGCGTTGAACTGAAGCTGTATTGAACCTGGGCGCACCCGTCGCGCCTTGATACAAACAAAGGCCCTTCGGGGCCTTTGTCGTTGATGGCGGCGTTGTAGCGTTCGGTTTCCCCTGAACCCTCGCGCCCATGATGAAGAACCTGCTCGCCTCGCTCCGTTCCTTTGGCCATGCCATGGCCCGCGCCGCGGTCTGCGCGCCGCTGCTGCTGGCCTTGGCCACGCCCGCGCCGGTCCAGGCGGCCAAGCCAGCCAAGCCTCAGGTGGACGCGCCCGGTGCCAAGGATCATCCGCTGATCACGCGCTTCACCGGTTCATGGCTGTTCGGCGCCAAGACGGCGGAATGGGAGCAGACGCAGTTCCCGGTCGGCATGGGTGTGGCCCATGACCGCTGGAGCCAGACCGTGCCGGTGGAAGGCCGCCTGACGCGCCTGTTCTACCTGGCGCCGCGGGGCAAGACACCGCTGGAGGTGCATCGCAACTACCAGCAGGCACTGTTGGCGGCAGGCTTCAAGCCCAGGTTCAGCTGCGAGCAGGCCTGCCAGGACCTGTACTTTGCGATGGACAAGACCATCGACTTCGACGGTGGCGTGCAGTGGGCCGAAGGCGATGTGGCCGGGCAGGACGATTCGACCTACAGCATCGAGCACGGCGCGCTGAGCTTCGACGGCCGCTTCCTCTACGGCACCCTGTCCAAGGGCGGCCAGGAGGTGCACGTGATGGTCTACACCTCCACCGCGGTCAACAAGACGACCAACACCGCGGCCACCTTCATCCAGATCGTCGAGCCCAAGGCGATGGCCACTGGCCAGGTGCAGGTCAATGCCGCAGCGCTGCAGCAAGGTCTGGCGGCAGACGGCAAGATCGCGCTCTATGGCCTGTTCTTCGACACCGGCAAGTCCGAAGTCAAGCCAGAGTCGCAGCCGCAACTGGCCGAGATGGCCAAGCTGCTGCAGGCCCAGCCGGCACTGAAGGTCTACATCGTCGGCCACACCGACAACCAGGGCGCACTGGACGCCAACCTCGCGCTCTCGCAGGCCCGCGCGCAAGCGGTGGTGCAGGCATTGGTCACGCAGCACAAGGTGGACGCCAAGCGCCTGGCCGCCAAGGGCGTGGCCAACCTGGCACCGGTGGCCAGCAACACGGCCGAAGACGGGCGCGCCCGGAACCGCCGCGTCGAACTTGTCGTGCAGTAGGTGGTAGCGAATCGGCGATGGGCAAGGGCGCGGGCCGATCGGGCGCCCCGCTGAACTCGCTGCATGGCGGCCCGCAACGGGCGGGTTGCGCGTTGCTTCGTGGATTACTTGGTTTCGGAGTGCACAAGGATCGGCGACCATTGGCAGGCGTTTTGCGTGAGGCCCAGTTGCCGGCGCGTGAGCGCCTGCACCGCTTTTCAGCTCCGGAGCCCCCGACCCTTTCATGCCTCTTGCCGACACCCTGCGATTTGCGCGCTGCGAGCTGAGCGTGCCTCGACGCGAACTTTGGCTTGACGGACAAACCCAGGCCGTCGCGCCAAAGGTTTTCGACTTGCTGCTGCACCTGATCGAACATTGCGGCCGGGTGGTGGGCAAGGATGAGTTGCTGAACCACTTGTGGCATGGCCGCGTGGTGTCCGAGGGCGTGCTGGCACGCAGTGTGATGCAGGCGCGCAAGGCCATTGGGGACGAAGGGGGCGAAGAGGCCCTCATCAAGACGATCCACAAAGTGGGTTATCGCTTTGTTGGGAGCCTGCTGCCTGCTGCCGCGGCGCCTCTGCCGAGCGCCACGCAGCAGCGCCGGGTTGCGGTTCTTCCGATTGAAAATCGCACGGGCGAAACCCGGTTCGACTGGATCAGCCTGGGGCTGGCGGCGCTGGTCTGCAATGCGCTGAGCGGCCGGGTTGCGCTCGCGGTGGTGGACCTGAACCTGATGTTGTTCGAGCTTGGCCAATTGCCTGCCGACATGGGTTCACGCGAAAAGGCGGACGCACTTCGGCAGCGCCTGGGCGCGGATTGCGTGCTGCAATCCGTGCTGCGATGGCAGGGTAATGCCTTGTGGCTGGCGTATCAGTGCACGGGGGAGGTCGAGGCCGGTCCGGCAGGCACCTTGCGAGGCGATGAGCCCAGTGAGATGGCGCTTCGCATGGCCGCGGAAGTGGCGCAGGGTCTGTGCCCTCAGGGCGCGGTGCCGTTGGTGCCCGAGTCGCAAGATCCTTTCGTCAACCAAGTCATCGGGCGCGGCACGCAATTGGCCGCCCAGTATCAATTCCGTGCGGCTGCCAAGTTCTTCGAGGTGGTGCTGGAACTGGAGCCGCGGAATTCAGCGGCGCAACTGGAATACCTGCGCAGCCTCACCAATGGTGAAGATCCCCGGGCGCTGGAGGTCGGCACGGCCCTGTTGAGCCAGGCCCGCGAGGTCGGCGACGAGCGCTTGCAGGCCACCGTGCATCTGGCGCTCGGGCACGCACTGTTGATGGGCGAGACCCGGGGCGCGATCCCGAATGCCGTCGATCATCTGGCGCAGTCGATCAGGTCAGCGAGTGCCGTCGGCGCCCCCGACATTCTGGTCCGGGCGCGGTTGGGGCAGGCCATGGCGCTGCGCCTGCAAGGTGACGTCCCCAAGGCCGAAGCGGCGCTGAATGCGCTCCACCATGAACTGAGCACGGTCGGCGGCAGTCGTTTGCACCTGAGCCTGGTGAAGGACAATCTGGCCGTCGTCGAGGCGGAGCAGGGGCACCTGCTCAAGGCGCGCAATCTGCTGGACGAGGTCTTGCTTCTGAACCGCGCCCACGGACTTCGCAGCGCTGCCTCGCTGACGCTGATGAACCTGGCCCGGATCAACGCGGGCCTGGGCTGTCTTGCGCTGGCGCGCAGCCAGGCAGCGGAGTCCGAACAAGGCTTCGACAGCCTGCAGCAGCCGCATGCGGCGGCCAGCATTGCGGAAGCGGCGGCAGAGGTCTATGGCGAACTGGGGCTGGTGCGCGATCTTGATCGTGTCCTGGAGCGCCTGGCGCCCTTGTGTGAGCGCGCCGGACTGCCGCCCAAGTCACAGTGGCTGATGGCGCGGGCCAGGCGCGAAATGTGTGCAGGCTGCGCAGAGGCTGCCGGCGCGCTTTTCAAGCGCACCGTGGCCATGGCGCAGCGCAGCCAGGCGCATTTGCGGCTGCGGTATCGGCAGCTGTGGTGGCTGGAAATGTCACTGCGATTCGGCGACGTCGTGGCGGCCGAAGCACGGCTTGCCCAGCTTGCCGAGCTGCCGGCCGTGCTCATCAACGGGGAGTTGCAATCCGCCATGGCGCGCGCCCGGGCCGCGCTGGCTTTCAGGCTTGGCCATGCCGAGCAGGCGCTGAAACATCTGGAAGACGCGGTGAGCCTCGCGCCTGCAGGTCGCTGGCGCGCCATGGCCTTGATGGATGCCGCCTGGATGGACTTGACAGCAGGCCGAACGGGCCAGGCGCAGATGCGATTGAGAGCGCTTTCTCCCTGGCTGGATGAGCACCCACTGGGAAGGGCCCTGAATGGGCAATCCTCGAATGGGCGCTTTGTTTTGCCTCACACATCGACCCTAGCAGACATCGAGTGGTTGTTGCCTTCGCTGCGCTGACTCACTGCGGCTTGTTGCGCTTGCTGACAACCGCCGAACTGGCGTTGCTGTCTGGCCGGGTGACCTTGAACACCAATTCATCGTTGGGGTTGCCGCTCAGATAAGCATGCCCATCGGGGTAGGGATTGGAGTTGGACGAGTTGATCCAGAACCGGGGTTGCATCGCGAACACCTGGAAGGTGTAGGTCTCACCCGGCGTCACGTCGACAGGCGGAGAGAAGTGATAGGCCACCATCGCCGAAGCACCTGGCGCGTCACCCAGCTTGCCGGCGACGTTGACCACCACTTGCCGCAGTGCTTTCGAGGCGTCATTGATGGTGTCGCCCCTGTACAGCACCATCGTCACATGCTTCTCGTCCTTGGAGTTCCCGAGGGATGAGAAGCTGGAGTTGGAAAGACTGACCGAGATGGAATCGATCTGGGTGCTGTTGGCGACGAAGGTTTGCGCCGCCGGCATGTAGTACGGCAGGCTGTAGTTGCCGCCGTTGGCCACGGCCTGCTTGATCATCACTTCACTGGCATTGCTGCCCTGCGCGGCGCCGAAAGCGCCCAGTGCGATCAGCCAGGATAGGCACCTGGCCGCCGCGCGGAAGGCAGCGGACAACGAGAACTTTGCGTTTGACAACATGATGGAGATACTTTCTGTGTCGGTTGGGCAGGGCATCAGCGCGTCTGGAGGCCGGGGTCTTGGTGGCGGGCATTGCCGCGCACCGTGTTCACCGTGCCGACGGACTGCGGGTCCACCGAAATGCTGGTGGTCGCCAGGGTGTTGCCCTTGCCATCACGGAACTGAACTGCGCCCATGTAGCGCTGCGCGTCCGGCACGCTCCAGGCCAGCTTGATCTTTCCGTTCTGCCCGGCCTTCACCTGGGTGGGAGCGGTGGTGCTCAGCGGCAGGCCGGCCGACCCGCTGCCAGGAAGGTCCCAGGACCAGACCGTGTAGCTCGATGCATCGCCCACCAGGCTGAGGGCCAGCACACAGGCCTGGTAGCTGCCTTGGGCAGGCTGCGCCACGTCAATGGCCTGATTGGCACCTGGCTGACCACTCCAGTAGCCGTTGCCGTCAGGCCCCGTCACGCTGAGTGCGAGGTTGTCCTGGCCTGGGTGGCTGGTGTCGCTGTCAAACATCTGCAGGTGAAGGGCCAGGCTGCCGGCGGCCACCGGGATGTTGACGCAACTGGAAAAGTCCTGAGCAGTCACCGTGCCTGCGAGGGCCTGGCCCGCGATCAAACCCGTGCTGCGGGTGTCGAGTGCCCCGCTGTAGCCGGCGGTGAAGGACAGCGCCGTCTTGAAGCTGGCGCTCTGAGAGCTCAGATTGGTTGCGATCTTGAACGACTGCTGCAGCGCCGAAAGCGGACTTGTGATGGGCTGGCCGCCCTGGCTCGACTTCCACGTCAGCGAACCGTACTGCCACGAAGCTTCAGGCGCATCGGTGCGCGACAGCACCACGGTGAATGGCGCGCTCTCGCCCGGAGCCAGCGTGAGCTGCGCTGGCTTGACCTTGACATCGAAGCCCACGAGCTGCGCCTTCGCGCTGTAGGTGACGGCATGTTCCGAGACGTTGGTCAGCCGGCGCTCGATCTTGGTTTGACCAGGCACCACTGCCGTCAGGGAGGGCAGATTCAGGTTCTGGCTGCTCACCGAGCCTGCATTCGCGCAGGTGTCGGCGTCCGCCAGGCCTTTGCCGCACAGGTAGGCGTCGTAGTCGCTGCGGCTGGTGTCGTACACCAGTTCGACGGCGGCGGCAGCCTTCGGCCGGATTTCGCCGCTGCCGTAGCCCATGCGGTCTGCATCGGCGCTGCCATCGGCCTGCAGCACGGCGCTGGTGGTGGTCATCAGCGCTGAGCGAATGGCGGCAGGTGACCAACCCGGGTGCAGCTGCCTGAGCAGCGCCGCCGTGCCAGCCACGTGCGGGCTGGCCATGGACGTGCCGTCATGGGTGGCGTAGTAGGTAGGCGGGGTCAGGCTGCCGTTGACGATGGCGTCGTGCTCGGCCTGCGTTGCCGAGTAGGAGTCGGCCCCCAGGATGTTCACCCCTGGGGCTGACAAGTCAGGCTTGAGGATCTCGATGTCCGCCAGATTCGGGCCGCGGCCGGAAAAGCTGGCCACGACGGGTGCGGTCACCTTGTGATTGGTGGCCATGCCGATGGAAGCCGAGGAACCACTTGCCGTGGCCTTGAGCACGGCCTTGCGCGAAGCCACCGGCAGATGCACCGTGGGTACCGCATGGACGTCGGCATACAGGCTGTCCGCGTAGTCGCCCACGTTGAGCAACACCATGCCGACGCCTCCGGCGCGCAGCACCTCCGCGCTCTTGTCCACACGCCCGTTGCTGCCCCGGTCGCAGACCACGACTTTGCCCGCCACCTTGGCAGGATCGAGCGAGTTGGCCGCGCAGAGCCGGGCGAGGATGTTGGTGTCGTCAAACGGCGCCGTGGCTGCTGCGTCCGCGCCACGGATCAGCTGGCCCTGGACAGTGGCGGTGGCCATCGAGGGTCCGCAGATGACCTTGCCGTCCTGGCCCAGCGTCAGGCGCGCCTCGAAGTTCTTGTCGGTGGTCGAGGCACCAGCGGTTGTGACCCAGGGGCTGGGGTGATTCACCGTGTTGCCGCCGCTGTTGCCTGCGGCGGTGGCCACGAACACGCCCGCAGTGGCCGCGTTCAGGAAAGCTTGTTCGACCGGGTCCTCGACCGAAGTCTGGGAGCCGCTGATCGAGAAATTGATGACGTCCACGCCGTCTTGAACGGCTTGATCGATCGCGGCCACGGAGTCGCTGTCGTAGCAGACATTCCCGTTGGCCTGTCCGGTCCAGCAAACCTTGTAGACCGCGATCCGTGCGCGCGGCGCCAAGCCGGAGATCTCACCGATCACCGCATCGCCCTGCAGCGTTTCCACCTTTGAATTGCCAGCGGCGATGGACGCCGTGTGGCTGCCGTGTCCGCTCAGGCCACGCGCCGAAACGTACTCGTCGGGCACCAATGGATCGCCGACGGCATCGAAACCTGCCTTGAAGATGCGGGCGCCGATCAGCTTCTGGTTGCAATTGCTGGCCGTGAACCCTGGCCCTGTGTCGCAGCTGCCATGCCATTTCGCCGGCGGGGCTGCGTAGACCTGGGTGCCCGCGCTGGCGGGCAGGCCGTTTGCGTCGACTCGGTCAGTGAACGAGAGGTCTTCGGGCCAGATGCCGGAGTCCACCATGCCGATGATGACGTCTTCTCCAGTCACCGGATGGCCGGCGGCGTCTCGCTGCGTCCACAAGCCCTTGGACGTGCTCAGCTGCAGAAAGCCGGGTGTGCGGTTGGTGCTGAGCGTGCGGGCACGGTCCGGGCTGACAGCACGCACGCCGGGCTGCTTGGTCAACTGCTTGGCCTCTGCGTCGGTGAGCATCAGTGCCATGCCATTCAGGGCGAACTCGTAAACCCGCAACGCACGGGCCTGACCGATGGTGGCCAGCACCTCCTGTCGCCGACTCGCCAGTTGGCTGCGGTACTGGGCCACGGCATTGCTGCGCAGGTCCAGCCGCGTCGCTGCTCGGCTGTTCGGCGCAGCCAGGCTTTGCTGCTTGGCGCTGAAACTGGCAACGGGCGCATCGGTCAACTGCACGATGTAGGCCCGCCGGAGGGGCTGAGAAGCGCCAATGACCGGCAGTGCAGCGGCGATCAACAAGGCCGCCACGGCCTGTTGAATGAGGGTGGGCTTGAGCAAGGTTCGCTCCAAGAAGGGAACAACAACAGAGGAGGACGCTCGTTGCCGCGCCGATCAAGGGAGGAACAGCTTCGAGACCGTGACAAGTCTATGAACACGCTTCTTCACGGTCCTGATGGATTCATGATCAATCTCCGATTTTGTTATTCCCGGGCCGCGGCCCGCACTGCTGGCCTCGCGCAGAATCCTTGTCGGTTCGAAGGCCGCATTTCATTCGGAGGAATGATTGGACCGTGTTCACCTGATGAGCGTGTTCGTCGCGGTGGTCGACACCCACAGCCTGGCCGGCGCCGCGCGCAAGCTCGCGCTGTCGCCGCCGGCGGTCACGCGCGCCGTCACCGAGCTGGAAACCCTGCTCGGTGTTCGCCTCCTGACCCGCACCACGCGGGTCGTGCGCGTGACCGATGCCGGCGCGCGTTATGCGGAAGACTGCCGGCGCATCCTGGCCGACCTGGCCGAGGCCGATGAATCGGTCAGCGGCATGCACGCCGCGCCGCGCGGCCGGCTCACGCTGACGGCGCCAGTGATGTTCGGCGCCCTCTACGTCACGCCCATCGTGACCGAATACCTGCAGCGCTACCCGGAGGTCAATGCCGAATGCTGGTTCCTGGACCGCATCGTCAACATCGTCGACGAAGGCATCGACCTCGCGGTGCGCATCGGCAAGCTGGCCGACTCTTCGCTGCAGGCGATCCAGGTCGGCCAGGTGCGGCGGGTGATCTGCGCCGCGCCGAGTTACCTGGCACAGCACGGCACACCCGCCACGCCCGACGAGCTGGCCCGGCATTGCATCGTCGCCTCCACCGCGGCGTCCACTTCCGAATGGCGGCTGCACGACAACGGCGAGTCGCGCCTGGTCAAGGTCCAACCGCGCATGACGACCACCACCAACGAATCGGCGTTGGCCGCGGCCGTGGGCGGTTTCGGTCTCACGCGGCTGATGTCCTACCAGGCCGCGGCGGCGGTGGCCGAAGGGCGGCTGAAGATCGTGCTGGGCGAATTCGAAGGCCCGCCGCTGCCCATCCACCTGGTGCACCGCGAAGGCCGGCATGCCTCGCAAAAGGCGCGCGCCTTCCTGGACCTGGCGATGGACAGGCTGCGAGCGCACCCCTTGCTGCAACCCGGCTGATTCTTCCAGTTGGCAGAACAGAGTCTTGGAATCCGCGCGGATTCCGCTTGGTGGATGGATCAGTGACAGTTCGGGCCTCACTTCACGAAAGCCCGAACATGTCTGCCATCAAGCTCTACACCTTCTCCCTCTCCGGCCACGCCCACCGCGTGCAACTGGCGCTGTCGCTGCTGAACCAGCCGGTCGAGCTGATCGAGATGGACCTGCGCGGCGGGCAGCACAAGCGGCCCGAATTCCTCGCGCTCAACCCCTTTGGCCAGGTGCCGGTGATCGACGACAACGGCTTCGTGCTGGCCGATTCCAACGCCATCCTGGTCTACCTCGCGCGCCGCTACGGCAATGCCGACTGGCTGCCGGATGACGCCGCGGGTGAAGCCGCGGTGCAGCGCTGGCTGTCGGTGGCCGCCGGCCTGCTGGCCTTCGGCCCGGCGGCGGCCCGGCTGGTGACGGTCTTCGGTGCCGGCTTCCGGCCGGAAGAAGTCATTGCCCGCGCGCACGGCTTGCTGAAGGTCATGGACGCCGAGCTGGCTGTCAGGCCCTTCCTGATCGGCGCCAGGCCCAGCATTGCCGACATCGCCAACTACAGCTACATCGCCCACGCGCCCGAAGGCAATGTGTCGCTGGCCGACTACCCGAACGTGCGCGCCTGGCTGGCCCGCATCGAAGCCTTGCCAGGCTTTGTGCCGATGCCGGCCACCGCCGCTGGCCTGCGCGCCGCCTGAGGACCGTCATGGACACCGCCCTCACCACCTCGCCCTGGCACCGCGGCGAACAGGCGTTGCAAGCCCATGTCGGCGTGGCCGAACGCATGGCCGAAGTTGGCCCCCGCGTGATCCGCGACTTCATGCCGGACCAGCACCGGCAGTTCTACGCCCAGCTGCCGTTCATCGTGGTGGGCGCGGTGGACGCGCAAGGCAGTCCCTGGGCCGGCGTGATCGAAGGCGAGCCCGGCTTCCTGCGTTCGCCGCAGCCCCAGCGCGTGGTCGTGGGCGCGCTGCCGGCCGAGGGGGACCCGGTGCGCGCGGCGCTGGCAGACGGCGCGCCGCTGGGCCTGCTGGGCATCGAGCTGCACACCCGGCGCCGCAACCGGGTCAACGGCCGCGTGGCCGCGCTGCATGCCGGTGGCTTCTCGCTGGCGGTCGGGGAGTCTTTTGGCAACTGCCCGCGGTACATCCAGCAGCGCGGCTTTCGCTTTGCGCGCGCGCCGGGCTCGGCATCGAGCGCTGCCACCCAGCACCTGCAGGCGCTGGACGACGAGGCGCGCGCCCGCATTGCCGCGGCCGACACCTTTTTCGTCGCCAGCCATTTTCCTGGCGACGAGAAGCGGCCAAGGCCTTCGGTCGACGTCTCGCACCGCGGCGGCAAGCCCGGTTTCGTCAAGGTCGAGGGCGACCTGCTGACCATCCCGGATTTCGCCGGCAACCTGTTCTTCAACACCTTGGGCAACCTGCTGGTGAACCCGCGCGCCGGCCTGCTGTTCATCGACTTCGAGACCGGTGAGCTGCTGCAACTCAGCGGCCCCACCACACTGGTGCTGGACGGCCCCCAGCTCGCCGCCTTCCCGGGCGCCGAGCGTTTGTGGACCTTGCGCGTCGAACAGCTGGTGAGGCGGCGCGGCGCACTGGCGCTGCGCTGGTCCTGAAGCCTCAGCCCAGCAGCTTGGGCAGCATGCCGGCCACCTGCGCCAGGCACTGCTCGCGGGCCTTGTCGGCTGCGTGGCTGCGGCCGATGTAGGCGGTGACCAGCACTGGTGCCCGGCCGCCTGCGGGCCAGACCACCGCGATGTCATTGGTCGACTCATCGCCGGTGCCGGTCTTGTCGCCCAGCGCCCAGCCTGCCGGCAGGCCGGCTTTCAGGCGGTGGTCGCCGGTGGTGTTGGCGCGCATCCAGCCGACGAGCCGCTCGCGCTGCGGCGGTGGCAGAGCCCCGCCCAGGGTTACGGCCTGAAGCGAGACGGCGGCGGCCCGCGGCGTGGTGGTGTCGAGCAGGCCGGTCGGGTCAAAGTTATTCAGTTCGGGCTCGGTGCGGTCGAAGCGGCTCATTTCGTCGCCCAGCGTGCGCACCCAGGCGGTCAATGCTGCCGGGCCGCCATAGGTTGCCAGGATCAGGTTGGAAGCGGTGTTGTCGCTCCGGGTCATCATGGCCTGGCTCAGTTCGCCCAGTGACAAGCCGCCGCGGCCCAGGGCCTTCTCGGTGACCGGCGAGTAGCCGGCGAGGTCCGCCTTGCTGAACGGAATCACACGGTCCAGCCGTTCCTCGCCGCGGGCCACGCGGTCCAGCAGGCGGGCGCTGGCCAGCAACTTGAAGGTGCTGCACATCAGGAATCGTTCGTCAGCCCGGTGGCTCCAACTGCGGGAGCTGCCGGTGTCCTGGATGAAAACGCCCAGGTGGCCACCGCTGGCTTTTTCGATGGCCTGGAAGCGCGAGCTGACCCAGTCGTCGAGAGAACCTGTTGGGGCGGAAGCTGAAGTTTTCGCGGAGGCGAGCAGTGGTGTGGCGGCGAGGGCCAGGGCTTGCAGACAGTGGCGGCGTTTCATGGGCAATGAGCTCAATGGGTTGAAGTGCATGGGACGCGACGATAGGGGCCGGGCCGCCGCCTCACAATCGCGAATATTGCAGCTCTGACCCAAGGAAAACTTGGGACTCTCTCATGGACCTGCCGCTGAACGCCTTGCGCGCCTTCGAGGTGTCTGCCCGTCACCTGAGCTTCACCCGCGCAGCCGGCGAGCTGAACCTCACGCCCACCGCAGTGAGCCAGCATGTGAAGAACCTGGAGTCGCGCTTCGGCATGGCGCTGTTTCGCCGCTTGCCGCGCGGGCTGGCACTGACCGAAGAAGGCCAGGCCTTGCTGCCGGTGCTGGCCGAATCCTTCGAACGCATTGGCGGCACGCTGGCCACCTTGCGCGAAGCTCGCCCGCGCGAGGTGCTGGCGCTGGGCGTGGTGGCCACGTTTGCCATCGGCTGGCTGCTGCCTCGGCTGCAGGGCTTCCAGCAGGCTCATCCGTACATCGACCTGCGCCTGTCCACCCACAACAACCGCGTGGACCTGGCCGCCGAGGGCCTGGACGCCGCGGTGCGCTTCGGCGACGGCCACTGGCATGGCACCGAGGCGCTGCCGCTGATGCGCGCGCCACTGGCGCCGGTGTGCGCACCGGCTTTGGCCACGCGCATCCGCACGCCACGCGACCTGGGCCGCGAAACCCTGCTGCGTTCCTACCGGGCCGATGAATGGCAAACCTGGTTCCGTGCCGCAGGCGTCGAGCCACCGGTCGTGCGCGGCATGGTGTTCGACGCTTCACTGGCGCTCGCCGAAGCGGCGGCGCTGGGCGCTGGCGTGGCGCTGCTGCCTGTGGACCTGTTCATCCGCGACCTGCGCAACGGCCGCCTGGTTCGCCTGTTCGACGTGCAGATCGACAGCGGCCGCTACTGGCTCACGCGGCTGGGTTCGCGCAAGCGCAGTGCGGCTTTGCAGGCCTTCGAGGCCTGGATCAGCGCGGAGTGTGACGTGCTGTAGAGCCCTATAGTTTTCTATAGAGCTCTATAATCGACTCTAAAGCTGAAGCCCGAAATGGAAATCTTTCACCGTACGGCACTCGCCGCGGACATGGCGGGCAAGGTCATGTTCTTGTCACCCACGTCGGCATCGAGTTCAGGCCTCTTCCTGGCCGCGCCTCGTCGCACCGGCAAGTCCACCTTCCTTCGTGAGGACCTGCGCCCTCAATTGGAAGCCAAGGGTGCACTGGTCGTCTATGCGGATCTGTGGGAAGACCGCAAGGCCGACCCGGGCGATGTGATCGTGCATGCCGTCAGGGCCGAGCTGGCCAAGCATGACGGTGTCGTCAAGCGACTGGCCAAGGCCGCTGGCATGGACAAGGTGGCGGTGGGCGGGGTCTCCTTTTCGCTGGATCGCGTCGGCCTGGGTGACGGCGTTTCGCTCTCGGCCGCGTTTGCGGCCCTGTCCGACGAGAGCAAGCGCACCATCGTGCTGATCATCGATGAGGCGCAGCACGCCATCACCAGCGACAAAGGCAACGATGCCCTGTTCGCGCTCAAGGCGGCCCGCGACGAACTCAACAGCAGCCGGCATCACGGTCTTCGCATCGTGGCCACTGGTTCCAATCGAGACAAGCTGGCCATGCTGCGCAACAGCCGTGACCAGGCCTTCTTTGGCGCGCCACTGGTGAACTTTCCGGCACTCGGTGCCGACTACGTGCAGTGGTTCTGCGAACGCACCGATCTGCCCGCCGAGCTCGACGCTGCCAAAGTGCTGGAATTGTTCAGCCGGGCATCCTTCCGCCCGGAATTGCTGGGCGCAGCCGCAGACATGCTGCGTTTTGCTTTTGATCTCCAGCCCGCAGACGTGTCCGCACAGTTCACCCAGGCCGTGGAGGCGCAGATCGAGGCCAGCAGCCATGAACTGCTGCGCGTGGTGCACAGCCTGACGCCGCTGCAATCGGCCGTGTTGCGGGTGCTGGCTGCGCGCGGCACCGACTACGCGCCGTTCGAGGCCAACACGATTGGCGCCTACCAGGCCGTGCTGCAGGCGACAGGACAGTCCGCAGACGCCAAGGCAGACGTTCCCGGTGTGCAGCAGGCCTTGCTGGCGCTGCAGGAAAAGTCGCTCGTGTGGCGGGCCGCGCGAGGCGTGTATGCGCTGGAGGAAGCGTCGCTCAGCGAGCTGATGGCAGCCGACGGCCTGTTGGCCGTTGTGCCTGCGGCGGCTAGCTAGCTGGCGGGCTTGTCGGTTCAGCCGGCGCGGGCGACCTGCGCCGCGCTGTCCTTGACCGTTGGCTTGGCCGTGGCGCGGTGGCGCGTGGCGGTCTTGCCGGTGCCGGTCCTGGCGGGTTCTGCTGGCGTTGTGTCCGCCGGGGCGTCGGCGTCCAGGCTCAGGGCCAGCGCGCCGGGTGTGACGGCTGCCTTTGCGGGTGCCGCGGTGGGCGCTGCGCCGGCAGGGGTGGCCGCGCCGACCTTGCTCGCCGGGGTGGCGGGCACCGGCGGGCCGTCCAGGCGGATCACGCGGCTGGGCGCTTCGCGGTTGTCCAGCGCTGCCCAGGCGGCCTGCGTGTGTTCGGCCCAGTCGTCGGCAGAGCGGATGATGCTGGGTTTGATCAGCACCACCAGTTCCTTCTTCTTGCCAGCGTTGTTGCGGTTGCCCAGCACGGTGGCGGTCAGCGCGTTTTCGGCGCTGCCCGGCAGGCCGGAGGTCTGGCGCGTGGTCTCCATCTGCATCAGGCCGCCGATGGCGACGATCTGGCCGTCCGGAATGCGCACCACGGTATCGGTCTCGTTGGTGCTGCTGGAGGCCAGCGGCAGCTTGTAGGCGCCCAGCGAGCCCAGGTCGATCTGCTTGGAGCGTTCGGCCACGCTGCTGACGGAGGGGTGCACGTGCAGCGTGATCATGTTGCCGGCGTCGATCTGCGGCGTCACGTCCAGCGCAATGCCGGAGAAGAAGGGCGTCAGCGTCAGCGTGGGCAGCGTGGTCTGGCCGGCACTGGTGCCGGTGGACGTGGTGACCGTGCCGCCGGAGACGCCGGTGACGAAGAAATCGTCCGTGCCGACCTTCAGCACCGCCTTCTGGTTGTTCAGCGTGGCCAGGCGCGGGCTGGACAGGGTCTGCACCTCGCCATGGGTTTCGAGGAAGCCCAGCACCGCGGCAAAGCCGTTGGTTGCCAGTGACAGGCCGAACAGCCCGCCACCCGCGCCGGGCAGCGCCATCGCGTCGGTCGCCAGGTCGGCGGCCTGGGTCAGCGTGGGCAGGCCGTTGTTGTTGACGAGCAGCGGGTTGCCGCCGTAGCCGCTGGTGTTGCCTGCCGCACCGCGGCCGCGCAGCACCGACCAGTCGATGCCGCTCTGGTAGCCCTCGCGCAGCTCCACGGTGACGATCTTCACGTCCAGCATGACCTGGCGTTCGATGGCCATGCGCGCGGCGCTCAGCATGGTTTCGACCTGGCGAAGTTCGTCGGGCATGGCCCGCACCGCGACCATGCCGGCCTGCGGGCTGAGGATCACGCTGCGGCCACCGGCCGTGCCGATCATGGTCTTGATGGCATCGCCCAGCTCGCCCCACAGGTCGCTGTGCGACTGGGTCGTCAGCTGCGTGCTTTCCATCTGCGTGCTGCTGTTGCTGCCGTTGCCGTTCGAACCGTTGTTGCCGTTGGCATTGCCGCTGTTGCCGCCGCTATTGTTGTTGTTGTTGTTGCCGCTGTTCTGCGCGGTCGAGCTGCCCGAGCTGACGCGCACTTCGCTGCGGCCATTGCGCTGGGTCGGCAGGTAGTTGACGACGAACACCCTCGACTGCATGGTCGGCGGGTAAACGGTGATGCGCCGGCCATCGACCTTGATGTCGTAGCCGTACACATCGCGCAGCGCTTCCAGCGCCTCGCGCATGGTCACGCGGCGCAGCGTCACCGAGATGCTGCCGGCCAGCTCCGGATGCGTCAGCATGTTGTAGCGCCCATCCGCGGCCAGTGCCAGGAAGACGTCGCGCGCCGGGGCGTTGTTGACGATCAGGTCGAAGCGCGGCTCGCTCGGGGCGGCGGCCACGGGCGGCGCTGCCACCGGCGCGGCAGGCGCCGGTGCGACGGCCACCGGTGCGGCAGGGCGCGGCGTGGTGGCGGCTTCATTGGCCGGGTTCTGCAGCACCGCCTGGAGCGGGGTGGTGCGTGGCAAGGCGGTGGGCCCGTCGGTGGCCACGCTGGCGCAGCCACCAAAGGCCAGCAGTTCGGCCATCAAGCCAGCCAGGCCCAGCAGGCGCGGCAGCGCGGCAAGCCGCGGCGGGCTGGCCTTGGCCGGGTGCAGGGGCGAGGGCAGGGCGGGCGATTTCATCGGGTCTCCTCCAGGGCGGTGCCCGGCGGGGTTTGCATGGGGTCGGCGGCCGGTGCGCTTTGCGCGCCGGTGGCGGATTTGCGGCCGGCCTTGAGGCCATTGATCGAGGCGGTCTTCACCGGCGAAGCCGGCAGCACCTGGACCTGGGGGTACAGCGGCAGCTTGCGCAGCACGCCGGCTTCGCGCAGCCACACCGCCGTCGGCTCGATCTTCTCGATGCGGGCCTCGCCGACGTAGTCGCCCACGCCGCGCAGCCAGCCGCGGTCCACCAGGAAGGGCTTGTCGTTGATCACCAGGCGCTGGGCGAGTGCGGCGCTGAGCAGGTCGCCGCTGCTGGCGGGGCCGGCATCTGTGCTGGCCGAAGCGGGGGCGGCCGGTGCGCGGGCTGCGGCGGGCGCAGCGGTCGGGTCGCGTTCGGCGGTGAGCTCTTCGGCGTGCAGCGGCTGGCTGGCCAGCGCATTCAGCAGCACCAGCGTCGACAGCGCAATCGCCCAGCCCCAGGCCCAGCGGCTGGACAGCTTGGGCACCACGCGGCGGCCCTGTTGCGGATGCACATGGCGCAGGCGTTGCAGTTCGTTGGTGTGGCTCATGCGTTGCTCCCGGCCAGCCACAGTTGGATGGACATGACCGGCGGGCTGGTGTCGGCGTCCAGGATCAGGGTGCCCCAGCGCAGGCCGGGCAGTTCGTGTTCAAGTTCGATCAGGAAAGCGCGCAGGTCGGCAAAGCTGCCTGACACGCTCAGCTGTGCGCCCTGCCAGGCCGGCAGGCCTGCGGGCGCGGAAGGGGCGGCGGCAGGCGCCAGCGGCGCAGCGGCGGTGGGTGCCAGCGCGGCGGAGGCGCTGGGCGACATGGCCATCACCAGCGCGGTGGCGTCCAGGCTGCGGCCGCCGGGTTTGGCGGTGGCGCCATCGCTGCTCGGCCGGGTGTTCAGCCGCACCAGCGTCACGCCGCGGTGGTGCTGCAGCACTTCGGCCAGCAACTCGGGCAGGGCGACGCGGGTGTGGGCGCCTTCAGGCGGCTGCAACTGGGCGCTGAGGCCGGCCTGAGCGGCGCGGGCTTCCGCCAGTGCGCGCTGCAACTGGGCCAGCTTGCGCCCGGCGTCATCGGTGGCGCCTGACAACTGGCCGGGCAGGTGCGGCAGGCTCAGGCGGGCCAGTTCCTCGCGCTGCACGGCCAGCTCGGCCTGGGTGCGCTGCAGCTGGCTGCGCCAGCCGGCCTGCTGCTGCAGGCTGGGCGCAATCACGGCCTGGTCGGCAATCGCCATCATCACCACTGCCAGCGAGCCGAACAGGAAGGCCCGCTCGCGCAGGCTCATCGCGTCGATGCGCGAGGCCAGCTTTTGCAGGCGCTTGGGCGTCTTCATGGCTGGGCTCCGGTGGCAGGTGTTCCGGCTTGCACCGGGTTGTGCGAGGCGTTCAGGCGGAAAGCCCAGCCCGGGCCGCCGCTGGGCAGCGGCTCGCTGCGCAGCGGGCTGTCGGCACTGCCGCCCAGGGGCGCGAGCGCGCTGGTGGCGGCGTCCAGGCTGTTGCCGGCCTGCAGGCCGGTGGCGCCGCCGGTCGGCGCATTCGCCAGCTTCTCCACCCGCACCTGGGCCAGCGGCTGGCCGGCCAGCAGCGGCTCGGCCGAGAGGCGGCGAATCCAGCCCTGCAGCGCGTTCGGGTCCAGCGTCAGGCCGTTGATCTCCAGCTGGCTGGGGGCCACCTGCAGCCGGGTGATCCAGGCCGGGCCGGGCACCGTGCGGGCCATCAGGGCCAGCACGGCAGAGTGGCTCTGGCCGGGGCGCAGGTAGGTGCCTTCGGTGGCGGCCAGCTGTTGGCGCAGCAGCAGCGTGTCGGCCTGCACGCGGGCCAGTTCACGTTCCAGCTGCGCCGGGTCGTTGCGGCCATGGGCCGTGCTCAGGGCCTGGTCCAGCTGCTGTTGTTCCGCGCTCAGCCACCGGCGGTTTTCTTCGTAGCTGTGCTCGCGGGCCTGGGTCTGCCAGGCGACCCAGCCGCAGAAGCCGGCCAGTGAAACGGCCAGCACGCCCAGCGCCTGGGCCATGGCCCTGGCCGAGAAGTGCAGCCTGGGCTTGAGCAGGATGGGGGTGTAGAGGTTGATCTGCTGGACCATGGCTCAGGCCTCCGGGCGGTCGCGCAGCAGCGCGCCCAGCAAGCTCAAGGGCGGCAGCGTGCCGGCCGGGCGTTCGCCCAGGTCCAGGCCGGCAGACAGGTCCAGCGGCAGCACGCGCAGGCCCAGCTGTTCCTGCAGGAAGCTGGCGGCGACCACGCTGGCCGCGTGGGTGGCTTCGCCGGGCGGCTGCAGCATCAGCAGCGAAAGCGGCAACTGTGGCCACGAGCGTTCCCACACGTCGAACGAGCGCTGCAGCTCGATCACCATGCGCGGCGTGTCGTCGGCCGCGAATTCGATGGCGGCGCTGGCTGGCGTGTAGGCCGCGGTGGCGGCCGGCGAGAACGCGGCGAGGCCGTCGTCGGCGCTGAGCAAAGGGTCGTCGAACGAGAAGCTGCGCGGGGCGTCATGGGGGAGGTCGGCTGCGATGTCGCTGCCAGCGGCCACCATTTGCGCGTCGCCCAGCATGTAGTGATGGGCCGTGCTGTCGGGCGTCGCTGGCAAGGCCGGTGCAGCGGTGGCCGCGGGCGCCGCGGCGCGCTCGGCCCGGGCCAGCAGGGCCGGGTCCCATTCCAGGCGGCGGCTGTAGTACAGCTCGCCCCCGGCGCAGATCGTCAGCAGGCAGGTCTTGTGGTCATGCACGGCCAGGCAGGCGGTGGCGCGGTCGGCTAAGTCCATCTGGGTGGCGGCGGCATGCTGCAGGTTGCGCTGCGCGTTGTCGGCCACGTCCACCACGGCCAGGCGCCAGCCGGCGCCGGTGGCCAGCGCGGCCGCGGCGGCCACTTCCTTGTTCGGCGCGGCCACCACGAACATCTGCTCATGGCCCTGCACCTGGCTGCCGGGCTGGCCCAGGCGCATGACGTCCAGCGTCACGTCGTCGATGTGGCCGTTGACCATGTCCTTGGCGCGCCAGCGAGCGGCTGCGCGCAGTTCGTCGGCCGGCACCACCGGGGCTTCGATCTGCAGCAGCTGGTAGGCCTGCAGCGGCAGCACGGCGGTCGCCGGCGAGCCATTCGGCAAGCCCAGCTGGCGCACCGCGCGGGTCCATTCGGCGTCGGTCTGGCCGTCGCGGGCCAGCTCGCCATGCGAAGCCAGGCGCAGCCGGCCGCCTGCCGGCTCTGCGCGCAGCCAGGCCAGGCCTTCAGGCGTGCTGCAGAACACCAGCCGGTCTTGCCGATTTCCGCGGGCGTTGCGTTGCCAGGGCCAGCGCAGCTTCATCTCAGGTGCTCTCGTCCGTGGAAAGCGCTTGCATGGCGCCGCCATCCGGGCCTTCCCCGGCCATCACAGGCGTTGGCATCATCCACAGGCACAGCCAGCCGACGATGGCCGCTTGCAGCGCGTATTCCAGCCAGCGCGCGGACGCGCGCGGCCGGGCCGTCGAAGGCAAGCGGGCAGGGCGAAAAACCGAAAGGGCGCGGAAGGCAGGCATCACGAGGACCGGGTTGACTGCATGAAGGAAGTGCGCGCCCAGGGCGCCGCACGAGAGGTACTGCTTTCCCGGAATTTTGCGGACCGGCCGCGAAAGCGAAGCCCTGAAAAGGGGCGCGAACGCGGGCAGATCCGGGCCTTGGGGGCTAGCATCAAGCCCTTGCCGATCACGGGGAAAACCCATGTCCAAGCTCAAGTTCCTGCGGCTGGCGGCCAGCAGCATCGCGCTGACTCTTGGCGCCTCGGCGCACGCACAGTCAGCCGCGGCCGTTGCACCGCCAGCCTACGACCCGGTGCTCGCCGCCAAGCTCGGCGGCAACGACAATGGCATGCGCCAGTACGTCCTCGTGATCCTGAAGACCGGCCCGAACCGCGTGCCAACTGGCCCGGAACGCGACGAGATGTTCAAAGGCCACTTCGCCAACATGAAGCGCCTCTCAGACGCCGGCAAACTCGCCATCGCCGGCCCCTTCGACGGCGCCGACGGCTGGCGCGGCATGTTCATCTTCGCCGTGCCCACCGTCGAAGAAGCCAGAAGCCTGGTCGCCACCGATCCGGTGGTCATCCAGGGCGAAATGGTCCCGGAATTTCACGCGCTGTACGCCTCGGCGGCGCTGATGCTGGTGCCGGACGGGCATCTGAGGCTTTCGAAACCGGCGCCAGCTCAGTAGTTTTCGCGCGAGAAGATCAGCGGGTCCGCGCCGCGATACAGCCCGAAGCTGGCGCGTGCGGTGGGGTCCTTGTCGGTGCCCGCGCCGCACCAGGCGCCGCGCAGGTAGGCCAGGCTCGCGCCTGTGCTGGCGGCGTCGCCGGTGCCGGGCGTCCAGGGTTGCAGGCAGGAGACGTCTGCTGCTGTGCTGCCCAGGCTCAAGGCCACGTCGACGCTGCCGCGGTGGGTGGCGGTGGGCGCGTTGAGCACCAGGCTGGCCTGGCCGGCAGACAGCGTGATGCTGGTCGTGGCAAGGTTGGTGTCGGCGGCGGTGAGGGTCTTGCGGTAGTTGCCGAAGTTGACCGCGGTGGCCGGCACTTTGGTGCAGCTGTCCAGCGTGTTCGGTGCCCAGGCGCTGCCGTTCCAGTACTGGGCCTGCAGCGGCATGCTGAGTGCGCGGTCTGCCGCGCCAATGGCATTGAGGAGCCTCAATCGGCCGTGGCGCAGCACGATGCTGGCCAGCTGCGTGTGGTCGCTGGTCCCGTCGGCGGGCAGGTTGGTGTCCAGGTCGTAGGCGAGCATCTTCACGCCGTCGCTGTCGACCGGGGCGATGCCGAAGCTGGCGCTGAACGGGCCATCGGCCGGTGTGGTGCGGCTGACCTGGGCGCTCAGCTGCACGTTGCTGGCCACGCCGTTGCTCCAGCTGCCGCTGCCGGCCGAGACGCTCAGGCGCGCTGGCGAGCCGGTGGTGGCGAAGGCGGCGCTGTTGCCGCCACCGCTGGCGCTGGCCACGCCTGCCAGGTTCCAGCTGCCGGCACTGCCGGGGTCCAGCCTGGCGAAGCTGCCGGTGTAGTTGGCGGTGGTGGCGCCTTGGGCGTTCTGCGCGGTGAGGGTGAAGCCCAGGCGGAAGGGTTCGTCCAGGTAGTTGAAGCCGGCGGCCGGGCTGCAGGCGGCGGCAGGCCGGTAGCCCAAGCTGCCGCCGCTGAGGGCAAAGCCGGCGGGCACGAAGCGGCCGATGCGGGCGTTCTGCGTGCCCGCGTTGTTGACCACCACCGCATCGAGGTTCAGCGCACTGCCCAGGAAGCCGGTGACCACGCCGACGGTGTTGAGCAGGAAGCTGCCCACCTCGCTGTAGCGCAGGTTGCCGGCGGTGGCGCTGCCGCCGCTGAAGTTGCCGGCGGCGAGCGCCCCATTGCCGAGGCTGCCCAGCGTGCCGCCAGCGGGGGTCTGGCTGGCAGCGGCCGGGCTGAGCGTGACCGGGCTGGCAAAGCTGGCGGTGCGGCCGCCGGCGGTGAGCTGGGCCTGGGTGGCCGAGCTGGCGGGCGAGCCGGTGTTGCCGGCATCGGTGCCGTTTGCTGTCATGCTGCCGTCCCAGGCGTAGGCGGCCACGGTGGCGGCGAACGCGGCGCCTGCGGGGGCGAAGACGGCATCGGTTGGCGCGGCGCCATTGGGGTTGTGCAGGCTGCCGTAGTCCAGGCCCGAGACCAGGATCACGAAGGGCCGCACGGTGAGGATGTTGCTGGCGCCGGTGATGGCAGTGGCGGCATGGCTCAGCGAGTCGTCGCGCACGTTGAGGCTGTAGCGGCCGATGTCGGTGCTGCCCAGGTTGAAGCTGGCCACGCCGCTGGTGAAGTTCAGTGCGAGGTTGCTGGCCGCCGGTTGGGTGGCAGGGATGCTGAGGGCTGGCGAAACGATGCTGGGCGCCGTCCAGCTGCCGGTGGTGCCGCTGTCGGTGCGCCAGAGCTTGAGGTTGCGGCTGCCGCTGAAGTCGGTGGCCACGCCGCAGCTGCCGGTGGTGGGGTCCTTCTTGAACAGGCTCAGCGTCATGTCGTGCGGCCGGCGGGCCACGGCCACGTCGCTGCCGGCCACCTTGTTGGCCAGGTCCTCGGCGAAGACGAAGGCGTTGTCGCGGAAGGCGATGGGGCCCACGCTGTTGGCGGTGGCCGGCAGGGTGCTGTCCACCGCGCCCAGGCTCACGTCCTGCGCCAGCGAGTGGCTGAACTGCAGGGTCGCCTGGCCGGTATCCGCGGTGCTGAACATGTAGCTGGCGGTGCCGTCATTGGCCGTGCCGTTGGCCAGCGTGCCTTGCGGCGGGCTGATGCTGCCGGCCGACCAGTCGCCGCGGTTGCTGCTGCTGCTGAGGTTGACGGTGCCGGTGTAGCTGGTCAGCAGTGCGCTGCAACTGGTGTTGGAGCAGGCACGCAGCGTGATGCTGGCCGGCGCGCAGGTGGAGCCGCTGCTGCTGCCCGCGGTGATCTCGATGTGGTCCAGCGGCGGCGGGCAGCCGTGTGTGGCGTTCATCGTGAGCAGCACCTCGGCTGCACTCAGCTCGTAGTTGTAGACCTGCACCTCGTCGATCAGGCCGGCAGCCGAGTTCGCGGTGGCGCCAGCGGGCAGCGCGGTGCTTCGGTTGTCGCCAATGAACAGCGAGTTCAGCGTGGTCGAGAGGCTGCCATTGGTGGTGCCGTTGGTGGTGGCGCCCAGCGTGCCGTTGACATAGATGCGCAGCGTGCTCTGGTTGGTGCCGCTGGCCAGGCGCCAGGTGATGACCACGTGCACCCAGGTGTTGGCCGCGGTGGTGCGGGTGGCGGTGGTGGCCACCAGCGCGGTGCCGGCGTCATCGGCCACCGCGAAGCGCAGGCTGCCGGTGCCGTTGCGCATCAGGTAGAACGGGTAGCTGGCGGAGGCGGTCGCATCCATCAGCATCGCGGCGGTGCCGTTGTTCCACGCGGTGTCCTCGCGCAGCCAGAAGGCGATGCTGCCGCTGGCACCGACCGCGCTGTCCACGTCCAGCGCGGTGTCCACCGCGTTCACCGTGCTGCTGGTGTTGGCCGGCACGTCCAGCGAGCGGCAGACCTGCGCGATCGAGCTGGTGGCGGTGGCGCTGCCCACGCGCACGCCGTTGTAGCCATGGCCGGTGCTGTCGGCCACTTCGCCTGCGGTGCCGTTCCAGGTGCTTTCGTCCATGCGGTACTCGGCCAGCTTGGTGGGCGTGCCCGAGGGCAGGAACCAGCGGATGGCCGAGCCGTTGGCGTTGTAGCCGCTGTTGAAGGAGTACAGCGTGTAGTCGCTGCTGTTCACTTCCACGCCGATGGTGGCGTTCGAGCCCGAGGCGTTGGCATTGCCGTACTGGTACTTGAACTCGCCGCTTTCGTAGAGCACGGCCTGGAAGGTGTAGGGCGTGGTGGTGTTGTACTGGTAGACGTTGTTCCAGCTGACCACCAGCCGGCGGTTGGGCGCGCTGCCCTTGAGCTCCCAGGTCACGCCGCCACTGGTGGAGCGGCCGGGGTCCAGGTCGGTCCAGTAGACCAGCAGCACCGCCGTGGGGGTGGCAGCGGCGCAGCCGGAACCGTAAGCGGCGGGCGCGGCCACCGGCAAGGTGGTGTTGGTGTAGGTCCGGTGCAGGCCGGCATCCGGGCCGAACTGCAGCATGCCGTTGGCCAGCACGCGCACGCTGCCGTAGCTGCTGCCGGCGAAGGGGAAAGTGAATCCCCCGGTGAAGCTGATCGTGGCCTTGTCGTCGTCGTTGGGATAGCCGGTGCAGCTCTTGTCCCAGGTGATGGTGTTGGCCGCCGATTCCCAGCTGTAGGTGTCGCTCCTGAAGGTGTACGTGGCGGCCTGGGCAGGCATCAGCGCCAGGCAAAGCCAGGCCATCGCCAGCCACCGCGCCAGCCCGCCACAACGCGGGAGGAAGAGGAAACCGCCTGGTGTCATGGGCATGCCTTGTCCTCAGGGGCGGGCCAGCGTCCAGCTCAGCTGGCGCTCGACATAGACGGCATTCGGCGTGCCGGTGGCCGGGCAGGCGCCGCCGCTGGGCAGGTTGCAGGCGGTGGCGGTGAGCTGGTAGAAGGCCAGGTTGGTGGCGCCATCGCTCACAGTGCCGCTGGTGGGCGTGCGGCTGCAGACGACGGTGACCGTGAAGCCCGAGAGCGTGCCGCCGGGCACGAAGCTGGTGGTGACCGGGCAGGCCGGGGCGGCGGCCGGCGCTGCCGGGTTGCGCATGACCTGCCAGGCGCCCCATTCCAGCCCGGCACGCGCGGCCTGCATGGCCCGTGCGCTGTTCAGGTCCATGGCCGAGCCCAGGGCCTGGCGCTGGCTCAGCGCGGCCAGCGCGGTGCCCAGCGCGGCGAGGATCACCAGCACGAAGATCATCGTGACCATCGTGAAGCCGCGCTGCGCAGCTTCGCGCTCAGGGCAGGTTGTCGATGTGGACGGCATGGTGCAGGGAGACGGTTTCGGTCCCGCTCGTCGTGGTCGTGCTGAGTTGCAGGCGCAGGCTGACCAGCGCCGCGCGGGCGGCCACGGCCACCGCGTCCATGCTGAACTGGCAGGCGGTGACGCCGCTGGCCAGCAGCGCGCTGCTGCCGCCGCTGGGAGGGTCCGGCTGGGCGGCGTTGAAGCCGTAGCCGCTGTAGCGTGTCAGCGTGCCGGCGGAAAGATCACAGCGGAAGGTGACGGGGGCGTTGACGACGAACCCGCGGAACGGGGCAGCGTAGTCGGACACCGGCAGGCCGGCCACTGACGAAATCGTCAGATGCGAGACAGAGCCGGCGCCGGAGCTGATGCTGCGGCGGTTGGACGCGGCCTGTTCGGCGGCGCTGCTGCTGGCGGCGTAGGCGTCCGAGCCGGTGATGCCGGCGCCGAGGTTGTAGACCACGAACCACTGGTTGGCGGCCAGCGCGATGGGCGGGCCCATCAGGTCGAAGTCGGTGTCGGTGACGCCGAACTCCAGCGCGCCGCTGCCTTCGGTCATGAAGCGCGCGGCGGCCGTCACCGGGATCAGCTCGACTTCGGTGCCGGCGCTGTTGACGCGCACGCTGTTGGGCAGCGAGGCATGCAGCTCGCGGCCGATGCGGCGCAGCGCGCCATCGGCGGTGTCGGCCAGGTTGGCGCGCGCATTCGCCGAGAGGTAGCCCAGCACCGGCACCGCGATGAACTTGGCAACGATGCCGACGATGATGCCGCTCAGCACGATGACCATCACGGCTTCGATCAGCGTAAAGCCACGTTGGGCATGACGGTGGATCGTGCGGCCACAAGGAAGCGCCGGGCCGCCCCAAGCTTCCTTGACCCCCTCGGGGGGCGGGCCGAGCGCAGCTCGGACCTGGGGGCACTGTTCAAAGGCCGGCATTGGGAGAGTGGCGGGTGCGGAAGCCGTCCAGCGTGACCTGCACGCCGTTCGGTCCGGTGACGGTGACGGTGATCTGCAGCGCCTCGCTGCTGGCCACGCTGCCCAGGGCTGCGTTGGCCACCTTCACTGCCGCGGTGTAGGTGGACAGCCCGGGCACGGCGTTGCCGCTGATGTCGGTGATGCCGCTGAGCGTCAGGCCGTTGTAGTCGTTGACGTTGTCGAACTGTGGCGTGCCCGAGCGCTGCTCGCCGCCTTCCGGGCCGATGACCTCGACCACGCTGGCGCAGCCGGTGGTGCTGGTGGCGGTGTCGACGTTGGCGTCGTCCGGGTCGCACCAGGTGAAGGGCATCAGCTGCACCTCTTCCATCAGCGACTCGGCCACGGCCAGCGCCTGGCGCTGCAGTTGCGGGTCCGCACTGGCGCGGGTGGCCTGGATGAAGACCTGCAGGATGGCGGTGAGCGCAATGCCCAGCACCATGATCAGCATCACCAGCTCGATGAGCGACAGCCCGCGCTGGCCCGTCTGCAGCTGCAGGCGGCCGGGGCGGTCGGCATGGCGGAGGGCGGAATGGGCAGGCAAGCGCACGGTGCCAGCATGCTAGGGCGGCAGCCGCTGCGGCAGTGCCTCAAGAAAGCACGCGAACCAGGCCTGTTTCGGTCTCGATCTGCAGCACGCGGGCGGTGCCGCTGCCGAGCGTGAAGGTCATGGTCAGCGTGCCGCCGGTGGAGCTCACCGAGGCGCCGCTGTTGCTGGCGTTGAAGGTGATGCTGCGGGTGCCGGACTCCAGCATGCAAGGGCTGTACGCAGCTGGGCACGCGAGACTGGCAATGCTGCCGCCAGCCACGTAGGCCACGGTCACGCCGGTCGAGGTCAGCGTGGCCACCACCGGCCGCCGCTGGGCCAGTGCCACGCGGCGCGCGCTTTGCAGTGCGCTGGCCACGTTGTCGGCATAGGCCATGACCTGCCAGTTGCCCACGTCAGGGAACTTCGGCAGCGCCACCACGGCCAGGGCCGCGGTGATCACCATCACCATCACCAATTCGATCAGCGTGAAGCCGGCGCTGCGGATGCGCGATGCAGGGCGCATGGCAGTCAACAGCGGGCTTCGTTCAGGCCAGGACCAATCAGAGGATGCCGATGGCCTGGAAGGTCGTGGTGTTGCTGGTGGAGGTCTGGGTCAGCGTGCAGTTGACCGTGGTGTCCACTGCCACGGCAGCAGCGGTGATGGTGTAGCCGGTCGGAAGGGTGTTGCCTTGCATCGAGGTGGCCACGTCGGTGCAGTTCGCCACGGCGTTGCCGTTGGTCGCCTTGGCCTTGCGGCTGGCGTAGTTCACAGCCGAGGCCGAGCTCAGCGAGCCGGCCACGCCAGACAGCGCGGCGGCCTTGGCGTCAGAGCCCAGGTCGATGAACTTCGGGATCGCGACCGAGGCCAGCACCGACAGGATGACGATGACCATCACCAGTTCGATCAGCGTGAAGCCGGCGTTCAGGCGCAGCGGTTGCAGGTTGCGGGTGCGATGGCGGGTGTGCATGAGTGAGACCTTTCGAGTCGCGCGGCGGGCGGGCCGCAAAGGGTTTGGATCGCCGACCTCGCCCAGGGTTGATGGCAGCGTGAGCCTGTTATCGGCGGGCCTTTGCCCGGCTTGAGGGCGCGCTTGCATTCAGGATGAATGTCCCATGGCGGCCTGGCCCATGCCCCAGAGCGGCATGAAAACGCCGAGTGCCAGCACCAGCACCATGGCACCGATGACCAGCAGCAGGATGGGCTCGATCGCCGAGGACAGGCCCTTGATCGCATGGTCGGTCTCGCGTTCGTACATGTCGGCAATCTCGACCAGCAGCGTGTCCAGCTCGCCGGTTTCTTCGCCCACGGCGATCATCTGCAGCACCACCGGGGTGAACACGCCCGCGGTGGCTGCGCAGCGCGAGATGCTTTCGCCGCGCTCCACGCCGTCGCGCATCTGCTCGACACGCGAGCCGATCCAGGCGTTGTCCACCGTGCGGGCCACCACTGTCATGGCCTGGCTGATGGGCACGCCGCTCTTGGAGGCCATTGCGAAGCTGCGGGCGAAGCGGGCCAGCGTGGCCTTCAGCACGATGGGGCCGATAATGGGCAGGCGCAGTTTCTTCCGGTCCCAGAGGTAGCGACCCTCTGGCGTGGCGAGCCACTGCCGCAGCAGCATCACACCGCCGACGCTGCCGGCCAGCAGCAGCGGCCACCAGTGCACCGTGAAGGACGACACGCCCAGCAGCACGCGCGTCATCAGCGGCAGCTCGGTCTTGAAGCCGGCGAACATCGTGGCGAAGGTGGGCAGCACGAAGATGTTGATCACCACCAATGCCGCGACGATGGCGATGCCGACCATCATCGGGTAGCGCAGCGCCTGCTTGATGCGGGCGCGGGTGTCCAGCTCGAATGCCATGTGGTCGGCCAGGCGCTGGAAGACCTCGGTCAGCTTGCCGGTCATCTCGCCCACCTGCACCATGGCCACATAGAAGGCGCTGAAGATGTCCGGATGCCGGGCCAGCGCGGCCGAGAGTTCGCGGCCCTGGTCCAGGCTGGCGCGCAGGTCGGCCAGCAGCCGGGTCAGCGCCGGCTTGTCGGACGAGGCCTGCAGGCCGTTGAGTGAGCGCAGCAGCGGCACGCCGGCCTTCTGCAGCGTGTAGAGCTGGCGCGACAGCACGAGGGTGTCTTCGCCGGTCACCTTGTTGCCCAGCAGGGCCTGCAGCGCGGGCGAGCCGGTGGATTCGCCACTGACGGCGGCGGCCAGCTCGGTGAGGGTGACGGCAATCGGCGTGACGCCGCTGGCCAGCAGCTGGTCGGCGACGATGTTGTCGCTCTCGGCCTCGCTGTTGCCGGTGATCAGTTCGCCGCGGCTGTTGCGGCCGCGCCAGGCATAGGTGGCCATGGGTTCAGTGGCCCGAGTTGTCCACGTCCGAGGCCATGCGCATGGCCTCGGTGATGGAGGTGCGGCCCAGGCGCAGCAGTTCCAGCGCATGGTCCACCAGGCTGCGGCCGGCCATGCGCTTGCGCGCGGCGGCGAGGAAGGCGGTCGGGTCGCCCTGGGTGGCGGCCTGGGTCAGGTCGGCGTCCATTTCCAGCATCTCGTAGACGCCGTGGCGGCCGGTGTAGCCGGTGCTGTTGCACTGGGTGCAGCCGCGGCCGCGCTTGGGTGCGATGCCGGCCGCACGTTCGCCCGCCACCGCGTCCAGCCAGGCCTGCTGCTGCGGGGTGAGGGCATGTGGCTCGGCGCAGTGTTCGCACACGCCGCGCACCAGGCGCTGGGCGATCACGGCCTGCAGCGAGGTGGCGACCATGAAGGCCGGCACGCCCATGTCCAGCAGGCGGAAAGGTGTGCTGATGGCGTCCTTGGTGTGCAGCGTGGAGAGCACCATGTGGCCGGTCATCGCGGCGCGCAGGCCGATCTCGGCCGTCTCCGGATCACGCATTTCGCCGACCAGGATCACGTCCGGGTCCTGCCGCAAGCAGGCGCGCAGCACGCGGGCGAAGGTCAGCTCGATCTTGTCGTTGACCTGCACCTGGGTCAGGCCCGGCAGCCGGTATTCCACCGGGTCTTCGACGGTGATGATCTTGTTCTGCTCGGCGTCCACCTCGGCCAGTGCGGCGTACAGCGTGGTCGTCTTGCCGGAACCCGTGGGGCCGGTGACCAGCACCATGCCGGAAACGCGGCCGAGGATCTCGGTGAAGCGGCGCAGCATCGCCGAAGGCATGCCGATGCTGTCGAGCCGGCGCACCGCGCTGTCCTGGCCCAGCAGCCGCATCACCACCGATTCGCCATGCTGGCTGGGCAGCGTGGACAGGCGCACGTCCAGCGTGCGGTCCTTCAGTCGCAGCGAGAAGCGGCCGTCCTGCGGCAGGCGCTTCTCGGAAATGTCCAGCGAGGCCATCAGCTTCAGGCGCTGCGTGAGGGCCGCTGCAATGCGCTTGTCGGCCTGCGCCTGGGTCTGCAACACGCCGTCCACGCGGTTGCGGATCAGCAGCTCGCGCTCCTGCGGCTCCAGGTGAACGTCGGACGCGCCGACGTTCACGGCGTCCTCGAACAGCGATTGCAGCAGCCGCACCACGGGCGCGGCTTCCTGGCCCAGGCTGGCCTGCAGCGTGCCGAAGTCCACCGCATCGCCCACGTCCTTTTCCAGCGCCTTGGCCAGGCCAGTGATCTCGTCGTTGCGGCGGTAGTGCTTGTCGAATGCGGCCGGCAGCTGGCTCTCGGCCGCCACCGCGATCTGGATCGGCTTGCGCAGCAGCCGCACCAGCTCGTCATAGGCGAACAGGTCCAATGGGTCCGCCACGGCCACGGTGCAGAAGTCGCCCTTGTCTTCCAGCACGATGGCGCGGTGGCGCCGGGCGGGGGACTCGGGCAGCAGCTTGACCGTGTCGCTGCGCAGCGGGAAGGTCTTCAGGTTGACAAACGGAATGCGCAGCTGAGTGGCCAGGGCCTGTACCACCGCCTCTTCCGTCACCAGCCCACGCTCGATCAGCAGGCGACCGAGGCGCTTGCCCGTCTGCTTGCCTTCCTCCAGCGCCTGCTGCACCTGGGCCTCGGACACCAGCTTCTGCTGCACCAGCACGTCCCCCAGCCGCAGCTTGGGCGGCTTGGCAAAGGTGGTCGGGCTGGCGGGGGCGGTCGGATCGGCACTCATGGCAGGCAGCCGCGCGGGAAAAGCGCAGCGCAATGTCGGGTACCGAGGATGCTAGGAGCTGGGCGAGAAAGCGATGGATGGATGAAGCCGGGGTTCAAGGCCCAGATCGAGTCTTGCAACTTGCCAGCTGCTGGTTGTGCCGGTCACGGGCGCTTGGCCCCTGCCGCCAGGGTCAGGTCTCGGCGCTGTTGACCACCCGCTCGATGCGCCTGTCCGGCACCAGCCAGATCAGCGCCGACAGCACGTAGAACGACAGTGCCAGCCAGGTCATCCAGAACGAGGTGGCGATGCCGGCGATGTAGAGGAAGGGCGAGAACTTGCCTTTCCAGTCGCTGCCCAGCGCGCGCTTGAGCATGGACTCGTTGCCGTCCACCGACATGATGCAAAGCTGCAGCAGGTACCAGGCGACAGCGCACATCAGCAGCACGAAGCCGTAGACCGCGCAGGGCAGGGGGCCGAAGTGGTTCTCGCCCAGCCAGCCCGTGACAAAGGGCAGCAGCGACAGCCAGAACAGCAGGTGCAGGTTGGCCCACAGCACGCCGCCGTTCACGTGCCTGGCCGCGTGCAGCATGTGGTGATGGTTGTTCCAGTAAATGCCGACGTAGATGAAGCTCAGCACGTAGCTGAGGAACACCGGCGCCAGCGGCAGCAGCGAAGCCAGGTCTTCGCCGTGTGGCACCTTCAGCTCCAGGACCATGATGGTGATGATGATGGCCATCACGCCATCGCTGAAAGCTTCAAGCCGGGTCTTGCCCATCGTGGGTTCCTTGTGCTGGTTCGATTGATGGCGTGAGCATGGGCGGGTGTCAGTCGCACCAGGGCGTTTGCACCACGGCCAGCAGCTTGCCGTCTGCGTCCCGGTGGCGCAGCCAGCCGGTGCGCAGGAAGGGGCTGGGCTTGGGGTCCAGGCCGTTGCCCTTGGCGGACCAGGCCCAGGTCTCGGCGAGTTGCATCCACAGGCCGTCCGGCAACTTGGCAAAGGCCAGGACCTGCACTTCGCGCGACCAGTGGTCCGACGCCTCCTGCCCGCGCAGCGTGGCTTGCAGCTTGGCGCGCGGGGTTTTCTTGTCCTGCTGCTGCATGAAGGCCAGCACGGCCTTTTCGCTGGCGGGCGTGGACTTGACCGGCTCGGCCTTGGGGTTGTGCGCGACGAGCAAGGGCGCGTCTTCGGGGTTCACCAGCTCGCCGCGGCGGCCCATGGCCATCACCGGGGTGCCGCTCTGGCCGTCGCTGGTGTCGACCTGCAGCCAGACCGGCTCGCCGCTGGCGTTGCGGGTCTCGACGCGAGGGGCGGTCGGGTTGCCCCACAGCGGCACGTAGGCGTATTCGTCCTGGCATTCGCCGTTGAAGGTCTTAATCTCTTCGCAGCGCAGCGGCTTGGCCGGCTGGCCATCGCGGGTCCAGGTGGGCACGGCGTCCGGCGCGGCGGGCTTGGCGCCAGCGTCCGGGCCTTGCGCCCAGAGCTTGTGGGCGCGCACGTAGCCGGTCGCGCTGGTGCCGATCAGCTTGGCTTCGGGCCAGCAGGCGGAATCGGCGATGGCGCTTGCGCAAGGCAGGGCCAGGGCGAGCACGAGGAGCAGGGATGAGCGTTGAGGTTGGCGTGACATGCGCGGCAGCATAGCGGGGGATCGGGGTTCGGCCACGCTGGGGCAGGCCTGGTGTTCAGCTTTAGGGGGGTTGGCTGGTGGTGTGTCGGCAGCGTCCTGCCCGCTGACAGAATCCCCCCGCGTTGCTTTGCGGCGGCGCCCGAGGCCGGTGTTCGCCGGCCCGGCATTCCATCAAAGGGAGAAAAATTCATGAACGGTTTCCAATTGAAGTCCGCCTGCCGATGGCTGGGCCTCGCAGTGGCTGGGCTGGCCTGTCTGCCCGCCATGGCGCAGACGGCACCGCAGGTCTACCTGGAGCGTGGCCTGGTGCTGCCCACCGGCAACGTGATGCACGCCTACCGCGTGCCCATCACCGACTCGACCGGCAAGCTCGCCTATTGGGACCTGACGATGACCGTGACGGCCAACGATGCCGGCAAGCCGGTCAAGGTCGACGTGGTGTCGGTCAAGTCCATCAAGGTCAACGGCAACAACTTCGTCGCCGGCACCTACAAGAATGCGCTGGGCGAGGTGTGCAGCGTGGCCACGTCCATCCTCAGCAGCGGGCGCCAGCAGGCTTCGATGAGTTGCAACGCGGCGAATGGCTATGTGATCAGCGGCAGCTGGACCAGTGGCGCCATTGCCGGCCATCCGTTCGAGCTGGACCTGCTGGCCGCCGGCATCGACAAGATCCCCAACCAGACCGACTACAGCTGGGGCGAAGTCGGCTACGCGAACGGCACCTTCTGGGGCTGCGCCAACACCGGCGAGATCCTCAGCGCGGTGCAGGCCGGGGACCAGCTCACGCTGAGCGGCTACAACAGCAGCAACAGCCAGGCCTGCGGCATCACGTTCACGCTGCAGCCTTGAAGCAACGGCCGCCGCCGGGGCTCAGTTTCCCGTTGCGGCGGCCAGGCCATTGGAGAAATGGCCTTGCATCAGCGATGCGGCACCCGCCGCATCGCGCCGCCGCAGCGCCGCCACCAACGCGCGGTGCTCGGCCAGCGACTCCTCGATGCGGCCCTGCTTGAACAGCGAATGATGGCGGTTGAGCTTCATCATCTTGCGCAGGTCGTCGACGATCTGGATGGTCCAGCGGTTGCCCGCAGCTGCCAGCAAGGCCATGTGGAACTGCTCGTTGGTGCGGAAGAATGCGTCGCGCTGGCCGGTCTGGCTTTCCAGCCGGTCGTGCAGGGCCTGCAACTCGGCCAGTTGCGCGTCGCTGGCCTTGCGCGCCACCTGTGCTGCAGCGTCGCTCTCTAGCAGGCCCAGCAGGTGATAGACCTGGTTCACATCGGCCACCGACATCTCGGTGACATAGGCGCCGCGCCGCACCTTCATCGTCACCAGGCCTTCGACCGCCAGCACCTTCAGTGCCTCGCGCAGCGGCGTGCGGCTGATGCCGTAGTCGACCGCCAGCTTCTGCTCGTCGATCCAGCTGCCTGGCTCCAGCTCGCGGTTGAAGATCTGCTCGCGCAGTTTTTCTGCCACCTGCTGGTACAGGGCCCGCGGGGAGAAGAGGGTGGCGGTGTCGTCAGCGGTCACGGTCGAATCGGTCAGCGATGGAAAGAGGTCAGGGCGCACGGCGGACCTAGGCGGGCCCGGCGGCGTTGCGTACGCAAATCTCACGCCTGCTTGAATATTGCATCCATAATTATGAATCACGTATGATGGAAAACGTGGACCCGCGCTCATCTGCGCTCATGGCGGGCCCCGTCTGGAGCCCGCATGTCGTCAAGTTCTTCGCCCGAGTTCAAGCCTGCCAGCCTGTCGCAATGGGCGCAGGCCGCTGCCAAGTCCGCGCCGAATGGCAACCTGGAAGCCTTGAACTGGCAGACGCCAGACGGCATCACCGTCAAGCCGCTCTACACCGCGGCCGACCTGCAAGGCCTGGCCTACACCGACACGCTGCCCGGCTTCGAGCCCTTCCTGCGCGGCCCTCAGGCCACGATGTACGCAGTGCGCCCGTGGACCATCCGCCAGTACGCCGGCTTCTCCACCGCCGAGGCCAGCAATGCCTTCTACCGCAAGGCGCTGGCCGCCGGCGGGCAGGGCGTGTCGGTGGCCTTCGACCTGGCCACCCACCGCGGCTACGACAGCGACCATCCGCGCGTCACCGGCGACGTGGGCAAGGCGGGCGTGGCGATCGACTCGGTCGAGGACATGAAGATCCTGTTTGACCAGATCCCGCTGGACAAGGTGTCCGTCTCGATGACGATGAACGGCGCGGTGCTGCCGGTGCTGGCCGGCTACGTGGTGGCCGCCGAAGAACAGGGCGTGGCGCAGGATCAGCTCTCCGGAACCATTCAGAACGACATTCTGAAAGAGTTCATGGTGCGCAACACCTACATCTACCCGCCCGAGCCGAGCATGCGCATCATCGGCGACATCATCGAGTACACGGCGAAGAACATGCCGAAGTTCAACTCGATCAGCATCTCCGGCTACCACATGCAGGAGGCCGGCGCGAATCAGGCACTTGAATTGGCCTTCACGCTGGCAGACGGCAAGGAATACGTGAAGACCGCCATTGCCAAGGGCATGGACGTGGACGACTTCGCCGGCCGGCTCAGCTTCTTCTGGGCCATCGGCATGAACTTCTACCTGGAGATCGCCAAGATGCGTGCGGCGCGCCTGCTGTGGTGCCGCATCATGAAGGGCTTCAATGCCCAGAAGGCCAAGAGCCTGATGCTGCGCACCCACTGCCAGACCTCAGGCTGGAGCCTGACCGCGCAGGACCCGTACAACAACGTGGTGCGCACGACAGTCGAGGCCATGGCCGCCGTCTTCGGCGGCACGCAAAGCCTGCACACCAACGCGCTGGACGAAGCCATTGCGCTGCCCACCGAATTCAGTGCCCGCATCGCCCGCAACACCCAGCTCATCATCCAGGAAGAGACGCACATCACCAGCGTGGTCGACCCCTGGGCCGGCAGCTACATGATGGAAAAACTGACCCAGGACATGGCCGACCAGGCCTGGGCCATCATCGAGGAAGTCGAAGGCATGGGTGGCATGACCAAGGCCGTCGCTTCCGGCTGGGCCAAGCTGAAGATCGAAGCCGCCGCGGCCGAGAAGCAGGCCCGCATCGACTCCGGCGCGGACGTGATCGTTGGCGTCAACAAGTACAAGCTCGCGAAGGAAGACGCGATCGAGATCCTGGACATCGACAACGTCATGGTGCGCGAGGCACAGGTCGAACGCCTGAAGAACCTGCGCGCTGCACGCGACAGCGCCAAGGTCGAGGCCGCGCTGGCGGCGCTCACTGCCGCCGCCGAAAGCGGGCAGGGCAACCTGCTGGACTTGAGCATCCAGGCGGTGCGCCTGCGCGCCACGGTGGGCGAGGTGAGCGACGCGCTGGAGAAGGCCTACGGCCGCCACCGCGCCGACATTCAGAAAGTCACCGGCGTCTATGCCGCGGCCTATGACTCGGCCGAAGGCTGGGAGAAGCTGCAGGGCGAGATCGCCGCGTTTGCCGAAGAAGCCGGTCGCCGGCCGCGCGTGATGATCGCCAAGCTCGGCCAGGACGGGCACGACCGCGGCGCCAAGGTGGTGGCCACCGCGTTTGCCGACCTGGGCTTCGACGTGGACATGGGCCCGCTGTTCCAGACGCCCGAAGAGTGCGCCCGCCAGGCCATCGAGAACGACGTGCATGCGGTGGGCATCTCCACGCTGGCGGCGGGGCACAAGACGCTGGTGCCGGCCATCGTCGCCGAGCTGAAGAAGCAGGGCGCGGACGACATCATCGTCTTCGTCGGCGGCGTCATCCCCGCGCAGGACTACGGCTTCCTCTACGACGCCGGCGTCAAGGGCATCTACGGCCCCGGCACGCCGATCCCCGTCAGCGCCAAGGACGTGCTGGAGCAGATCCGCGCTGCACAGTCCGCCTGAGCGGTTTGATCGACACTGATTGACTGACCGCCGGCCAGCGCCCGCACTCCGCGGGCCGCCGTCGCCCCAAGGACTGCTGCATGACGCTCCCCCTGTTCCGCCCGCCGGCTCGCGTGACCTGGACGTTTCGCTGGCCCCGGCTGGCGAAGGCGACTTCGAGGCCTTGCTGTCGCTGCGCCTGGCCGCCATGCGCGAAAGCCTGGACAAGGTGGGCCGTTTCGACCCGCAGCGCGCCCGCGAGCGCCTCTCGCGCGGCTACCTGCCGGCGTACACGCGGCACATCCTGCGCAGCGGCGAACTGGTTGGCTTTGTCGTCGTCGTGCCGCGTGAGCATGACTGGCTGCTGGACCACCTCTACATCCATCCCAGCGCGCAGGGCGAAGGCATCGGTTCCTGGGTGCTGTCGCAGGTGCTCAACGAGGCAGACGCGCAGCACAAGGCCGTCAGCGTGACCGCCCTCAAGCACAGCGACGCCAACCGCTTCTACCTGCGCCACGGCTTCGTGCTGCAGGCCGAAGGCGAGTGGGACCTGTACTACCTGCGCTCGTCACGATGAAGCCCTTCACCGTCTACCTACTGCGCTGCGCCGACGACAGTTTCTACGTCGGCCACACCGACGACCTGGCGGCGCGGCTGCGGCAGCACCAGGAGGGTGAGGAGGGCTACACGTCGACTCGCCGTCCGCTGGCGCTGGCATGGACGGGGGAGTTCGAGACGCGCGACGGGGCGCTGGCGTTCGAGCGGCAGATCAAGGGATGGTCGCGGGCGAAAAAAGAGGCGCTGATGCGCGGGGATTGGGAGGGGATTCAGGCGCTGGCGCGCAATGGCCTGGAGCGGGGGCTTCGACAGGCTCAGCCTGAACGGCTCCCTTCCGTTCGCCCTGAGCCTCCCACCACCGTTCGCCCTGAGCCTGTCGAAGGGCCGGCCGGTCCACTGGAAGACGCTGCTTCCGAAAGCCGGCTTCGACAAGCTCAGCCCGAACGGGGGGTGAGTGGCAATGTTCACCCTGAGCCTCCCTTTACCGTTCGCCCTGAGCCTGTCGAAGGGTTGCTTCGACTGCGCAGCCAGACCTCATTGAGTGAGGCAGGGCTTCGACAAGCTCAGCCCGAACGGGGAGAGGTGAGCGCTCCCCCATCCGTTCGCGCTGAGCCCACGCTTTCCGTTCACCCTGAACCCACCCTTTCCGTTCACCCTGAGCCTGTCGAAGGGCCCAAGGAACCCTGGCTTCGACAGGCTCAGCCCGAACGGAGTGGGGTGTCCGAACGGGAGGCTGAGGGCGGCGTTCTCCGCGAGCCCACATTCGCCATCGAGCCCGAACCCACATTTCCCGTTCACCCTGAGCCTGTCGAAGGGCCCAAGGAGCCCTGGCTTCGACAGGCTCAGCCCGAACGGGGGGAGCGATCTCAGCCTGAACGAGAGGAGGGGTCTCAGCCCGAACGCGGGCAGCGATCTGAGCCCGAACGAGAGGAGGGATCTCTGCTCAATCAGGCGGCAGTGGCTCAGCCCGAACCGGCTGAAACCGACCCGCTGTTGCTCGCCATCTTGAACCCGGAGCCCGCCCCGCGCCGCCGCGCCATCGCCAAGACCATCACGCTGCTGGAGTCCACCCGGGCGGATCATCGGCAGCGCGCCGATGCCTTGCTGAACGCCTTGCTGCCGCACACCGGCCGCTCGTTCCGCCTTGGCATCTCCGGTGTGCCGGGTGTCGGCAAGAGCACTTTCATCGAGGCGCTGGGGCTGCACCTGATTGCCCTGGGCCATCGCGTGGCGGTGCTGGCGGTGGACCCATCTTCCAGCGTTTCCGGCGGCTCCATCCTGGGCGACAAGACGCGCATGGAGCAGCTCAGCGTCAATGAGTCTGCCTACATCCGCCCCAGCCCCAGCAGCGGCACGCTGGGTGGCGTGGCCGAGCGCACGCGCGAGGCCATGCTGGTCTGCGAGGCAGCGGGCTACGACATCGTCATCGTCGAGACCGTGGGCGTAGGCCAGAGCGAAACAGCAGTCGCCGGCATGACCGACATGTTCGTGCTGATGCAGCTGCCCAATGCCGGAGACGACCTGCAGGCGATCAAGAAAGGCGTGATGGAAATCGCCGACCTGGTCGTCATCAACAAGGCCGACCTGGACGAAGCCGCGGCCACCCGCGCCCGCGCGCAGATCAGCTCGGCGCAGCGCCTGTTCCATGGCCACGGCATGGCGCATCCCGCGCCCGGCGAGCCTGAACGCTGGCAGCCCACCGTGATCCAGCTCAGTGCGCTGAAAGCCCAGGGCGTGGACACTTTCTGGCAGACCGTGCAGCGCTTCCGTACGCTGCGCGCCGCGGCCGGCCAGATCGCGGCACGCCGCCAGCGCCAGGACGAGTCCTGGATGTGGGAGCGGCTGGACGCCGGCCTGAAAGCCCGCTTCCGCGCCCACCCCGGCGTGCGAGAACAACTGGCACCGCTGACTGCTGCGGTGCGCGCCGGCGAGGTGGCTGCCTCGGTGGCGGCGCGCCGCCTGCTGGACCTGCTGGACACGCGCTGATCTCACCATCTTTCCAGATACCCGAACGAGACAAGAGGACGACCCCATGCAAGACATTCAGCAACGGCTGGAAGACCAGCGCCAGAAGGCCCGCCTGGGTGGCGGCGAGAAGCGCATCGCCGCACAGCATGGCAAGGGCAAGCTGACTGCGCGCGAACGCCTGGAGCTGCTGCTGGACGAAGGCACGTTCGAAGAGTGGGACATGTTCGTCGAGCACCGCTGCACCGACTTCGGCATGGCCGACAACAAGATCCCTGGCGACGGCGTGGTGACCGGTTACGGCACCATCAACGGTCGCCTGGTGTTCGTCTTCAGCCAGGACTTCACCGTCTTCGGCGGCGCGCTCTCCGAGGCGCACGCCGAGAAGATCTGCAAGGTGATGGACCAGGCGATGAAGGTCGGCGCGCCGGTCATCGGCCTTAACGATTCGGGTGGCGCGCGCATCCAGGAAGGCGTGGCCTCGCTGGGCGGTTATGCGGACGTGTTCCAACGCAACGTGATGGCCTCCGGCGTGGTGCCGCAGATCAGCATGATCATGGGGCCCTGCGCTGGCGGCGCGGTCTATTCGCCGGCCATGACTGACTTCATCTTCATGGTGAAGGACAGCTCGTACATGTTCGTCACCGGCCCCGAGGTGGTGAAGACGGTCACGCACGAGAGCGTGACGGCCGAGGAACTGGGCGGCGCGCTCACGCACACCGGCCGCAGCGGCGTGGCCGACCTGGCCTTCAACAACGACGTGGAAGCGCTGCTGATGCTGCGCCGCTTCTTCAACTACCTGCCGCTGTCCAACCGCGAGAAGCCGCCCGTGCGCCCCAGCGGTGACCCGGGCACGCGCATGGACCTCTCGCTGGACACGCTGGTGCCGGAGAACCCGAACAAGCCCTACGAGATGAAGGAGCTGATCCTGAAGGTCGTGGACGACGGCGACTTCTTCGAGCTGCAGCCCGACTACGCGGCCAACATCGTGATCGGCTTCGCGCGCATGGAAGGCGCCACGGTCGGCATCGTCGCCAACAACCCGCAGGTGCTGGCCGGCTGCCTGGACATCAAGAGCAGCATCAAGGCCGCGCGCTTCGTGCGCTTCTGCGATGCGTTCCAGATCCCGGTCGTCACCTTCGTCGATGTGCCCGGCTTCATGCCCGGCACCTCGCAGGAGTACGGCGGCATCATCAAGCACGGCGCCAAGCTGCTCTACGCCTACGCCGAATGCACGGTGCCGAAGATCACCGTGATCACCCGCAAGGCCTACGGCGGCGCCTATGACGTGATGAGCTCCAAGCACCTGCGCGGCGACGTGAACTTCGCCTGGCCGAACGCCGAGATCGCGGTGATGGGCGCCAAGGGTGCCGTCGAGATCATCTTCCGCGAAGACAAGGGCGACCCGGCCAAGCTCGCCGCCAAGGAAGCCGAATACAAGGCCCGCTTCGCGAACCCCTTCGTGGCCGGCAGCCGCGGCTTCATCGACGACGTGATCCAGCCGCACGAGACGCGCAAGCGCATCTGCCGCAGCCTGGTGATGCTCAAGGACAAGCAGCTCGACAACCCCTGGCGCAAGCACGGGAACATTCCGCTGTGAGCCTCGCCACCGTCACCTCGCTGGTTGCGCCATTGCGTGGCGGTGCCTGGCGCTGGCTGGCTGGCGCCATCGGCGTGCTGCTGCTGGTGGACGTGCTGTGCCTGATGAGCCAGGGCATGTTCAACGTTGGCGTGTTGGTGCCTTTCCTGGCGGGGTTGGGCTTGGCTGCCATGGCGCTGTTCTGGCTGCCGTTGCAGCGCTGGCGGCAGGGCAGCGAGCGGCATCGCCGGCTGTGGCGCTGGGGCTGGCGCGCGGTGGCGCTCTGGGCGCTCAGTGTGCTGGCTTTCTGGGTCGTGCTGGCCCGGACTTCGGGTGACGCGCTGAGCGCTGCCGATGCGCCGGCCGCCATCGTCGTGCTCGGCTCGGGCGCGCCAGGCGGCGTGCCATCGCCCACGCTGGCCGCACGGCTGGACACGGCGCTGGTGCAGGCTGCGCGCTTTCCGCAGGCGCCGGTGGTGGTCAGCGGCGGTGTGGACTTCCGACAGAACCTCAGCGAGGGCCAGGTGATGGGCGACTACCTGCGCGCCAAGGGCTTGCCGGCGGCGCGCATCGTGCAGGAAGAGCGCAGCACCAGCACCGAGGAAAACCTGCTGTTCAGCAAGCCGCTGCTGGCCGCGCACGGCGTGAATGCCGACGCCCCCATCCAGATCGTCACCAGCGATTTCCACACGCTGCGCGCCGGCTGGATTGCCCGCCGCGCCGGCTACAGCCACGTGCGCGCGGTGGGTGCGCCCACGCCGCTCTACGTTCGCTACAACGCCTGGCTGCGCGAGTACTTCGCGATGATCAGCGGGTTCGTGTTGCGAGAGTTCTGAGCGCCCGGCATCACACAAGACAAGAGACACCTAGGAGCATTCGATGTTCAAGAAGATCCTCATTGCGAACCGTGGCGAAATCGCCTGTCGCGTCATCAAGACCGCGAAGAAGATGGGCATTGCCACCGTGGCGGTGTATTCCGAGGCGGACAAGGAGGCTCGCCACGTGGCGCTGGCTGACGAGGCCGTGCTGCTGGGCCCGGCGCCTTCGCGCGAGTCCTACCTGGTTGCCGACAAGATCATTGCCGCAGCCAAGGCCACCGGTGCCGAGGCCATCCACCCCGGCTACGGCTTTCTGTCGGAGAACGAGGCGTTCGCGCGCCGAGTCGAGGAAGAAGGCCTGGTGTTCATCGGGCCGAAGCATCATTCGATTGCCGCGATGGGCGACAAGATCGCCTCGAAGAAGCTGGCGAAGGAAGCGAACGTCAGCACCATCCCCGGTTGGAACGAAGCGATCGACACGCCCGAGCAGGCGGTCGAGATTGCCAAGGGCGTGGGCTACCCGGTGATGATCAAGGCCAGCGCCGGCGGCGGCGGCAAAGGCTTGCGCGTGGCCTTCAACGACAAGGAAGCCTTCGACGGATTCTCGTCCTGCCGCAACGAGGCCCGCAACAGCTTTGGCGACGACCGCGTGTTCATCGAGAAGTTCGTCGAGGAGCCGCGCCACATCGAGATCCAGGTGCTGGGCGATTCGCAGGGCAACGCGGTTTTCCTGTGGGAGCGCGAATGCTCCATCCAGCGCCGGCATCAGAAGGTGATCGAAGAGGCGCCGTCACCCTTCATCAGCGAAGAGACGCGGCAGGCCATGGGCGCGCAGGCGGTGCAACTGGCCAAGGCGGTGAAGTACCAGAGCGCCGGCACGGTGGAGTTCGTGGTCGGCAAGGACCAGAGCTTCTACTTCCTGGAGATGAACACCCGGCTGCAGGTGGAACACCCGGTGACCGAGTGCATCACCGGGCTGGACCTGGTGGAGCAGATGATCCGCGTGGCGGCCGGCGAGCCGCTGGGCTTCACGCAGGCGGACCTCAAGCGCGAGGGCTGGGCCATCGAGTGCCGCATCAATGCCGAAGATCCGTTCCGCAACTTCCTGCCGTCCACAGGTCGGCTGGTGAAGTACCAGCCGCCGGCCACCGCACTCGAACAGTCGGTGCAGACGCTGCAGGGCCCCGCCTACGAGGGTGGCTTCGGCGGCGTGCGGGTGGACACCGGCGTCTATGAAGGCGGCGAGATCCCGATGTTCTACGACTCGATGATCGCCAAGCTGATCGTGCACGGCCGCGACCGCAACGACGCGATCGCCAAGATGCGCGAGGCGCTGAACGCGTTCGTGATCCGCGGCATCTCCAGCAACATCCCGTTCCAGGCCGCGCTGCTGGCGCACCCGAAGTTCGTCAGCGGCGACTTCAACACCGGCTTCATCGCCGAGCACTACGGCCACGGTTTCCGCGCCGAGGACGTGCCGCACGACGAGCCCCTGTTCCTGGTGGCGCTGGCGGCCTTTGTGCGCCGCAAGGCCCGCGAGCGCGCAGCCGGCATCACCGGCCAGTTGCAGGGCCATGACGTGGCCCATGCAGACGAACTGGTCATCGTGCAGCTCGGCGAGCAAGGCCAACATGTGCACCACCCGGTGGCGCTGGGCGAGTTCGATGCGGCCAAGGGCACGCTGGCCGTGACCGTCGGTGGCAAAACCTTCCAGATCCAGAGCCACACCAAGCTCGGCGACGTGCTGATGGTCGGCACGGTGGACGGCAAGCCCTTCAGCGCACAGATCGAGCGCAGCCCGGCGCGCCAGCCGCTGGCGCTGCGTGTCTCGCACAACGGTACCGCCATTGACGCGCTGGCGCTGCTGCCGCGTGCCGCCGAGCTGCTCAAGTTGATGCCTTACAAGGCCCCGCCTGACCTGTCCAAGTTCCTGCTTTCGCCGATGCCTGGCCTGCTGGCCGAGGTCTCGGTGGCGGTTGGCCAGAAGGTGCTGGCCGGCGAGAAGCTGGCGGTGATCGAGGCGATGAAGATGGAAAACATCCTGGTTGCCACGCAGGACGGCATCGTCAAGGACGTGCTCGCCAAGAAGGGCGACAGCCTGGCGGTGGACCAGTCCATCCTGGCCTTCGAGTGAGGCTGTGCTGGCGTCCTCTGGTCCACTGAAGGTCGCGGTCGTCGGCGCCGGCGTGGCCGGTTGCGCGGCGGCGGTGTTGCTGCGCCGCGCCGGCCATGCGGTGCAGGTCTTCGAGGCAGTGGCGGAGCTGGCGCCGATTGGTGCAGGCGTGCTGCTGCAACCCACCGGTCTGCAGGTGCTGGGTCAGCTCGGCTTGCGGGACGAAATGGTTGCGCTCGGCGCCGTGGTCCACCAACTGGTGGGCGACACCGCCACTGGCCGCAGCGTGCTGGACATGGACTACCGCTGCCTGGGTTCACAGGTGCACGGCCTGGGCGCGCAGCGCGGCGCCTTGATGGGCTTGCTCTGGCAGGCGCTGCGGGCCAGCGGCGCCGATTGGCACTGCGGCGTGGCGGTGGATGGGTTCGCGCAGGACGATGCGGGTGTGACGCTGCGCCAGCGCGAGCGTGACCTCGGCCGCTTCGACCTGTTGGTGCTGGCCAACGGCACGTTTTCGCAGTTGCGCCGCCAGCTCACGGTGCCGCAGCGCGAAACGCTGTTCCCGTGGGGCGCCGTGTGGTGCGTGCTGCCGCAGCCCGAAAGCGCGCCGTTGCGGCTGCTGCGCCAGCGCTTTCGCGGCGCGCGGCAGATGCTGGGGCTGATGCCTGTAGGCCGCCCGCATGGCGTGCCGGACGCGCCTGGCGGCGTCAACCTGTTCTGGAGCCTGCGCGACGACGCGCTGAAGCGCTGGCAGGCGCAGCCGGATGCAGCGGCGCTGTCGGCGCTGAGGGCCGAGATGCAGTCCTTGCTGCCCGAGGTCGCGCCGCTGCTGGATGGTTTGACCGATCCCGCGCAGCTGCGCGTGGCCCGCTACGCCGACGTCCGCATGCAGCACTGGCACCAGGGCCGCGTGGTGGCGCTGGGCGACTGCGCGCACGGCATGAGCCCGCAGCTGGGCCAGGGCGCCAACATGGCCTTGATCGACGCCTGGGTGCTGTCGCAGTGCCTTTCGGACCATGGTGTACCTGTTTCGCTGGCCGAGTACAGCCGGCGACGACGCGCTCACCTGCGCTTCTACCAAAGCGCCAGCCGCTGGCTCACGCCGCTGTTCCAGTCCGATCAGCGCCTGGGCCCGGGCTTTCGAGATGCGTTTTTCGGCACCGCCGGCCGCCTGCCGTGGATCAAGGGCCAGTCCATGGCCACGCTCAGTGGCATGAAGTCCGGCTGGCTGTTGGGTCGCCTGGACCTGGCCGCCGCCACGCCACCCCCGTATTCGTTTCCGATGGAGCAAACCTCATGAGCAGCCCGAAACCTTTCCGCATCCTCGGCATCCAGCAGATCGCCATCGGCGGGCCGGACAAGCAGCGGCTGAAGTCGCTGTGGGTCGACATGCTGGGCCTGCAGGTCAAGAGTACCTTTGTTTCCGAGCGCGAGAACGTGGACGAGGACATCTGCGCACTGGGCAGCGGGCCGACGGCCGTGGAAGTGGACCTGATGCAGCCGCTGGACCCGGACAAGAAGCCTGCCGTGCACACCACGCCGCTGAACCACGTGGGCCTGTGGGTGGACGACCTGCCCAAGGCGGTCGAATGGATGACGGCCAACGGCGTGCGTTTTGCGCCCGGCGGCATCCGCCCCGGCGCGGCCGGCCACGACATCTGCTTCATCCATCCCAAGGCCAATGACGAGTTCCCGCTCTCGGGCGAAGGCGTGCTGATCGAGCTGGTGCAGGCGCCGGCCGACGTGATCGCGGCATTGGGCTGATCCGGGTATTCCCGAGGATCGTGTACCGTCGAGGTCATGTTGACGAGACCGCAAGCCGTTTGGCGCCAGGACCTGAGCGCACCGCCCCTGCCGTATGACCAGTACCGCCACTGGCGCGAGGCCGGCCCGCTGCTGTGGAGCGAAGCCTGGTTCGACGGCGCCTGGCTGGTCACCCGTTACGCCGACTGCGAAGCGCTGCTGCGCGACACGGCCCGCTTCTCGGCCCGCCGCACCGGCGGCTGGGTCACGCAGCAGGCCAGCGAGCGAGGCGAACTGAGCGAGTTCCAGCGACTGTTCGCGCGCGCCATGCTGTTCGTGGACGCGCCCGACCACGGCCGCCTGCGCCAGCTGATGCAGCCGGGCTTCACGCCGGCGGCCATGCGCGGGCTGCGCAGCGAGATCGAAGCCTTTGTCGCACAGGCGCTGGACCAGGCCGATGCGGCAGCCGCTGTGGGCCAGTCCTCCGACCTGATCGCGCTGCTGGCCCGCCCGCTGCCGGCCCGCGTAATGGCGCTGCTGCTGGGCCTGTCCGACGAAGACCCGGAACTCTTCAGCGTGGCCTCGTCCGACGACCTGGCCGCCTTCATCGGCGCGGCCCAGCCCAGCGAGCTGCAGGCCCGCCGGGCCCAGCGCGCGATGCTGCGGCTGGCGCGCGGCTTCGAAGCGGTGTTGAGCGCACGCCAGCAGACACCGGACCGGCCGGTGGCCGACCTGCTGGACCGCCTGCTGCAAGGCCAGGCCGAGGGCCGCATCACCAGCGATGCCGAACTGCTGGCGCAATGCGTGATGCTGCTGTTCGCCGGCCACGAGACCACACGCCACTTGATTGGCAGCCTGGTGCAGACGCTGGCCGGCGACCCGCTGCGCTGGCGCATGCTGCGTGAGCAGCCTGACCTGATTCCACGCGCGGTGCGCGAGGTGCTGCGGCTGGAAACCCCGGTGCAATACACCGGCCGCCGCGCGGTGGCCGATGTGCAGTGGCATGGCCAGACCATCCGCCGCGGCGAGCTGGTGCTGGCGATGATCGGCTGCGCGAACCGCGACGAAGCCCGTTTCAGCGAAGCCGAGCAGTTGGACCTGGCGCGCCAGCAGGGCGCGTCGCTGGCGTTTGGCACCGGCCCGCACGTCTGCATTGGCGCGGCGCTCACGCAGATGGAAGCCGAGGTGGTGTTGCAGCAGATGTTGCAGCGCTGGCCCGAGCCGCCGCAGTTGCTGGCCGCGCAGCCCGACTGGATTCCCGATGCGCTGTACCGCGGCCTGCGCAGCCTGCCGGTGATGCCGGCACGGCATGCACATGCCCCATCGGTGCTGCAGATGCAGGGCTGAGCAGCTGTCATTGTTTGGCGCATCAGCTCATGTGCTGAGCCATCGTCAATCGGAGGGGGGAAACGTCCTCCAGGCTGAGGGGACTGCCTGTCAGGCCTGACAGGTCCGGCCGTGCGCGCTGTCACCTATGCTGGGTCCAGGAAGTTGCGCTGCAAGGCGCCTGCCCTTTGATGGCCAGCCCTTGTGATCCTTGCTCTTCGGACCGAGAGGCTGAGCATCTCTCGAAGAGCTCAAAAACATCACGTTGGGTCGACGGTGCCTGGATCAGAACGGGCGGTGCAAGCGACGGCGGGTCAAGCGATGGTTTCGACGGCGCAGGTCGACGCGCTGGTCCGTGGCGCCTATCGCCCGCATCGCGACTTGCCCGCGGTATTGAGCGGCCTGGCCTGCGCCTTGATGGCGCAGCTGCCGGTGCAGCATGGCAGCCTGGAAGTCAGCGGTGTGGGCCGGCTGAGCTTTCACGGCGAACCGGCGGGTGGCATCGGCACCCGCTGGCACGACGCGGCCTGGGAGCAGGGCTGGCTGCCGCTGGAAGGTCATCCGCAGCCGGCGACCGGCGTGCAGACCGCGTTCACCGCTCACTACGCCGGCATGCCGATCGGCGAGCTCACGCTGGGCTGGCATGCGCAAGCCGAGGGTGGCGCGCAGCATGCCGATGGGGTGGCGCATTTTGCCAAGCGCTGTGCCTACCTGGCGCACCGCTACCGGGTGCAGGCCTGGTCGCGCCGGCAGCTGCGCCGGGCCAGCCTGCTGGTGGGCATCAGCCAGCCGCTGCACGCGCTGGAATGCTTCATCGAACGTGCGGCGGGCAGTGACCTGCCGGTGCTGCTGCACGGCGAGTTCGGCACCGAGAAGGCCTGGGCGGCCGCGGCCATCCATGTGGGCAGCCGGCGCAGTGCCGGTCCGGTGGTCGAGGTGCATTGCGCGGACCCTGCAGGCGAGCCGGCCCAGTGGCTGGCCAGCGCCCAGGGCGGCACGCTGTTCCTGAACGGCATTGACGAGCTGAGCCCGCGGCTGCAGACCCAGCTGCACCGCCACCTGCAACACCTTTGCCCGACCCACCTTGGCGAGGCCACCGAGGCCAACGGCGCTCGCATCATCGCCTCGGCCACCGCGGACCTGTCGCGGCTGGGCGCCGAAGCCGGGTTCTCCAGGGCCTTGCTGGCCGAACTGGACTTCCTTGGTGCCGAACTGCCGCCGCTGCGCGTGCGCGAGGACGACATGGAGGCGCTGATCAGCGCCACGCTGGAGCGCCATGGCTTCTCCGCGCCCCAGCGTTGCAGCGCCGAGCTGCTGCAGGCCTGCCGCGGCTACGACTGGCCGGAAAACGTCTCCGAACTGGAGCGCACCATTGCCCGCCTCGCGGTGATGACGGACAGTCCGGCCATTGGCCATGCCGAGGTGCTGCAGCATGCGCCCTGGTTGACGGGCGGCCACCGCTCGGCGGTGCCGGTGGAGCCGGTGGAACCGGTGGAACCGACCGCAGCGCAGCCGGCGCAGGCTGGCAGCCAGCCGGCCGCAGCTGCCTTGCGGCCGTCGCCTGCCACTGCCAGTTCACGGCCCACTGCCGCGCCGCGCACGGCGGCGCAGTGGGTGCAGGTGGTGCTGGAGCGCCAGACCCGGGTGCTGGACACGGTGCATGCCGGCCTGCGGCGCGCGCTGGTCTTCCTCGCCGAGCACCATGCCGAGCCGATTGCGCTGGGCGAGCTGGCCGAGCAGGCCCATGTCAGCGCCTCGCACCTGAGCTACCTGTTTCGCAGCACGCTGGGCCTGAGCTTCAAGTCCTTCCTGCTGAGCATCCGCATCCATGTGGCGCAGCAGTTGCTGCTGCTGGAGCCGCAGCTGCGCATCACCGAGGTGGCGCTGCGCGCTGGCTTTGCCGACCTCAGCCACTTCGAGCGCTGCTTCCGCCGCGCCATTGGCCAGAGCGCCCGCGAACATCGGCGGGCGCATCTGGGCGCGGCGTGACCGGTGGCGCTAATCCGCTGCGATGGCGTTGCTCAGCTGGAAGGTCCACGTCTGCGCGGAGGCGTCGATGCAGGTGACATTGGTGAAGGACCGCTGGCTGGAACTGATGTCGTAGACGCCTTGCTGCTCCGGGGGATCCTGCCCATCCACGGTCTGGCCGCCACCGCATTTCAGGACCGGCCCGTCGACGCTGCCTTCGGCGCCGTAGACGATCAGCGTGCCGAGGCCGGCGACCTTGATGGAGACGTTGCTCAGAGAGTTGGACATGGGGAAACCTTTCGATGGCAACGCGGCGCGAACACAGGCCCGGCCTGGCGCCGCTGGGCAGGCCGGGAGGGCCAGGGGCCCCGGGAGGATCAACTTGCGGGCTGGACCGTTTCAGCGCCTCGGCGTGCCGGACGTGATGCGCAGCACGGCGGTGGGCTGGTCGTGCGGCATGCCGGGTGGCAGCACCGAGACGCTGAGCACCACGTCGCCCGCGCTTTCGCTTGGTCCGGTGGTGATCAGCTCAACGTCGCGCTGCGTGGTCGAGCCGGTCAGCGCGGCGGGGCCTTGAACCGACCAGCTGACGCTGATGTCCGACAGCGGCGGGGACGTGCTCACGGCATAGCGCTGGCGGCCATTGGCCTGCAGCTGCGTGGGCGCGGGTGCGCCGCCAGCACCGGTGATGGCGGTGGCATACACGGTCAGCGGGATCAGCGCGTGAGCTTGCGCGCCACCTGTCAGCACGGTCACGGCAAGGCCATCGGCCCCTTCGACCGCGCTGGGCTGCACCCCTTGTGCCGTGACCGTGGTGTCCTGGGCTGCAAGCGAGACGTTGGCGCCCCCGGTCCAGAAAACCTGGGCGTCATCCGCCGAGGGCTGGACCGCTGCAGCGAAGCCTGCCGTTTGCCCGACTGGAATGCTGCTGATCGGCAAGCCGCCTTGCGCTCCCATGATCTGAACGGCCAGGGGGCTCAGCTGCCGACTGGCCCGCCAGTTGCCGCCGGCGAAAGCCAGTGCCACCGTCACCTCGGCGTTGTTGCTCGCGCTGTTGGCAACCAAGCTGACCACCGGGCCGCTGGCGTCGCCCATGATCTGCAGGTCGGCGCCGACCGACCATTGCCAGTCGCCGGCCTGCGCTGGCACGACGCCGGCCGGCAGTGTGCAGGCGCTCAGCACCCGGGTTTCGCCGACGCCGATGCAACTGCTCTCGGAGCCCGTGCTGCCGCTTGTGTCGTCGGCCACCGGAGGCGCCAGCGCCAGCACGAGTTCGAACACGGTGAGGGCAATGCTGGCCACCGCAGGCGTGCCCTGGCCTTGGGGCGTGAAGGTGGCGGTCAGCGTGGTGGCGCCGGGCTGCTGTGATCGCTGCTGGGAGATCAGTGTCAGCTGCGCGGTGTTGTTCGTACCGGTGATGAGCAGGGACGAAAGATCACCCGTCAGCGTCCACAGGATGCTGCCGGGTCCGTTCGGCAGGTTGAGCAAGCTGTAAGTGGCCTGCGCAAACGGCGCGAGGGCGGTGCAGGGCGCGTTGCCACTGAGGTCGGTGATGTTCATCTGGAGCTCCCATCTCACCACTGCACTTCCACAGTGATGATGCAATGTGGCGGGTAGGGCGTGACCACGTTCCAGGTCTGGGCCAACCCCAGGGCCATGCTCGGGCTGTAGGCCAGCACATGGCTCAGGTTGTGAGAGGCACCGACGAAATTCGGGAACAGGGCCGGGTTGTTGTTCAGGTCCGCGCCGGTGATGTTGAAGTCGCCGGCAATGATGATCACGTCGTTGGCGCCCGTGGCAGCCAGATCGGCCTGGAACTGGTCCGAGTTCTGGAAGAACTCGAAAGCCGGGTACATGCCGGGTCCGGCGAATGGATTAGCGCCGAGCCCGATGGTGGCCCAGCTCGCGGCGAGCCAGTTGGCCTGCAACTCGGCATGCCAGGTGTAGAAATAAACGGTATGCGCCACGGGCGGCATGCCGGCTGTCAACGTGAACTGCTTGCGCACCGGCGCGCGGATGTTGCGGGCCGCCTGACGCAGGTTGTTCATCGGGCCCAGGCCGATCGGCAGCCCGGTGATGTAGGTCTCCACCCCGTTGGGCGCCGGCATCGCCACCGGTGCCAGCGAGATGCGGGCAGCCGCCGCAGCCGGCGCCAGCGCGCCGGGGCCGGCAGTGTCCCAGGCCACCAGGTAGGCGCGGTTGATGCCCACGGCGAAAGGCTGGCCAGGCCCCAGTTCACGCACGTGGTCCAGCGGCACGGCAAAGGTGGCAAACGGCGGGGCACCGCCTGTCAGCCGCGCCCGTATCGTGCCGGCCGGCGCCAGCGCGACCTGGGCTTCCTGGATGGCCACCAGTTCGACTGGCGGCGCCGTGCCATTGGTCATGTTGACCGCGGCCGCCAACTGGGCGCCGCGGCCGGCCGCTTCACCGCTTGAATTCCAGGTCGCTAGACGCAGGCTGGGCATGATGGTGCTTTCTGGGAAATCAGTTGAACCTGTGCTCCACGAGGTAGGTGGGCACTTTGAAGCGCTTGAACGGTGGGTACATGGTGTCGTAGCGCCCCTCCCACGGCGGCGCCGATTCGTAGTGCAGAAACTTCCGGTCCTTGCGAGGCGGCAATGTGAGCCAGGCTTGCTGTTCGAGCGTCAGCGAATCGTTGCCCCAGTTTTCCAGGAAGCTGGCGAGGGCCTCGCAGACGCTTCTGATTCTTTCGATCAAGGGTGACCAATTCCTGTTCAGGTCGCTGAAAATGTTGGTCCGCTTTTGGGCAACATTCGAATAAAACTCGTCCTCCCGTTGGACGGCAATCTTGAAGAAGTATCCCCAGATGGCTGGAAGCTGCCTGACGTGGGACGCCACTGTGCTGGTGAATTCATTTGACGGCGGGTCGCCGAACGTGTCCTTGATCACCGATACCAGTGCCGCCTTGAACCAGAGCCCGGTCAAGTCCTTCATGGAGCTGTGATATTCCAGCCAACTCGTGTCGCTGCCCGGCAGTTCCGATGTTTCCTGCTCGGGGTTGTCGAATGAAAGCACCTGGGTGGACTGTTTTTCGAAGGCTTGGTATTGAAGCTTGAGTTGATAGGGCTCGCTGAGGGCGCCCAGCGCGCCGGTCAAGGTCTTGCTCACCATCACATACAGCAAACCCATGTTGCGTGCCTTATCGAGGGTCCACTCCGATTTATCCACATCGGTGGCGCCGACGCCGGAAATGGCGTCGCCCATCCAGGTGAACACCTCCCATATCAGTCGGCGCCAGAACCAGGTGTCGAAGTCTCTTTGAATCTTCGCGTCCGAGACATCGGGCGGAATGGGCTGGGTGAAAAGCGCATTGTGCCGGTCGCGGGCCTGGCGAGTCTTGCTGATCGAGTAGAGGAAGTGGCCGGCCAGTGTCATCGGCACATTGGCTTGAGAGGAATAGCCGCGGCCCCAGTCCTTTTCGCTTCTGCACAGAATGGTGTCGCAGACAAAAGGGTCCCATTTGTCGTTGGCATTGCGTGCCAGGCGGGCTTTCGCGGCAGCAATGTTGATGCCGTCATCGACATTTTCGGGTGATATCTGCGGCACCACCTTCTCCCACGGGCTCATCTTGTATTTCAGCTCACTGCTTGCGTCGCTTGATGGCAGCAGTTTATTTTCTGTCGCGTAGGCATTGGAGAGCAATTCAAGCTTGCTCCTGATGTCCTCACGCCAGCTTCCGAGTGTGATGTATTTGATGTCTTCCTGCTGGATGTCAACCGATTCTGACAGCAGCTTGCCGAGATCGATTTTGAATGCATGGGCATCTGCCGGGTCGGCAAAGACCAGCGGCTCGGTGACGAGTTCAAGCACGTTGCCGGAGTCGGATTCGATCAACCATTTGCCAAATCCATTGATCACCAAACTCATCACTTTCACGTGAGTGAACGCGAACACTGGGTTGTCGTGGGAGCAGAATTCGATTTCGAAGCCATACGTGTTGTTCGGCATTTGTTCTGCCCCACGCACGAAATTCACCTCTTCCCCCGAGTCGGGACCGTCCAGGAAAAAGGTGATTTTTCCGTCTTTTTGCCTGAGTATTTTCATTTGGCTTCTCTCCGCTCGCCTTCGGTGCCTGGCAGGGTCACCCCCGAATGCCGGATCTGGTCAGGGCTTGCTGACAATTTGCATGGCGTGCTGCACGGCCTGGGATACACCCGCCTCGCTGGCTCGCAGGGCTGCATCTACGTCGGCGACGGCTTTCTGTGCGGCGGCTTCTTCCATGCTTCTGGCATCCGCCGAGGCTTGCAGGGCCGTGCGCAACGCCGCATGCGTCGCCGCGATGGCCGCGTCCACTTGCTGCTGCGTGTTGCGCACCGCGTCTTCGGCCGCGCGCATCGCCATTTCCAGCGGGGAGCGCGCGGGGCTGGGGGTTGGGTCGTCGTTCATCACGGGTTCTCCGGTTCGAGGGGGGCCAGTGGTGGCCGGGGAGCGGCCGGCGGGCTGCGCAGGCCGAATTCGCGCAGCGAGATCACACCGTTGCCGCTGAGCAGCAACTCGGCCTGCTGTTCGCCCGAGGCCAGGCGGTAGAGGCAGGTGTGGCCGTCCTGGCCCATGCGGGCCTGGTGGGGGCGGGCGGCGGCCAGCAGGGATTGGGCGGAGGCGAGGTAAGCGTCCACCAGGCGGCGGGCGGCGTCGCCGGTTTGGCCCTGGAACCTGGTGTGGCGCACGATCTGCATCAAGCCCTCGGACAGGCGCGAGAAGCCGACCTGCTTGCCGCTGGATAACCACGCACCGACCGCCTGGCCGACTTCGGCTGGCGAGGGCAGGCCGTTGACCTGCGGGCAGTCCAGCGCGCCGAAGAACAGCGGCAGCAGCGTGTTCTTGGCATCCTCGGCCTGCGTGGCCCGCAGCTCGGGGCTTTGCGGGGCGCCGGGTTGTGCGGCGAGCGCCTGGTAGAAGCCGAGGTAGTCGCAAAATTCGAGCGGTGTGCGGGCCTGCTGGACCGCGAATGCGGCGGCCTCGCTGGTGATGGCGTTGTCGCCAGCGGCCAGCAGCGGGTCGTTCATCAGCCGCACCAGGGCCACGCGGTCGAGGAAGTCCATGGCCTGGAAGACCGGTGCGCTGGCCACGCCCAGCTTGCCCAGCCAGGCCTGCGGCGCTGTGAGTTCGGCCTGGTTCAGCAACTGGTGTTCGGTGCACACGCGGCGCAACTGGGTGGCGAGCAGCGCGTTGTCGTCACCGCCCTCGGCCTTGGCCAGCACGCGCAGGTCGGCCAGGCCCAGCGACATCAGCTTGACCGGGCTGGCCAGCAGCGTGAGCACCGGCAGCAGCGCCAGCGGCGAGCCGTGCAGGCCGAGCTGGACCTGGGCCAGCAAGGTGGTTTCGTCGGGAAAGTCATAGCGCACGGCGGTACTGGCAATGGCCCAGGCGAACCACTCCAGGCCACCGTCGACAAAGGCCAGTGCGAGGCGGCCCAGGTCGGACAACGAGCCTGGCTGCTGGACCGGCCGGCCGGCGACGGAGACGGACATGGCGATGGCTCCTGTTGCGTTGTGCGTGCCTGCGGCTGGCTCAGCCCGCCGGGAAGCCCTTGAGCACGTTGGCCGCGGCGGTGCCCACGTTGCTGAAGTCGGTGGTGGCGTTCTGCATCAGCTTCTGGGCTTCGTTGATGGCCGTCTGGTACTTCGTGTCGCCGGTGGCCAGCAACTGGGCCATGGCCACGCCGACGGCGGTGGTCGCAATGGTCGAGATGTTGCGCAGCGCGTCGGCCGCGTCCTGCACCGCGATGGCGGTGGACTGGGCGACCGACTGGTAGGCCTTGCCGGCGCCGCTGGTCAGCACGACCTGCGGGCTCATCGTGGCCAGCTGGACCTGGTTGATGACGTCGATGACCTGGGCGTTGACCTTTGTCGGATCCATGGCTGCTCCTGTGTGGGCGGGGCGCTTCAGCGGGCTTCAGCTGCCGCTGGGGGGCGGTGCCGGGGCGGGTTCGGGCGCAGGTGCGGGTGGCGCCGGGGCGGGGGCAGGCGACGGTGCGGGCGGGGGCGCAGGCGCCGGCACTGGCGCCGCGGCGGCCTGGGCGAGTTGCTGCAGGTCGGCCTGCGCGGTGCTGGCGTCTTGCGAGGAGCCGGTGGCCTGGGCCTGCAGCACCTGGATCGCGGTCTGGCCCTCGGCCAGCGCGGCGGCGATCACCACCGCAGGCGGTGGCGGCTCGGGTGGCGGGCTGGGCAGTGGCAGGACCACCGGTGGCGGCCCGGGCGGCGGCGCGGGCACCGGTGGCGGGCTGGGGAAGGGCGCCGAGAGCATCTTGGCGCAGGCCGCGGTGACGGCCGCCGAGCCGATCATGCTGGCGCTCTGCTGGCGGTTCACGGCGTTGTACATCGCCATGCCCAGCGTTTCCAAAAGCACGGCATCGAGCATGCCGTGGGCCTGCGAGGGCGACTGGCCAGTGGCCAGCGTGACGACGCTGCTGACGGCGTCGACGATCTGGCTGTTCACGCTGCTGTCGTCGGTCATGAACCGGCTCCCTTCTTGATGATCAATGCGAGGACCTGGGCCAGTGCGGCATCGGCCAGCACCTGGCCGCGCTGCTGGTTGGCCACGGCGTTTTCCATTGCCAGGCCGATGCTGTCGGCCATCGCGACATAGGTCATGCCCATGGCCAGCGCGGGGGCCTGGCCGATGGCGGCCAGCGAGCCGGCGGCGATGTCGCCACTCAGGCTGACGACGGCCGACGGGCGTGCCAATCAGTGGCTCCGCTGCAGGGCCCGGCCGGGCGCGAACCTGGCCGGGCTGCCGGCCTTACTTCAGGCCGAGGATCTCGGTCGTGGCGACACCGGTGGACGCGGTGTCCACCGCCAGGAGCGTGGCCACGCCCTGGGTGGTCGAGGCCTGCATGGTCACGTAGGACTGCTGCTGGTTGTTGGTGGCGTTGTGCGCCGCGTTGGACAGCGCCTGGCTGGTGGCCACGAACAGGTTGCCCATCGCGATGGCGGGCGAGTCGCCCAGCACCTTGGTGTTGACCTGCGAGACGGAGTCGGTGATCTGGCTGTTGACGGCAGTTGGAAATGCCATGGTGAATGCTCCTTGCAGTTGAGGGATTGAACGGTTGGAAACAGCGAGGGAACACGGGGCGCCTCAGCGCAGCCCGCGCGTCGCCCGGCTCAGCCGAGGATCTTCTTGGTGGCTGCGCCGGTGGCGCCGGTGTCCAGCGAATACAGCAGCGTGACGCCCATCGTGGTCGCGGCCTGCGCGGTGACGTACATCTGCTGCTGGGCCATCGTGGCGTTGTGCGCCGCGTTGGCCAGCGCCTGGGCGGTGGCCTGGTACAGGTTGCCCATCGCGATGGCTGGCGAGGTTCCGAGCACCTGGACATTGGCCTGCGTCACGGAGTCGGTGATCTGGCTGTTGACAGCGGTGGGAAATGCCATGTGCTCAGCTCCTTGTCGTTAACGGTTGGTGGCGCGGCTCAGCTGCCCAGGATGGTTTCGGTGGCAACGGCGGTGCTGGCGGTGTCGATCGCGTACAGCGTGGCCACGCCCATGGTGGTGGCCGCCTGCGCCGTCACGTAGCTCTGCTGCTGCGCGCTGGTGGCGTTGTGCGCCGCGTTGGCCAGCGCCTGCGCGGTGGCCTGGTAGAGGTTGCCCATGGCGATCGCCGGTGCGTCACCCAGGACCTTGGTGTTGGCCTGGGTGATGGAGTCGGTGATCTGGTCGTTGACGGCGGTAGGGAAGGCCATGTCGATTCCTCAGAAGTTAAGAACCCAGGCCCTTGACGCCGGTGCCGGTGCTCAGGATGCTTTTGGTGGCAACGCCGGTGGTGGCGGTGTCGATCGAATACAGCGTGGCCACGCCCATCGTGGTGGCCGACTGGGCCGTCACGTAGCTCTGCTGCTGGGCGTTGGTCGCGTTGTGTGCCGCGTTGGCAAGGGCCTGGGCGGTGGCCTGGAACAGGTTGCCCATGGCGATGGCGGGCGCATCGCCCAGCACCTTGGTGTTGGCCTGGGTGACCGAATCGGTGATCTGGTCGTTGACGGAGGTGGGAAATGCCATGTCGACTCCTGAGCGTGCGGACCTCGCGGGTCCTGTGGTGGATGGGCCGGCAGACGGCGGGTGGCTGGCTGGCTTGGCGCTGGCTGCAGACCCGTCGTTTGCGTGAGTTCATGCTAGGAGGACCGCCCCGCCGGCGATCTGTGCCGATGACGGAATAGGACGCTTCAGCGACGGGGAAACACGGTGCCGATGACGCTGGCCGGGTGCGGTGCGGTAGAAGCCGGCAAGCGGTTTGGCCGCATCCGGCGACCGGGCCCTGGGCCGGCGCCGGGCCGGTGCCGGAGCGACCCTGCGGAATCGACGATGTGCGGGTTGGGCGCCTGTCCACCTGTTCACGCCCCGCGCGACCGGCTTGACCGCTTGTTGCATCGCCGCGCGCCGGGCGGGCCTAAACTTGTTCCGCTTGGCGGCAGCCGGCCGGCCGTGTGAGGCCCCGCCGTGGTGTCGCCGTCGTTTGCACCCTTGCATGTCCAGTACCCTGAATTTCGCGTCCTTCCTGCAACAGCTTCTCGACGGCCTGCCGGGCTGGACCGGGCAGGTCGAGCAACGCCTGCTCGATGCCGCCACGGCTGCGCTGGGTGATGCCTGGCAAAGCGCCGTGCAGCGCGGGCAGGTCAACGAGCTGGTCAGTGCGCTGCGCGGCCGGCCGCGGCAGCTCGGCGAGGCTTTTGCCCGCAGCCTGGCCGAGCGCATGCGCGAGGAACTGGCCGAGCCGTCGCCCTTGAACCACGACCGGCCGCTGCACCTGATGGAAGATGCCGGCACGCTGAGCCTGATGGAAGAGCACGACGTGGAGGTCGGCATCGAGCAGGTGCGCATCGAGCGGCAGATCGACCAGGCGGGGGAATGGACACAGCGCGAGCTGCGCGGCCTGTGCGGCAACCTGCCGGGCCGGCCCATGCACCTGCCCGGCAGCGCCTACCCGCTGACGCCCGAGGTCTGCGCCGAAGCCTACGGCCGCGCGCTCAAGGCGCTGCACTTCGCCGCCGCGCAGCAGCTGACGGCGATGCGGCTGGCCGGCCCGCTGCTGGCCAAGCGGCTGGCCGAGGTCTTCGAGCAGCACCTGCAGCTGCTGCGTGACGCGGGCGTTTCGCCCGCACCGCTGGTGATCCGCTCGGCCGGCGGCGCGGGCCTGGCCTGGGGCGAAACCGCCGCGGCCGCACCCGGTCCGCAGGCCTTGCCGCAAGACGGCAACGCAGCCGCAACCCAATCCCGGCAACTCGGCGAGCTGCTGCAGATCCTGTCCCGCCAAAGCCATTCCGGCCCGGCGATGGACACCGTCTGGCAGCGCCTGCATTCGCCGATGACGCGGCTCGCGCCCGCGCAGCTGGCCGCGCTGCAGCAGGAAGATCACCCGTTTTGGCGCCTGCTGGACCGCATTGCCGGCCTCAGCGAAGTCCAGTCGGCCGATGACCCGCAGATGCAGCGCCTGGCCGATCAGCTGGACCCGATGCTGGTCCAGCTGGAGGAGGCCGGCGACACGCTCTCCAATGCCAGTTTCGACAGCGCACTGGCGCAGCTCGACAGCCTGCCCGCGCCGATGCCGGCGGTCAGCCCGCAGGCGCTCGAATCGGCGCTGGACCACGAGGCCCGGCGTCGCGAGATGGAGCCGGCGGTGCGCGGCCAGCTGGTCGAGCAGCTGCGCGCCCTGGTGCTGCCGCCGGTGCTCAAGCAGTTCCTGCTCGGCCCCTGGGTGCAGGTGCTGAGCCGGGTGCTGGCGCGCGACGGCACCCAGGCGCCAGCCACGCTGCATGCAATGAACCTGGTGCCGGACCTGCTGGCCGCAGCCTCGCAGCAGCGCCGCGGCCAGCCACTCGCGCCAATGGACCGCCAGCGCCTGCTGGACGCCGCCGAAGACGGCATGGACGCCGCAGGCCTGCCGGGCCACATGGTGAACGGCTACCTGGCCGACCTGGCCGCGGTGCTGAGCGGCGTGGCGGCGACCCACAGCAGCCCTGAGGCGCCCGATTCACCGACGCTGGTCATCACCCCGGCGATGCTGGCCGCTGCCAAGGGAGAACTGCTGCCGGAGCCCGAGCCACCGCCACCGGGTTTCGATCCGACCAACATGCGTGGCTGGTCCGATACCGCGCGCGAGGAGTGGCACGGCCACGCCGAGCTGGCCACCGTGCCGATGGCCATGGCCGAAGAAGCGGAGGCCGCGCGGCTGGCGCGCGAGGCCTGGCTGCAAGGCCTGAAAGCCGGCCAGCTCTGCCGGCTGATGCTGCAGGGCCGCTGGACCACCGCGCTGCTCACCTGGCGCAGCGACAACGGCCAGTTCTTCATGTTCAAGAGCCGCCACGCCGCCGGCAGCCACACGCTGACCTATCGCGCGCTGGACCGCCTGCGCCGCGAAGGCCTGGCCACGCACATCGAGCCCGGCCAGATGCTGGCGCGGGCGCGGCGGGCGATGGCGAACTGAACGGCGGCGCTCAAGGCCGCCTGGGGGCCTTCAGGCCGACAGGCCGGCCAGCAGCGGCGGGCCCTTCTTTTCCGGCGGCTTGGCGGGGAAGAAGATCACGCGCTTCAGGCGCTTTTCGTCTTCGCCAGCTTCCTGCTTGACGATTTCGCGGGCGTGGAACCGTCCCAGCGTGGCCACGGTGACATCGCCTTCGGCGGTGGCGGAGACGTTCTCGCGGATCAGTGCGAAGGTGGCACGCAGGATCTGCTCGACGCGTTTGTCGGGCACGTCACCCAGGACCTTGGGGTCGCGCAGGCGCAGTTGGGAAACGATTTCAGCGGGTTTCAAAAGGATTCTCCTCGGGCTGCGCGGAAAACAAGGCCGTCCGCGACTCTCGGCCATCAAGTCGTCGCAGCGGTCCCCGCGGTTCGGGCGGTGCGCAGCGCCTCCAGCCGCGCCAGGCGAACGGCCTGGTCCATCGCCAATGCGGCCAAGTGCAGCATCAGCCGCGCACGGTCGATCTGCACCGTGTGGGTCAAGGCAGGCTGTTCGTGCAGCGGCTCGCAGCCGCTGGCGAGCAGCCACTGGTTGACGAGCAGCCGGTCCCCGTGGATCGCGTCCGCATGCGGCGCGGCGCCGGTCAGCAGCGCCTGCAGGAAGGCTTCGGGCGCCGCGTCCTCCTTCAGGCGGCGGCCGATCGAGCGATTGAACGCAGCGGGGAGCTGGGGTTCGTCGGCCTGGTCGTTGAACAGCGCGCGCAGGTAGAGCTCGTTGTCGTCGGCGGTGATGTTTTCGCGCTGCTCTTCGACGCCCTGGGCATCAATGCGGCAGATCGACAGGAAGTCGGCCACGGCATTGCGCACGTGATCGAAATTGCGCAGCGTGACCTTGCCTGGAAAGGCCTCCGTGAAGCGCTGGATGTTGGGCTGAAAGCGCACGCCGCGCCGTTCGGCCCAGTGGGCAAACCTGAGCAGCCGGCCCCGGTAGGTCTTGTGACGAATGCCCCATTGCAGGTAGGCCGAGCTTGCCCAGGCATCGTGGCGGCGCACATAGATCACGACATGCCGGTCAACCTGTGCCGGGTCCAGGCGATGCATCGCCTCTATCGCCTTGTCGGGGCGGTCAAAAAGCGATTCGCTGCTCCAGATCAGCGTGTGGATGCGACGCTCGATTGCCAGCGCCACCGTTGCGACCAGCACGCCGTGCAACTGGTCAGCGCCCTCTGCGTGAGGCAGCGCATGCAAGCGGGCTGTTTCACCGAACTTCTGCCATGCATGACGCTGCACCGGTGCATGTTCCAGCACCAGCCCCAGGTACCAGACACCCTGGGCTTCCAGCGTGTGGCGGGCATCGCGCAGCGTGGCCTGGATCGAACTGGTGCCGGTCTTGCCGCTGCCGGCGTGCAGGATCAATCGAACCGGAGGACGTGCCATCAGATGAGTTTCCGGTTCAGAGCGGCTCGCCGCCACTGCGCAGCCGCTGGTCTTCGGCTTCGAGCGCGTCCAGCCGGCGGGCGTTGGCGATGCACAGCCTGGCGAGCGCACCCAGCAAGCGGCCGTCGTCGATGCGCGGTTGCTTCGGCGTGATCGCGCCGATCTGCAGGGGCGGCTGGCCTTGTTGCACCAGCAGGGCGTCTATCGCCTGGCGGTCGGCATGGGCGTGGCGCGCCACCTGCTCGATGTCCGCTGCATGGGGGTACAAGCCCTGCAGGAATGCCGTGGGTGACGCCGCCTGTGGCAGCAGCCTGCCAACGGCCTTGTCGAAGACCATGGGCAGGGCATCGCTGTCCTGGCGGTCATTGAAGAGCGCACGAAGGAACAGCTCGGTGTCGTCAGGCGTGTGATTTTCGTGGACACGCTCCAGCGGCAGGTCGGCAAGTCCGGCGAACTCGCAGAAGTCGTCGACGACGTCGCCGGCAGCGTCGAAGTTGCGGACCGTCAGGCGACCCGGGAAGGCAGCGTCGTAGCGTGCCAGCGTGGGTGCGAAAAGCGGCTTGCGGTGGGCAACCCATTCGCCGAAGCTGCGCAGGCGGCCGGGGTAGGTCTTGTGCTTCAGGCCCCATTGGATGTACGCCGAGCGGGCCCAGGTCTCGTGGGCCCGAACATAGGCCAGCACCGCCAGGTCCAGGCCTTGTTCGCAAGCACGTTGCAGCGGCCCGAGCACCGCGTCGAAGCGGTCAAAAAAAGATTCGCTGCTCCAGATCATGCTGTGCACGCCGGCCTCGCGGCCGCGCCGAAGCGTGGCTTGCAGCACGCGGTTGAACTGCGCCTCGGCCTCCGCCTGCGGGAGGGCCAGGAACTCATCCTGTCCGCCGAAGCGTTGCCATTCGAAGAGCCGCGCGGGCGAGTGTTCGAACATCAGGCCCAGGTACAGCACGCCCCGTGCCTGCAGCACTGGGGCATTCGCCTTCAGCGTGGCCTGGATCGAGCTGGTGCCGGTCTTGCCGGCGCCGATGTGGAAGATCAGTTTCATGGAGCGACTCAGGCGGCGGCTGGGGCCGCCAGCGCCAGCAGTTGCACGCCGCTGCCCTTGCCCAGTGCCAGGCTGCGCAGGCAACCGGTGTGCACCAGCAGCAGCTGATGCGGCGCGCAGCGGTAGCTGACGGGTGCCACCACGGGGGGCTCGGCACCGTCGATGCCAAGGGCGTGCGCGCCTTCGGAAACCTCGGCGCTCAGCTCGCCGCCGTACAGCCCGATCACGCCATGTTCTCCGCCCGCCAGGTTGAAGTCGAGCTGCGCAAGGTCACGGGGCATCAGCGAATGCTCCTGCAGTTGCGCCAGGTTGAACTCGCTGCGGAACAGCAGGCACATGATTTCAAGGTACAGGTCGGCGGCCTTGCGCTCCAGCGAGAAGTCGCCAAGTTCGCTGCGCGAGAAGGTCCGTTGGTACACCCCCAGCTGATTCAAGCTGCGCAGCGCCAGGAACTGCTCCTGTGAAAGCCAGCCCTGCCTGGCCATCCATTCGACACGCCGTGCCTCGGTGCTGCTGAACAGGCCTGCCGCCACCTCGCGGCGAGCGGGGCGTTGCGAGGTGCTGCGTGGCAACAGCGCAAAGTCGGAGTTGTCCAGCCGCACGCTGATGTTGGCATGGCGCTTCAGCACCGCCGGGTCGCAGCTGATCGAAAAGCCCAGCAGTCCCTTGCCCATGCCGGCGGCTTCCAGGTCCGGCCTGTGAATGTCGATGTGGCCTGCGCCGATGCACTGGTCCCGCTCGAAGGCCAGCAGGCGATGGCCGGCGACATCGAAGTTGGCACAGTAGACCCAGCCCGAGATCGCGGTCTCGGAGATCTGTTCAATGAATCCCTTCAGCATTTTTTGTGTTCCCTATCTTGAGTGTGGTGGAAGCCCAATCGGTCGGCCCCAGGCCGGCGGCCACGAGGTAGCGCCTGGCCATCTGCGCGGCGCTGAGCGGGCGGGGGAGCTGCATCTTCTTGCGCGCGCCGGGGCGGCTTGCGCACTTCAGCAGCACCCGCGCCAGGTCCTCCGGATCGTTGGGCTTGAAGTGGTGGCCGCTGGTGCCTTCGATGACTTTTTCGGCCATACCCCCCAGCGCGGGCACGATGACGGGCCGGTCGGCGGCGTAGGCCTCCTGGATCACGACCGGTGAGTTTTCCCACCACTTGCTGGCCATCAGGACGTAGTCGCAGGCCTGCATCAACCGGTGCACGTCCTGGTTGTTGTAGGGGCCGACGTATTCGATGCGCGGGTCTTTCGCCTGGGCGTCTTCGAAGCGCTTCTGGAACTCCTCGGTCACGCCGACCACGTTGCCGTGGATGCGCACGCGGATCGCGGAGGCGCCGGCAACGGTGACCGGCAGCAGGTCCAGGGCATCGAGGATCTGGTCGATGCCCTTGAAGGGGTTGATCTGGCCGAAGTAGCCGAACACGGTCAGGATCGTCCGCGCTGCGGCTTCGCTGCGCTGCCAGGGCAGGCCGGCAGGGCTGCGGTGGGGTGGTGGCCTGTCGGTGGTGGGAGGCGGTGGCACATAGCCGGCCAGGCCGTTCTCTATCACCACCAGTTGCTGCTTCGGGATGCCCCAGGCGATGAAGCGGCTGGCGAGGAAGTGGCTGGGCGAGACCAGTCGCGTCATCTGGCCCATGGCCGCCAGGAAGGACTGCTTGCGCACGTTGAATTCCTCTGCGTCGTGCTCGGGGAAGCAGCCTGCGCAGCGCACCGAACCTGCTGCCTCGCAGAGCTTCTTGTGCGGCCGGGTCACCATCTGGCCGTGGTGGTGGCAAATGGCCAGGAACTCGTGCAGCACCAGCACCGAAGGCACGGGGAAGCGCTCGGCCAGGCGGCGCACGGTGTTGATGCCGATGAACAGGAAGTGGTGGAAGACCATTGCGCTGGGCTGCAGCGTCTGGACCAGTTCGGCCACGGCGCCGAGCTGGCTGGGCTCGGCGAGGTGGAAGTAGTGGTCGTAGCGCGCCGGTTGGTAGGCGATGGTGTGTTCATCCGGCGTCTCGAAACGCAGCTTGGCCAACTGGGCCTCCGGGCACATCGCGACGAACGCGGCCTTCTGGCCCAGCGCCAGCAGGCCCTTGTAGAGCGTGTACGCGCTGACCTCGGCGCCGCCTTTGCTGATGGATGGATGGGCGTGCGAGAAGACGACGATCATGGTGCTGCCCGGTGGCCCTCGTCCTGCTGCTGCCAGCGCAGGATCAGCTGCTGGTTGACCCGGTCGTGCAGCGGCATGCTGGTCGGCCGGCTCAGGCGCAGGCAATGCGGCGCGGCTGCAGCACGCGAGCGCACCGGCGGCCGGGGCAGCGCGTTGGTGCGCCAGTAGCCGGGCAGCAGCGTAGGGGCCTGCACGCGGTGCGCCTCGAAGGCGGCGGTGTGCCAGGCAAAGGCCTGGCTTTCGTGGCCGGTCTCGGCCTGGCTGCCCTTGAAGAATTCGATGTCCAGGTAGTCGATCTCACTGCTGGCTTGCTGCAGGTGGCTTTGCACGGCCTCGGTGCCGGCCGGCGTGAGCAGCACGGCGGGGCCGAGGAAGGCAAAGCGCCGCACTGTGCAGGTGGCCAAAAGGTCCGGCAGCAGCGACCAGCTTTCGGCGCCGGCGGCCAGCCGGGCGATGGCCAGCGGCATGCGCGGGTGGCTGCTGGCGCGCAGTTCGCTGAGCCAGCCGGCCCAGGTGCCGGGCGCCATCGTGGCGGGCAGCAGGATGACCAGGCCCAGGTCGGGTGCCGCAATGCGGCGCAGGCAGCTGGCCAGCGCCTCCAGCACCAGCAGCTGGTGCTGCTGCGCCTGCGGCAGCACGCAGACGATGGCCTTGGCCATGGCCTGGCGCTTGACCCAGGTCATCTGCTTGTCCCGGCTCTGGCGCAGCAGCGAGGCAGCCGAGTGCACCAGCTCGTCCAGCCAGGGCATGCATTCGATGCCGGGCAGGATGGCATTGATGCTGGCCAGGTCCAGCTGGTAGTCGGTGCAGCGGATGGTTTCCAGCGTCAGCTCGTGCAGGCAGGTGCTGTGGTCCTCGAAGTCGAAGCGCAGCATCCAGGTGTCGAGGTTGTCGGGCTTGGAGTCGCTGCGCAGCACGCAGCTGAAGCCGGCGGTGGCCGTGCGGTCGGCCATGGTCGGGAAGCTGGCCGCCAGGTCCTTGCGCGGGGTGAAGGCCAGCGTGCCGGGTTCCAGTTCATAGAGGGCCTGGCCGAGCCTGGCCCTCACCATGCGCGGATGGCTCATCGGGTGCAATAGCCAGCCCGAGAGCACGATGCCGAAGTTGGGGATCACCAGGCAATGGTCGATGCCGATCTTGATGCCCAGGGTGTCGAATCGCTGGGCCACCGGCGTCCACGGCAGGCAGGCGCGCATCAGCGCCAGCAGCTCGCAGCCGCGCTCGACCTGCGCCGGGCCGGCGCGGGCGATCAGCGCCTCGGCCTCGCCCAGCGCCTCGGCCAGCCTGGGCTTGCGCAGTGGCTGCACGGCGCACAGCCATTCCTGCGCCTGGCCGGCAAAGGCGATTTGCGCCGGATGCTGCAGCTGGGCCAGGTCCAGCCCGTCGGCCACATGCAGCACGCCTGCGAAAGCCCAGGCCTCTTCGGGCAGGTCGGGCCGCGGCGCGGCGACCACGGCCAGCGCGGCCGGGCGCTTGTGCCCGTCGCTGAGCACGAGCATCGCGCACAGCGTGGGCTGGCGGGCGCGCATCCAGCCGCCGACCAGCAGGTGGGTGTCGGACAGCCGGGCGGCGAACTCGATCACGCCGCTCTGGCGCTGCGGGTCCTGGCGCAGCGGCTGAGCCAGCGAAGCATAGGACTTGCGCGCCAGGCGTCGCAGCTCCGGCGCCAGCGGGCCGGGCTCGCCTTCGATGAAGTCGCTGCGTTCGGTCGAGCTGCGCAGCAGTTGCAGGTCGCCGAAAGTCCACTCCAGCGCGGTGGGCAGGTCTTCCTCGCGGTCGTTGCAGCGCACGTGCAGGCTGGCCAGCGGGCTGATGTCGGTCAGCGTGGCAATGCGCAGCAGTTCGTCGGTGTCGAAGGCGAACGAGGTGGGCATGTCGCGCTTGCTGCCCAGCCAGATGTCGGACCGTGTGCCCTGCAGCGTGGTCTCGGCCAGCGGCCGGTCGTCGCACCACAGCGTGATCGTCGGCAACTCGCTGCCGCTTTGATGGGCGGCCCAGCCGACCAGGCCGCGCATGAGGTCCAGCGCTTCCACATAGCCGCGGTAGGGCGAGTCATGCGGAGCGTCTTGTGCGTGCTGGGGCGCCCGGCTGCGTGGCGGCCGAGGGCGCATTTCCAGGGCGGCAGCGCTGAGCAGCCCCAGCATCGGGCCGTTCATTGCGCGCGGCCAGCGGGCTGGCGTGCGGGAGCAAACAGCGATGGCAGCGGGGCAGGGGCAGTCTTGAGCATGGGGCGCGAGCCTGAGCGGTTCCAAACACGGTAGGGCGTGCAGGAAGGCTTGCGCCAGCGACGCGGGTCAGGCGGCGTGGGCGGCGGTGTGCGCATCTCCCTGCGGTCGGCCGGGCGCATGGCCCCGGCGCGTCACGCGGCTCTGTCTTGCTACTTCTGCAAGCCGCGATATGCGAAAGATAGGTTTGCGCAGCGTCAATTCCGTGACGGATGTCATGGTCCCCCCACGCTTGTGGGGTGCGCCAGCAACGGTGCCCACCTTCGCCGTGCTCAAAGGGGCGCCTCTTTTTGGTCGCCGCTTCAGTTTGCGTTGGGGGGCGGCTTGCGGTCCATGTGCGCTGGCATCGCGACCAGTTGGCCGTCCAGCTTGCGGCAGGTGCCGGTCAAGGCCTTGCCGTCCTTCAGCGTGAAGCTGACGCTGGCGCCTTCGGCGTGGCCCACGCAGGCCTGCACGGCCTCGGGTGGTGGGCTGGGCGGGCGGCCACGGTCCCCGCCGGGCGGGCCATCCTGCGCCTGGGCGGTGCAGGCGAGGGCCAGGGTTGCAAGGCTCGCGCCCAACGTGCGGGCGGCGGCCGGGAAAATCGGGGGGAAAGTCTTCATGGTTTGTCCAAGCTCAAACAAAGTGAATGGGCCGGATGTTCGACTGCCTGCTTTGCCTTCGCGTTGCCTGACATTGCCGCTTGGTGACGCCCACGCGATGCGAGGCGACAGATCAGGCGCCACACGCGGCGCTGGTTTCAGGCGGGCGTCAGGCGGGATTGCTAACCTTGCCCGGCGCCATCAAGAGCCAAAGCCAACAGGAGACAAATCAGATGCCGTCGTACACCGACTTCTACCGCCGCTCGATCGACGAGCGCGACAGTTTCTGGGCCGAGCAGGCCGCATTGGTCGAATGGCAGCGGCCGTTCGACCAGGTCTGCGATGCGACAGATCCCCGATTCCCGAAGTGGTTTGCCGGCGGGCTGACCAACCTCTGTCACAACGCGGTGGACCGGCACCTGCGCGAGCGGGCCGACCAGGCGGCACTGATCTTTGTCTCCAGCGAAACCGGCGTGGAGAAGACCTGGAGCTTTCGCGAGCTGCATGCCGAGGTGCAGCGCTTCGCGGCCATCCTGAAGGCGCAGGGCGTGGGCCGCGGCGACCGGGTGCTGATCTACATGCCGATGATCGCCGAGGCGGCATTTGCGATGCTGGCCTGCGTGCGCATCGGCGCGATCCATTCGGTGGTCTTCGGCGGTTTTGCCAGCCACGCGCTGTCCAGCCGCATCGACGATGCGCAGCCGGTGCTGGTCGTCAGCGCCGATGCCGGCATGCGCGGCGGCAAGGTGGTGGCCTACAAGCCGCTGCTGGACGAGGCGATCGAACTCGCTTCGCACAAGCCGGCCAAGGTGCTGATGGTGGACCGGGGGCTGGTGGACTTTGCACCTGTGCCAGGCCGTGACCTGGACTTCGCGGCCGAGCGCGCGGCCCAGATGGACGCCGTGGTGCCCTGCGAATGGGTGGACAGCGCGCACCCCAGCTACATCCTCTACACCAGCGGCACGACGGGCAGGCCCAAGGGCGTGCAGCGCGACACTGGCGGCTACGCGGTGGCGCTGGCGGCCAGCATGCGCCACATCTACATGGCGCAGCCCGGCGAGACCTTCTTCTCCACCAGCGACATCGGCTGGGTCGTCGGCCACAGCTACATCGTCTACGGGCCGCTGCTCAATGGCACCGCTACCGTGATGTACGAAGGCTTGCCGACCCGCCCGGACGCGGCGGTCTGGTGGCGCATCGTCGAGCAGTACAAGGTCAATGTGATGTTCAGCGCGCCAACGGCCGCGCGGGTGCTGAAGAAGCAGGACCCGGCCTGCCTGACGCGGCATGACCTGTCCAGCCTGAAGGCGCTGTTCCTGGCCGGCGAGCCGCTGGACGAGCCGACGGCGACCTGGATGTCCGGGGCCATCGGCAAGCCGGTGATCGACAACTACTGGCAGACCGAAACCGGCTGGCCGATCCTGGCGATCTGCAATGGCGTGGAGCCGGCGCCGACGCGCTACGGCTCGCCGGGCATGGCGGTCTATGGCTTCGACGTGCGGCTGATCGACGAGACCAGCGGCGAGGAGATCACCGAGCCCAACCACAAAGGCGTGATCGCCGTGCAGGGCCCCCTGCCGCCCGGCTGCCTGCAGACGGTCTGGGGCGACGACGAGCGTTATGTGAAGACCTATTGGTCCAGCGTGCCGGGCAGGGCGCTCTACAGCAGCTTCGACTGGGGCGTGCGCGACGCCGATGGCTACTACTTCATCCTGGGCCGCACCGACGACGTGATCAACGTGGCGGGCCACCGGCTGGGCACGCGCGAGATCGAGGAAAGCATCAGCAGCCATGCCGCGGTGGCCGAGGTTGCGGTGCTTGGTGTGGCCGATGCGCTGAAAGGCCAGGTGGCGATGGCCTTCGTGGTGCTGAAGGACGCCGCGCTGGCCGCCGAGCCGGCCGACGCGCTGAAGCTCGAGGGCGCGATCATGAAGCAGGTCGACGAGCAGCTCGGCGCCGTGGCCAGGCCGGCGCGGGTGCGATTTGTCAGCCTGCTGCCCAAGACCCGCAGCGGCAAGCTGCTGCGCCGCGCGATGCAGGCGGTCTGCGAAGGCCGTGACCCGGGCGACCTGACGACGATGGACGATCCTGGTGCACTGCAGCAAATCAAGGACCTGCTAGGCGGGCCGGATGCGCGGCCTGCTTAAGTGTTCGAGCGCCAAGAAATTTCGGCCGGTTAAGGTGCAAATTCCGCATCGTGAGATCGAACTTCAAAAAAGCACCCCATTGAATCGGCTGGCAAATCAAAATCCAGGACTGGCTTTTGTGGTCGCGCAACGCGTGACCGCTGTTCTCCCCTCTCTCTCAGGAAAACCGCCTTGAGCAATTCGCAGCCCACCATCATCTACACCTTGACCGATGAGGCGCCGCTGCTGGCGACAGCCGCCTTCCTGCCGGTCATTCGCACGTTTGCGCGGCCGGCCGGCATCCAGGTCGAACAGAGCGACATCTCGGTCGCCGCGCGCATCCTGGGCGAGTTCCCCGAATTCCTGACCGAAGCCCAGCGCGTGCCCAACACGCTGGCCGAGCTCGGCAAGAAGACGCTGGAACCCGATGCCAACATCATCAAGCTGCCCAACATCAGCGCTTCCCAGCACCAGCTGACCAGCGCGATCAAGGAACTGCAGGCCAAGGGCTACGCGCTGCCGGACTTCCCGGAAGACCCGAAGACCGACGACGAGAAGAAGATCCGCACGCGCTATGCCAAGTGCCTGGGCAGCGCGGTGAACCCGGTGCTGCGCGAGGGCAACTCCGACCGCCGCGCCCCGGCCGCGGTCAAGAACTACGCCCGCAAGCACCCGCACTCGATGGGCGAGTGGAGCATGGCTTCGCGCAGCCACGTGGCGCACATGACGCACGGCGACTTCTATCACGGCGAAAAGTCGATGACGCTGGACAAGGCGCGCGACGTGCGGATGGAACTGGTCACCGCGGACGGCAAGACCATCGTGCTCAAGCCCAAGGTCTCGCTGCTCGAAGGCGAGATCATCGACAGCATGTTCATGAGCAAGAAGGCGCTGTGCGACTTCTACGAAAAGCAGTTCGAAGATGCGCGGGCGACGGGCGTGATGCTGTCACTGCACGTCAAGGCCACGATGATGAAGGTCTCGCACCCCATCGTCTTCGGCCACGCGGTGAAGATCTTCTACAAGGAAGCCTTCGAGAAACACGGCAAGCTCTTTGACGAGCTGGGCGTGAACGTCAACAACGGCATGGTCAATCTGTACGACAAGATTGCCACGCTGCCGACCTCCAAGCGTGAAGAGATCATCCGCGACCTGCACGCCTGCCATGAGCATCGCCCGGAGTTGGCGATGGTGGACTCGGCCAAGGGCATCACCAACCTGCACGCGCCGAACGACGTCATCGTCGACGCCTCGATGCCGGCCATGATCCGCATTGGCGGCAAGATGTGGGGCGCCGATGGCAAGCCCAAGGACACCAAGGCGGTGATCCCGGAATCGACCTTTGCCCGCATCTACCAGGAAGTCATCAACTTCTGCAAGACCAACGGCAACTTCGACCCGCGCACCATGGGCACCGTGCCCAACGTGGGCCTGATGGCGCAGCAAGCCGAGGAATACGGCTCGCACGACAAGACCTTCGAAGTCACCGAAGGCGGCGTGGCCAACATCGTCGACATCGCCACCGGTGAAGTGCTGCTGAGCCAGACGGTGGAGGCCGGCGACATCTGGCGCATGTGCCAGGTCAAGGACGCGCCGATCCGCGACTGGGTCAAGCTGGCCGTCAACCGTGCGCGCAATTCGGGCATGACCACCATCTTCTGGCTGGACCCGTATCGTCCGCACGAAGCCGAGCTGATCAAGAAGGTCAACACCTACCTGTTGGACCACGATACCAGCGGCCTGGACATCCAGATCATGTCGCAGGTGCGGGCGATGCGTTACACGCTGGAGCGCGTGATCCGCGGCCTGGACACCATCTCGGCGACCGGCAACATCCTGCGCGACTACCTGACCGACCTGTTCCCCATCATGGAACTGGGCACCAGCGCGAAGATGCTGTCCATCGTGCCGCTGATGGCCGGTGGCGGCATGTACGAGACGGGGGCCGGCGGCTCGGCGCCCAAGCATGTGCAGCAGCTGGTGGAAGAAAACCACCTGCGCTGGGATTCGCTGGGCGAGTTCCTGGCCCTGGCCGTCAGCCTGGAAGACCTGGGCCTGAAGACCGGCAACGCCAAGGCCAAGCTGCTGGCCAAGACGCTGGACGCCGCCACCGGCAAGCTGCTGGACAACAACAAGAACCCCTCGCCCAAGACCGGCCAGCTGGACAACCGCGGCAGCCAGTTCTACCTGGCCATGTACTGGGCCCAGGAACTGGCCGCGCAGACGGAAGACAAGGAGCTGGCAGCCCACTTCGGTCCGCTGGCCAAGAACCTGACCGAAAACGAGCCCACCATCGTCGCCGAGCTGGCTGCGGTGCAGGGCAAGCCGGTCGACATTGGCGGCTACTACCAGCCGGACGCCGAAAAGCTCAAGGCCGTGATGTGCCCCAGCAAGACCTTCAACGCCGCGCTGGAAGCCGCGCACAGCTGAGCCAGCCCCCGCGACTGAACACCAACGGCCACCTTCGGGTGGCCGTTTTTCATGGGGATGGGTGAGCGATCGTTCGTGGCAGGAGAAGCCTTGCTCATCGATCTCCGTGCACGCGCCGCCAAGCCTTCGTTCATCATTGGGTCTGCGACGGTTGCCGGCTTGGTGCTTACCGGTGCCTCTCCCCGTTGTCTCGTCCGCCCGACCGGGGTGAAACGAGGCAGTGCAAGCGGCCTTCGCTTCCCTCACACTTGCTGTCTGTCCGCTCCGCAGCTTCCGCCGCCGCCCCGCATGCGCTTCGATCTGGTCACGCTCAACCTGGTGCTCGCCATTGCCGAGACGCGCAACATCACGCGGGCGGCTGAGCGTGAGCACCTTGCGCTGGCGGCAGCCAGCAAACGGCTGAAGGACCTGGAGACGCGGCTGGGCGTGCAGCTGTTCGAGCGCCGCGCACGCGGTGTCGAGACCACCGAGGCCGGCCGCGCGCTGGTGCGCCACATCCGCAGCCTGCATGCCTCGCTGCATGCGCTGGAGAGCGAGGTGGTGGAATTCAGCCGCGGCATCAAGGGTCATTTGCGCATTGCCGCGAATGCCGGCGCCATCGCCGAGGCCCTGCCGGCCGACCTGGCGGCGTTCTCCCGCGAGCACCCGCAGATCCGCATCAGCCTGGAAGACCTGACCAGCGCCGACGTGCAGACGGCAGTGGCCGAGGGCAGGGCGGACATCGGCATCTTCGCGCCGCCCTTGATCGATCCACGGCTGCGGGCCTGGCCTTATCGCACCGGCGAGCTGGCGGTCGTGATGCCGCGTGGCCATGCGCTGGCCAGCCGGCCCGCGCCGCTGCCGTTCGACGCCTTGCTGGATTTCGACATCGTCGGCCTGCACATTGGTGCCTCGGTGCACGAACTGATGCTGCAGCGAGCGCTTGAACGTGGCCGAACGCTGAACGCGCGGCTGCAGGTGCGCGGCTTCGACGCCATTGCCCAGTTGGTGGATGCCGGCCTGGGTGTGGCGGTGTTGCCAGCCGCCGTGGCGCACCGCTTCGCCAAGCTGTTCGCCATCGAAGTGCGGGCGCTGGACGAGCCCTGGGCGCAGCGCCGCTACCTGCTGGCCGCGCGTGAACAAGCGGTGCTGCCGACCGTGGTGCAGCGCTTTGCCGATGCCCTGCGAACCCTCGCCGGCACCGAGGCCGAGCCGGCGCTGCCGGACCCGCGCCGCAGTCCGGCCATGCCGACGAATCCTTGATCGGAATCCCCGACAATCCTTCTCCTGCGGCCACCAGCCGCCTTGACAAGCCAGACGCCATGACCACCGCACGCACCCTGTACGACAAGTTGTGGGACGAACACGTCGTCCACACCGAAGAAGACGGCACTGCCACGCTCTACATCGACCGGCACCTGGTGCACGAAGTGACCAGCCCGCAGGCCTTCGAGGGGCTGGAGATCGCACGCAGGCCGGTGTGGCGGCTGTCGGCCAACCTGGCGGTGAGCGACCACAACGTGCCGACCACCGATCGCTCGCAAGGCATTGCCGACCCGATCTCCAGGCTGCAGGTCGACACGCTGGACGCCAATTGCGACCGCTACGGCATCACGCAGTTCAAGATGAGCGACAAGCGCCAGGGCATCGTGCACGTGATCGGCCCGGAGCAGGGCGCTACGCTGCCGGGCATGACGGTGGTCTGCGGCGACAGCCACACCAGCACGCATGGTGCATTTGGCGCGCTGGCGCATGGCATTGGCACCAGCGAGGTCGAGCATGTGCTGGCCACGCAGACGCTGCTGGCTAAGAAGGCGAAGAACATGCTGGTCAAGGTCGAAGGCCAGACGAGCAAGGGCGTGGGCGCGAAGGACATCGTGCTGGCCATCATCGGCAAGATCGGCACGGCCGGTGGCACCGGCTACACCATCGAGTTCGCTGGCGCTGCCATCCGTGCGCTGAGCATGGAAGGCCGCATGACGGTCTGCAACATGGCCATCGAGGCTGGCGCGCGTGCCGGCCTGGTGGCGGTCGACCAGACCACGATCGACTACGTGCAGGGCCGGCCGTTCAGCCCGAACAGCGTGGAGATGGAACATGCGGTGGCCCACTGGCGCACGCTGCACAGCGATCCGGGCGCACATTTCGACAAGGTGGTCGAGCTGGACGCCGCGCAGATCCGCCCGCAGGTCACCTGGGGCACGTCGCCGGAGATGGTGCTGTCCATCGAGGACCGGGTGCCGGATCCGGACAAGGAAAAGGACAGCGTCAAGCGCGGCGCCATCGAACGTGCGCTGCAGTACATGGCGCTGGAGCCGAACAAGGCGATGTCGGACATCCGCATCGACAAGGTCTTCATTGGCTCGTGCACCAACAGCCGCATCGAGGACATGCGCGAGGCGGCGGCCGTGGTGCGCCGCGTTGGCGGGCGAATTGCGCCCAACGTCAAGCTGGCGCTGGTGGTGCCAGGCTCTGGCCTGGTCAAGGCGCAGGCCGAGGCCGAGGGGCTTGACGAGGTTTTCAAGGCCGCGGGCTTCGAATGGCGAGAGCCGGGCTGCAGCATGTGCCTGGCGATGAATGCCGACCGGCTGGAGCCGGGCGAGCGTTGCGCCTCGACCAGCAACCGCAATTTCGAAGGCCGCCAGGGCGCTGGCGGCCGCACCCACCTGGTCAGCCCGGCAATGGCCGCCGCAGCTGCGATGGCCGGACATTTCGTCGACGTGCGTCGTGTGGCTTGAATACGCTTGAGGAGCGGATGATGTTGAAGAAGTTGAGCGTGACCCTGGCTTCCCTGCTGCTGCTGGCGCTGGTCGGTTGCAACACCGTCGAAGGCATGGGCAAGGACATTTCCAAGGCTGGTGACGCCATTGAAGGCGCCGCCAAGAAGTCCAAGTAACCCGGGTTCAGTCATGCAAGCCTTCACCCTTCACAAGGGCCTCGTGGCCCCGATGGACCGGGAAAACGTCGACACCGACGCGATCATCCCCAAGCAGTTCCTGAAGTCCATCAAGCGCACCGGCTTCGGCCCGAACCTGTTCGACGAGTGGCGCTACCTGGACCATGGCGAGCCCGGCCAGGACCCGGCCACGCGCCGCGCCAACCCGGACTTCGTGCTGAACCAGCCGCGCTACACCGGCGCCTCGGTGCTGCTGGCGCGGCAGAACTTCGGCTGCGGCTCCAGCCGCGAGCACGCGCCCTGGGCGCTGGAGCAGTACGGTTTCCGTGCGCTGATCGCCCCCAGCTTTGCCGACATCTTCTTCAACAACTGCTTCAAGAACGGCGTGTTGCCCATCGTGCTGCCGGAGTCGGCGGTGAACCAGCTGTTCGATGAGGTTAAGGCCTTCCCTGGCTACCAGCTGACGGTGGACCTGCCGCGCCAGGTGGTGATCAAGCCGGACGGGGCCGAGATCCCGTTCGACGTGCAACCCTTCCGCAAGTATTGCCTCGTCAACGGCTTCGACGACATCGGCCTGACGCTGCGGCACTCCGACAAGATCAAGGCCTTCGAGGCCGAGCGCCTGGCCCGCATGCCCTGGCTGGCCCAGCGCGTGCGCTGATTCAGATTCCTCTTTGAACATGACCATGAAGATTGCAATCCTGCCGGGTGACGGCATTGGCACTGAAATCGTTGCCGAGGCCGTCAAGGTGCTGAAGGTGCTGGACCTGTCTTTCGAGATGGAAGAGGCCAAGGTCGGTGGTGCCGCTTATGAGGCGCATGGTCACCCGCTGCCGGAGTCCACGCTGAAGCTGGCCCAGGCGGCCGACGCGGTGCTGTTCGGCGCCGTGGGCGACTGGAAATACGACACGCTGGACCGGCCGTTGCGCCCGGAGCAGGCCATCCTGGGCCTGCGCAAGCACCTGGGCCTGTTTGCCAACTTCCGCCCGGCGATCTGCTACGAGCAACTGGTTGGCGCGTCCAGCCTGAAGCCGGAACTGATCGCCGGCCTGGACATCCTGATCATCCGCGAGCTGACCGGCGACATCTACTTTGGCCAGCCGCGCGGCCGCCGCACCGCGGTGGACGGGCACTTTCCGGGCGCTGAGGAAGCCTTCGACACGATGCGCTATTCGCGCCCGGAAATCGAGCGCATTGCCCACGTTGCTTTCCAGGCCGCCCGCAAGCGTGCAGGCGGCAAGGGCGGCAAGGTCACGTCGGTCGACAAGGCCAACGTGCTGGAAACCTTCCAGTTCTGGAAGGACGTGGTCACTGCCGTGCACGCGGAGTACCCGGACGTGGCGCTGGACCACATGTACGTGGACAACGCGGCGATGCAACTGGTCAAGGCGCCGAAGAACTTCGACGTGATCGTCACCGGCAACATGTTCGGCGACATCCTGTCGGACGAAGCTTCGATGCTCACCGGCTCGATCGGCATGCTGCCTTCGGCTTCGCTGAATGCGAAGAACCAGGGCCTGTACGAGCCCAGCCACGGCAGCGCGCCCGACATCGCAGGCAAGGGCGTGGCCAACCCTTTGGCTACAATATTGTCTGCCGCCATGATGCTCCGTTTCTCCCTCCAACAGCCCGAAGCCGCCGACCGCATCGAGTCCGCGGTGAAATCGGTGCTGGCCTCGGGCTACCGCACGCCCGACATCTGGAGCGAGGGCACCCAGAAGGTGGGCACGCGCGAGATGGGTGATGCCGTGGTCACGGCACTCACCTCCACCAAAACCGGCAAAACCATTAAGAGCTGATCAGCTCCGGTTCGTCTCGCCCCTGCAACCCAGATCCCGGCGACACGAGCCGGGGAGGTCTGGATTTCTGCACTCTCACTAGGCAAGGCAAAGGCGAACTGACATGGCACAAGCACTCGTAGGACTGGTCGGCTGGCGCGGCATGGTCGGCTCGGTCCTGATGGACCGCATGCAGGCCGAAGGCGACTTCGACCTGATCGAACCGCTGTTCTTCTCCACTTCCAACGCCGGCGGCGCCGCCCCGGCGATGGCGAAGAACGAAACCAGGCTGCAGGACGCGTTCGACATCGAGGCGCTCAAGCGCTGCGCGATCATCATCACCGCGCAAGGTGGCGACTACACCACCGAAGTCTTCCCCAAGCTGCGTGCCGCAGGCTGGAACGGCCACTGGATCGACGCCGCCTCCACGTTGCGCATGAAGGACGACGCCGTCATCGTGCTGGACCCGGTCAACATGCCGGTGATCAAGAACGCGCTGAGCGATGGCGGCAAGAACTGGATTGGCGGCAACTGCACCGTCAGCTGCATGCTGATGGGCGTGGGGGCGCTGTACAAGGCCGGCCTGGTTGAGTGGATGAGCACCCAGACCTATCAGGCGGCCTCCGGCGGCGGCGCGCAGCACATGCGTGAACTGCTGACGCAGTACGGCACGCTGAACGCTGAAGTGAAGGCGCTGCTGGACGATCCGAAGAGCGCGATCCTGGAGATCGACCGCAAGGTCATCGCCAAGCAGCGCAGCCTGACCGAGGCCGAGACCGCCAATTTCGGCGTGCCGCTGGGTGGTTCGCTGATCCCCTGGATCGACAAGGACCTTGGCAATGGCATGTCCAAGGAAGAGTGGAAGGGCATGGCCGAAACCAACAAGATCCTCGGCCAAGGTGAGGGTTTCGGCTCGCCCGCCGTGCCGGTGGACGGCTTCTGCGTGCGCGTCGGTGCGATGCGCTGCCACAGCCAGGCACTGACCGTCAAGCTGAAGAGAGACGTGCCATTGGCCGACATTGAGGCCATGATCGCGGCGGACAACGACTGGGTGAAGTTCGTGCCCAACACCCGCGAAGCGACCATTCATGACCTGACGCCGGTGGCTGTCACCGGCACGATGACGATTCCTGTCGGCCGTGTGCGCAAGTTGGCGATGGGCCCCGAATATTTGGGCGCTTTCACAATTGGTGACCAATTGCTCTGGGGTGCGGCCGAGCCACTGCGGCGCATGCTGCGCATCCTGCTGGGCGCTTGAGGCCTGCCTGGGCAGGGTGCCCAGGTCTGCCTCGCATGCCACAACAGGGCTTCAAACGTGACTTGTTACACGCTCCGGCGCGCGCAAACCTGCTCCCGTTGCCACTTGGCAACAGGCAAGTGCAGCGGTTTGCGCTATTCAGCGCATTCGCGGCAACGTCAGGATTTGGATGAGCTTGGCAAGCTATATGCTTGATACAGTGCCGCTTTCCTGCCAGAAGTTCCCCACTTGTTTGGGGATATCCTGCAGGGAGTTTTGTCGTTGGCGTGCAGCCTGAGTTGCCCAGGCTCGCGGATTGCGTTTTCGGAGACGCTTTGAAGAACCCCTCATTCCTGGCCCGTGGCCCTCTGCTCAGTGCTGTTGCGGCGGCGGCGCTGCTGGCTTGTCATCCGATCGCGTCTGCGTTCAGCTTGGGCCGGATGACGGTTCAAAGCGCGCTGGGCGAATCGCTGCGGGCCGAAATCGAGATCACCGGCCTGACGGCCGACGAAGCCGCCTCGCTGCGCAGCAGCGTCGCTTCAGGTGATGCGTTCCGCGCAGCCGGTGTCGACTACAACGCGGTGCTGATCGGCGCCCAGGCCACGCTGCAACGGCGTTCGGACGGTCGCCCGATCATCCGCCTGGTTGGCGAGCGGGCGGTGTCCGAGCCCTTTGTCGACGTCATCCTCGACTTCTCGTGGAATGGCGGCCGGCTGCAGCGTTCGTACACGCTGTTGATCGACCCACCGACCACACGCAGCAGCGCCGGCACGCAGTCCGCGCCTGTGAATGCCGCGCCGGCGATCTCGGCCGCACCGATTGCGCCCACGCCGGCTCCCGCACCGGTGGCCCCGCCGCCCATTGCCACCGCGCCCTACACCCCGCCGCGCCCGGCGCCCGCACAGGCCCCGGCAACTGCGCCGCGTCCGGTGGCCAGCCAGCCTGCCACGCCTTCCTCTGCCTCAGGCGACAGCGTGAAGGTGCGCAGCGGCGACACCTTGTCGTCCATCGCCAATGCCAATGCGCGCCAAGGCGTGTCGCTGGACCAGATGCTGGTCGGGCTGTACCGCGGCAATCCGCAGGCCTTCCTTGGCAACAACATGAACCGGCTGAAGGCCGGCGTGGTGCTGAATGTGCCTGACGCGCAGAGCGCCGGCAGCATTGGTGCCGACGAAGCGCACCAGGTCATCCAGGCCCACAGCGCCGACTTCTCGGCCTTCCGCCAGCGCCTCGCCGAAGGCGCGCCTGCGGTCAAGACGACTGAATCGGCCCGCCAGGCCAGTGGCAAGGTCGAGGCCGCGGTGCAAGACCGCAAGCCTGGCGGCCCCGCCACCGCGCCCGACCAGCTGAAGCTCTCGCGCGGCAAGACCGGCGAGACCGAAAGCAAGATTTCCAAGGAAAGCGAGCGCAAGGCTGCCGACACCCGCGTGGCCGAGCTGTCGCGCAATGTCGAGGAGCTGAAGAAGCTTTCCGGCAACAAGGCTGCCACGGCGCCTGCGGCGGCCAGTGCGCCGCAGCTGGGTGTCAAGGTGCCTGTGGCTGCCGCGCCTGCGCCGGCCCCGGTTGTGGCGCCGGCCACCGCGCCTGCGGTGCGCGCATCGGCCCCGATACCACCCGCACCAGCGCCGGCAGCGGTCGTCGCGCCGCCGGTGCCGGTTCCGGCGCCCGTGGTGGCCTCGACTCCTGCGCCGGCCGCCAGCATCGCCACGCCAGCGGCGAGCGCTGCTGCCAGCGAGCCGGTGCTGCCGGCTTCGGTGCCCAAGCCCCGGCCCAGGCCCCTGCCAGCCCCGGTGCCGGAGGCCGAGCCCAGTTTCTTCGAGTCGCTGACCGGCAATCCCTTTGTGCTGCCAGGTGCTGTCGGCCTGGTGGCTTTGCTGGCCGGCCTTGGCGTGATGCGCCTGCGCCGCCGCAATAGTGACCAGGGCAGCGAGACCTCGTTTGTCGAAAGCAAGCTGCAGCCCGATTCGTTCTTCGGCGCCAGCGGCGGCCAGCGCGTGGACACCCGCGACGGCACCAGTTCCTCGTCCTCTTCGTTGAGCTACTCGCTGAGCCAGCTGGACGCCATCGGCGACGTGGACCCGGTCGCCGAGGCCGATGTCTACCTGGCCTATGGCCGCGACCTGCAGGCCGAGGAAATCCTCAAGGAAGCGCTGCGCACCGACCCAGGACGCGTGGCCATCCGCAGCAAGATGCTGGAGGTCTACGCCAAGCGCGCTGACGCCAAGAGCTTCGAGATCCAGGCCCGCCAGCTGCTGGAAATGACCGGCGGCCTGGGAGAGGACTGGGAGAAGGCGCAGGAGCTGGGCCGCTCTATCGACCCGAACAACGCGCTCTACCAGCCGTCTGGCCCGATTGACGAGGTCGACATCGACACCTCGTCCGATGCACCACCGGACCTGCGTGAAGACCCGGCCCCTGCGCCTTACCAGCCGCCAGTCGCACCGGCGCCGGTCTACGCCGCGCCAGAGCCGCTGCCTGCGTTCGACGAACTGCCGCCACATCCGGACGCGCTGACGCCGGACGGCCGGGTTTCGACCTACGACCTGGACATTGACCTGGACGCGGCTTCCTCGCTGACCGGCCTGGAGAGCACCCGTCCGCTGACGACCGTGGGCGGCAATGTCACCGAGCTGCCACCGCTGCAGGACGAACTGGGCGGCAAGCTTGACGCTTTGGACATGCCCGAAGTGCTGCCCACCGGCATGGAACCGCTGCCCGACCTGTCGGACCTGCAGCCGCCCGCGCCACCTGCTGCGCCGGCACCTGACTCCGGCTCGGTGGAGTTCGATTTCGGCGACCTGTCCCTGGACCTGAACGAGCCGACGACGGCCTCAGGCACTTCGGCCGACCTCAGCGCCGACCTCGAGCCCGAGACCGAATCCGGCGACACGACGCCGTCGATGTCGTTCGATCTGGAGCCGGAAGATGGTGACCCGCTGCAGCGCAAGATCGAGCTGGCCGATGAGTTCCGCCGCATCGGCGACGTTGAAGGCGCACGCGACCTGCTCGAAGAAGTGCTGAGCAAGGGCAGTGCTGCATTGCGCGCCCGCGCCCAGTCCATGCTGGATGAGCTTGGCTGACAGCGTGCCGGCTGGTGAGGCGGCCGACTCGCCGCCCGCCAGCCTGGCGACGGCGGCGATGTTGCCGCCTGCGCTGGACGAGGCTCCCTCGCAGCGCATGGCCCTTGGCATTGCCTACCGTGGCGATGCCTACCACGGCTGGCAAAGCCAGCCCAGTGGCCGCACGGTGCAGGACAAGCTGGAGACGGCGCTGGCCAAGTTCGCCGCGCAGCCCGTGACCACGTTGTGCGCCGGCCGCACCGACACCGGCGTGCACGGCCTGAACCAGGTCGTGCACTTCGACACCCCGCTGCAGCGCGAGCTGTTCTCGTGGGTGCGCGGCACCAACCGCTACCTGCCGCCTGACATTTCCGTGCAATGGGCCCGGCCGGTACCGGCCAAATTCCATGCCCGCAACAGCGCGCGCGGCAGGCGCTATCGCTACCTGTTGCTGGAGTCGGCCGTGCGGCCGGCCATCGAGCAGGGCGGCTGCGGCTGGATCTTCCGTCCGCTGGATGGTGACGCGATGCGCGACGCGGCGGCCCGTCTGCTGGGGGAGCACGACTTCAGCTCGTTCCGCTCGTCCGAATGCCAGGCCTTGTCGCCGATCAAGCTGATGCGGCAGATCGACATCAGCCGCCGAGGCGCCTACTGGCGCTTTGACTTCGAGGCCTCGGCCTTCCTGCACCACATGGTGCGCAACATCATGGGTTGCCTGATCGCCATCGGCACTGGCTCACGCGCGCCTGGGTGGATGGACGAGGTGCTGGCCGCGCGCTCACGCGACGCCGCCGCGCCGACCTTCGCGCCGCAAGGGCTGTATTTCGTCGGCCCGGTCTACGATGCCGACCTGCAGTTGCCGAACCACACGCACGCGATGGACTGGTTGCCATGACCCGAATCAAGATCTGCGGCCTGACCCGCGAAGCCGACGTCGACGACGCGGTGGCGGCCGGTGCCGATGCTGTTGGCCTGGTGCTGTATGCAAAGAGCCCGCGTGCCGTCACCGCCGCTCGGGCCGGCGAACTGGCGCGGCGGCTGCCGCCTTTTGTCACCCCGGTGCTGTTGTTCGTCAACGCCAGCGCCCAGGAGGTGAGGGCGGGGCTGGAAGAGGTGCCGATGGCGCTGCTGCAGTTCCATGGCGACGAGCTGGCGGATGACTGCGCCAGTTTCGGGCGTCCCTTCCTGCGCGCCGCGCGCATGGCACCCGGTTTCGATTTGCTAGACTTCGCAGCTCGCCACCCGCAGGCTGCGGCCTTGCTGCTCGACGCCCACGTCGAGGGCTACGGGGGCGGTGGAAAGGCATTTGATTGGTCGCTCATTCCCGCAAACGTGCCCCGTCCGCTCGTTTTGTCTGGTGGGTTGAATCCTGCAAACGTGATCGATGGGATCTTGCACGTCCGGCCCTGGGCCGTTGACGTCAGCTCCGGTGTGGAAGCAGCCAAAGGCATCAAGGATGCCGCGCTGATGCACCGGTTCTGCGAGGCTGTGCGCGAGGCTGATGCCCGCATGGCCGACGCGATCTCCTGATCCCAAAGGTTTTTCCATGTTTGCCTATCAACAGCCCGATGCGGCTGGCCATTTCGGCCCCTATGGTGGGCGGTTTGTTTCCGAGACGCTGGTGCACGCGCTCGACGAACTGCAGGCCGCCTACGAGCACTATCGCCACGATCCTGAATTCATCGCCGAATTCAACAGCGAGCTGGCCCATTTCGTCGGCCGGCCCAGCCCGATCTACCACGCCGCCCGCATGTCGCGCGAGATCGGCGGCGCGCAGATTTTCCTCAAGCGCGAAGACCTGAACCACACCGGCGCGCACAAGATCAACAACACCATCGGCCAGGCCTTGCTGGCCCGGCGCATGGGCAAGCCGCGCGTCATTGCCGAGACCGGTGCTGGCCAGCATGGCGTGGCCACCGCCACGATCTGCGCCCGCTACGGCATGGAGTGCGTGGTCTACATGGGCTCGGAAGACGTCAAGCGGCAAAGCCCGAACGTGTTCCGCATGCACCTGTTGGGCGCCAAGGTCGTGCCGGTCGAGTCCGGCAGCAAGACGCTGAAGGATGCCCTCAACGAAGCGCTGCGCGACTGGGTCACCAACGTCGAGAACACCTTCTACATCATCGGCACCGTGGCCGGCCCGGCGCCTTACCCGGCGATGGTGCGCGACTTTCAGCGGGTGATCGGCGATGAATGCCTGGTGCAGATGCCCGAGATGGCCGGCCGCCAGCCGGACGCGGTGATCGCCTGCGTGGGTGGCGGCAGCAATGCGATGGGCATCTTCTACCCGTACATCCCGCACGAGGGCGTGCGCCTGATCGGTGTCGAGGCCGCCGGCCTGGGGCTGGACAGTGGCAAGCATGCCGCCAGCATCTCGGCCGGTTCGCCCGGCGTGCTGCACGGCAACCGCACCTACCTGCTGCAGGACGACAACGGCCAGATCATCGAGACCCACTCGGTCTCGGCCGGGCTGGACTACCCTGGCGTGGGCCCCGAGCATGCCTGGCTGCACGACATCGGCCGCGCCGAATATGTCGGCATCACCGACGAAGAAGCGCTCGCCGCCTTCCACCGCCTGTGCCGCACCGAAGGCATCATCCCGGCGCTGGAGTCGTCGCATGCGGTGGCCTACGCGATGAAGCTGGCGGCAACCATGCGCCCTGATCAGAACCTGCTGGTGAACCTCTCCGGCCGGGGCGACAAGGACATCAACACCGTCGCCAGCCTGGCCGGGATGGAGGGCCTGTCATGAGCCGCATTGCAGCCACCTTTGACGCGCTGAAGCGTGACGGTCGCAAGGCCTTGATTCCCTACGTGACAGCGGGCGACCCGGCGGCGGACGCCACCGTCGAGATCATGCTGGCGCTGGCCGAAGGCGGTGCCGACGTGATCGAGCTCGGCGTGCCGTTTTCCGACCCGATGGCCGACGGTCCGGTGATCCAGAAAGCCTCCGAGCGCGCGCTGGCGCGTGGCATCGGCACGGTCCAGGTGCTGGCGATGGTGCGGGCTTTCCGCATCCGCAACCAGCACACGCCGGTGGTGCTGATGGGCTATGCGAACCCGGTCGAGCGCTACGACCAGAAGCACGGCTCGCAGGCCTTCGTGAAGGACGCGGCCGAGGCCGGTGTGGACGGCGTGTTGATCGTCGACTACCCGCCGGAAGAGTGCGAGGACTTTGCCGCGCTGCTGAAGTCGCACGGCCTGGACCTGATCTTCCTGCTGGCGCCCACGTCCACCGAGGCGCGCATGGCGCAGGTCGGCCGCATTGCCACCGGCTATGTCTACTACGTCTCGCTGAAAGGTGTGACCGGGTCCGGCAATCTGAACGTGGCTGCGGTCGCCGAGGTGGTGCCGCGCATCCGCCAGCACGTCAAAGTGCCGGTGGGCGTGGGTTTTGGCATCCGCGACGCGGCCTCTGCGCAGGCCGTGGGGAGGGTGGCAGACGGCGTGGTGATAGGCTCTCGCCTGATCCAGCTGCTCGAAACCCAGGCGCACGACTTGCTTGCACCCACGGCTCGGCAGTTCATGGCGGAGATCCGCCATGCGCTGGATGCGCTATAAAGTCACATTGAATGTTGAGGAGCTTTGATCCATGAGCTGGCTTGAGAAACTGCTGCCCCCGAAAATCCAGCACACCGACCCGAGCGAGCGCCGCTCGGTTCCAGAAGGCCTGTGGATCAAATGCCCCTCCTGCGAGTCGGTGCTGTACAAGACCGACCTGGAGCAGAACCTGAACGTCTGCCCCAAGTGCAGCCACCATCACCGCATTGGTGCCCGTGCCCGGCTGGATGCTTTCCTGGACGCCGAAGGTCGCTACGAGATTGGCCACGAAGTGCTGCCGGTCGACGCGCTGAAGTTCAAGGACAGCAAGAAGTACCCTGAGCGGCTCAAGGCCGCGATGGAAGCCACCGGCGAGACCGATGCGCTGATCGTCATGGGCGGCTCGGTGATGAGTGTGCCGGCGGTGGTCGCGTGCTTCGAGTTCGACTTCATGGGCGGCTCGATGGGCTCGGTCGTCGGCGAGCGTTTTGTGCGCGGCGTCGAAACCGCCATCGAGCAGAAGGTGCCGTTCATCAGCTACACGGCCACCGGCGGCGCGCGCATGCAGGAAGGCTTGTTCAGCCTGCTGCAGATGGCCAAGACCAATGCTTCGCTGACGCGGCTGGCCAAAGCCAAGCTGCCCTACATCAGCGTGCTGACCGACCCGACCATGGGCGGCGTCTCCGCCAGCTTCGCCTTTGTGGGCGACGTGGTGATTGCCGAGCCCAAGGCGCTGATCGGCTTTGCCGGCCCGCGCGTGATCGAGAACACCGTGCGTGAAAAGCTGCCCGAAGGCTTCCAGCGCGCCGAGTTCCTGATGCAAAAGGGTGCGGTGGACATGATCGTCGACCGTCGCCAGTTGCGCCAGACCATCGCCCACCAACTGGCGATGCTGCAACGCCAGAACGCTGACGCAGTGGCCTGACCCGGCTTCGAGACCGACCCAGCTTTTCCCTTTCTCTCCTTCGCCCCGGCCCGCCATCAGGCGCGCCGGGGCGTTTTCATCGGCACTTCGCTTCATGAACCTGGACGACTGGCTGGCGCACTGCGAGCGCCTGCATCCCAAGACGATCGACATGACGCTGGAGCGCACGCGCACCGTGCGCGAGCGCCTGGGCCTGCAATTCAAGGTGCCGCTGATCTCGGTCGCCGGCACCAATGGCAAGGGCTCGACCTGCACGATGCTGGACAGCATTGCCCGCGCCGCCGGCTACCGCGTCGGCCTGTACAGCAAGCCGCACCTGGTGCACTTCGAGGAGCGCTGCCGCATCAATGGCGAGCAGGTGGATGGCGCCACGCTGGTGCCGCACTTCGAGGCGGTAGAGGCCGCGCGGGGTGACATCTCGCTGACCTACTTCGAGTTCACCACGCTGGCAATCGCCCGCGCGCTGGCCGAAGCCGACCTGGACCTGGTGATCCTGGAGGTGGGCCTGGGCGGCCGGCTGGACGCGGTCAACGCGTTTGACGCCGACTGCGCGGTCATCACCAGCATCGACATCGACCATGTCGAATACCTGGGCCCGGACCGCGAGAGCATTGGCCGGGAGAAGGCCGGCATCCTGCGCGCTGGGCGTCCGGCCATCGTGTCCGATCCAGTGCCGCCGGCCAGCGTCATCGCTGCCGCCGAAGCCCTGGGCGCCGACCTGTGGCTGGCGGGGCGTGACTTCAACCAGTCCGGTGACCGCCAGCAATGGGCCTGGAGCGGTCGTGGCCGGCGGTATCACAGCCTGGCGTACCCGGCGCTGCGCGGCGCGAACCAGTTGCTGAATGCCGCAGGTGCATTGGCGGCGCTGGAGTCTCTGCGTGATCGCGTGCCCATCACCGCGCAGGCGGTGCGGCTGGGCCTGGCCACGGTTGAACTGCCGGGCCGCTTCCAGATCGTGCCGGGCCAGCCCACGCTGGTGCTGGACGTGGCGCACAACGCGCAATCGGTCGCCGCGCTGGCGCTGAACCTGGACCAGATGGGCTTTTCGCCCTGCACCCATGCGGTGCTGGGTGCCATGCATGACAAGGACCTGGACGCGCTGGTCGCACGCATGGCCACGCTGGTCGACAACTGGTACCTGTGCGACCTGCCGGTGGCGCGCGGCGCCAAGGCTGCCGAGCTGGCCGAGGTGGTGGCGCGTGTGGCACCGAAAGCGCAGTTGCAGCAGCACGCCAGCCCCAAGGCCGCGCTGGCGGCAGCCCTGGCTGGCGCAGACCCGGCTGATAGAATCGTGGTCTTCGGCTCGTTTCAAACCGTGGGCGGCGTGCTGAAGGATGGTCTGCCTCGGCTGGGCGCGCCTCACCAGGCGTGAGCGAGGCCAGGCAAGCGGGCCCTATCCTTCCAGCCTGCCGCCTGCCCGGTCATCACGCATGGGTTTGCTGTCCAAGTTCAAGTTCGGTTCTTCCAAGACAGCGGCCAAGGCAAGCCCTTCGGCCGCAGTCGACCCCGCCGAGTTGGTGCGTGAGGTGCGCAACCGGGCGCGTCGGCGCCTGATTGGCGCGGCAATGCTGCTGGTCATCGGCATCATCGGCTTCCCACTGCTGTTCGAGACCCAGCCCCGGCCGATCCCGGTCGACATCCCCATCGAAATCCCCGCGCGCGACACCGTGCCGCCGCTGCTGCCCAGCGGTGCGCGCCAGGCCAGGCCCGATCCTGCGCTGCAACCGCCGCCAGAAGAGGCGCCGGCTGGCAGCCTGCAAGCCAATGCGGCCGACGCCACACCGCAGGCCAGCGAGCCGTCTTCTCCGGCCAGCGTGGCCGCGCCGGTGCCCAGGCCGGCGCCGCTTCCGATGATCACCGAAACGGCGCCGAGCCGGCCGCAGCTCGTGCCCAAGCCGCCGCAGCCGTCCCAGGCCGTCGCCGCCGCGCCATCCAGCCCGCCGGCCGCCAAGCCTGCTTCAAAGCCGGCCGAGAAACCCGCGGAGCGTGTGGCCGAGAAGCCGCCGGAGCCCAAGCCGGTGGCGGTCAAGCCTGCCGAAAAACCGGCGGCCGAGAAGCCGACGCCCGAGCAGATCCTGGCTGGCAAGTCCACCGTGGCCGATGATGGCCGCTTTGTCGTGCAGATCGGCGCTTTTGCCGAAGCCGGCAGCGCCCGCGAGGCGCGTGGCAAGGTCGAAGGCCTGGGCTTGAAGACCTACACCCAGGTGATCGAATCGGCCACCGGTCGGCGCATCCGCGTGCGGGTCGGGCCGTACGCCACCAAGGCCGAGGCCGACAAGGCAGCGGCGCGCATCAAGGCCAGCGGCCTGCCAGCCGCGGTGCTGACGCTTTGAACACTGGTGTGCTGGCAGCCGACCTGGGCGGCCTGTCCGTGCTGGACTGGGGGTTGCTGGGCTTGCTGCTGATCTCGGTGCTGCTCGGGCTTTGGCGCGGGCTGGTGTTCGAGGTGATGTCGCTGGGCGGCTGGGTGCTGGCGTGGATCGTTGGCTTGCATGGCGGTCCGCTGGTCGGGCAGTGGCTGAACATCGGCCAGCCAGGCTCGATGTTGCGCACCGGCGTGGGTTTTGTGGTGGCTTTTGCGGTGACCTTGCTGGCTTGCGGCCTGGCGGCCAGGCTGGTGCGGGCGCTGGTGGCGGCCACGCCGCTGAGCGGGCTGGACCGGTTGCTGGGCGGTGTTTTTGGGGTGGCGCGTGGGCTTTTGCTGCTGCTGGTGCTGGCCACGGTGGTCAGCTGGACGCCGTTGGCGCGGGCCGATTGGTGGCAGGCTTCACAGGGCGCCCGTTGGCTGGCCAGCCTGCAGCATGAATTGCGTCCTTGGCTGCCGGAGCGCTTCAGTGCCAGCATTCCGGTGCGTGGCGCTTGATCCCGCAGTAGCCGCCTCCAGATGCCGGGTTTACCCGGTGACAGACAATTTCGACTTCTTTCGATCTTTTCGACCTTTCGAGAACGGACCCCTCCCATGTGCGGCATCGTCGGCGTGATTTCCAAACAGCCGGTCAACCAACTCATCTATGACGCGCTGCTGCTGCTGCAGCACCGCGGCCAGGATGCAGCTGGCATCGTCACCATGCAAGGCACCAAGTGCTTCATGCACAAGGCCCGCGGCATGGTGCGCGACGTCTTCCGCACCCGCAACATGCGCGCGCTGCCCGGCACCGTGGGCCTGGGCCAGGTGCGCTACCCGACGGCCGGCAACGCCTACAGCGAAGAAGAGGCGCAGCCCTTCTACGTGAATGCGCCCTTCGGCATCGTGCTGGTGCACAACGGCAACCTGACCAACGCGCACGACCTGAAGAAGGAACTGTTCGCGATCGACCGGCGCCACATCAACACCGAGAGCGACACCGAGGTGCTGATCAACATCCTGGCGCATGAGCTGGAAGTTGCCGCGCGCAACCTGCCGCTGTCGCCGGACGAGGTCTTCAAGGCCGTGCGCGCGGTGCACGGCCGCATCAAGGGCTCCTACGCCGTTGTCGCGCTGATCGCCGGCTACGGGCTGCTGGCGTTCCGTGACCCGTACGGCATTCGCCCGCTGTGCTTTGGCACGGCAGAAGGCGAAGAGACGGCTGGCGTGATGGTGGCCAGCGAATCGGTTGCGCTGGAAGGCACCGGCCACAAGTTCCAGCGCGACGTGGCGCCCGGTGAAGCCATCTTCATCGACACCGAAGGCCGCATCCACAGCGAACAGTGCGCGCCTTCCGCGACGCTCAATCCGTGCATGTTCGAGTACGTCTACCTGGCCCGGCCGGACTCGGTGATCGACGGCATCTCGGTCTACCAGGCACGCCTGAACATGGGCGAGACGCTGGCCCAGCGCCTGATCTCGACCATGCCGCCCAGCGATATCGACGTCGTGATCCCGATCCCCGAATCCAGCCGCCCGAGCGCGATGCAGCTGGCGCAGAAGATCGGCAAGCCGTACCGCGAGGGTTTCGTGAAGAACCGCTACGTCGGCCGCACCTTCATCATGCCGGGGCAGGGCGTGCGCAAGAAGAGCGTGCGCCAGAAGCTCAATGCCATTGGTGTCGAGTTCAAGGGCCGCAACGTGCTGCTGGTGGATGACTCCATCGTGCGCGGCACGACAAGCAAGGAAATCGTGCAGATGGCGCGTGAAGCGGGCGCAAACAAGGTCTACATGGCCTCGGCCGCGCCGCCGGTGCGCTACCCGAACGTGTACGGCATCGACATGCCGACCAAGGAAGAGCTGATCGCGCACAACCGCAGCATCGAGGAAATCCGCCAGTTCATCGGCGCCGATGCGCTGATCTACCAGGACGTTGACGCGATGAAGCGCGTGGTCGGCGCGTTGAACCCGTTGGTGCGCAGCTTCGAGGCCTCGTGCTTCGACGGCCACTACATCACCGGCGACGTCTCGGTGAAGGATTTCGAGACCATGAAGGCCCAGCGCGCCGCGCAAGGTGGCGACGAAGAAGAGATGGCAGACCGCAGCCGCCTGGCGCTGCAAAGCGGCAGCGAGGCGGGCTGATGAGCAGCGACAAGACCCACGTCAGCGACGAGGAGCGCCGCATCGCGCGTGCCAGGCTGCCCGAGGGCTTGCGCCCCGAGACGCTGGCCGTGCGCGCCGCGCTGGCACCCAGCCAGCACGGTGAAAATTCCGAGGCGCTGTTCCTGACCAGCGGCTACCTGCAGCCCGACGCCGAAACCTCGGCCCGCCGCTTCGCGGCCTCCGAAGACTTCACCTACTCCCGCACCAGCAACCCCACGGTGCGCAGCTTCGAGGCCCGCCTCGCGGCGATGGAAGGCACCGAAGCCGGGGTGGCCACGTCGACGGGCATGAGCGCGATCCTGCTGCTGATCATGGGCCTGCTGAAGGCGGGCGATCATGTGGTCTGCTCGCGTTCGGTGTTCGGCTCGACGATCAACCTGTTCGCCAAGGAATTCGGCAAGTTCGGCGTGGAGACCAGCTTTGTCTCGCAGACCGACCTCGCCGAATGGCGCGCGGCGATCAGGCCCAACACGAAGCTGTTCTTTGCCGAGACGCCGACCAACCCGCTGACCGAGGTCTGCGACATTGCCGCGCTGGCCGAGCTGGCGCATGGCGCCAGCGCGCTGCTGGCCGTCGACAACAGCTTCTGCTCGCCGGCCATCCAGCAGCCCGCCAGGCTGGGGGCCGACGTGGTGATGCACTCCGGCACCAAGTACCTGGATGGCCAGGGCCGCGTGATGGCCGGTTCCTTGTGCGGTTCGGAAAAGCTGATCAAGGATGTCTTCGGCCCGGTCATGCGCACCGCCGGCATGACGCTGTCGCCCTTCAATGCCTGGGTGGTGCTGAAGGGGCTGGAGACGCTGGGCATCCGCATGAAGGCCCACAGCGAAAACGCGCTGAAGGTCGCCCGGTGGCTGGAGAGCCGGCCCGAGGTGGCGCGCGTGTTCTATCCCGGCCTGGCCTCGCATCCGCAGCACGAGTTGGCGATGCGCCAGCACAAGGACGGGCAGGGGGGGGCCGTGGTGTCATTCGAGCTGCGGGCTGACACGCCTGAAGCCGCCAAGGCCGCGGTCTTCCATGTGATCGACAGCACCCGGGTGCTCAGCATCGCCACCAACCTCGGCGACACGAAGTCCATCATCACCCACCCGGCGACGACCTCGCACGGCCGGCTCAGCGAGGCCCAGCGCCAGGCTGCAGGCATCGGCCAAGGCCTGATCCGGCTGGCCGTGGGCCTGGAACACCCCGACGACATCACCGACGATCTGCTGCGTGGCCTGTCCACACTGAACCACTGATGAGCCAAGCACAACCATCCAAGCGGGTGCGCACGCGCATCGCGCCGTCGCCCACCGGCTTCCTGCACCTGGGCACGGCGCGCACCGCGCTGTTCTCCTGGGCCTACGCGCGCCATTTCGATGGCGACTTCGTGCTGCGCATCGAAGACACCGACGTGGCCCGCTCCACCCAGGCCTCGGTCGAACAGATCATCGCTTCGATGGACTGGCTGGGCCTGGGCTACGACGAAGGCCCGATCTATCAGATGCAGCGCCTGGCGCGCTACCAGTCGGTGATCGAACAGATGCTGGCTGCTGGCACCGCCTACTACTGCTACAGCACGCCTGAAGAGCTGGACGCGCTGCGCGAGGCCCAGAAGGCCCGTGGCGAGAAGACCGGCTACGACGGCCGCTGGCGCCCGGCGCCGGGCAAGACGCTGCCGGAAGTGCCGGCCGGCGTGAAGCCGGTGGTGCGCTTTGCCAATCCGCAGGATGGCGAGGTCAGCTGGCACGACCTGGTCAAGGGCACGATCACCATCGCCAACCGCGAGATCGACGACCTCATCATCCAGCGCCCGCCGGCCGACGACGCGCCCCCCGGCACGCCGGGCGTGCCGACCTACAACTTCGCGGTCGTGGTCGATGACTGGGACATGGGCATCACCCATGTCTTCCGCGGCGACGAGCACGTCAACAACACGCCCTGGCAGATCAACATCTTCAACGCGCTGGGCGCGCCGCTGCCGCAGTTCGGCCATGTGCCGGTGATCCTGGGCGACGACGGCCTGAAGCTGTCCAAGCGCCGCGGCGCGGTCAGCGTCACGGCCTACGAGGAAAACGGCTACCTGCCCGAGGCGATGCTGAACTACCTGGCCCGCCTGGGCTGGAGCCATGGTGACGACGAGCTGTTCAGCCGCGAGCAACTGGTGGAATGGTTCGATGGCCAGCACCTGTCCAGGAGCCCGGCGCAATGGGACCCGGCCAAGCTGGCATGGGTCAATGCCCAGTACATCAAGCAGACCGACGACCTGCGCCTGGCCGAGATGGCGGCGGCACAACTGCGCCGCCGCGGCATTGCGGTGCTGGAGTCCAGCCCTGGCAGCCAGCATGGCGTGACCGCGGCGATGTGCGCGTTGTTCAAGGACCGTTGCAGCACCACGGTCGAGCTGGCCGACTGGCTGGCGATGTACTTCGCGCCGGTGCAGCCGGTAGAAGCCGAGCTGGCGCAGCATGTGACCGACGCGGTGCGGCCGGCCCTGTCAGCGCTCGCCACGCGCCTGGAAGCGCTGGCCGAGTGGGACAAGGCGAGCATCCAGCAGGCGATCAAGGAGACCATTGGCGAGCAAGGCCTGAAGATGCCGCAACTGGCCATTCCGGTGCGGGTGCTGGTCTGTGGCCGGGCCCAGACGCCGTCGGTCGACGCGGTCCTTTCGCTGTTCGATCGTCAAGTTGTCGTCGAACGCTTGCGAAACGCTTGAATTTCGCTATATACTCTTGGTCTTGCTTGAACGGCGTAACCGATCAAAGCGGCTGAATTCAGGTGGTGGGGCGAAAGCCCGGCTTGCTTGAAGAAGGTGCAGAGATGGGGGTATAGCTCAGCTGGGAGAGCGCTTGCATGGCATGCAAGAGGTCAGCGGTTCGATCCCGCTTACCTCCACCAAACTTGGTGGCGCCGTTGAGGCAAAAAAGATCCAAGGCGCCCTTCGTCTAGAGGCCTAGGACACCACCCTTTCACGGTGGCTACAGGGGTTCGAATCCCCTAGGGCGTACCAGACACACTTCGGTGAGAGCCGAAGCAGGGTCTGGCAGGCAGTTGATGCCTGGAGTTGTTCGCAAGAGCAGCTTGAAGTTCAGCAAATGGTTAAAACCACTGCGGAGTGGTAGTTCAGTTGGTTAGAATACCGGCCTGTCACGCCGGGGGTCGCGGGTTCGAGTCCCGTCCACTCCGCCATCGAACAGCAACGCCTGCTGGACGAGAGTCCTGCAGGCGTTTTCATTCGATTGCCGTTGGTTGGCGAATTTGGGGGTATAGCTCAGCTGGGAGAGCGCTTGCATGGCATGCAAGAGGTCAGCGGTTCGATCCCGCTTACCTCCACCACCCCAGCCGATGGTTGAGAATGAAGTGAAAGTCTTGGCGCCCTTCGTCTAGAGGCCTAGGACACCACCCTTTCACGGTGGCTACAGGGGTTCGAATCCCCTAGGGCGTACCAGATACACTGCGGTGCAAGCTGCAGCGAGATTTGGCAGGCAGTTGAATGCCTGGGATGGTTCGAAAGAACCTTCCAAAATTCAACACCACTGCGGAGTGGTAGTTCAGTTGGTTAGAATACCGGCCTGTCACGCCGGGGGTCGCGGGTTCGAGTCCCGTCCACTCCGCCATAGAATTCCGTCTCTTGGCGCCCTTCGTCTAGAGGCCTAGGACACCACCCTTTCACGGTGGCTACAGGGGTTCGAATCCCCTAGGGCGTACCAGA